>NZ_CP033019.1:0-635773 GCF_003667705.1 Janthinobacterium agaricidamnosum | reverse complement strand
TGGGCTTGAAAGGCGGCGTGATCGTCAGCAACCCCGTGCCGGCCGCGCAAGCGATGCCGAAGGAAGAAATCGATGCGATCACCACGCAAGCCTTGCAGGAAGCGGACGCGGGCGGCGTGAAGGGCAAGCAAGTCACGCCATTCCTGTTGTCGCGCATCAAGCAGCTGACGGATGGCCGCAGCCTGGCGACGAATATCGCGCTGGTCAAACACAATGCCCAAGTCGGCACCGCGCTGGCCATTGCCATGCAGGCGGTCGTGGCACGATAATAGGACTGCTGTAAAGAAAGCGCGCGCGCCGTTACCGGTCCGCGCGCCGTTCCATCGCCAGGCACCACGCAACGCCAAGGAAAGCATGTCCATCGATCTGAAACAGTTAAAGTATTTTCTTGCCGTTGCCGAGGAGAAAAGCTTCAGCCGCGCCGCCGAGCGCCTGCATATCTCGCAGCCGCCCCTGAGCCAGCAGATCATGAAACTGGAAAGCGAACTGGGCGTGCGCCTGTTTGCGCGCACCACGCGCACCTTCGAGCTGACCGTGGCGGGCAAGGCGTTGATGAACGAGGCGGCCGAGCTGCTGGCCAAGATGCGCATGACCATCGATACCATCCGCCAGATCGACCGCGGCGAAGTGGGCCGCTTGCGCGTTGGCATCGTCGGCTCGGCCATGTGGGGCCCCATCCCCAGCCTGCTGGAAGAATTCCAGACCAAATTTCCCCGCGTCACCTGGACCATTCATGAATTCGGTCCCACGGTGCAATACGAAGCCTTGCGCGCCAAACAGATCGACGTGGGTTTCTGGCGCGAACCCAAGCTCAACGACGACGACTTGCGCCACGACAATCTGCGCCAGGAACTGTGCTTCCGCGAAAACGTCTGCGTGGCCGTCAATGAACACCATCCGCTGGCGAAAAACACGGCCATCGAGCTGATCGACATCGCCCACGAGCCGATGCTGACCCTCAACCTCGACAAGTCCGCGTTTCCCCGCTACCTGGTGCAATGCTGTATCAATGCCGGTTTCGAACCCATGATCTTCCAGGAAGCAAGCGAACCGCAGACCCTGCTGGCCATGGTGGGCGCGGGCCTGGGCGTGACCCTGGTGCCGGAAACGACGAGCCGCATCGGCTGGCCCGGCGTGGTATTTCTGCCGATCAAGACCAATCCGCCGTCGGCCAACTTGTATATCAGCTACACGACGCTCGACGACGCTCCCGTCGTGCGGGCTTTCCTGAATATCATCAATCCCCCAGCTAATTGAGGCAAAGCCTCAAGCGTCAGCAAGCAACGCCAACCCGAAAAGCAGCAAGACCGGGGTCGGACCCTCAGGGACTCGGCGTCCCCGTCCGACCCCAGCCCTTCGTTTTGGGTTTGCATTCCAATTTATATGGCAATCATATAAATAGCTAAACAAAAACGTATTTGTCATACATATCTGGCATGATGCATAGTGATTCGGACGCCCATCGCGGCGCCGGTTCCGTGTCTGCCCTGCCCGTCCACTGACGGCGCATCCCAGCCCGCTCCGGCAGCCCCATTCGATGTTGTACCTATAAAAGAGACGGGGCGCGACTGTTGCATGAGCATCACACTGTCGACATGAAAGCACGCGAGGTCAGCAATGATCTTGTGCGATACAGTGCAATGTTGATAAGGAATTATCACCTCGTGCATCAAAAACAGGCTAAATCGGCCCCAAATTATATGTTTCACCTATAAAAAATATACAATATCGATCTTCCAGGAGCCAATTCATGAAACTTACACAATTTAGTTTGACGATCGCAGCCGTATTTCTGACTGCTCAAGCGTCCGCGGCTACCCCAAAACTGGGTGTCGTGTATGACGCGGGCGGCAAGTTCGACAAGTCGTTCAACCAATCCGCTTTCGAAGGCGCCTCGCGCTTCAAAAAAGACACGGGCATTTCCTTCATCGAAGTCCAGGCATCGAGCGATACGCAAGCCGAGCAAGTCATGCGTGGCTTGGCCCGCAAGAAACTCGACATGATCGCCGCCATCGGCTTTGCGCAAACGCAAGCCGTGCAAAAGGTCGCCAAGGAATTTCCGAACGTAAAATTCGTGCTGATCGACGGCCAGGCCGCCGGCAGCAACGTCAACTCCGTCGTCTTCAAGGAAGAAGAAGGCTCCTACCTGGTCGGTGTGGCTGCAGCCATGGCCAGCAAAAGCAAAAAAGTAGGCTTCATCGGCGGCATCGATATTCCCCTGATCCGCAACTTCGCCTGCGGCTACGCGCAAGGCGTCAAGGCAGTCAATCCGAAGACGGAAATCACGCAAAACATGGTCGGCACCACGTCCGGCGCCTGGAATGACCCGGCCAAGGGCGGCGAACTGGCCCGCTCGCAATTCGAGCGCGGCGTCGATGTCGTGTTCGCCGTCGCCGGCGGCAGCGGCATGGGCACCCTGCAAATGGCCAAGGAAAAAGGCAAGCTGGCGATCGGCGTCGATTCGAACCAGAACCATTTGTATCCAGGCAGCATCCTGACCTCGATGGTCAAGCGCGTCGACAACACGGTCTACGACAGCTTCATGCAAGTCAAGAACGGCACCTGGAAGGGCGGCGTCAGCTATAAAGGCTTGAAAGAGGGCGGCGTGGATTGGGCACTCGATGAGAATAACCGCAAGCTGATTACGCCGGAAATCGAAAAACGCGTGTTGGGTGCGCGTAAGGACATTATCGATGGCAAGATCAAAGTGATCGATTACCGCGTCGGCAGCAGCTGCCCGGTTTAATTTTTCTCCGTATCTTTTAGCGCGCCGCCGGGGCCTGTCTCCGCGCGGCGCGTTTCCATGAAACTATCCAGTTATGAACCTATGCAGCCAGCAGTAGAATTTCGCAACATTTCCAAGCAGTTTGGACATGTGAAGGCGAACGCCGACGTCAGCTTCTCCATCGCCAAGGGCAGTATCCACGGCCTGGTGGGAGAGAACGGCGCCGGCAAATCGACCTTGATGAGCATCCTGTACGGGTATTACCGTGCCGACGGCGGAGAAATCTTGCTCGACGGTAAAGTACAGCCTATCCGCAATAGCCAGGAAGCGATCAACCTCGGCATCGGCATGGTGCACCAGCACTTCATGCTGGTCGAAAACTTCACCGTCCTCGACAATATCATGCTGGGCACGGAAGGCGGTTTTCGCCTGGCCAGCCACCGCACGGAAGCGGAAGCGAAATTGCGCGAGATTTGCGCGCGCTACCGCCTCGACGTCGACCCGCTGGCGAAGATCGAAGACTTGTCCGTCGGCGCGCAGCAGCGCGTGGAAATCCTCAAGCAGATTTACCGCAGCGCCAATATTCTGATCCTCGACGAGCCGACGGCCGTGCTGACGGCCCAGGAAACGGCCTCGCTGTTTGAAATCCTGCGCCTGTTCAAGGAGCAAGGCAAGACCATCATCCTGATCACGCACAAGCTGCAAGAGATCCTGGAAATCACCGACAACGTCACCGTCATGCGCGGCGGCACGGTGGTGGGCGCCGTGGCAACGGCCGGCACCTCGAAAGAGGAACTGGCCAACATGATGGTGGGCCGCCCCATCCAGAGCCACCTGCCCCGCGCACCGTACAATCCGGGCGCCACGGTGCTGGAAGTGGCTGATCTGCAACTGGCCGACGAGCAGCAAGTCAAATTGCTGGCCGATATAGGTTTCAAGTTGCGCGCCGGCGAAATCGTCGCCATCGCGGGCGTTTCCGGCAATGGCCAGAGCGAGCTACTGGAAATTCTGTCGGGCATGCGCTTGCCGACGTCCGGCAAGCTGCGTTTTCTCGACAAGGACTTGCCGTTTGCCAAGCGCCACGATGCCGACGGCTTGCCGCTGGCCTTCCGCGAGCTGGGCATCGCCCACATTCCGGAAGACCGCTTGCGCGATGGCGTGGTGAAGAATTTTTCCGTCATGCAAAACACCATCCTCGGTTACCAGGACCACCTGAAAAACCGCTGGGGCCTGTTCAACTTCAAGGCCATCGGCGCCCGCTGCGCGGAACTGCTGAAAACGTTTGACGTGCGCCCGGCCAATCCGGACTTGCGTATCGGCTTGCTGTCCGGCGGTAACCAGCAAAAGGTGGTGATCGCACGCGAAGTGCTGGCCAAGCCGAAACTGATGCTGGTGGGGCAACCCACGCGCGGCGTCGACATCGGCACCATCGAAAGCATCCATACGCAATTGCTGGCCCTGCGCGACGCGGGCGTGGCGATCCTGCTGGTGTCAGTCGAACTGGAAGAAGTGCGGGCGCTGGCCGACCGCATTCTCGTCATGTGCGGCGGACGCATCACCGGCGAACTGAAAATTGAAGAATTCGATACCACCCGCATCGGTCTGTTGATGGGGGGAATGCATAAATCATGAATAACGACTTGCCACGCTGGGCGACAGCCTTTGTCATGCCCATGTTAAACCTGCTGTCGGCCTTGCTGGTCGCGGCCCTGGTGATTTATATGCTGGGCGAAGACCCGGCCGAATCGCTGTCGATCCTCGTCCACAGCGCCATCCTCAATCCGGAAGGCTTGAGCTACACGCTGTTCTACGCCAGCACCTTCATTTTCACGGGCCTGTCGGTTTCCGTGGCGATGCAGGCCGGGCTGTTCAATATCGGTTCCGAAGGCCAGATGTATATCGGCGGCCTGGGCTTGACGGTGGCCATGCTGGCCTTCGACCAGACCCTGCCCGCCTGGCTCTTGATTCCTGCCGCCATGATCGGCGCGGCCCTGTTCGGCGCCTTGTGGGGCTTTTTGCCCGGCTATCTGCAAGCGAAGCGCGGCAGCCACATTGTGGTGACCACCATCATGTTCAACTTCATCGCCGCCAGCCTGATGAATTTTATTATCGTAAAGTACCTGATTCCGCCGGGCGAGCAGAACACGGCCAGCCGCGTGTTTGCGGAAAGCGGCGAAATGCCGCGCCTCTCCACCTGGTTCCCGTCGCTGGGCGACACGCCGCTGAACATCAGCTTTATCCTGGCGATCGCCGCGCTGGTGATCTACGGCGTGATGGTCTGGCGTTCGTCGTGGGGCTTCAAGCTGCGCGCCACGGGCCTCAACAAGCACGCGGCCCACTATGCGGGCGTGTCGATCAGCAAGATGATCATCATCGTCATGCTGATCTCGGGCGCGCTGGCGGGCCTCGGCTCCGTCAATTCCATCATGGGTTCGACGCACTATTTGTCGCTCAATTTCGTCGGTGGCGCCGGCTTCATCGGCATCGCCATCGCCCTGATGGGCCGCCAGCATCCGGTCGGCATCTTTTTGTCGGCCGTGCTGTTCGGCGCGCTGATCCAGGGTGGCTTCGACCTGTCGCTGGAAAAACCGAATATCCCAACTGAAACTTTCATTTTCATCCAGGGCTTGATCATCCTGTTCTGCGGCGCCATGGAAAACTTCTACGCACCGGCCATTTCCGCCCTGCTCAAGCGCACCAAAGGCTAACACCATGACACTCGACGACTTTCAATTCGCCAGCATCCTGGTATCGACCGTGCGCAATGCGCCCGTCCTGATCTTTGCCGCCATGGCCGGCCTGTTTGCCGAACGCAGCGGCATGATCGACATCGGCCTGGAAGGCAAGATCCTGGCCAGCGCCTTCGCTTCCGCCGCCGTCGCCTACACGACGCAAAACCCGTATTACGGCATGGCTGCAGGCATGCTCGTCTGCGTCGCCCTGGCCCTGCTGCAGGCGTACGTCAGCATCACGCAAAAGGGCAACCAGCTGGTGGCCGGCATGGCGATCAACATCGCCATGAGCGGACTGACCTTCGTGCTGGCGCAATTCTTCTTCCAGCAAGGCGGCCGCACGCCCGACCTCGGTTCGGCGCGGCTGTTCGACGTGGTCTTGCCGGGCACGCAGTACGTGGAGCATATTCCCTTCATCGGCTGGGTGTATGCCCATCTGATCGGCGGCCATTCCATCCTCGTCTACGTGGCCTTCCTCTTGATCCCGCTCGTGCACTGGCTGCTGTACCACACGCGCTTCGGCCTGCGCCTGCGCGCCTGCGGCGAAAACCCGCATGCGGCCGACTCGGCCGGTGTGAGCGTGGAAGCGACGCGCTACCTGGCCATGCTGGTGGCGGGCATCCTGTGCTCGTTCTCGGGCGCGTATCTGGCCATCGTACAAAGTGGCTTCTTCCTGCGCGACATGTCGGCCGGCGCCGGCTATCTGGCCCTGACGGCCATGGTGTTCGGCAACTGGCGTCCCGTCTACACCTTCCTCGGCTGCCTGATGTTCGGCTTCTTCGCCGCCATCCAGATCCAGATTGAAGGCGTGGACTTGCCCGTCGTGGGCCGCATCCCCGGCTCCTTGATCCAGATGGTGCCGTACGTAGTCACCGTGATCGTGCTGGCGGGCTTGATGGCGAAATCCATCGCGCCGAAGGCCATCGGCATCCCCTTTGTAAAATCGCGTTAAGAGCACCTGAGAAAATACCCATGGCGTCGTTGCCTTGCCTCGTCGTACATTCGTACTGCCTTCGGCAAGACGCCTAGCCCTGGGCATTTTTCAGGCGCTCCCTAAAATGACAAGAAGCGAAGCCTTTGGGCTTCGCTTTTTTTACGCCTGGGTAATCTCGTCCAGCGAGAAATACACGGATAAACCGAGATCCTGCGCCACGGCCACCATCTGGTCCGCTCCGCCAGACGCACCGCCGATACGCAGCACGGCATCGCAATGGCTCAATAAACGCGTCGCATGCGCGTGGAACAGTTCCTCATACACGGCATCGCCCACCTGGGTTGAACCGGCCAGCGCCAGCATGGGCAAGGCCAGCCATTCACCGAGCACGGGCATGTGGCCCTTGGCATACAGCGGCAGGCAGACGGCTTCCATGGCTGCCACATTCGCCGCCATCAGGGCCGGGTCGTCGCCCGTGCCCGAACGGTAAGGGCCGGCTACGAGAATCTGCTGCCCCCGTTTGCCTGGCATCAAATGCAGCTGCGCATGCTGCAGCAGCATGATGGTCTTGCCGTCGCAGATGCGGCCATCGGCCACCATCTGCAGCGCTTGCGCCAAGGGCAGTTCCAGCACCTCGATGTCTTCGCCCTCGTGCGCCAGGCCGCCGCCGTCGCCGATGCGGCTGGCGGGGTCGTATTCAGCGACGAAGAAATGCAGGCGTTCCGTCACGGAGCCGGGACTCATGAAGGCTTCGAAGACCTTGTGCACCTGCCCCACCCGGTAACCGGTTTCCTCTTCCACCTCGGCGCGGATGCGCTGTTCCGCGCTGGCCTCTTCCAGCAAGCCGGCCGCTGATTCAATCAGGAAACCATCGTGGCCCTCGCGATACGTGGGAAAGCGGAACTGGCGGATCAGGATCACCGTGCGTTTGGCCTTGTTGTAGAGCAGGATGGTGGCGCCATCTCCGCGGTCATAGGTTTCCCGCGTCTGCGTCTGCCATTCGCCATCGTGGCGCAGGTAATCGAACGTGGTTTTTTGCAGCAGATACCAGTCGTGCGACAGGGTTTGCACCTGCTGGATGCGGACCCGTTGCTGTCTCGAATTATCTTCGTGCATATCATCTCCTTGTGCTTGCCTTCGCCGACTTTATCATGCAAACTCGTGCAATATCAAGAAAATACAAGAACACTCAAGAAAAACCATGCTGACACATCAACGCAAACAATATCTGCTGGACTTGCTCCAGCGCGAAGGGCAGATCGTCGCCAAGGCCGTCAGCGATAGTCTGGGCTTGTCGGAAGACACGATACGGCGCGACCTGCGCGAATTGGCGAAAGAAGGGTTATTGGAACGCGTGCACGGCGGCGCCCTCCCCTTGCTGCCAAGTTCGCCCGCGCTGGCACCGTTTGCGGCCCGCGAACAGATTTCGCCCGAAGCCAAGCCCGCCATCGGACGCGCGGCGGGCGCCATGATACAAACGGGGCAAGTGGTGTTTCTCGATGGCGGAACGACCGCCGTGCAGCTGGCGCGCCAGCTGCCGCGCGATTTGCGCGCCACCGTCGTCACGCACAGCCCCTCGGTTGCCGTCGAGCTGGTGCATCACCCGTTCATCGAGGTGCTGATGCTGGGCGGGCGCCTGTACAAGCACTCGATCGTGGGCGTCGGCGCGGCCACCGTGGAAGCCATCGGCCGCATCCGCGCCGACCTGTATTTCATGGGTGTATCCAGTCTGCATCCGCAAGCGGGCATCACCACGGGCGACTATGAAGAAGCGTGCGTGAAGCGTGCCTTGAGCGAGGCGTCAAACCGCACCGTCGTGCTGGCCTCGCCGGAAAAGTTCAACACGGCTTCGCCGTTTCAAATCGCACCCATGAGCCAGGTCAACGATATCATCGTGCACCGCGACGTGGAGGACGCCCTCGTCGCGCCCTTCCGCGAGATGGGAATCGCCATCACCCTGGCATGAAAAAAGCGGCCCGCAGGCCGCTTTCACATGACATCTTTACTGTGGCCAAATCGCCTGCAGCACGGCGGCCAGGCGATAGCCCGCCTCGGTCAGCTGCTGCTTCGCCAGCGCAGAACTCGGTACCGGATAATTGTCCGGCACCGTCAAGCTCCAGACCTTGTAGACCTCGCCCTTGCGGCTGGTCTGCTGCGTGGCGGGACCGGCCACCACATCCGTGAAAGCAATCTTGGACGCCGCCAGCGCGGCATCGGCCCACTGATAGGGCCAGGTGGCGGGGTCGCCGCTGTTGGCGCTCACTACGGGCGCGGTGGCGATCACGGTGCGCGCGAACTGCTGCGGCGTGCGCGTGCTCAAACGGCGCATGGCGTAATCGACCACGGTCGTATCCCAGTAGGAATGCAGGGGCCTGGTGGGCGACTTCGGATAACTGCTGGCAGGCTTGGCATCGCCCGCTTCCGCCGGCAGCGGCGCGGGGATCACGGCGTCCGACAGCGCCGTCATCTTCGCATCGTCGAGCAGCAAGTCGTTGCCGCCGCGCGCATTGAAAACGGCGACGTCGTCGATCTGCGCCTGCGTGGCGGGCACGAAGAACTGGCCATCCTTGCCGAGAAATGCATTGCCTACATGTAGCGGCTGGTGGATATCGCCCACCAGGTGCGTGATCAGGATCAAGGCTTCGCGCTGGCTGAAGCCGTGCGGATTGCTGGCCGCATCGGCCTTGCCCTGCAACACCAGGATCGCCCGCTTGAGCGTCTGCACGATATCGTCATCGGCCGTGCCCACGCCATGGTCGTGGTAATGCGCATGTTGAAAAGGCACGTTCGTGTAGTGATATTCGCCATGCTTGGGATTCGCCGCCACATAGCTCAACATCTCCGGCGATTGCGGGCCGCAATACGTGCCCTTCACGCAGTCGGGCCAGTTGGCGATCTTTTCAAGGCTTTCGCCGGGCAACAGCAACCTGGCCACCTGCGCCTGGGCCACGCTGCCCTTGAGCAATTGATCGGCGATGGCACCCACGGCGCGGTGGCCGTCATTGCCCCAGGCCAGCACATTGCCGGAAGCGAAAGCGGCACCCAGCGCCAGCACGCAGAGTAATTTTTTCATGTTCACCATTATTCCTTGCCTTGCGGCGCGGCCTTGGCCGGCTTCGGATACTGCTTGTTGATGTCGATCGGTTGCGCATACGCCGAGCTCCACGTCTGCTCATGCAGCGCGGCAATGCGCTGCGCCATGGCATCGTTACGCAGCACCACTTCCAGGTTGCGCGACAAATCGAAATAGCCGCCCGCCCAGTTGCTCGTGCCGACCCAGGCCAGCTTGCCATCGATGCTCATGGTCTTGCTGTGGATCACGCGCGCAAACGGGATGAAACCCGTCGAGGCCGTGGGAATCGTCACGATGCGGATTTCCACGTTCGGCACCAGGGCCAGGCTTTTCAGGTAGGCGATGGCCGGCGCTTCCGTATTCCAGGCGGACACCATCAGCTTGATTTTGACGCCACGCTGGGCGGCGGCGCGCACGGCGTTGTCGATCACGGCGTAGTACGGCCGCGTGCGGTTCGGGCCATACGACAGCGGCGCATAGTCGAGCAACTGGATGCGCACTTCGTTTTTCGCTTCCGCCAGCAGGGCGGGCAAGCCCGTTTCCGAGTCGCCCACGCCGGCCGGGTTGTAGGCGTTCGGGCTGGCCAGCAGGAAAGCGTTTTGCGCGTAATTGGCCGGCACGACCTTGCTGTTGAGCACCGTGGCGCGGCTGCCTTGCGACGTCAGCGCCTGGGCTTGCCAATCCTGTTCAAAAATCGCCTGCACCTGGCCCACCATGGCGGGTTCCGTGATCTTCAAGCCCGTTTCATGGATGTGCTCGAACGAGCGCCAGTCGAAGTTCTGGCTACCGATGTACGCGACTTCACCATCGACGGCCAGGTATTTCGCGTGCACGATGCCGTTGCCCGTGATTTTATTGAAATCGATGAGGCGCAAGTCCAGGTTGGGAATCGCCTTGATGCGGGCGATGGTCGCCGCTTCCGACAGGCCCACGCCCTTCTGGTCCAGCAGGAAGCGGATCTTCACGCCGCGCTGGCCGGCGGCCGTCAAACTGGCCAGCACCTTTTCAAAGGCCGTGCCCGGTTTGCTGACGGCATAGAACTGGGCGATGACGATCTCTTTCTTGGCCGAATCGAACAGCTCGCGCCACACGGCGACGGGTTCGCGCAGGTCGGGATTGGTCAAGCTCGTTTCCACGGGCGAGGTGTGCACCAGCTCAAAGCCGGGTATCGTGAAATCGGCGTGGGCCGTGCCCGCGAACAGGGTAGTGACGAGCAGGGAAACAGATAAATGACGCATGGTTATTCCTTGTAGATTATTTGACGCGCACGATGCGGCCCGCCGCCGTGGCACTGCCGGCCGGTTTGCCGGCGCGCGCGCGGGCGATCAGGTAATCGCTGAAGGCGTCGATGTCGCGCACGCCCGTGTCGAGCCGGCGCGTGCCGGCCGCCAGCACGGTGAAGCGGTCGCCGCCGCCAGCGAGGAAACTGTTGGCGGCGACACGGTATTGTTGATTGTCTTCCAGAGGAATGCCATTGAGCATGATGCTGCCCGGCAGCACGCGCTGGCCCTGGGGCCGCGTGCTGTCCCAGCGATAAGTAAAACCTTCGGACACTTGCAGCAGATTGTTCTCCTCCGCTTCGGCGCCCGGCCATTGCTGCTCGAGCAAGGTACGGATTTGCGCGCCGGACAGACTGACGACGATCAGGGTATTGCCGAACGGGACAACTGCCTGGTTCTGACCCACATTCGTCATCAGGCCGGCACCCGCTTCCAAATCCTTGCGGATGCCGCCATTGTTCATCAAGCCGATTTGTGCACCGGCAGCGCGTGCGCCGAACAGGGTGCTGTCGGCCACCAGGTCGCCCAGCGCGGAAGCGCCGCTGCCCTTGGTGCTGCGGCCCACGCTGGGCACGGCGATGGCGGCCACGGGACGCGACAATTCGGCTGCGCTGCGCTGCTTGACCGATTCCAGGTAGGCTGCCACGGCAGGGTCCGGCTCATACATGCCTGGCAACATGACGACGTTTTGCGCGCTGGCATCAACAACGGCATTCTTGACGGGATCGACCTTGAGTTTGATGCGCGTCAGCATGTGCCCGCCCATCTGTGCCTGCGTCACCAGCCGGCCATCGACGCGGCACAGATAGCCCTGGTGCGAATGGCCGCTGATGACCAGCTGGATGGCCGGGTCGAGGCGCTTGACCACGTCGACCACTTCGCCCTTCAGGTGGCTGCAGTCGGGCTGGTCGACGGCTTCCTTCGTCTCGCCGCCCTGGTGCAGCAGCACGACGAACACGCCCACGCCCTGCGCGCGCAACTGCGGCAAGGTGGCGTTGATGGCGTCCGCTTCATCGCCGAACTGCAGGCCGGCAATGCCGGCGGCCGTCACCACGGACGGCGTATCTTTCAGCACGGCGCCGATCAGGCCCACCTTGACGCCATGCGCCTCTTCGATGCGGTAGGCGGGCAGCAGGGACTTGCCCGTCTGCGTGTCGATGACATTGGCCGCCATATAGGTATAGCTGGCGCCCTTGAAGTCGGGCGTGAACTTGCAGGCCTTGTCGGCGCGCGATGACTCGCAACCGCCGCGCTGCTGGCGCAGCAATTCCGCCTTGCCCTGGTCAAATTCATGGTTGCCGACGGAGCTGGCTTTCATGCCCAGCATGTTCATGGCGACGATGCTCGGTTCGTCCGCCCACAGCGCCGACATGGCGGGGCTGGCGCCGACCAGGTCGCCATTGCCGACAAAAATCAGCTGCGCATCTTCGCGGCGCCACGCTGTCAATGCGCCGGACAAGGTATCGATGCCGCCCGCCTGCACCGTCTTGCTCCCGGCATCGGCGGCGCTCGTGTAGGTGAATTTGCTGCGGTCGAGGTTGCCGTGGAAGTCGTTCAGGGCGACCAGGTTGATATCGATGGGCGTCGCGCTAGGCGCGGGAGGCGTGGCACAGGCGGCCAGCAGCACAGTCAGGGCCGCCGCGGCGGCCAGTGGTGTCGGATGATGTTTCATGGTCCCCACATGGTTATCAGTATTCAAAAAAGCCGTCTCATCCGGGGGGACGCCGTGCGCCGCAAGCCCATCAGAGTATTACCAGAAAGCACAACATAAACGAAAAAACGGCCGGTGTCGCCACCAGCCGTTCGGAACGTCAATCAAGCGTCGAGATTAGAACTCGTACTTGACCGTCGCCTGGATCGCCCATTGGGACTCACCCTTTTGTTGACGCACGGTGTAGTCTTCTACCTTGTCACGCACTTGATAGATGTAGCGACCTTGAGCATCGAGACCGGCAAAATCAACAAAGTTACGCGTTTGACCGCCAGCCGAGCGGAAAGCCATTTCATTGATACGGCCCCACTTGCGGTTGATCATGTTGCCCACGTTGAAGAAGTCCATCGTGAAAACGCCTTTGTTGCCTTTGAAGAAGCCTGGGACTTCCTGGCTGACACGCATATCGAAGCTGTTGGTCCAAGGCGAGAAGCTGTCGTTACGCTTCACCACGCCGCCTTTCGAACTGCGCAGGTCGCCGTTTGCGTTCACAAATGCCCAGAAACGATCTTCGTTGGCATGGTTGGTTGCCGTATCGCCACGGAATACCACTTCGCCCGAACCTGGTTTCGATGGGATATACATCAAGTCATTGCCGCTGACGCCGTCACCGTTCAAGTCATTGCTGTAGGTCCAGCTGTATGGTTTGCCCTTGCGGCCTTCATAGAACAGGCCGAAGCTGGTCTTGTAGTTGTCGAAGAAGCGTTTCTGGAAGTTCAACACAGCATTGAAGCGGTCTTTCACCAGGTAGCCGGAATTGGCGGCGACGTTTTCATTCGGATTGAAGATCGAACGGGCGTTGAAGTTCGATGTCGATACCGACGAGGTCAGCGGCGACACTTCCGTTGCATCCGTATAGGTGTAGGCAACCGACCAGCCAAAGCCCTTGGTCATCGGCTGGCTGACCGACAGCGTCACCAGATTACCCGCGCCCTTGTCCGTTTTCTGCGCAACCATGACGTTGTTGAACGCAGGGTTCTTGAGTGCCTTGGCGAAGGAACCCGCGCAACCCGCATTGGTCGACGACAAGCCACCGGTGGAAGTCCAGCAGTTCGTATTGTAGGCAGTGTTCGAATAGTACAACGCACGGCCATCGGTACCGGTACGCGTCGCCGCGCCCAGGTTCAGATGCTCATAGTAAATGGCATCCTTGTTTTGCGTGCGCAGGTATTCCGCGCCGAAAACCAGGCCCATCCATGGCAGCTCATGTTCGAATGCCAGGTTGCCCTTCCAGATCGATGGCTGGCGCAGGTTAGGCGACAGGAAGTCGACGTTGGCTGCAGGGGCGGCATCAGGGAAGTTCGTCGGCTGGGTGTTCGGATCAGGATTGAACAAGCCACCTACCGATGGGCAAGCCTTGAAGCCGCTGGTGCCGCAACCGACGATACGGGTTGCCACGCCAGGATTGGCGAACGGGTTCGACATCCAGACCGTGGCTGCCGCGCCCTGGAACAGGCCGACGCCACCGCGCAACTGGGTAGGACGGGCGCTGTCAAACTTGTAGTTGAAGCCCACACGTGGCTGCCACAGTGTCTGACCATCGATGGTTTGCGTATTGTTCAGGCCAAAACCACCGCTTTGTGCCTTGCCCGTCTGCGCGTTGGCAGCCACCATAGGTGCAGCCGCAGCAGCGTTATACAGCGGACGGTCGCTGATGCCGGCCTTGTCGACACGCACGCCATACTGCACGGTCAACTGTTTGTTGACGGTCCATACGTCCTGAGCGAAGAAGCCATAGTTTTTCAGGCTGAAATCAGCAATGGCGTTTTCCAGCGAGCCACCTGGCAACGGTACTTGCACCTGGTAAGAGCTCGGGCGTCCGGTACGGAAATTTTCCAGTACGGCTTGTTCCTGAAGAGCGGCCGAGCTGTTGCAGTTGAAAGTAGTGCTGCCGTCAGGGTTCGGTTTGACAAACGAGTATCCGACATTATTGATACAGCCGAAGGTGTAGTTGCCGTTGATGTTCTGCAGGAACGCATTGTAGACATCGTTCTTGCTGAAGTCGGTGCCGAACTTGACTTCATGATCGCCCAAGGCCCAGTTGGCGCCCAGGTAGGCATCCTTGGTCTTGGTGCGCAAGACGTTGAACTGGTACGACTGGTCGGTACCAAAGTTCAGGTAGCGGTCTTTGGTCGACACGCCTGCAGGCGATCCTGCCGGCACATCCCCCGTAAACTTGAGGGACATGGTTGGCAGGGTGGAATTGTTCTTCGGCAGACTTTCATAGTCGCGCGACGATACTTTGAATTCCGTCGAGAAATTTGGCGTCCAGTCGGCAAACCACTGGCCGACGATGGTTTCGATCGACTTTTCCTGCGAGCGCCAGGCCGAGTTCAAGGCGATGCCGCTATCCGATACACCGGTAAACATCGGCTCGGATTGATCGGTTTTGGAGTAGCGAACCATCGCGCGATGGTTGTCGTTGATGTTCCAGTCCAGTTTCAGCAAGACATCATCTACCGTCAACTTCGTGCCTGCGGGGACGGCCGTGGTACCGACTGGCAAGTTGTACTTATCCTTGGCAATCGTCTGTAAAGCGGCAATAGCGGACTCGGTAATACCGACGTTCGTCATCGAGCTGCCAATGGGACCAAAGTTTGGCGCAGTGCGAGTGCTTTCCAGCTTTTCCTTGTTGGCAAAGAAGAACAGCTTGTCCTTGATCAGCGGGCCGCCGACGGAAACACCCTTGGTCGTTTCGCGGAACGGCGCTGGCGCGTAATAGCTGTCTTTGACGTTGTCGTAACGGTCACCGGCCATGCTGTCATTACGGAACACGTAGTAGACGCTGCCCTTGATATCATTGGTACCGGACTTGGTCACGGCATTGATATTGGCGCCCGTATAGCCTTTTTGCGTCACGTCGTAATTGGCGACGTTCACTTGCACCGACTGGATCGCATCGATCGAGATCGGCTGCTTGGCCGTCGGGCTGCCGTTCGATTCCAGGCCGAACGTATCGTTCACGGCCACGCCATCGATGGTCATCGAGTTGTAGCGCGAGTTTTGACCGGCAACGGACAATTCGCCGCGCTCTTTGTCCGTTTGAGAAACACGCGGATCGGAACGGGCGTAATCTTGCAGATTGCGCTGGATCGACGCCTGCATGGCCAATTCGTTCGCGCCAATGTTGGTGCCCGCACCCATGTTGCTGCGGTTAAAAATCTGTGCGCGTGCGCCCGTGCCCGTGACGTTTACGGTTTGCATCTGGGCGCCCAGGGTGGCGTCTACATTGGCCGTTTCCGCCAGCTGCACGTACACGCCTTCGCGTTTTTCCACTTCACCATTCTTGGTGATGGTGATGGTGTATGGACCGCCGGCGCGCAAGCCGCGGGCGACGTAGCGGCCTTCCGCATCGGTCGTCACATTGCTGACGGAACCCGATTCGGTATGCACGATGGTAACGGTGGCACCAGCTGCCGGCTTGCCGTCGGTGGCCGAGATACGGCCGCCGATGGAAGACGTAGTGTTCTGTGCGAACGATGGTGCCGCCGCCAGTGCAATAGACAGGCTGAACGCGATTTGCGTTAGCCGAAGTCGCTTGTGATTGATCATCTTTAACCCCAGAAAAGACTATTATTTTTGAACATCCTGGATTGCCCACCGTCCGGCTGCGCCGCACAGCAACACAAACACAAGATCTCCTCTTTACGATGCTGCAACTGTTACGCCGGCGGGACTGGCTGCGGTCCTGACAAGACCATCACAAAACGCCGCTCCACACATCACAACTATTTATATCCAGACAATAACGGTGAAAAAAACTGCTACCGATCCGTATGATCCAGGGCGCTAGCACCTGTGTCATTCATCCCACATGCTTAGCCGGCCAACATGGCAAGCCGCGAGTGTAATTGTTAAATATTTCAAGACTGTGACACGGCGGCAAAATGCAGAAGAATGTCGTCATTTAGCTGCGCGACTGTTTGTTTCACTCTGCATCTCACCTTTATTTACTGCAAATACCCATCTTCTTACGATATCGCCCAGATGAATTGTGACTTTTTAATATCATCTTCATCTCACTATGCATCATCAAAAAATGGATGACAAATACGATTTTTTTTACATATTTATATATTTAAAATATAAATAGCATGGGGTAACTAGCTGGATTGATATCGTGCTGACAGCGTTCGGGCTTATGGCGCGAGATTATAAATGAGCAATATGTACTTGAAATTGATTCATCCAGGAAATTGGATAAAGTCGTGTATCTGCTGTTAATTGTGTCGCATGGCCGCCACAACATTAACAAAAACACATTGCAAGAAAGGGAGGGGAGAAATGGAAAACGGCCGGAAGATCCGGCCGCCCTGAGAGTATCAGTTGTGAACGTCGCGTAACTTACGGTTTGCCGCTCTTGCCTGCCTTGTCGGCCGCCGCAATTTGCGCTTCAAACCGGGTGAAACGGGCATCGAGCGCTTTCAGCAAACGCTGCTTGTCCGCTTCCGCCAGGAAGGAATAGCGCAAGCTGTTGTACGACAGCTTTTTGATTTCCGCATAATCGGTCTTGTACTGGCTGGCAAACAGCACGTATTCATTCGACAAGGTATTGCGCGACACGCCCGCGTCGTCCGTCGAGATCACGAAGGGCACGCCATACTTGCGGTACAGGGTGACCGGATGGGCCTGGCCCTTGATGCCAAGGATGTAATCATTGCTGGTCAGGTTCACTTCTACAGGGATACCCCGCTCGCGCATCTTTTGCATGGTCGCCAGCGCATTGTGCTCGTAGGCGATATCCATGCCGTGGCCGATACGGTCGGCGCCCGCCACATCGACGGCTTCGGCGATATGGAAAGCCATGCCTTCCGGCGGCACCATGCCCAGCGCCAGCTCGCCCGCGTGCAGGGCGATCTTGACGTTCGGATATTTTGTCTTGAGGAACTTGAACATTTCCATGTGCAAGCTGTAATCGCGCATGGACACGTTCACGCTTTCCTGGCCCACGATGTTCACGCCCACCAGCAGCGGATTGAGGCTGGCCGCCTTGAACGCGGCCACCATGGACGAGAACACTTGCGATGGCGACAGGAAACGCAGCACATACGCCTGGTAGCGCATGGTGAAGTGCGCATCGTCGATGCCGGCGCTGCTGGCGTTCACATTGTCGTTGTAGGCGGTGATGCTTTTCTGGAAGCTGGCGTCCTGGTCCAGGTTGTTGGTCCAGCTGGCCAGCAGCGCTTGCAACGCAGCCGGCGGCAAGCCCGGCGCCAGCACTTGCTGGTCGAACTGCGCGTTTTGCACGAAGGGCGACAGCTCGAAAATCGTCTCGATGTAGCTGAGGTTTTCCGCGATGGCACGCTGCTTCAGGGTTTTCAGGCCGTCGGCCGTATTCGTCGACGCCACGGGACCGAAGTAGCCGAAGGTGTCAAAAAAGGTACGGTCCGGCGGCGTCTGGATGGCGCCGTGATTATAGAAATCCTTGGTCGACCAGCGCTGCAGCAATTCCGCATACAGGCCCGCATCGGCAAACACTTCCGTGGACGACAGGCAGCTGCGCTGTGCGGCCGGCTTGGCGCGCTCGGCCGCCACGACGTCCTTGTTGCTTTCGATGCGGTAGGTCGTCTTGTTGACGCAATAGTTTTCCTTGTCGACCCAGTCGAGAAATTGCTCGGCATAAATGGCGCCCGAGTAATGGTGATGCAAATCACCGCCCTTGGGCATCATGGAAAAGAACAGGCTCAACTCGGCTGTCTTCGGCTGTGCACCGGACACCAGGGCGGCAAAATGGCGCGCCGTGGCCGCTTCGTTGGAAGACGGAGTGGCCACGGCCTTGGCGGCTTGCGCCGTTCCGGTCAATGCCAGCGCGGCGCCAAGCGCCAGGCCAGTGAGTTTCTTGTGCATTCGCGTTCTCGCTCAGGATAATTCGTGTTGAACAACGGGTAGGTCAGCCCTGCCCCCGCACATGCACGCATTGCCCGCCTGAATAAGTGGCGGCCACGGCGCGGTCGTCGCCCAGCAGCGCGAAGGCAAACAGCAATTCCTCCAGGCTTTGACAGCCAGCCGTGCGGCGCTCGAGCAGCGGCGTCGCTTGCTTGTCGAGCACGATGAAGTCCGCTTCCGTGCCTGCCGTGAAATTGCCCAGGGTGCCTTCCAGCTGCATGGCGCGCGCGGCGCCCAGGGTCGCCAGGTAAAACATGCGCAAGGCAGGCAGATAGCTGCCTTTCAAGCGTGCTACTTTATAGGCTTCGTTCATGGTTTGCAACATCGAGAACGAGGTGCCGCCGCCCACGTCCGTCGCCAGCGACAGCAGCACGCGCGCCGCGTCGGCCCGCTCGAAATCGAACAGGCCGCTACCGAGGAACAGGTTGGATGTAGGACAAATGGCGGCCGCCGAGGACGTTTCAGCCATGCGCGCGCGGTCGCGCTCATCGAGCCAGATGCAGTGGCCGAACATGGCGCGCGGGCGCAGCATGCCGTAGTGGTCATACACATCGAGGTAGCTGCGCGCCTGCGGATGCAGTTCACGCACCCAGCGGCATTCATCCTCGTTTTCCGACACGTGGGTTTGCAGATAGGTATCCGGATAGGCGCGCGCCAGCTCGCCCGCCAGGTGCATCTGTTCATTTGTCGATGTCGGCACGAAGCGGGGCGTGATCGCATACAGCGAGCGGCCGTGCTTGTGCCAGCGGCGTATCAACTCCTCGCTTTCACGTGCGCCGGACTCGGCCGTGTCGCGCAGGAACTCGGGGCAGTTGCGGTCCATCATGACCTTGCCCGCCACCATGCGCAAGCCGCGTGCCTCGCTGGCGCCAAAGAAGGCATCGACCGATTGCGGATGCACGCTGCCATACACCATGGCCGTCGTGGTGCCGCAGCGCAGCAGTTCATCGAGAAAGAACTCGGCGACATCGCGCCCATGCTCGGGATTCTCAAACGCGCGCTCGGTAGGGAAGGTGTACGTTTCCAGCCATGGCAGCAAACCGGGCGCGGGCGAGGCGATCATTTCCGTCTGCGGGAAATGCAGATGGGTATCAATGAAACCCGGCACGATCAGCTTGTCCCGGTAATCGACGATCTCGGTGCCAGGCGGCAAAGTGGCTTGCAGCTGCGCGTAATCGCCGGCCGCGACGATCTTGCCGTCGGCCACGATCAGCAAGCCATCCGCATGCCAGGCGTGCGCATCCTCATTAAAAGCGGGATCGGCGTGGAAGTGCAGCAAGCTGGCTCGGTAGGCTTGCAATGTGGCAGGAACAATCGGCATGACTTCTTTCTATAACGGATGAATGGCGGCGCGTGTCCGGCGGCGCGGTGGCGCGCCGGCAGAAGCCAGCCGCAGCGGTGCGGCCAAGGCGGCCGCGGCCGCTTCCTCCCACACCATCAGTAATTGACAGGCAACGGAGGCGGCGATCACGGCCGGCGCCTTGTTGCGGATGCCGGGCATGCCGATCGGACACACCATGGCCGCAATGCGCTCGTCCGGCACGCCGCGCGCCTGCAGCCGGTGCTCGAACTGCTTGCGCTTGGTGTGCGAACCGATCAGCCCGAACCAGCCCGCATCCTCGCGCTCCATGACGGCTTGCGTCAAGCGTTGATCGAGCGCATGGCTATGCGTCATGACGAGAAAACTGCCGCCCGGCGGCGCCATGGCAACGAATTCCTCGGGCGTGTCGGTGGCGGCGATGCGCACGTTAGCTGGCAACCCCGCAGGCAACGCTGCGGAAAACATGTCTTCGCGTTCATCGACCCAGGTGATATTGCAGGGCAAGTGGGCCAGCGCGCGCACGATGGCCGCGCCCACGTGGCCGGCGCCGAACAGGGTCAGATGGGCGCCCGGCGCCAGGCAGCGATCGACCAGCCAGCGCCGCCCTTCACTCCCCTGCGCGACATGGGTTGCGCGCTCGCGCGAAAACGTATCGGGCGCCTGGCCTGGCGTGCCGGCAATCAAGCTGCCGTCAGCATCGAACAGCGCAGAGGCGGGTTCGCCATCGAGCGCCGTCAAACGCCAGCTGTCCTGCTGGCGACGCTCGCGCAAGGCGGATAATACATCGTTCAAGCTGGCATCGACATATTCAAATGCCAGGTGGACGACGCCGCCGCAGCATTGGCCCAGGCTGGGGCCCAGCGCAAAACGCTCGAGCCGCGCATGCGTGTCTTTTGTCGCCAGCATGGTCTTGGCAATTTCGACGGCACGCAATTCCAGGTGACCGCCGCCGATGGTGTCGACCTGGCCATCGAGGGTGACGCGCATCTTCGCGCCCGCCTCGCGCGGCCCGGAACCTTCGACCAGGGCCACCGTCACCAGCACGGATGCCTGCGTGTCGTTGTCCATCGCTGTCAGCCAGTCGCTCATCGTCTGCTCCTAGGCGCCGACATGCGCCGCTTGGACGGCCATGACCGCCTTGAGGATTTCCTCGCTGGTGGCCGGTGCATTCAGCGGCGGCTGCACGGCGTGGTGACCCACGCTGGAAATGGCGTCGCGGATGGCGAAGAACACGGAAAACGGCAACAGCAGCGGCGGCTCGCCCACGGCCTTGGAACGGTGGATACTGTCTTCCACATTGCGGTTCTGGAACAGTTTCACACGGAAATCTTCCGGGCAATCGGAAATGCCGGGAATTTTATAGGTCGATGGCGCGTGCGTCATCAGCTTGCCTGCCGCATTCCACCACAGCTGCTCCGTCGTCAGCCAGCCCATGCCCTGGATAAACGCGCCTTCCACTTGCCCCAGATCAATCGCGGGATTCAATGACTGACCCGCATCGTACAAGGCGTCGGCACGCAGTAGTTTCCACTCGCCCGTCAAGGTGTCGACCACCACTTCGGCCACGGCCGCGCCATAGGCATAGTAGGAAAACGGATGGCCCGTCATCGTTTTCGCATCCCACGACAGCCCGGGCGTGGCATAAAAACCATCGGACCACAATTGCACTCTAGCCAGATATGCCTTCTGCACCAGCTCGGCAAACGGCACGACGTGACCATGGACGTGGATATGGTTGTCGAAGAAGCGCACAGTGCCAGCATCGCCACCGTACAGTTTGACCGCGTAATCGGCCAGGCGTTCACGGATCTGGCGCGCCGCATCCTGCGCCGCCTTGCCATTCAGGTCGGCGCCGGTGGATGCCGCCGTGGCCGACGTGTTCGCCACCTTGCTGGTGTCGGTGGCCGTGGCGCGCACGCATTCGAGGTCCAGTCCCAGCTCGTGCGCCACCACCTGCATCACCTTGGTATTGATTCCCTGCCCCATTTCCGTGCCGCCATGATTGACCAGCACGGAGCCATCCACATACACGTGCACGAGGGCGCCGGCCTGGTTCAGATGCGTGACGTTGAAGGCGATACCGAATTTCAAGGGCGTGAATGCCAGGCCCTTCTTCAGGACAGGGCTGGCTTCGTTGAACGCATCGATGGCGCGGCGGCGCGCGCGGTAGTCGCTGCTCGCTTCCAGTTCTGCGACGAGTTCATGGATCACGTTGTCGACGATTTTCTGCCCGTACGGCGTGACGTTGCGCCCGTCCGCATCGTTGCGGCCATAGAAATTGAGCAGGCGGATATCGAGCGCATCGCGTTGCAAATGGCGGGCGATTTCATCGATCACATACTCGATGGCGATGGCGCCCTGCGGTCCGCCAAAGCCCCGGAAAGCCGTGTTCGACTGCGTATTCGTCTTGCCGCAGGCGGCGCGGATGTCCACGTCGGACAAATAATAGGTGTTGTCGAAGTGGCAGACGGCGCGCGTGGCGACGGGGCCGGACAAGTCCGCCGAATAGCCGGCGCGCGTGGTCATGTCGACCTTGGCGGCCAGGATCCGGCCATCGTCGTCGTAACCGACTTCGTATTCATAGTAAAAACAGTGGCGCTTGCCCGTCACCAGCATGTCATCGTCGCGGTCGGCGCGCAGTTTCACGGGACGCTTCAGTTTGGACGCCGCAATCGATGCGGCCGCCGCCCACAGGGCCGACTGCGATTCCTTGCCGCCGAAACCGCCGCCCATGCGCCGGCATTCGACGGTGATATTGTGCGAATGCACGCCCAGCGCATGCGCCACCACGTGCTGCATTTCGCTCGGATGCTGGGTCGAACACAGCACCAGCATGCCCTGCGCTTCCTTCGGAATGGCGTAGGAAATCTGTCCTTCCAGGTAAAACTGTTCCTGGCCGCCCACATACAGCTGGCCCTTGACCACATGCGGCGCGCCCTCGAATGCGGCCTGGTAATTACCGCGCGTCAGCTGCATGGGCGGCAGCACATACGATTGCGCGGCCTTGGCCGCCTGCGGCGTCATGATCGCGGGCAATTCCTCGTATGACACTTGCGCCAGGCGCGCGGCGCGGCGCGCATGGTCGTGCGTATCGGCCACCACGATGAAGATGGGCTGGCCCACATATTGCACCAGATCAAATGCCAAGATGGGGTCGTCGTGGATGATGGGGCCGCAATCATTGGTACCGGGAATGTCTCGCGCCGTGTAGACGGCGACGACACCCTGCGCATCGCGCACGGCCGATAAATCCATGGCCGTAATGCGTGCATACGGTTTTTGCGACAGGCCCAAGGCCGCGTGCAAGGTGCCGTGCAGTTCGGCGATATCGTCCGTGTAGGTGGCTTGCCCCAGCACATGTAATTGCGCCGATTCATGGGGGCTGGGCTTGCCCACGGCGGCCCAGGCGGCCGCTTGCAGTTCGGGCGTGGCAGGATAATTCATGCTGGTCCTTTCAGGCGCGGCAAGCGTAGGCGTTGAGGGACGTCGGTGGCAACGGCGCACCGGGACGGGTTTCCAGCCAGAAGCGGCGCAACAGATTTTGCGCCGTCGTCATGCGGTAGGTGTTCGACGCGCGCATATCCGACAGAGGCGCGTAATCGTCGGCCAGCAAGCGCATGGCCATAGTCAGATTTTCCTCACTCCATGTCTGTCCGCGCAGAAACGCTTCCGTTTGCACGGCACGCTGCGGCGTGGCCGCCATGCCGCCAAAGGCGATGCGTGCATCGACAATACGCTCGCCATCGAGCTGGAAGGCGAACGCGGCGCACACGGCCGAGATATCCTGGTCAAAGCGCTTGGCCAGTTTATACGTGCGGAAATGCACCTCGGCACGGGGCAAGGGCACGCGCACGGCTTCGACGAATTCGCCGGGCTGCAAGTCTTTCTTCTGATAGCCCAAATAGAACTTTTCAAGCGGCATGATCCGCTGTCCGGCGGAACCGCGCAGCACGATGTCGCTACCCAGCGCGATCAGCCACGGCATCGAGTCGCCGATGGGCGAACCATTCGCCACATTGCCGCCCAAAGTACCCGCGTTGCGGATCGGCAAGGAAGCAAAACGCTGCCACAGTTCCGACAGTTCGTCCTGATAATACCGGCACAGCGCCGCATACGCATCGTTGAGGCTGGCGCCTGCGCCAATCTGCAGCTTGCCGTCAACGATGCCGATGGTTTTCAGCGCGGCAACATTGCCCATATAAATGATGTCGCCCAGGTCGCGCAGTTGCTTGGTCACCCACAGGCCCACGTCGGTGGAGCCGGCCAACAGGCAGGCTTGCGGCTTTTCCGCGCGCAACGCCACCAATTCGTCGATGCTGCGCGGCGCATGGAAGTGCTGGCCGCCATGTTCATACGTGCTCAGGCTGCCGCGCTGCAACGCCTGCAATTGCTGCGCCACGGCATCCCGATCAAACGTGACATGCGGCAATTCACCCATGCGCCTGGCCGCGTCGATGATGGGCCGGTAACCGGTGCAGCGGCACAGATTGCCCGACAGCGTATCGTCGATTTCGCAGCGCGTGGGCGTCTCACCGTTTTTCTGCAGATACATGCCCCACAGCGACATGACAAAGCCGGGCGTGCAAAAACCGCATTGCGAACCATGGCACTCGACCATCGCCTGCTGCACCGGATGCAGGGCGCCGTCGGGCTGTTGCAAGTCTTCCACAGAAAACAGGGCCTTGCCATCGAGCGTGGGCGTGAGCTGGATGCAGGCGTTGACGGCTTTCATCTCGACCTGGCCATCGACCAGGCTGCCGATGACGACGGTGCAGGCGCCGCAATCGCCTTCGGCGCAGCCTTCCTTGGTGCCCGTGCAATGCAAATCCTCGCGCAGGTGCTGCAACACAGTCTGCATAGGGGCGGCGTTGCGTACTTCCTGTACGGCACCACGGTAGTAAAAGCGGATCGGTTCTGACATGCTGGCCTCGGTATAGTCCCAGTATAGGAGATTAACACCGGCATATGGGACAACTATATGCAAAGACTGATTTTACTTATCATCCAATATCAATACCCATCAAACAGTGCAAGGATGCGTCGCATGCCAGTGTTCGGCGATATCGATGCGGCGCGTGATCCACACTTGCTCATGGCGCTGCACATAGTCGAGGAAGCGGGCCAGCGCAGCGGCCCGTCCCGGACGCCCCACCAGGCGGCAATGCAGGCCAATGGACAGCATCTTCGGCTGGTTCAAGCCGTTCGGATCGCCTTCCGCGTACAGCACGTCGAAGGCATCCTTCAGGTAATCAAAAAACTGTGTGCCCGAATTAAAACCTTGCATGGCGGCAAAGCGCATGTCGTTCGTGTCCAGGGTATAAGGTACGATCAGCTGGGGCTGCATGGCCGGCATGCCGGCCGCATCCGTGTACGCCACTTTTTCCCAGAATGGCAGGTCATCGCCGTAATAATCGGCGTCGTAGCGGAAGCCGCCATGCTCGACCACCAGTTTGCGCGTATTGGGCGAATCGCGCCCCGTGTACCAGCCTTGCGGGGCGGCCCCCGTCAATTCGCGGATGATCTGCACGGCTTCGCGCATGTGCGCGCGCTCCGTCGCTTCATCCATGTTTTGATAGGAAATCCAGCGCAAGCCATGACAGGCGATTTCATGGCCCAGTTCCTGGAAGGCGGCCACCGCCTCGGGATTGCGCTTCAGGGCCATCGAGACGCCAAACACGGTCAACGGCAGGCGCCGCTCCTCGAACATGCGCAGCAAGCGCCATAATCCGGCGCGCGAACCGTATTCATAAATCGACTCCATGCTCAGGTGGCGCGCAGGAAAAGCCGCCGCTCCGATCATTTCCGACAAAAACGTTTCCGAGGCGGCATCGCCATGCAGCACGCTGTTTTCCGCCCCTTCCTCGTAATTGAGGACGAATTGCAGGGCGATGCGGGCTTTTCCCGGCCATTGAGGGTGAGGTGGCGTGCGGCCATAGCCGATCAAATCGCGCGGATAATTTTCATAAGTACTCATGCGGTGGCTCGCCTATAGGAGACAATGTTGGTTATATGCCCAATCATATAGCCAGCCGCTGATGCAGGTATATGATTTGCAAGATAAGCACATTCACTCACCCTATATACAGGATAGCAAATGGGAAAACTCAGCACGCATGTACTCGATATCGCCCACGGCAGGCCGGGAGCCGGCGTCAAGGTGGCCCTGTTTTCAGTCGCGCCGGAAGGCAAAGTGTTGTTGAAGATGGATATGACCAATAGCGACGGCCGTTGCAGCTCGCCCTTGCTGGAAGGCGACAGCATGAAGGCGGGCCAGTATGAGCTGGTGTTCAATGCCGGCGACTATTTCGCCGCCCAGGGCGTGGAATTGCCTTCACCCCGCTTCATCGATCTGGTGACCCTGTCCTTCGGCATTGCGCATACGGATGAGAACTACCACGTGCCGCTGGTGGTATCGCCGTGGTCATACTCGACCTATCGCGGTAGCTGATCCCACCATACCAACAATGTTGTCGGATTACGCGCTGCGCGCTAATCCGACCTACCTGGTTTGGCCGATGTGGGCCGATGTCCGTCGGCGCAGGCCGGCGTAGGTCGGATCAGGCGTAGGTCGGCGTAGGTCGGCTTAGCGCAGCGTAAGCCGACAGCACCAGCGGCGTATCCAAGCGCCAGACGTAAAAAAACCCCAACCGGATCACCGGAAGGGGTTTTTTCGTATAACAAGCCTGACGATAACCTACTTTCACACTGGTTGCAGCACTATCATCGGCGCAAAGTTGTTTCACGGTCCTGTTCGGGATGGGAAGGGGTGGGACCAACTTGCTATGGTCATCAGGCATAACTTGTACTGACGCTTGTCTCCTGTAGGACGACAAGGCCATGAATCTGGAAGAAGCAAAGATTGGGGTAATGAATGGTATCAACACACACGCAACGTTGTACCGTCTTATCCTCTGTACCTGCTAAGGTTATAGGGACAAGCCGTACGGGCAATTAGTACTGGTTAGCTTAATGCATTACTGCACTTCCACACCCAGCCTATCAACGTCCTGGTCTCGAACGACCCTTCAAAGAGCTCAAGGCTCTGGGAAATCTCATCTCAAGGCAAGTTTCCCGCTTAGATGCTTTCAGCGGTTATCTCTTCCGAACTTAGCTACCCGGCAATGCCACTGGCGTGACAACCGGTACACCAGAGGTTCGTCCACTCCGGTCCTCTCGTACTAGGAGCAGCCCCCTTCAAATTTCCAACGCCCACGGCAGATAGGGACCAAACTGTCTCACGACGTTTTAAACCCAGCTCACGTACCACTTTAAATGGCGAACAGCCATACCCTTGGGACCGGCTACAGCCCCAGGATGTGATGAGCCGACATCGAGGTGCCAAACTCCCCCGTCGATATGAACTCTTGGGAGGAATCAGCCTGTTATCCCCAGAGTACCTTTTATCCGTTGAGCGATGGCCCTTCCATACAGAACCACCGGATCACTATGTCCTACTTTCGTACCTGCTCGACTTGTCAGTCTCGCAGTTAAGCACGCTTATGCCATTGCACTATCAACACGATGTCCGACCGTATCTAGCGTACCTTCGAACTCCTCCGTTACACTTTAGGAGGAGACCGCCCCAGTCAAACTGCCTACCATGCACTGTCCCCGATCCGGATAACGGACCAAGGTTAGAACCTCAAACAAACCAGGGTGGTATTTCAAGGTTGGCTCCACGAGAACTAGCGTCCCCGCTTCAAAGCCTCCCACCTATCCTACACAGATTGGTTCAAAGTCCAATGCAAAGCTACAGTAAAGGTTCATGGGGTCTTTCCGTCTAGCCGCGGGTAGATTGCATCATCACAAACATTTCAACTTCGCTGAGTCTCGGGAGGAGACAGTGTGGCCATCGTTACGCCATTCGTGCAGGTCGGAACTTACCCGACAAGGAATTTCGCTACCTTAGGACCGTTATAGTTACGGCCGCCGTTTACTGGGACTTCAATCAAGAGCTTGCACCCCATCATTTAATCTTCCAGCACCGGGCAGGCGTCACACCCTATACGTCCACTTTCGTGTTTGCAGAGTGCTGTGTTTTTATTAAACAGTCGCAGCCACCAGTTTATTGCAACCCTTTCACCCTCATGGAGTAAACCAATCAAGCTACCGGGGCGTACCTTTTCCCGAAGTTACGGTACCAATTTGCCGAGTTCCTTCTCCCGAGTTCTCTCAAGCGCCTTAGAATACTCATCTCGCCCACCTGTGTCGGTTTGCGGTACGGTCTCGTATGACTGAAGCTTAGAGGCTTTTCTTGGAACCACTTCCGATTGCTTCGTGAATAAATTCACTCGTCCCACTCCCTTGAATTCCGCACCCGGATTTGCCTAAGTGCCTTCTATGAAGCAGAAACTGACTATTCCAACAGTCAGACAACCTTCCGCGATCCGTCCCCCCATCGCATCATACGACGGTGCAGGAATATTAACCTGCTTCCCATCAGCTACGCATCTCTGCCTCGCCTTAGGGGCCGACTCACCCTGCTCCGATGAACGTTGAACAGGAAACCTTGGGCTTACGGCGTGGAGGCTTTTCACCCCCATTATCGCTACTCATGTCAGCATTCGCACTTCTGATACCTCCAGCATCCTTTACAAGACACCTTCGCAGGCTTACAGAACGCTCTCCTACCATATGCTTACGCATATCCGCAGCTTCGGTGACTGGCTTAGCCCCGTTACATCTTCCGCGCAGGACGACTCGATCAGTGAGCTATTACGCTTTCTTTAAATGATGGCTGCTTCTAAGCCAACATCCTGACTGTTTTAGCCTTCCCACTTCGTTTTCCACTTAGCCAATCTTTGGGACCTTAGCTGGCGGTCTGGGTTGTTTCCCTCTTGACGCCGGACGTTAGCACCCGACGTCTGTCTCCCAAGCTCGCACTCATCGGTATTCGGAGTTTGCAATGGTTTGGTAAGTCGCAATGACCCCCTAGCCATAACAGTGCTCTACCCCCGATGGTGATACTTGAGGCACTACCTAAATAGTTTTCGGAGAGAACCAGCTATTTCCAAGTTTGTTTAGCCTTTCACCCCTACCCACAGCTCATCCCCTAATTTTTCAACATTAGTGGGTTCGGACCTCCAGGGCGTGTTACCGCACCTTCATCCTGGCCATGAGTAGATCACTTGGTTTCGGGTCTACACCCAGCGACTGATCGCCCTATTCGGACTCGATTTCTCTACGGCTTCCCTATCTGGTTAACCTTGCCACTGAATGTAAGTCGCTGACCCATTATACAAAAGGTACGCAGTCACGGAACAAGTCCGCTCCTACTGTTTGTATGCACACGGTTTCAGGATCTATTTCACTCCCCTTCCGGGGTTCTTTTCGCCTTTCCCTCACGGTACTGGTTCACTATCGGTCGATTACGAGTATTTAGCCTTGGAGGATGGTCCCCCCATATTCAGACAGGATGTCACGTGTCCCGCCCTACTTGTCGTACGCTTAGTACCACCGGTCCGATTTCACATACGGGGCTATCACCCACTATGGCTCCTATTTCCAGAGGATTCTGTTATCGGTCCGACTATCACGTACAGGCTCTTCCCATTTCGCTCGCCGCTACTTTGGGAATCTCGGTTGATTTCTTTTCCTGCAGCTACTTAGATGTTTCAGTTCGCCGCGTTCGCCTTGCATACCTATGTATTCAGTATGCAATACCCTAAAAGGGTGGGTTGCCCCATTCGGAAATCTGCGGATCAAAGTGTGTTTGCTCACTCCCCGCAGCTTATCGCAAGCTACTACGTCCTTCATCGCCTGTAATCGCCAAGGCATCCACCATGTGCACTTATTCGCTTGTCCCTATAACGTTAGCCTCTTCATTCTTTCAAACGAAAAGAGCGCTACAGGGATAAGAAAGTACAACGTTGTTGCTTGTTTGTTGATACATACAATCATTACCCATCGATCTGCGTTTTACGGCAAACCGATCAATAAATAATCTTTACTTCTTCCAGATTGTTAAAGAACGAAACAGCTTTGATCGCTAAAAGATCAAACCTAAACCTGACTGGCTTACGTTTGCACTTTCAAAGTACTTGGTGGAGGATGACGGGATCGAACCGACGACCCCCTGCTTGCAAAGCAGGTGCTCTCCCAGCTGAGCTAATCCCCCTATGGGTCTTGCGTGGCTTTGATCTCTAAAAATCATCTGGCTTTGCCAGTGGTTTTTAGCTATCAACCAAACGAAAGTAGGTTTGTACTTTCGTTTGACGCTTTTACTGGTAGGGCTGGTTGGACTCGAACCAACGACCCCCGCGTTATCAACACGGTGCTCTAACCAGCTGAGCTACAGCCCCAACGCGGAACTTCTACGACTACTGTTTCTTCTTTGACTAACAGCCGATAAGTGTGAACATTTGATGCGTGAACCGTTACCGGTTCGTGCAAACTCTAGAAAGGAGGTGATCCAGCCGCACCTTCCGATACGGCTACCTTGTTACGACTTCACCCCAGTCACGAATCCTACCGTGGTAAGCGCCCTCCTTACGGTTAAGCTACCTACTTCTGGTAAAACCCGCTCCCATGGTGTGACGGGCGGTGTGTACAAGACCCGGGAACGTATTCACCGCGACATGCTGATCCGCGATTACTAGCGATTCCAACTTCATGCAGTCGAGTTGCAGACTACAATCCGGACTACGATACACTTTCTGCGATTAGCTCCCCCTCGCGGGTTGGCGGCGCTCTGTATGTACCATTGTATGACGTGTGAAGCCCTACCCATAAGGGCCATGAGGACTTGACGTCATCCCCACCTTCCTCCGGTTTGTCACCGGCAGTCTCATTAGAGTGCCCTTTCGTAGCAACTAATGACAAGGGTTGCGCTCGTTGCGGGACTTAACCCAACATCTCACGACACGAGCTGACGACAGCCATGCAGCACCTGTGTACTGGTTCTCTTTCGAGCACTCCTCGATCTCTCGAGGATTCCAGCCATGTCAAGGGTAGGTAAGGTTTTTCGCGTTGCATCGAATTAATCCACATCATCCACCGCTTGTGCGGGTCCCCGTCAATTCCTTTGAGTTTTAATCTTGCGACCGTACTCCCCAGGCGGTCTACTTCACGCGTTAGCTGCGTTACCAAGTCAATTAAGACCCGACAACTAGTAGACATCGTTTAGGGCGTGGACTACCAGGGTATCTAATCCTGTTTGCTCCCCACGCTTTCGTGCATGAGCGTCAATCTTGACCCAGGGGGCTGCCTTCGCCATCGGTGTTCCTCCACATATCTACGCATTTCACTGCTACACGTGGAATTCTACCCCCCTCTGCCAGATTCTAGCCTTGCAGTCTCCAATGCAATTCCCAGGTTGAGCCCGGGGATTTCACATCAGACTTACAAAACCGCCTGCGCACGCTTTACGCCCAGTAATTCCGATTAACGCTTGCACCCTACGTATTACCGCGGCTGCTGGCACGTAGTTAGCCGGTGCTTATTCTTCAGGTACCGTCATTAGCAAAAGATATTAGCTCTCACCGTTTCTTCCCTGACAAAAGAGCTTTACAACCCGAAGGCCTTCTTCACTCACGCGGCATTGCTGGATCAGGCTTTCGCCCATTGTCCAAAATTCCCCACTGCTGCCTCCCGTAGGAGTCTGGACCGTGTCTCAGTTCCAGTGTGGCTGGTCGTCCTCTCAGACCAGCTACTGATCGATGCCTTGGTAGGCTTTTACCCTACCAACTAGCTAATCAGATATCGGCCGCTCCACGAGCATGAGGTCTTGCGATCCCCCACTTTCATCCGTAGATCGTATGCGGTATTAGCGTAACTTTCGCTACGTTATCCCCCACTCCAGGGTACGTTCCGATATATTACTCACCCGTTCGCCACTCGCCACCAGAGCAAGCTCCGTGCTGCCGTTCGACTTGCATGTGTAAGGCATGCCGCCAGCGTTCAATCTGAGCCAGGATCAAACTCTTCAGTTTAATCTCTGTTACTTTGCCGTTTTACCGGCACCGTCATTGCTGACGGGTCGCTCACTCAAAAAACTGACAGGCTACTTCCGAAGAAGTATCCTATTTCATTATTTCTTGTGAACATTTGATATTTTAAGTATTACAGCGATCCGAAAATCACTGCTGCACTACATCAAATGTCCACACTTATCGACTGTTAATTGTTAAAGAACTGTATTCGGTTACTGCTTTCGCGCTATCGACAAAGCGTTGTGTTTGTCAGCTGCGAAGAAGGAAGAGTATGAAGCAATTTGCTACGTCCGTCAACTCCTTCTTTTTTCTCGCTTCACGCTGCATTTGCATGCGTCGTTCAGCGAGGGGGCGGATTATAGCCCTGCCCTGCGCGCGCCGCAAGGGCTATTTTCCCGCGCCGTGAAACGGCCCTGGCACCGCACTTGCTTATACAGCCCCATGCACTGTCCACTGATGAGAGCAACTCTGGGCCTGGCAGCAACACTGGGGACAGCCCGGCTCGCTTTGCTTTGCTCCCATTTGTGACAGGTGCTACATTATGGAACACTCTCGATATTCAAAAGAGCGCCGCAGTACAGGGCCCAACGGAGGCAACGAGATCATGTATCAACCATCAGCTACTTACCGTAGCGCACCGTTTTCGTCCATCGCGGACGCGAACACTTTGCCGGCAGGACAGGACAACGTCCCCGTCATCATCGAAACGTCCCATCAGCGTTCCGTCGCTTTTGGCCTGTCGCCCACGGCCACGCCCGACTTTACGCCAGCCGGCAAATCCGACCTGTCCTTGCTGATAGAGCAAAACCGCATGCTGCACACGCACGCGCTGCCCGCGATGGAAACCCTGTACCAGCAAATCGTCAACACACACAATATGGTGATCTTGACGGATGCCAATGGCGTAATCGTGCATTCGCTGGGCGACGATGATTTCCTGGAGAAAGCAAACCGCGTTGCCCTGCAGCCAGGCGTAGCGTGGTCGGAACAAAGCCGCGGCACGAATGCCATCGGCACGGCCATCACGGAAAAAGTACCGACTTTGGTCCATGCGGACCAGCATTACCTGGCTGCCAATCACTTTCTGACTTGTTCTGCGGCACCGATTACCGACCACCGGGGCAATGTCATCGGCGTGCTGGACGTCTCGAGCGACCAGCGCAGTTTTCACAAGCATACGATGGCCCTCGTGCGCATGTCGGCCCTGATGATCGAAAATCAGCTGTTTTCCGCCACCTTCGAAGACGCCATCACCGTGCACTTCCACGCGCGCCCCGAATTCATCGGCACATTGATGGAAGGCATCGCCTCGTTCACACCGGGTGGGCGGTTCTTATCGGCCAACAAGAATGGCTTGTTCCAGTTGGGCCTGTCATTTGCCGCACTACAATCGCACACGTTCAGCTCCCTGTTCGGCTTGCCAGTGTCCGCCCTGTACGAGCATTACCGCACGGCCTCACCCGGTTTGCTGAACCTGTGCATGCACAGCGGCGTGCGCGTGTATGGGCGCGCGCAGTTGCGCCTGTCCAATAGCGTCTTCCAGCACGGTTTTACTGCCAGCACCGATCACAGCGATATCAACGCCGTGCCGGCCCAGGTTCCCGCACCCGCCAGCCATGCGGCCAACGCGGCGCGCCGCCTGTCTGGCCTGCGCTACCTGCGCACGGGCGATCCGCAACTGGAACTGGTGATCGAAAAGGTCAACAAGGTATTGGGGCGCGATATTCCCATCCTCGTCATGGGCGAAACAGGCACGGGCAAGGAATTGCTGGCGCAAGCCATCCATAACGATTCGCCACGGGCCATGGGACCGTTTATTGCCGTCAATTGCGCGTCGATCCCGGAAACCCTGATCGAGTCCGAACTGTTCGGCTATGAAGACGGGGCGTTTACGGGCGCGCGCAAGAAAGGGGCGATCGGCAAGATCCTACAAGCCAATGGCGGTACCCTGTTCCTCGACGAAATCGGCGACATGCCTTTCGGCTTGCAGGCACGGCTATTGCGCGTGCTGCAGGAACGCATGGTCACGCCGCTGGGCAGCAGCAAATCGATCACCGTCAATGTGGAACTCATTTGCGCCACGAATCACAACTTGCGCGAACGCATGGCGAAGGGACTATTCCGCGAAGACTTGTATTACCGATTGAATGGCCTGGTGGTGAAACTGCCGCCCCTGCGCGAGCGCACGGACCTCGACACGGTCGTGAAGAAAATCCTCGCGACGGAAGCGCCCGACACGCGCTACACGGTGGCCCCTGACATCCTGCGCCTGTTCCACCAGCATAAATGGCCAGGCAATTTCCGCCAACTGACCAATCTGCTGCGCACAGCCATCGTCATGGCGGGCGACGAGCATGAAATCTGTTTGCGCCACATGCCCGACGATTTCCTCGACGATATTGAGATGACGCAAGCGACTGCCGCCAGTGCCAGCACGGACCGCATGATCGCAGCCGGCGCCAACCTGGAAGAGATGGAGCAAAGCGTGATCCTCAAGTCGCTTGATGCCCACGGCGGCAACGTCTCGGCCACGGCGCGGGCCCTGGGCGTGTCGCGCAACACGATCTATCGCAAGGTGCCGCACCTGAAATAGCCTAGAGTAGACGGGGAAAGCCGGGCGACATCTTGCGCTGGCCCGACTTGTCGATGGTCATCAGGTCAACGCCCTGCATGTGCGCGGCCATCGCATGCGCACGCGCGGCCCCCGTCACCATGAAGGTCGTCGACAAGCCATCGGCCAGCAAGCCGGTAGGCGCCAGCACGGTCACGCTGGCCAGTTCGCCCGGCGAATCGCCTTTCGCAGGATCGAAGATGTGGTGATGCACGAAGTCGGGCGTAAACGTGCATTCGTAATCGCCCGACGTGGCCACGCTGCGCCCCTCCACTTTCAAGGTGGCCGCCAGGATTTCCGCATCACGCGGGTCCTGGATGCCCAGGGTCCACGGACGGCGCACGGAGCGCTGTCCGCGCGCAATGAACTCGCCCGTGTCGAGCAGCGCGTGCCGTATGCCGCGCGCCTGCACGGCCGCCAGCGCCACGTCGGCCGCATAGCCTTGCGCCAGGCCATTCAAGGTCAACGCCATACCGGGCTGAAGAAAACGCACTTCGCGGCGATCCCATGCCAGTTGCCGCCAGCCTACCCGCGCCTGCGCTTCGCGGCGCGATGCTTCCGCAGGCAGGCTCGCCAGGTCTGCCGCCGACCGAAACAGCTGCCATAAGGGTTGCACGGTGATATCAAACGCCCCGTCGCTCCATTGCGACAAGGCTTGCGCCTGCGCCAGCACCGTCAGCAGATGGGCATTCGGCCGGGCCAGGCGGCCATCGCGGTTCAGCTGGAAGACTTGGCTGGCAGGACTGTAAATGCTCATCAGGCGGTCGACACTCCTGGCCGCATGCAAGGCGTCTTCGATGGCCAGTTCGGCCTGGCGCTGGTCGTGATGCAACACGGTGACGGCGACCGTCGTGCCAAACGCCAGGGCGGCACCTTGATAAGGGCGCACGCCGGATGCCGTAGCCGTGCCGCGCGCCATACTGCCAGGCAAGATCACGCCCGCCATGCCGGCCACGCTGCCAATCGCTGCGGAAATAAAGGTTCTACGCTGCATTGCTGCTCTCCTCTGCCGTGGCCCGGACGATGGGAATGGTACGGGCGCGCTTGATTTCCAGCATCAAGGGTGCGCATTTTTCATCGCTGGCGTAAATCACCACGCAATCCATGCACTGGAAACATTCGCCATAATCGACTTTGCCGCTCGGCGCGATGGCGTGATACTCGCAACGGTGGCGGCAAGTCTGGCATGGCGTGCCGCATTCCTTGCGGCGCGGAATCCAGTTGAACAGGCGAAAGCGTCCCAGCAGCGCCAGCGCCGCACCGAACGGGCACAGGTAGCGGCAAAAGAATTTGTAGGAAACACTGCTGAGCAACAGCAAGCCCACGGCATACGCGACGAAGGGCCAGGCGCGCACGAAGTTCAGGGTGATGGCCGTCTTGAACGGTTCCAGTTCCACCAGCTTGTCCGTGATCTGGCTGGAAAACATGCTGCTGGCCAGAATGGCCGCCAGCAAGCCATACTTGATCCATTTCAAGCGCCCATCGAGGCGCGGCTTGATCTTCCACTGCGGCAAGCGCAGCCACTGGCCCAGCTTGCCCGTGAATTCCTGCAGGGCGCCAAACGGACACAGCCAGCCGCAAAACGTGCCGCGGCCCCAAATGAACAGGCTGAGCAGAACGAAAGCCCAGAGAATCACCGTCATCGGATCGAACAGGAAAAAGCCCAGGCTGCGCCCCGCCAGCAGCGCCTGGATCAGCCCTGTGATGTTGACGATCGACAATTGCCCCTGGGCGTAATAGCCGATGAAGCCGATGGTCAACAACAGGAACAGGCGGCGGAACCATGCAAATTGCCGGCCATTACGCACCAGGCGTTTCTGCCAGGCCAAGGCGCCGGCCAGCAGCGCCAGCCCGGCCAGCAAGATCAACAGCTCAGTCTGGCGCCCCTTCCACGTGCCGCGCCAGCTGGCATCGTTGCCTTGCGGCGCCGTATAAAACCCGGCCGGCAGACGGTAGCTGAAATCGACGTTGCGCGCGATGCGTTCCGGATACACGATGCCCTTGCTGCGCGTGATGGGGAGAGAAAATGCCAGCGGGCTGGCTGCATCGAGCCCCGCCTGGCTGATGACACGGAATACGGCAATATTTTCCGTTGGTAACGGTCCCGCATCGGACAGGCTCAATTCCAAGTCCAGGTCGCGCATGTCGATGGGCAAGCCATCCTGCTTCAGCAACAACCGGTCCGGCACGGTGCCGCGCACGAAATCGTCGCCCAGCACGCTGTAGCGCCCGCGCGACATGACGAGGATGGCGTGGTCGTCCTCGTCGAGCCGGTTGCGCAGCTTGTTCCAGCTGCGTTCCGTCAACAGATTGCGTCCCACCGTGGGCACGGAGACATAGGCCAGATACAGATCGATGAACAGGCCGTCCGGCTCGCGCTGCGCCTCGGCATCGAGTCCCGCGCCGGGACTGCCGGCAAACAGGGTTTCGACGTCCTTGTTGCTCAGGCGCACATGCTGGATCAAGCCCTGCTCAAGCATCTTTGCCACGCTGAGTTTCTCGAACACGTCCATGCGGATGCGGGCGATCTGGTCCGGATCGCGCCCCTGCGCAAAGCCGAGTTTCTTGCGCGACACTTTCAAGGCGGACGCCAGCACGCTCTGGTTGATGATGCGCACGGAGGCCGTCGCCTTCGACACGCCGTCGATATCGGCGTGCGTGGCATCGGCGGCGCGCTTCTTCCTGGCATCGATGGCGATATTCTGTTTCAACGACAGGCCCTGGTACTGTTTGACGAACTGGAACAGCGGCGCTTCACCTAGGCCATCGAGAAACACGGGTTCGTGCTGCGACAGCACGGATACGTCCAGAAAACTACCCTGAGGATTGATGGCGATCAATAAATTGACGGGCACACCGGAAAAGCCGGGAATCGGCGCCAGGTCCACCGACTCAAAGACATAGCCGACCAGCTCGGTGGCCGTGGCGTTTTGCTTGAACAGGGGCCAGACGGGCAGCTCGGCTTCCTTGTCGCCGACGACGAGGGGCGCAGGGAAGCGCCGCGCCAGCTCGGCTTTGGTGAGCACGCCTGCCCACGCCTGTCCCAGGATAAACAGGAATAGCCAGCATCCGATGAATAACCGCATTATCCGCATGCATTGCACTCCGTGCGGCGCCGCAGCTTCCGGCGCCGCATTCATTGGTTAGAAGAAAATAATGCCGCCCAGGGATACGCCATTCATCTTCGCTTCGCCGCCCGTAAAGCCTTTCGAGCGCGTCTGGCCCAGCTCGCCCACGAGGGTGATCGCACTGTTGAGCGAGTAATACGCACCGAGGGTCAGGTTGGCGTTCGACTTCAAACCGCCCGTGCCGGCCGTGTTGTCGTCGTTCTTGCTGATGCCGTAGGACAAGCCCAGCTTCAGCTTGTCCGTCGTTTTATACGTGCCTTGCAGCAGCCAGTTCTTCGATTTGGTATCGCCCTGGTCCGCATCGGAGAGAATGCCCAATCCCTTGCCGCCCTGGAAATTGAGCAGCACGCCAGCCGGTCCCATCTGGTACGAGCCGCCCACTTCCACGCCGCGCATGGTCAGGTCATCGACGCCAGGCGTTTTCGATGTGAATTTTTGCGACTTCACGCCGAGCCAGGCTTTCAAGCCCTCCTGCGCATACGTCAGCTGCGCCTGCACTTGCGGACTCGACTTCGAAGAATAGGTCGAACCTGCCACGATGGGCGTATCGGAAACGGGGCTGACCAGCGCCACGTCGGCGCCAAAACCGCTGGACTTCGGCGTGCTGTACATGATCTGGCCATAGTTACCCAGATAGGTATAGCCGGCGCCGATATGGCCCAGGGTCACGCGGCCCCGCTGTGTCGCCTGCACCGGTGCGCCCGAGCCCAACAAGGTCATATCGGACAGGATCGCATTCGCGCCGAAGATGCCGTAGTCGCGGCCCAGCTTGAAGGTGCCCATTTCCGCATTGCCGAACGTAAAGAAAGCCTGGCGCACGTCGACCACGCTGTTCTGGCTGATGGCGCTGTCCGTGGCCGTCGAGTTGTAGATACCGATCAAGGCTTTCACGTCGTACTCGCCCAGGCGCGAGCTTGCCGAGGTGATCAAGCCATTCGGCAGCAAGCCGTTGCCGATGGTGGTGCGGTCCTTTTCGCCGCCGCAACCGAGCGCCTGGCCTCCCAGCGCCAGCCCGCCCACGGCATCGCCCGAACACGACACTTGCGTGTAATAGGCGTTGACGATGCCGCCTACCGACACGGTCCAGTCGCCCGCCTTGATATCGACGGCTTGCGCCTGCCCCACCGCTGCGATTGTCATGACACCCACGCTCCCCAGCTTGCTCAATGTGTTCATTGCGTCTCCTCTTTCTTCTCTGTTTTTAGTGTGCACATCAGTGATTGATGTACCTCAAGCTTTGGCAATAAGCGTGCCCAGCACGGCTCACAGGGAGAAAGAGAAATGACGTGTTTGACGTGTGCAGCAGCGGATCAATCGCCCCGCACGGTGTTCCTTTTTTGACCGCCGGCACATTGATCGAACGCCTGCGTAAACAAAAAACTGACGGCCTGGGCCGTCAGCAAAAAGAAAGCACCCGGCGGACAGGGAGACACCCATCCGTGTGGCCCGGACGCTTCACCCCGTTACTTCGACGCCAGCTTGAAGACCCACACGGAACCGCCCTGTTCCAGGAAGTTGACCTTCTTCGCCACCTCGCCGCCCCACAGCGGCACGGCGCCGCCCCAGCCGGAGACGACGGCCACGTATTGCGTGTCGCCATCCTGCCAGGTGACGGGCGGCGCCACGACGCCGGAACCCGTCTGGAATTTCCACAGCTCCTTGCCCGTCTTCGCGTCGACGGCTTTCAGGAAGCCTTCCGGCGTGCCGTAGAACACCAGATTACCGGCCGTGCTCATCACGCCGCCCCACAGCGGCGCGTTGTTCTTGATTTCCCAGACGATCTTGCCCGTCTTCGGATCGATGGCGCGCATGGCGCCAATGTAGTCGTCAAACAAGGGCTTGATGGTAAAACCGGCGCCGAGGAAGGCGCCGCCCTTCTTGTAGCTAATCGGCTCGTTCCAGATATCCATGCCCCATTCATTTGCGGGCACGTAGAACAGCTTGGTTTGCGGCGAGTACGCCATCGGCATCTGGTTTTTTGCACCGAGGAAAGCCGGCGCGGCAAACACGGTCGAACCCTTCTTGCCTTCTTCTCCCTTGGTCGGGTCGCCAGGGCGGCCGGCTGCGATATAGTTCGGCCGGCCCGTCTTCAGGTCGATGCTGCTGGCCCAGGTGATTTTCTTGACGAACGGAAAGGCATTCTGCAGCTTGCCGTTGGCCGCATCGATGACGTAGAAGAAACCGTTGCGGTCAGCCTTGCCACCGTAGCGCTTGCCATCCATGTCGAAGGTGACGAACTCGTTGGCGCCGTCGAAATCCCAGGCATCGTTCGGCGTATTCTGATACGCCCACTTGATCTGCCCCGTTTTCACGTCCAGCGCCACGGTGGACGACGAGTACAGGTTGTCGCCGGGACGCAGATGGCTGTTCCACGGCGCCGGGTTGCCCGTGCCGAAATACGCGAGCTTGGTCTGCGGATCGTAGGTGCCGCCCATCCATGTCGAGGCGCCGCCCGTTTTCCACAGGTCGCCCGGCCAGGTTTTGTTCACAGTGCCGGATACGCCGTTATCGATGGCCTTGCCGTCCTTGTCGTAGCGGTGGCCCATATGGCCCTCCACCGTCGGACGGCTCCACACGAGGTCGCCCGTCATCGGGTTGCGCGCCTCGACCCGGCCGACGATGCCGAATTCGCCCCCCGACACGCCCGTCAGCAGCAAACCTTCGGCGATCAGCGGCGCCGCCGTCATCGAGTAACCGGCCGCATAGTCGTCGACTTTCTCCTTCCAGACGATCTTGCCCGTATTCTGGTCCAGCGCCACCAGGTAGGCGTCGAGCGTGCCGAAGATCACCAGGTTGCCGTACAGGGCGGCGCCGCGGTTGACCACGTCGCAGCAGGGCATGATGCCGTCCGGCAAGCGATGCTCATATTTCCACAGCTTGGCGCCCGTTTTCAGGTCGACGGCAAAGATGCGCGAATACGATGCCGTGACGAACATCTTGCCGTTGTGAATCAACGGCTGCGATTCCTGGCCCCGCTGTTTTTCGCCGCCAAACGAGAACGACCAGGCCGGCACCAGCTTGGCCACGGTCTTGTCATTGATCTGCGTCAACGGCGAATAGCGCTGGCCCTGCGTGCCCATGCCGAACGACAGCACGCTGGACGGATTCTTCGCCGTGCTGTCGAGCATGGCGGTGGTGACATTGCCCACATCGGCCGCCTGGGCCAGCGATGCCACACCCAAACCGATGAGTATCCCCATGATTTTTTTCTGCACAATCATCTCCCTCTGTTATTAGTATGTGTATGTATCAGGTGCTGCCGTGGTCGTGCGGCTGCGCATGCAGCAAGGCGCACTCTTCATCGGTGAACAGGCGCGAGCGCGTCAAAAAGCGCTTGCCCGTGCCGTTGTCGAGTGAAAACATTCCGCCATTGCCATCGACCACATCGATAATCAACTGGGTATGCTCCCAGTACTCGAATTGCTCGAGTCCCATGTAGAACGGTGCGCCATTCAAATTGCCGAGATAGATATCGGTATCGCTGACATCGAACTCGCCCAGCGCGTAGCACATGGGCGCACTGCCGTCGCAGCAGCCGCCCGACTGGAAAAACATCAGCGGGCCGTGACGCTGGCGCAACTTGTCCATCATTTCCAGCGCCGCATCGGTGGCGACCACCCTGGCAATTGCTGCACTCATGGCATCCCTTTCTGCGCGCCGCGCCTGGACTACGGGCGCGGCGCCTGTTGCCGGTTTAGAAGAAGCCCAGCGCTTTCGGGCTATAGCTCACCAGCAAGTTCTTCGTTTGCTGGTAGTGGTCGAGCATCATCTTGTGGTTTTCGCGGCCGATACCCGATTGCTTGTAGCCGCCGAAAGCGGCGTGGGCCGGATACAGGTGGTAGCAATTGGTCCACACGCGGCCCGCCTGGATGGCGCGGCCCATGCGGAAGGCACGCGAACCGTCACGCGTCCACAAGCCGGCGCCCAAGCCGTACAAGGTATCGTTGGCAATCGCCAGCGCTTCAGCTTCATCCTTGAAGGTGGTCACGGACACGACCGGTCCAAAAATTTCTTCCTGGAAGATACGCATCTTGTTGTGCCCCTTGAACACGGTCGGACGCACGTAATAGCCGCCTTCCAGGTCGCCCGCCTGCGTGTTGCGCTCGCCGCCAGCCAGCACTTCGGCACCTTCCTGGCGGCCGATGTCGAGGTAGGACAGGATTTTTTCCAGCTGCTCCTGCGACGCTTGGGCGCCGATCATGGTGGACGAGTCGAGCGGATTGCCCTGCTTGATGGCGGCCACGCGCTTCAGGGCCCGTTCGATGAATTTCTCGTAGATCGATTCCTGGATCAGCACGCGCGATGGGCAGGTGCACACTTCGCCTTGATTCAGCGCAAACATGGCAAAGCCTTCCAGGCACTTGTCGAAATATTCGTCGTCCGCATCCATCACGTCTTCAAAGAAGATGTTCGGCGATTTGCCGCCCAGCTCCAGGGTGACGGGAATCAGGTTTTGCGCGGCGTAGCCCATGATCAGGCGGCCCGTGCCCGTTTCGCCCGTGAAGGCGATCTTGGCGATGCGCTTGCTCGACGCCAGCGGCTTGCCCGCTTCCAGGCCGAAACCGTTGATGATGTTCAACACGCCCGGTGGCAGCAGGTCGCCGATCAGCTCGATCAACACCATGATGGAAGCGGGGGTTTGCTCTGCCGGTTTCAGGACGACGCAATTGCCGGCGGCCAGCGCTGGCGCCAGTTTCCAGACAGCCATCAGGATCGGGAAATTCCACGGAATGATCTGGCCCACGACACCCAGCGGCTCGTGGTAGTGGTAGGCATAGGTTTCCGCATCGATTTGCGCGACGGAACCTTCCTGCGCGCGGATGCAGCCGGCGAAGTAACGGAAATGGTCGATGGCCAGCGGAATGTCGGCATTCATCGTTTCGCGGATCGGCTTGCCGTTATCGATCGTTTCCGCCGTGGCGATCAAGCTCAGGTTCTGTTCGATGCGGTCGGCGATGCGGTTCAGGATGTTGGCGCGCTCGGCGGGCGAAGTCTTGCCCCAGGCCTCCTTGGCGGCATGCGCGGCATCCAGCGCCAGCTCGACGTCTTCCGTCGTGGAACGGGCGATTTCGCAAAATGGCAAGCCCGTGATCGGCGTGATGTTAGGAAAGTATTCACCTTTTACTGGTGCAACGAATTTGCCGCCGATGTAATTGTCATAGCGTTGTTTGAAGGGATTGGCTACGCCCAGTTTGCTGATGTCTGCGAGATTCATGTCGTCCTCTATCGGGTTAATTAGAATGGAATTACTTAATTAAAATCAAACGTCCTGGTACAGATGGGGTGAGTACACGGAGTCTTCCGCAAATGCCGTGCCAGCTCGCCATCCCACTACAAACTTAGCCGCTTTTACCCCTGTTACAAGGGCGCGGCGTCAATACCGGTGCGCTTTTCGGCGCATGCCCGGGCTTGAGCCGCGGGAGCGGGCCTGTTTGCGTTTTGAACAAGGTGAAGGCATCCTGTTCCAATCCGGGCCAGCCCTGCTGCTGCGGCCCGTCGCCGCTGCACAATGGAACAGGTGTACCAGACTGGAACACCTGTTCCTGTAACGCTACCGAATCACCACGCCCCATGGCAATTCGCCGACTGCGATATCGGCCACCTTGCGCGCGCTGGCCGTATCGATGACGGAGACGCTGTTCGAGCGGCCATTGGCCACGTACAGCTTGGCCCCGTCGGGCGTGATGGCCATGTTCCATGGGCGCTTGCCGACGGGAATGGTGGCCGTCACCTGCTTGCTGGCCGTATCGATCACCATCACCGTGCCATCCGTGCCATTTGATACATACACTTGCTTGCCACCGGGATGGACGACGATGCCATTCGCATTCTTGCCCGCTGGAATGGTGGCAATGGCCTTGCGCGCCGTCATATCGATCACGTAGACGGCATTGACCAGTTCGCACGCCACGTAGGCAAGGCCCGAATCCGGACTGAAACCGATGCCGCGCGGACGCAAGCCCACGGCAATGGACGCGACCTGGCGGCGTTGCGCCACGTTGATGACATCGACTTGCTCGGCCTCTTCCGCACTGACCAGCAGCCAGCGCCCATCGGGACTGAACACGGCATGTTCCGGGTTGCGTCCCTGCACCTTGATATCGGCAAGCACGACGCCCGTCTGGCCATCGAGCAAGGCCACGCTATTGTTTTCCTCGACGGCCACGGCCACGTAACGACCGTCGTGCGAGGCGCTCACGCCTTCGGGCGACTTGCCCAGCGCCACCATGCGAACTGGTGCGCCAGCTTCGTTATCGATCAGCAGCAAGGCGCTGCTGGCCGCATCGGTGACAAACAATTGCCGCCCGGTGGGGTCGGCGGCGATGCCGCGCGGACGCTTGCCTGCGGCGATCTGGCGCACCACCCGATCGGTCGCCGTGTCGATCACGCTCACGGTGCCCGATTTTTCATTGGGGACATAGGCAAAAGGAGCGGCCTGGAGGGCCGTGCTGAAGAGCGCAGGCAGCAGCCAGCACACCTGGCGCAAGCGCGGGAAGAAGTTGGGCATAATCACCTTTTCAATGGCAAAACACAGGAAAAGCGCGCGGTAGCGGCGCATCTGATAATTGCTGCATGCAAACGCCGTGCCACTGACACGCGTATAATTTCCGCCCACCAATGGAGACATGGCAGGCATATTGCTTGATACAACTATGCAGACCTGCGCCGCTCACGCGCTCAAGCAGGCTTTTATTCACATTGGAGAATCCGCATGCAGCATCGTTTCCGCCTGAACACCATCGCCAGCCTGTTTGTCGCCGGCAGCGCCACCCTGGCCCCCCACGTCTTTGCCGCCGAGCCCGCTGACTTGGCCGCCGGGCAACTCATGGATACGGTGGTCATCAGCGGCAGCCGCATCGCCCACCCCAGCCAGGAAGTGCCCGCGTCCATTGACGTCGTCGACAGCACCCGCATCCAGGACGGCCAAATCCGCGTCAATGCCTCGGAAGCGCTGGCCGCCGTGCCGGGTCTGGTCGTACAAAACCGCCAAAACTACGCACAAGACTTGCAAATCTCGTCGCGCGGCTTCGGCGCCCGCTCGGCCTTCGGCGTGCGCGGCGTCAAGCTGATCAGCGATGGCATTCCCGCCAGCATGCCCGACGGGCAAGGCCAGGCCGCCACCTTCAACCTCGATACGGCCGAGCGCATCGAAGTGCTGCGCGGGCCGTTTTCTGCCATCTACGGCAACCATTCAGGCGGCGTGATCCAGCTGTTTTCCAAGGATGGGCAAAATCCCCCCTCCGTCGAACTGAACGTGACGGGCGGCAGCTTCGGCACCAGCAAGGTGGACCTGTCGGCGCAGGGCCAGGCAGGCGGCATCGGCTACGTGCTCGACGGTTCGCGCTTCCGCACGGATGGCTTTCGAGACCACAGCGCCGCCACGCGCGAACAGGCGTTCGGCAAGATCACGGTCAAGCCGAATACGGACAGCAAGCTGACCATCGTCGCCAACAGCCTGCACCAGGGCAACACGCAAGATCCGCTGGGCGCCACCTGGGCCACGTTTTCCCGCGATCCGCGCGCCGGCGAAATCGACACGACGGACACGCAAAACCCGAAACGCACCCTGGCCGAACGCTACAACACGCGCAAGAGCATCGACCACCAGCAAATCGGCGCCACCTATGAACAGTCGTTCGGCGATGACCGCCTGCACGTGACGGCCTACGGCGGCAACCGCGACGTGATCCAGTACCAGGCATTCACCAAGGGTTTCCAGGCACCGGCCAGCCATTCGGGCGGCGTGGTCGACTTCCAGCGTGAGTTCTACGGCATCGACACCAATTGGCTGCACGTCAGCCAGTTGGCCGGTGGCAAGCTGAGCACCACCATCGGCATCGACTATGGCCGCTCCAGCGATGACCGCACCGGTTATGAAAATTACATCGGCAACACGTTTGGCGTGAAGGGCAAGCTGCGCCGCGACGAGCAGGATGTCGTCTCCAGCCTCGATCCGTATATCCAGGCAGAATGGCAGAGCGGGCCATGGCTGCTCAGCGCAGGTGTGCGCTACAGCAAAATGAAAGTGTCGGTCAACGACCGCTTCCTCGGCAATGGCAACGACAGCGGCAGCCTGGAGTTCAGCCACACGACACCCGTGCTGGGCCTGCTGTATAAACTGACGCCCAACGTCAACGTGTACGCCAGCGCCGCGCGCGGTTTCGAAGCACCCACCCTGAACGAACTGTTTTACTCGGGCACGGGCGGCGGCTTCAATTACCAGCTGAAACCGGCCACCAGCACCAACCTGGAAGCGGGTATCAAGGCCAGGATCAATCACAACACGCATGTGAACGCGGCCGTGTTCCAGATCAAGACCAACGATGAACTGGTCGTCGACAGTTCCAGCGGCGGGCGCACCAGCTACCGCAATGCGGGCAAGACCTTACGCCAAGGCATGGAAGTGTCGCTCGACTCCAGCTTGCCGTATGGTTTCACGACAAAAGTGGCGCTGACCAGCCTGCACGCCGTGTATGACCAGGCCTTCGGCAGCGTGCGCGAAGGCAGCCGTTTACCGGGCGTGCCCAGCGCCAACCTGTTCGCGGAACTGGCCTGGAAAGACACGCTCGACCGTTTCGGCGCGGCACTGGAAAGCGTGGCCAGCAACCAGGTCTACGCGGAAGACAGCAACATCGAAAAGCCGGCACCCGGCTACACGGTGTTCAATGCCCGCTTCAACGCCAAGCAAAACGTAGGGAATTGGCGCTTCAAGGAGTTTGCCCGCCTGAATAATCTTTTCGACAAGACCTACGTGGGCTCCGTCATCGTCGGCGACAGCAACAAGCGCTACTATGAAGCGGCGCCAGGCCGTAACTGGTTGTTGGGTGTGAGCGCCCAATACTCCTTTTAAGAACACCTGAGAAAAAGTCCATGGCGGCGTTGCATTGCCTTGTCGTACTATTCGTACTGCCTGCGGCAATGCGCCTTGCCCTGAACATTTTTCAGGCGTTCTCATGAAAAAGCCCGCGCCTCTTCCGATGCGCGGGCTTTTCAACTCAAGCAGGCTACTTCAGGGCCGCGCTTCCTTCACGCCATACTTCTCAAAGATGGCTTTCAATTCGCCGCTGGCCGCCATCTCGTTCATGGCCGCCTGCAGTAACTTGGCCACGTCGAGCTGTTGCTTGCTGACGGCCAGGCCCACGGCCCAGCCGGCACGCGGCAAGCGGGCGAACGCCACTTCGCTCAAGGGGAAAGCAGGATCGCTTTTCAGCACCGACTCGATTTCCGATCGGTTCGCCAACACGGCGTCGAGCTGGCCAGCCTGCAATTGCTGCAAGGCTTCGGCGGCCGTATCGAAGATGCGCACATCGTCGCGATATCTGCCATTGTCTTCGCCCAACATCAGCATGGCCGCGATCGACACCTTTTCCACGCCGATACGCTTGCCCGCCAGCGAAGCGACCCCATCGAATTGCGGCACGGCTTGCGCGCTGCGGGCCAGGCGCACGGTTTCCACGTAATACGGGGCGAATATCTCGACCTTGTCGTTGTCCGCCATCAATTTCTTGTCGACCGGCACGTGCAGCATCACGTCGGCGGGACCATAGCCGAGGTAATGCCCCTTCCACACCATATTGCGCAAATCGTCGTTGAGGTTTTCGCCGGCGGGAAAGGGCAGCAAGCTCAGTTTTAAACCCAGCTTTTTCGCCAGCGCTTCGGCGATGTCGATATCGATGCCCGCGCCCTTGTCGGAAAACGGCGCGAGCTCGTTATACACAGCCACCTTCAGGCTGCCCGACTGCCGCACTTTCTGCCAATCGGCGCGCGCCGGCGCGGCCGCGCACAGCGCCATGCAAGCGAGCGAGAGCATCGCGCGCGCGCCACGGAGTTGAAATGAACGCATGGAACTCCTTCGTTATCAGTTCGACCTAATTAGACTCGCGGCGGGTTTCCAGGTAGGTCTTGATGGCCCACATCGCTTCCTGGTTGAATACGCCCTCGAACGGCGGCATGTACACGGCACCATTACGCACTTTACCGTGACGGATGGTCGCCAGGAAATAATTATCCGTTTCCTTGTAGCACGCCTGTTTCTTTGTCTCATTCTTGATACCGAAGCAATCGCGGTCCAGTTGGCGCAAGTCCGGCGCGATGCCGCCCGAAATGGCTTCGATGCCGTGGCAGCGCGCGCAATTCTGGTTATAGGCCGAGGTGCCCACCGTCAGGGCCAGCTTGTTGCCGCGATACGGGTTTTGCTCGAGCCACTTGTCACCCACCTTGGGCAAGCCCGTGGTGTCGACGCCTTGCGGCGTGACATTGCCGTGCGCATAGGCATGCGGCAAGGTCAGCAGGGAGGTGAGGGCAACGGCGCCGGCGGCGGCCACGCCGAGCAGGGTACGGATGGAATAGGTCATGCTGGTCTCCTTGGTTTTTTTTAGTGAATATCTCAAGAAGAGCAAATGCCATGCCATGCGTATATGCCCCACATCGGGCCGCCCATGTATCAATTTGGAACAGCTGCAACAGCGATTGTGTCACCGCGCGCGTCAGGCGGCGGCCACCGTGCAGATGCTGCCCCGCGCCTGCTGCTCGAAAGTGATACGCACGGGCAAGAAGCGGGCAATCACGTCCGCATTCGTCAACGCATGCTGCGACACCTTGTTGCAACTGAAGCTACCGCCGCCGGCCAGCGCCATCGGCAGCAAGAGCTGGTCCGCCAGGTGCTCGCCCACGGCCGCGTCCGTCTTGAGATAGGCGCGCACCTCGTTCAACAGGCGCTTGGCCACGGATTCGGCCAGCAAGTGCTTTTCGCCGAACGACGTAAATACTTCCGTGACGTGCTCATGTTCCAATGTCAGCAACAGGACGTTGCCCGGTCCCTGCTCCGCCGGCAAGCCGACGAGACGCAGCTGCTTGCCGCTCCAGCCCATGCCGTCGGCGACACGCTCGAGCTCGCGCTGCGCCACGTTCACATGCACGCCCGCCACCACGCTTTCCGCATACCCGGCCTTCCGCTCGCCGCGCTGCAGCAGTGAAATGGGCCGCAAACGCTGGCACGGTTGCACGGTGGCCAGCACCTCGCCACCACCTGCGGGATGAAAGCCATAGCGCTGCTGCGTAATCTCCACCTCGGCGCCCATCTGTTCCAGGATGCGGCCATACGCGCGCTGCAAAAAATGCACGGGCGGCGCCATGGCATTGTGCGTGCCGCCGCTGATGCGCACGGTAGACGGCCCATCCGCATACAGCAGAGCCGGCAGCAAGGTTTGCAACACCAGGGTGCAGCTGCCGGCGCTGCCGATGGCAAAGCGGTAATCGCCGCCGCGTATGGGGCCAGGCACGAATTCCAGGCTGGCTGCGCGCAGCGCCACCGGCGTCGTGCGCGCCCCGCAAATGGCGGTCGCTGCCTGCACGGCCAGCAAATGCTGGCGCAACAAGCCGGGCTTGTCCCGCCCCGCGCGAATATTCGTCAGCCGGAACGGCTGGGCCGTGATCATGGACAGGCTCAGCGCCGAGCGCAAAATCTGTCCGCCGCCTTCACCTTGCGCTCCATCAATTTCTATCATCTGTACTTTCTCTTTATTAACCTTTGACGCAAACGACCTGCTTCAGGATATGCACGACGTCGACCAGCTCGCGCTGTGCCAGCATCACCGCATCGATATCCTTGTAGGCCATTGGAATTTCATCGATCACGTTTTCATCCTTGCGGCATTCCACGCCTTGCGTGGCGCGGATCTGGTCGTCCAGGTTGAAGCGCCGCTTCGCTTCCGTACGGCTCATCGTGCGTCCCGCGCCGTGGCTGCAGCTATGGAAACTGTCCGCATTACCCTTGCCGCGCACGATAAAACTCTTCGCGCCCATGGAACCGGGAATGATCCCCAGTTCGCCGGCGCGGGCCGAGACGGCGCCCTTGCGCGTGACCAACACGTCCTTGCCGAAGTGGTGCTCCTTCTGCACATAGTTATGGTGGCAGTTGACGGCTTCCACATGCGTCTGGAACGGCTTATGGATGACCGTGCGCACGGCCGCGATCAGGTTTTGCATCATCACTTCGCGGTTGTTGCGCGCGAAACGCTGGGCCCAGCCCACCGCTTCCACGTAATCGTCGTAATGCCGCGTGCCTTCGGCCAGATAGGCGAGGTCCTGGTCGGGCAGGTTGATGAAGTGGGTACGCATATCCTGCTTGGCCAGTTCGATGAAATGCGTACCGATGGCATTGCCCACGCCGCGCGAACCGGAATGCAGCATGAACCATACAGAACCCTGTTCATCGAGACAGACTTCGACGAAGTGGTTACCGCTGCCCAAAGTTCCCAGGTGACGATAGTTATTCGTGTTCTTCAGCTTGGGCGTTTTCAGGCAGATGGCGTCGAATTCATCCTTCAGCTGCAGCCACGCGGCATCGACCACCGAGGGCGGCGTCTGCCAGGAACCCTCGTCGCGGCCGCGGTGACCGCGCGTCTTCGGCGACATCCCGTGCGGAATGGCGCGCTCGATGGCGCTGCGCAGCGGCCCCAGGTTATCGGGCAAATCATTTGCCGTCAGCGTGGTTTTCGCCGCCATCATGCCGCAACCGATATCGACGCCCACGGCTGCCGGAATCACGGCGCCCAGGGTGGGGATCACGCTGCCGATGGTCGATCCTTTACCCAGGTGGACGTCGGGCATGACGGCGATGTGCTTGTAGATGAACGGCAGGGTCGCCGTGTTGCGCAATTGTTTTTTGGCCGCTTCTTCGACAGGCACGCCACGCGTCCACATTTTCACGGGACGGCTGCCTTCGGTATGCAGAACTTCGTATTCTTCGTTTTTCATCGCTATGCTCTTCTTCTATTGTATAGGGGGTGATGACAAGGATTGGTGAAACATTGCCGACGCATCGGCTCTGGATGTAGTTCCACCGGCATTCATCAGTACGACAACCCGACAAGGGGGGACAGGATTTTCTGCCAGGCGCACTGCGTCTGGCAGGCCGGTTTGACGCGGCTGATCGATGTAATCCTGTCGGCATTCGGGGTACTGCGGCGCATGACAAACCTGGACAGGACGTCTCTCATGTAGTCTTGTCGGCATTCGTGCGCGTTACTTCAACAAGCTGGTACCGCGATATCGATGGTGGCGATTTCTCCCACCCAGTGGGCCGGGTCCAGCTGACCGGCGGCAAAGGCGGCGATGATCTTGAAGACGTCGTCGGAAAAACCGCCGATATTCAGGATATCCTCGCGCTCCATCGCCTGTGTCGTGGCATGCGGCGAAATATCGATGCACACCAGCTTTGCCTGCGGATTGCGCTGCCTGAAAACCGTCCACTGCCCCATCGTCGCCGTGGCGCCGCTGCGCCTGGCGTCGATCCACGATTCGTTATCGGACACATAGATCACCAGGTCGGCCAGCTCCTTCCTGCTGTTCATGCGCAGCAGGGGTGCGCTGCAATTGGTGCCGCCACCGCCGATGGCCGCCAGCCTGGCCGCATTCGCCATTACGCTGTCATCGGCGCCAAGTGCGCACTGCACCACGTTGTGCTCGAACGGCAGCACCATGGCGTCCGGATTCTTGCGCAGCATGGCTGCCGCCACCAGAGCCGCCACGTCGATGCAGCGCACGTTCGAGGTGGCGCTGCCGCGAAAACCGCTGACGGGCGAGGCCATCGAGCCGGAAACGTCAGGACACACCACCACCTTGCCCGTGATCCGCGGCACGTTCGCCAGCGATATTTCCAGCGCCTGCTCCAGCGCTGCATGCACGATGCACGGTACCTTGTCGCCGGCGGCCATGTACGCCGACATCAGTTGGTAGGGAAACACGCGCGAGCTGGCGATCGCTTCGGGATCGCGCAGCTTGGCGGCGATCAGTTCCGGCATGCCATCAATCACGTACACGCCATGGCGGGCAAAGGTATTCAGATTCATGCGCACCATCTGCCAGCTGCCCTGGCGGGCGATCTGCGCCCAATCCTGCGCGCTCAAGGGCAACGCCGTCAGCATCTGGAACGGCACTGCCGGTATCGGCTGCGAAGGATCGGCCTTGTATGCCTCGAACGCGGCCAGCGCCGCCGGCAAGGCATCGCGTGTATATTCCTTGCCGATCAGCCAGGCAAAGAATGCCTCCCGCCACGCTGCCTGCGGTTTCGGATGCACCATTTTCACCACGTCGGCCAGCGACGGCGCATTGCCCACGGCAGCGGCCAGCAAGGCCTGCTCGGATGCGTTGTTCAACCATGCCTGTACCAGCTTTTTCGGACGCGATCCCAGCGACTTGCGGCCCACGGCGCCCGAACGCATGATCTGCACGAAGTTGCGCAGCATCTTGCCGTTGTTAATCACGCGCTGGAAGGCCTGCGTAAATTCTGCAGCACCCTGCCCCGCCAGCACGGCCACCAGCAAGGCCGGCATGTCTTTCATGTAGCCCCGTTCGCGGCAGTACACGGCCGTTTGTGCGATGAAGGCTGGTTCGACCGCCTTGCACAGTTCCAGTACCATCGCCAGCTGCGCTTCGGCGCTGGCATAGAACGTCGTGTTCAGGCAACCGGTGGCAGCATATTGCGCCAACTGATGCCGTGGCGTCAGTGCATACGCTGGCGCGCCTTCGGCATTGCGTGCCAGTGCCGAAGGCAAGGTCGCGCTCTGTTGTGCGCTCTGGAATAGCTGGACGTTGGCCATTTTTCGTTCCTCTCTGCTCTCTACGTTTATCTCGTTGGTATCTCCTCTATTGCAAGCGCTGTGCCAGCTCTAATAATTTTTCCAAAAACAAATGTAAGCCATTGATTTTTTGGAATAATATTCTCATGCATGCTTTGCCTTGAAACTATCCCCTCGATTACGATTTCGAATACAATTATCTTTTCAGATAAATTTTTATCCAAGATATGCAAGCAAAACGCACCGTCGTCATCGGCTTTCTCGGCACGCAACTCGACAATGGCAGAGGAGCGGCACGCTGGGAAAAGTGGCGCCCCAGCGTCGCCCTGACCCAGCATGAAGACAAGATCATCGACCGTTTCGAACTGCTGTACGCCGGCGAGCAGTTTGCCAGCCTGGTGCGCCAGGTGTCGCAGGATATCGCCAGCGTCTCGCCTGAAACCAGGCTGGTCGCCCATGAACTGCCCATCAGCGATGCCTGGGATTTTGAAGACGTATACGGCGCGCTCTACGATTTCGCCAACAGCTACGCCTTCGATCCGGACAAGGAGGAGTACTGGATCCACATCACCACCGGCAGCCACGTGGCGCAAATTTGCATGTTCCTGATGACGGAAGCCCGCTATTTCCCGGGCCGCCTGGTGCAAACGTCGCCACCGAAGCGGCAGGCCGCCGGCAATCCGGGCAGCTACGCGCTGATCGACCTCGATCTGTCGCGCTACGACCAGATCGCTCAGCGTTTTACGCGCGAGCAGGCCGAAGGCGTGGCCTTCCTGAAGTCCGGCATCGCCACGCGCAATGCCAAGTTCAATAGCATGATCGAGGAAATCGAACGCGTCGCCATCAAGTCAAAAGCGCCCATGCTGCTGATGGGACCAACCGGCGCCGGCAAGTCCTTCCTTGCGCGCCGCGTGTATGAACTGAAAAAATCGCGCCATCAGATCGACGGCAAATTCATCGACCTCAATTGCGCCACCCTGCATGGCGATGGCGCAGCCTCTACCTTGTTCGGTCATATCAAGGGGTCATTTACAGGCGCGGGTTCGGATAGGCCAGGCTTGTTGCGCAGCGCGCACAAGGGCTTGCTGTTTCTCGATGAAATCGGCGAACTGGGACTCGATGAACAGGCGATGCTGCTGAAAGCCATCGAAGAAAAACGCTTCTTTCCTGTTGGTGCGGATACGGAGGTGCAAAGCGACTTCCAGCTGATCGCCGGCACCAACCGCGACCTGGGCAAGGAGGTGGCGGCCGGCCGCTTCCGCGAAGACCTGTATGCGCGCATCAACCTGTGGACGTACGAATTACCGGGTCTGGCGCAGCGAGCCGAGGATATTGAGCCGAACCTGGACTACCTGCTGGCGCAGTACGGTGCGGAGACGGGCGAAAGAGTGCGCTTCAACAAGGAGGCGCGCGAGCGTTTCATGCGCTTTGCCACCCTGTCCACCTCCGCATGGAAGGGGAATTTCCGCGACCTGTCCGCCGCAGTCACGCGCCTTGCCACGCTGTCGGAAGCGGGCCGCATCACCGATAGTGTGGTCGACGAAGAGATCCAGCGCCTGAACCGGATGTGGCAGCATCATGATGGGCGAACCGGTCGGCCGGAAGTGGACCTGGCAGAGCTGATGGGAGAGCAGGCGGCAGCGCAACTCGATCTGTTCGATGCGCTGCAGCTGCAGGCAGTCATCCAGGTGTGCCGACAGTCCAACAGCCTGTCCGATGCGGGCCGCAAGCTGTATGCCGTTTCGCGCGAGGCAAAGGCGAAACCGAATGATGCGGACCGGCTCAAGAAATTCCTGGCCCGCTTTGACCTGGAATGGGACAGTATTAGATAACAGAGGCAGCGCACAGCGCTGCTTTTTTTCGTCCAGCATTCTCCCAACGGCGAAGTACCGGAGTCAAGCGCAGGTCGACGTAGGTCGATGTCGGTCGGCGCAGGCCGGCGCAGGCCGGCGTAGGTCGGCTTAGCGCAGCGTAAGCCGACAGCACCAGCGGCGTATCCAAGCGCCAGACGTAAAAAAACCCCCACCGGGTCACCGATGGGGGTTTTTTCGTATAACAAGCCTGACGATAACCTACTTTCACACTGGTTGCAGCACTATCATCGGCGCAAAGTTGTTTCACGGTCCTGTTCGGGATGGGAAGGGGTGGGACCAACTTGCTATGGTCATCAGGCATAACTTGTACTGACGCTTGTCTCCTGTAGGACGACAAGGCCATGAATCTGGAAGAAGCAAAGATTGGGGTAATGAATGGTATCAACACACACGCAACGTTGTACCGTCTTATCCTCTGTACCTGCTAAGGTTATAGGGACAAGCCGTACGGGCAATTAGTACTGGTTAGCTTAATGCATTACTGCACTTCCACACCCAGCCTATCAACGTCCTGGTCTCGAACGACCCTTCAAAGAGCTCAAGGCTCTGGGAAATCTCATCTCAAGGCAAGTTTCCCGCTTAGATGCTTTCAGCGGTTATCTCTTCCGAACTTAGCTACCCGGCAATGCCACTGGCGTGACAACCGGTACACCAGAGGTTCGTCCACTCCGGTCCTCTCGTACTAGGAGCAGCCCCCTTCAAATTTCCAACGCCCACGGCAGATAGGGACCAAACTGTCTCACGACGTTTTAAACCCAGCTCACGTACCACTTTAAATGGCGAACAGCCATACCCTTGGGACCGGCTACAGCCCCAGGATGTGATGAGCCGACATCGAGGTGCCAAACTCCCCCGTCGATATGAACTCTTGGGAGGAATCAGCCTGTTATCCCCAGAGTACCTTTTATCCGTTGAGCGATGGCCCTTCCATACAGAACCACCGGATCACTATGTCCTACTTTCGTACCTGCTCGACTTGTCAGTCTCGCAGTTAAGCACGCTTATGCCATTGCACTATCAACACGATGTCCGACCGTATCTAGCGTACCTTCGAACTCCTCCGTTACACTTTAGGAGGAGACCGCCCCAGTCAAACTGCCTACCATGCACTGTCCCCGATCCGGATAACGGACCAAGGTTAGAACCTCAAACAAACCAGGGTGGTATTTCAAGGTTGGCTCCACGAGAACTAGCGTCCCCGCTTCAAAGCCTCCCACCTATCCTACACAGATTGGTTCAAAGTCCAATGCAAAGCTACAGTAAAGGTTCATGGGGTCTTTCCGTCTAGCCGCGGGTAGATTGCATCATCACAAACATTTCAACTTCGCTGAGTCTCGGGAGGAGACAGTGTGGCCATCGTTACGCCATTCGTGCAGGTCGGAACTTACCCGACAAGGAATTTCGCTACCTTAGGACCGTTATAGTTACGGCCGCCGTTTACTGGGACTTCAATCAAGAGCTTGCACCCCATCATTTAATCTTCCAGCACCGGGCAGGCGTCACACCCTATACGTCCACTTTCGTGTTTGCAGAGTGCTGTGTTTTTATTAAACAGTCGCAGCCACCAGTTTATTGCAACCCTTTCACCCTCATGGAGTAAACCAATCAAGCTACCGGGGCGTACCTTTTCCCGAAGTTACGGTACCAATTTGCCGAGTTCCTTCTCCCGAGTTCTCTCAAGCGCCTTAGAATACTCATCTCGCCCACCTGTGTCGGTTTGCGGTACGGTCTCGTATGACTGAAGCTTAGAGGCTTTTCTTGGAACCACTTCCGATTGCTTCGTGAATAAATTCACTCGTCCCATCCCCTTGAATTGCGCGCCCGGATTTGCCTAAGCGCCTTCTATGAGACAGAAACTGACTATTCCAACAGTCAGACAACCTTCCGCGATCCGTCCCCCCATCGCATCATACGACGGTGCAGGAATATTAACCTGCTTCCCATCAGCTACGCATCTCTGCCTCGCCTTAGGGGCCGACTCACCCTGCTCCGATGAACGTTGAACAGGAAACCTTGGGCTTACGGCGTGGAGGCTTTTCACCCCCATTATCGCTACTCATGTCAGCATTCGCACTTCTGATACCTCCAGCATCCTTTACAAGACACCTTCGCAGGCTTACAGAACGCTCTCCTACCATATATATCTGTGATAAATCACAGAACAATATCCGCAGCTTCGGTGACTGGCTTAGCCCCGTTACATCTTCCGCGCAGGACGACTCGATCAGTGAGCTATTACGCTTTCTTTAAATGATGGCTGCTTCTAAGCCAACATCCTGACTGTTTTAGCCTTCCCACTTCGTTTTCCACTTAGCCAATCTTTGGGACCTTAGCTGGCGGTCTGGGTTGTTTCCCTCTTGACGCCGGACGTTAGCACCCGACGTCTGTCTCCCAAGCTCGCACTCATCGGTATTCGGAGTTTGCAATGGTTTGGTAAGTCGCAATGACCCCCTAGCCATAACAGTGCTCTACCCCCGATGGTGATACTTGAGGCACTACCTAAATAGTTTTCGGAGAGAACCAGCTATTTCCAAGTTTGTTTAGCCTTTCACCCCTACCCACAGCTCATCCCCTAATTTTTCAACATTAGTGGGTTCGGACCTCCAGGGCGTGTTACCGCACCTTCATCCTGGCCATGAGTAGATCACTTGGTTTCGGGTCTACACCCAGCGACTGATCGCCCTATTCGGACTCGATTTCTCTACGGCTTCCCTATCTGGTTAACCTTGCCACTGAATGTAAGTCGCTGACCCATTATACAAAAGGTACGCAGTCACGGAACAAGTCCGCTCCTACTGTTTGTATGCACACGGTTTCAGGATCTATTTCACTCCCCTTCCGGGGTTCTTTTCGCCTTTCCCTCACGGTACTGGTTCACTATCGGTCGATTACGAGTATTTAGCCTTGGAGGATGGTCCCCCCATATTCAGACAGGATGTCACGTGTCCCGCCCTACTTGTCGTACGCTTAGTACCACCGGTCCGATTTCACATACGGGGCTATCACCCACTATGGCTCCTATTTCCAGAGGATTCTGTTATCGGTCCGACTATCACGTACAGGCTCTTCCCATTTCGCTCGCCGCTACTTTGGGAATCTCGGTTGATTTCTTTTCCTGCAGCTACTTAGATGTTTCAGTTCGCCGCGTTCGCCTTGCATACCTATGTATTCAGTATGCAATACCCTAAAAGGGTGGGTTGCCCCATTCGGAAATCTGCGGATCAAAGTGTGTTTGCTCACTCCCCGCAGCTTATCGCAAGCTACTACGTCCTTCATCGCCTGTAATCGCCAAGGCATCCACCATGTGCACTTATTCGCTTGTCCCTATAACGTTAGCCTCTGATCACCGAGGTGATCAAAGAGCGCTACAGGGATAAGAAAGTACAACGTTGTTGCTTGTTTGTTGATACATACAATCATTACCCATCGATTCGCTTTTTACGGCAAACCGATCAATAAATAATCTTTACTTCTTCCAGATTGTTAAAGAACGAAACAGCTTTGATCGCTAAAAGATCAAACCTAAACCCAAGTCTTGTTGACTGGCTTACGTTTGCACTTTCAAAGTACTTGGTGGAGGATGACGGGATCGAACCGACGACCCCCTGCTTGCAAAGCAGGTGCTCTCCCAGCTGAGCTAATCCCCCAGGATATTTCTACGACTCGGGTCTTACTGGTAGGGCTGGTTGGACTCGAACCAACGACCCCCGCGTTATCAACACGGTGCTCTAACCAGCTGAGCTACAGCCCCAACGCGGAACTTCTACGACTACTGTTTCTTCTCTTATTAACAGCCGATAAGTGTGAACATTTGATGCGTGAACCATTTAACTGGTTCGTGCAAACTCTAGAAAGGAGGTGATCCAGCCGCACCTTCCGATACGGCTACCTTGTTACGACTTCACCCCAGTCACGAATCCTACCGTGGTAAGCGCCCTCCTTACGGTTAAGCTACCTACTTCTGGTAAAACCCGCTCCCATGGTGTGACGGGCGGTGTGTACAAGACCCGGGAACGTATTCACCGCGACATGCTGATCCGCGATTACTAGCGATTCCAACTTCATGCAGTCGAGTTGCAGACTACAATCCGGACTACGATACACTTTCTGCGATTAGCTCCCCCTCGCGGGTTGGCGGCGCTCTGTATGTACCATTGTATGACGTGTGAAGCCCTACCCATAAGGGCCATGAGGACTTGACGTCATCCCCACCTTCCTCCGGTTTGTCACCGGCAGTCTCATTAGAGTGCCCTTTCGTAGCAACTAATGACAAGGGTTGCGCTCGTTGCGGGACTTAACCCAACATCTCACGACACGAGCTGACGACAGCCATGCAGCACCTGTGTACTGGTTCTCTTTCGAGCACTCCCCAATCTCTCGGGGATTCCAGCCATGTCAAGGGTAGGTAAGGTTTTTCGCGTTGCATCGAATTAATCCACATCATCCACCGCTTGTGCGGGTCCCCGTCAATTCCTTTGAGTTTTAATCTTGCGACCGTACTCCCCAGGCGGTCTACTTCACGCGTTAGCTGCGTTACCAAGTCAATTAAGACCCGACAACTAGTAGACATCGTTTAGGGCGTGGACTACCAGGGTATCTAATCCTGTTTGCTCCCCACGCTTTCGTGCATGAGCGTCAATCTTGACCCAGGGGGCTGCCTTCGCCATCGGTGTTCCTCCACATATCTACGCATTTCACTGCTACACGTGGAATTCTACCCCCCTCTGCCAGATTCTAGCCTTGCAGTCTCCAATGCAATTCCCAGGTTGAGCCCGGGGATTTCACATCAGACTTACAAAACCGCCTGCGCACGCTTTACGCCCAGTAATTCCGATTAACGCTTGCACCCTACGTATTACCGCGGCTGCTGGCACGTAGTTAGCCGGTGCTTATTCTTCAGGTACCGTCATTAGCAAAAGATATTAGCTCTCACCGTTTCTTCCCTGACAAAAGAGCTTTACAACCCGAAGGCCTTCTTCACTCACGCGGCATTGCTGGATCAGGCTTTCGCCCATTGTCCAAAATTCCCCACTGCTGCCTCCCGTAGGAGTCTGGACCGTGTCTCAGTTCCAGTGTGGCTGGTCGTCCTCTCAGACCAGCTACTGATCGATGCCTTGGTAGGCTTTTACCCTACCAACTAGCTAATCAGATATCGGCCGCTCCACGAGCATGAGGTCTTGCGATCCCCCACTTTCATCCGTAGATCGTATGCGGTATTAGCGTAACTTTCGCTACGTTATCCCCCACTCCAGGGTACGTTCCGATATATTACTCACCCGTTCGCCACTCGCCACCAGAGCAAGCTCCGTGCTGCCGTTCGACTTGCATGTGTAAGGCATGCCGCCAGCGTTCAATCTGAGCCAGGATCAAACTCTTCAGTTTAATCTCTGTTTAATGTCATTTCTGACAGGTCGGACAGCATCACTACCATCCAAATCTTTTACATTGCAAAAGATTTGCTCACTCAAAAAACTGACAGGCTACTTCCGAAGAAGTATCCTATTTCATTATTTCTTGTGAACATTTGATATTTTAAGTTTTACAGCGATCCGAAGATCACTGCTGCACTTACATCAAATGCCCACACTTATCGACTGTTAATTGTTAAAGAACTGTATTCGGTGCTACTTTCGCGCCATCGACAAAGCGTTGTGTTTGTCAGCTGCGAAGAAGAAAGAGTATGAAGCATTTCACTACATCCGTCAACTCCTTCTTTTTCTCACCGTACTCAGCATTTGCATGCGTCGTTCAGCGAGGGGGCGAATTATAGCCAAGGTGCGGAGACCTCGCAAGCGCTATTTTGCAGCTGGGCAAATATTGCTGTGTGATATCGTAGCGCCAACAATCCCCTGCCCCATCACCTTGACTTCCATGCCTATCCCACACATCGTCCCCACCGCCAATCCCGCCCTGGCCAACGCCCTCGAACATGCCATCAATAGCAAGACCAAGCCGCTGGGCAGTCTCGGCATGCTGGAAACCCTGGCGCGCCAGATCGGCCTGATCCAGCAAAACACGCAACTGGCATTGCACCAGCCGGCCATCATCGTTTTCGCGGCCGACCATGGTGTCGTCGCCGAAGGCATTTCCGCCTATCCGCAAAGCGTGACCTGGCAAATGGTGGAGAACTTCCTCGGCAACGGCGCCGCGATCAATGTCTTTGCCCGCCAGGCCGATTGCGCCCTCTATATAGTAGATGCCGGCGTGAACCACGATTTCGGCCCGCGCGACGGCCTGCTGGATCGCAAGCAAGCTCCCGGCACCCGCAACTTTGCCAACGAACCCGCCATGAGCCAGGAACAATGCCTGGCCGCCATGCAGGCGGGCATGGACCTCGTCGCCACGCTAGAGGGCAATGTACTGGGCTTTGGCGAAATGGGCATCGGCAATACCACGGCCGCTGCCGCACTGATGCACAAGCTGACGCAAACGCCGGTTGCCGACTGCGTCGGTGCCGGCACCGGCCTGTCCAAGGAAGGCATATTGCACAAGCAGCAGGTGATCGAGGCGGCCGTCGCCCATCATGCGGCAATCCATGAGCCGCTCGACGTGCTGGCCACCTTTGGCGGTTTCGAGATCGCCATGATGGCCGGCGCCATGCTCAAGGCAGCCGAACGGCGCATGATTCTGCTGATCGACGGCTTCATCGTCAGCAGCGCCCTACTGGTGGCGGCCCGTTTGCAGCCAGCCATCCTCGATTACTGCGTGTTTTCGCACTGCTCCGATGAAAACGGCCATCGCCAACTGCTGGCCAGCCTCGGAGCGCGTCCGCTGCTGCACCTCGATTTGCGCCTCGGTGAAGGCACGGGATCGGCGCTGGCCTTGCCGCTGCTGCACGCGGCCGTCAACTTCATGCGCGAAATGGCCACGTTCGCCTCGGCCCAGGTCAGCGAAAAGTCCACGCCAGACTAAGATCATGAGCAACCCCGTTTCCGCCGCAGTCCATCAGTGCCGCCTGTTCTTTATCGCGCTGCAGTTCTTCACGCGCCTGCCGATCCCCCGCTGGGTGGGTTTCGAGCCGGCCTGGCTGCAACACGCCTCGCGCTACTTTCCGCTGGTCGGCGTGGTGGTGGCGGCCATCAGCGGCGCCGTGTATCTGCTGGCCAGCTGGCTCCTGCCTTCGGCGGTGGCCGTGCTGCTGGCCGTCGCCGCCGGCATCTACCTGACGGGCGCCTTCCATGAAGACGGTTTTGCCGACATGTGCGACGGCTTCGGCGGCGGCCTGACGCGCGAGCGGGTGCTGGAAATCATGAAGGATTCGCGCATCGGCGCCTATGGCGCCATCGGCATCCTCAGTCTGCTGGCCATCAAGTGCGCCGCGCTCGCTTCGCTGCCGCCTGCCTCCGTGGTGGCGACCCTGTTCATCGCCCATCCGCTCTCACGCCTGGCCGCCGTCTCGCTGATCTGGCTCATGGACTATGCGCGCGACGAAGGCAAGGCCAAACCGATGGCGCAGGAAATGACGACGGGGGAATTCATCATCGCCGCCTTCTGCGCCCTGCTGCCTACCATCGCCTGCGCCCTGCTGGGGATAGTTGACTGGGCGGCGCTGGTCTTTGCCATCGTCGCGGCGGCAGCTGCCGCATTCTGGCTGGGCCGCAAATGCCAGCGCCGCCTGCAAGGCTACACGGGCGACTGCCTGGGCGCCGTGCAGCAACTGGCGGAAGTGGCGATTTACCTGGCCATCCTTTCCAGCTTTCAGCCTCCCATACGCTTCTATTAATATGCGACTGATTTTAGTGCGCCACCCCGCGCCGCAAGTCACCAGCGGCACCTGCTATGGCCGCAGCGACGTGGCGGTGGCGCCGCATGAAATCGCGAGGGTGCGCGCCCATCTGCAAGCGACCTTGCCACCCGGTGTGCCGCTCTACGCCAGTCCGCTGCGCCGCTGCGCCGGCCTGGCGACGGCCCTGGCGCAGGATCTGCCCGCGAGCGAATTGCACCTTGATGCCCGGCTGGCCGAAATGGATTTCGGCACCTGGGAAATGCAGCCCTGGCACGCGATTGCGCGCGCGGACATCGATGCCTGGGCCGCCGACCTGGCCTGGTACCGCCCCGGCGGCGGCGAGAACGTGCTGGCAATGGCTGCCCGCGTCGATGCTTTTTTAGGCGATCTGTTGCGCGAACAACACGACACGGCGGTCATCATCTGCCATGCGGGCACCATCCGCTTGCTGTCGGCGCTGCAGGCGCAGCTGCCATTGGAGGAAACGGCCCTGCTGGCCGCCCATTCCGCCCACAAAATCGCCTACGGTGCGACGGTCGTCATCGATTTCTGATAGCGAATCGTCCAGCAAGCCATATCAGTCCACGCCCACAGCACGTATAATGACGGGGTTTTGGTGCCCGCGCTCATGTCCATGAGCGCAGTTAAACGGGAAACACGATGCCGCGCCCGCGGCGAACGTGTGCTGCCCCCGCAACGGTAAGCAAGTGTCGCCCCTCCCAACAGGAGGCGGACGACAAGCTATCTCTGACAACCACTGTGCTTGCAATCATCGAGCATGGGAAGGTGGGATAGCCGTACTTGCCAGCCCGGATACCGGCCAGGACAGGTGGAAGTGTGCGAACGGGGATGTTCGCGATCCGAATGGCCGATGGCCATCTTCGATCGTCAATCTCAGTTCCCACTTCTGTTCAATCTGGCCTACGGGGACGTCGGCTGGTTGCATATTACTTACTGAAAATTATCATGACCCATGCTGTTTCCTGCCGCGCGACGCTCACGTCGCTCGCGCTAGCCATTGCCGCGCCTGCCGCTTTCGCCCAAGCCACGCCAGATACCTTCGATCCGATCGTCGTCACCGCCAACCGCTACCCGCAGCACCTGAGCGAAGTATTGAGCGATACGCAGACCATCAGCGCGGAAGACATCGCGCGTTCCGGCGCCGGTACGCTGATCGACCTGCTGCAAAAACAGCGCGGCATCGAAGTCAATCGCAGTGGCGGCCCAGGCACCAATTCGAGCGTCTTCATTCGCGGCGCGAACAGCAACCAGAATATCGTGCTGGTCGACGGCGTGCGCATCGGCTCCGCCACTTCGGGCACAGCCAACTGGAGCGCCCTGCCTTTGTCGAGCATCGACCACGTTGAAATCGTCTACGGTCCACTGAGCACCATGTATGGTGCCGATGCCGTCGGTGGTGTGATCCAGATCTTTACCAAGAAAGGCGATGGCGCGGCGCGCTTCTCCGCCTTCGCTGGCTACGGCCGCTACAACACGCGCCAGGCGGAAGCCAGCGTTGCCGGCTCTACTGGTGGCAACAACAGCTTCAGCTACGCGCTGACCGCAGGCAAGGAAAAATCGGATGGCTTTTCCGCCTCCAAGCTGGGTGCCTCGACGTATACCTACAATCCGGATAAAGACGGCTACGACAAGGAAAGCGTCAGCGGCCAGTTCGGTTACCAGATGGCCAAGGGCCATGAAGTCGGCCTGACTTTCCTGAACAGCAAACTGGATGCGCAGTACGATTCGGGCTTGAACTTCGACGCACGCAACGACAATAAGCTGGAAAACATTTCGGTTTTCACGAAGAACCAGTTCTTGCCGAACTGGACCAGTGAGCTGCGCTACGCCCAGGCAAAGGACAAACAAACCTCGGTGTCCGCCACCGGCGCCTTCGGCCGAAGCCAGTTCGACACCAAACAAAGCGACATCAGCTGGCAAAACGATATTCTCATTGGCCGTGACACCCTGCAATTGCTGGGCGAATACCGTGATGAAGACGTCGTGAGCTCGGCCAAGGGCCTGTCCGGCGGCCGCAATACCAAATCGTTCGCTGCATCGTACAACCTGGTGCGCGGCGCCCACCTGGCCAGCATCAGCGGCCGTCGCGACGACAGCTCGGCGTATGGTACGCACAACACGGGTAGCGTCGCCTACGGCTATCGTTTCAGCAACGCCTTGCGCGCCAACGCCAGCTATGGCACCAGTTTCCGCGCACCAACCTTCAACGATCTTTACTACCCTGACTCCGGCATCCCGACGAACAAGCCGGAAAAAGGCCGCAACGCTGAAATTGGCTTGCATTACAACGACGGCCAATCGCAACTGAGCGCGATCTACTACCATAACAAGATCACCGACATGCTCACCTACGTGTCAACTTGCCCGGTAATCGGCTGGAAGCCAGGCTATGGCTGCAGCATGAACGTCGACAAAGCCCTGCTCGAGGGAGTGACACTGGCTGGCGCGCGCAAATTCGGCGCCTTCAACGTCAGCGGCAATATCGACCTGCAAGATCCGCGCAATGAAACCACGGACAAGCAACTGGCACGCCGCGCGAAAAAGCATGCCAATTTCACCGTCGATTACACGACCGGTCCTTTGACCGCTGGTACGGAGTGGCAGTTGTCTGGCAAGCGTTTTGAAGATGCCGCCAACAAAACCACGCTCGGTGGCTATGGCTTGCTGAACCTGTACACCACCTACCAGTTCGCGCGTGACTGGTCGGTGCTGGCACGCTGGAACAACATCACCAACAAGGACTACGAACTGGGCCGCTTCTACGCAACGCCAGGCTCGAACCTCTTCGTTGGCGTACGCTACGGCATGAAATAAGCATGATGTAATGATGTAAGCTGCGGGCGATGGCATGCCGCCATCGCCCGCAGATGCGGTTCCCGATTTTAAGGCAGTACATGCACCCATTCTTCCGCAATATGCGCCACCGCGCCACCGTGATCATCACGGTATTGATCGCGTGCGCGATTGCCAGCCTGATTTTCTCCGGCATGATCGGTTCGATCGCGATTCCGCTCGCCGACCTGCCTTCCGCCCTGTTCCATGTTGTACAGGGCAAGACCGATACCCTCGCCGCCACCCTGCTCGACCTGCGCCTGGGCCGCGCGCTGACCGCCTTTGTCACCGGCGCGGCGCTGTCGCTGGCGGGCCTGATGATGCAGGCGCTGCTGCGCAATCCCCTGGCCGATCCTTATGTGCTGGGCATTTCCGCCGGCGCCTCCGTCGGCGCGCTGGCCGCGCTGCTGTTCATGTGCGCGCTGTGGGTCGTCGACGCGGCCGCCTTCGCCGGCGCCGTCGGCGTGTCCATGCTGCTGTACTTCTTTGCCCGGCGCGACCTGCGCGGCGGCACGGCGGCCGAAGGCGGCGCCTCGCTGTTGCTGCTGACGGGCGTGATCCTGGCCTCGGCCTGCATGGCCATCGTCACCCTGATGCTCTCCATCGCCCCGGAAAGCCGCTTGCGCAGCATGGTGTTCTGGATGATCGGCGACCTGTCCGGCGCGCCCGCGCGGCTGATGCCCTGGCTGGTGTTGGCCGGCGCCATGGTCTTTGCGCTGCGCTGCGCGCGTTCGCTCAACGTCATGGCCCTGCACGCGGAAGCGGCCAGCACCCTGGGCGTACGCGTGGGCGCCCTGCGCAAGGGCCTGTTTTTCTGTTCCGGCCTGCTCACGGCCAGCGCCGTCACCAGCGCCGGCAGCGTGGGCTTCGTGGGACTTATCGTGCCGCACGCGCTGCGCTTTGCCTGCGGCCCCGATCACCGCCTGCTGATACCGGCCGCCGCGCTGGCCGGCGGCACCTTTCTCGTACTGGCCGATACCCTGGCGCGCACCGTGCTGGCGCCATTGCAGTTGCCCGTCGGCGTGGTGACAGCCATGATAGGCGCGCCCGTGTTCCTGTACCAACTGCACCGGCTGCGCAGGAGATGAAAAAAGCATGATACGCACCTACCAACTGGGCCTGAAGGCGGGCACGCGCTCCCTCGTGGAAAACCTCACCTGGCAGATAAAAGACGGTGAATGCTGGAGTGTCATCGGCCGCAACGGCGCCGGCAAAAGTACTTTGCTGCGCACCCTGGCCGGCTTGCGCGAACCGGATGCCGGCCACGTGACGATACAGGGCCGCGCCCTGATCGACTGGCCACTGGAAGCACTCGCGCGCGAACGGGCCTTCCTCGCGCAGGCGCGGCACGACGCGTTCTCGTACCGCGTCATCGAAACCGTGCTGTCGGCGCGCCACCCGTATCACGACAACCATTACTGGGAAAGCAGCGACGACCAGCGCATCGCCCTGGCGGCACTGGCCTCGATGGAAGTGGACCACCTGGCCGAGCGCGACGTGCGCAGCCTGTCCGGCGGCGAACGCCAGCGCGTGGCGATCGCCGCCATGCTGGCACAGGACACGCCCCTGCTGCTGCTGGATGAACCGGCCAACGCGCTGGACCTGGCGCACCAGGTCAGCGTCATGGGCCTGCTGGCCAAGCTGTGCCGCGAACAGAATAAAACCGTGGTCATGGTAGGCCATGACCTGAACCTGGCGCACAGCGTCTCGACCCATGCGCTGCTGCTGATGGGCGACGGCGGCTGGCTGGCCGGCCCTGTGGCCGAGGTGATGCAGGCATCCATCCTGGGCGACTACCTGGGCCACCCTATCGAGATCATCGATCACGGCAAACGCAAGATATTCATACCGAAAGAGGATCAGACATGAGCGACAACAAACCTATCGACGTAGAAACAGCCGCAATCAACGAACGCCACCGCGTGCGCATGGAGAGAAAAAAAGCCATCATCGACGCGGCCATCGCCAAGGCCGACAAGGAAATCGGCATCATCATCGTCAACACGGGCAACGGCAAGGGCAAGAGTTCTAGCGGCTTCGGCATGGCCATCCGCGCCATGGGTCACGGCATGAAAGTGGGCGTGGTGCAGTTCATCAAGGGCGCCATGTCGACGGGCGAAGAAAAATTCCTGCGCCGCTTCCCCGACGAAATCAGTTTTCATGCGATGGGCGAAGGCTATACCTGGGAAACGCAGAACCGCGAACGCGACATCGAAAAAGCCGAACTTGCATGGGAGCAGGCGAAGACCTTCCTGGCCGATCCCAGTTACGGCCTGGTGCTGTTCGACGAACTCAATATCGCCCTCAAGTACAACTACCTCGACGTGCACAAGGTCATCGCCGATCTGCTCGAACGCCCGGCCATGCAGCACGTGGTCATCACGGGCCGCGGCGCGCCGGACGAATTGATCGCCATCGCCGACACCGTCACCGAAATGGCCGTCGTCAAGCATGCGTACGCGGCCGGCATCGGCGCACAAATCGGCACCGAGTGGTAACAGCGCCATGACGCGCACCCTGGTCTTCGGCGGCGCCCGCTCCGGCAAGAGCGCCTATGCCGAAAAGCTGGCCCGCGAGTCCGGCAAGGAAGTGCTCTACATCGCCACCGCGCAGGCGGGCGATGACGAGATGGCCACGCGCATCACGCATCATCGTACCCAGCGCCCGGCCGGGTGGGTGACTATCGAAGAACCGCTGCGCCTGGGCGACGCCATCCTGCGGGAAGCACGGCCCGGCAGGCTGCTGCTGGTCGACTGCCTGACACTGTGGCTGACGAATCTGATGTTTTCCGGCGGCGCGACGTATCCGGACGTGGGCGACCTCGCCCTGCCCGAACTGTTCCACAGCGAGCGCGCGCACCTGCTGTACGCGCTGGCCGAAATCGAAGACACCGGCTGCGACCTCGTGCTCGTCTCGAACGAAGTGGGCATGGGCATCGTCCCCTACGGCGCCATCTCGCGCTGCTTCACCGATGAAGCGGGCCGCTTGAACCAGGCCGTGGCCGCCGTGTGCGACAAGGCTGTCTTTGTTGCCGCCGGCTTGCCGCTATACCTGAAAGGCAGCCCATGCTGAGCGGCCTGTCGCTGCCCATGCTGGCCGCCTTGATGGCGGCCGGCGTGCTGCTCGACATGCTGCTGGGAGAAACGCGCCGCTGGCATCCGCTGGTGGGTTTTGGCCGCCTCGCCAGCGCGCTCGAACGCCTGTTGAACCGGGGCCGTGGGCGTTTCCTGCGCGGCGCGCTGGCCTGGTCGCTGGCCGTGCTGCCAATCAGCTATGCCGCCTGGTGGCTGTGCGGCCTGGCCGGGGCGGCCTTGCACGTCCTTTTGCTGTATCTGTGCCTCGGCTTGCGCAGCCTGCGCGACCACAATCAACCGATTGCCGATGCCCTGGCCATCGATGACCTGGACAACGCGCGCTTGCTGACGGCGCGCATCGTCAGCCGCGACACGGCCAATGCCGATGCGGCCAGCCTGGCCAAGGCCAGCACGGAATCCCTGCTGGAAAACGGCAACGACGCCGTCTTCGGCACCCTGTTCTGGTTTGCCGTGGCGGGCGGTCCGGGCGCCGTGCTTTTCAGGTTGGCCAATACCCTCGACGCCATGTGGGGCTACCGCAATGCGCGCTACGACTGGTTCGGCTGCTGCGGCGCGCGCATCGACGACATCCTCAATTACCTGCCGGCGCGTCTGACGGCCTTGTCCTATGTCTTGCTGGGCAAGAGCATGGCGGACAAAAAAAACGCATGGCACTGCTGGCGCACGCAGGCGCCCAATTGGGGCAGCCCGAATGCGGGGCCCGTGATGGCCAGCGGCGCCGGCGCCCTGGGCCTGGCCCTGGGCGGCGACGCCATCTATGACGGCGAACTGGAACGCCGCCCGCCTTTGGGCGCCGGCCGTCCCGCGGAAGCGCGCGACATCGACCGCGCCTGGCGCCTGGTCGCCGAAACGGCTGTCTTGTGGCTGATCTGGGTGGCGCTGCTGGCGGGCCTGTTTTACCTGAAAGGGAAGTATCTTGCTTGAACATGGCGGCAATCTGCGCGACGCGGCGCGTGAATACGACCGGCCGATCGCCGACTGGATCGACCTGTCGACCGGCATCAATCCGCACTGGTATGCGGCGCCATCACCCGACGCCAACGCCTGGCACCGGCTGCCGGAAGCCGATCCCGCGCTGGCGGCCGCCGCCTGCGCGTATTACGACGCGCCGGCCATGCTGCCCGTGGCAGGCACGCAGGCCGCCATCCAGGCCCTGCCCCGCCTGCGCGCGCCGTCACGCGTGGTCGTGGCCGCGCCGTCGTATGCGGAACATGCGCACCACTGGGGCCAGCACGGCCACCAGTTGCGGCAAGTGCCGTATGCGCTGCTGGCCGATGCCGTCGACCACTGCGACGTGCTGGTGATCTGCAACCCGAACAATCCCACGGGCGAACGCATCGCACCGGAACTGCTGCTGGAGTGGGCCGGCAAGTTGGCCGCGCGCGGCGGCTGGCTGGTGGTCGATGAAGCGTTTGGCGACACGGAGTCACACGCCAGCCTGGGTCCCCATACGCATCGGCCAGGCTTGATCGTGCTGCGCTCGGTAGGCAAATTCTTTGGCCTGGCGGGCCTGCGCCTGGGCTTTGTCGCCGCCCATCCCGCGCTGCTGGCACAGCTGGCCGACATGCTGGGTCCGTGGACCGTCAGCGGCCCGGCGCAGCAAGTGGCGCTGGCCGCCCTGAACGACACGCGCTGGCAGGAAGCCATGCGCGAGCGCCTGCGCGGCGAAGGCGCCCGCCTGCGCCAGTTATTGGCGGCGCACGGCATCGCCAGCAACGGCACGGCGCTGTTTCAATGGTGGCCGGAAGCACGCGCCGAGGCGCTCTGGCGCCATATGGCGGAATCGGGCATCTGGGTGCGCCTGTTCCGCCACGCCGCCCATGGCATCCGCCTGGGCCTGCCCCCCGACGAACATGCCTGGCTGCGCCTGCAGCAGGCCCTCACCGCATGGAAGCACATATGAACCACTTGAAAACAGCACTGCTGCTGGCCGGATTAATCTCGCTGCAGGCGCATGCCGCCATCACCGTGCGCGACGACGACGGCAATACCGTCACCGTGGCAAAACCGGCACAGCGCATCCTGGCGCTGGCGCCGCACGTCACGGAACTGCTGTTCGCTGCCGGCGGCGGCGACAAGATCGCCGGTGTCGTCAGCTACAGCGACTACCCGGAGGCGGCCAAGAAAATCACGCAAGTGGGTGACAACCGCCAGTACGACATGGAACGCATCATCGCCATGAAACCGGACCTGATCGTCGTGTGGATGCATGGCAGCGCCGAGCGCCAGATCGCCATGCTGCGCCAGTTGAAGGTGCCCATCTATCACAGCGAACCGCGCAAGCTGGCCGATATCCCCGACAGCATGGAACGCCTGGGTCAGCTGATGGGCACGGAAAAAATCGCCAAGCCGGCCGCCGCCCAGCTGCGCGCCAAACTGGCCAGCTTGACGGCGCAATACGCGCAGCGCCCGCCCGTGCGCGTGTTTTACCAGGTATGGGACAAACCTCTATATACCTTGAGCGGCGCGAGCATCATCAGCGATTCGATGCGCGTGTGCGGCGGCCAGAATGTGTTCGCCGCGATGAAGGTGGTGGCGCCCGTCGTCACGCCGGAAGGCGTGCTGCAGGAAGACCCGGAAGTCATCTTCGGCACCAGCGAAAAAAGCGACCCGCGCAGCGAAGGCGGCCTGGCCATGTGGCGCGCCTTCCCGTCGATGACGGCCGTGCGCAAAAATAACCTGTTCCGCCTGAATGGCGACCTGCTCAACCGCGCCGGTCCGCGCATGATCGAAGGCACGGCCGCCATGTGCGAACAGCTGGAAGCGGCCCGCCAGCGCCGCAGCGCTCCCGCAGCCAAGACGGCGCCATGAGTCACTACCAGCGCATCGCCTGTCTGTCGACGGAAGCCGTGGAAACGCTGTACGCGCTGGGCGCCGAGGACGTCATCGCGGGGATCTCTGGCTTTACCGTGCGTCCGCCACGGGCGCGCGAGGAAAAAACCAGGATCAGCGGCTTTTCGTCCACGAACCTGGAACGCATCCTGGCAGTGGAACCGGATCTCGTGATCGGCTTTTGCGACATGCAGGCCGATATCTGCCGCGACCTGGTCAAGGCCGGCATCGAAGTACACCAGTTCAACCAGCGCACGGTCGACGGCATCCTGCGCATGATCGCCGTGCTGGCCGCGCTGGTGCAGCGCGAGGAAGCGGGCAAATTGCTGATCGCCAGCCTGCGCGCGGACATCGCCGCCGCACAGGCCCGCGCAATGTCGTGGACGCGCAAGCCCGTGATTTACTTTGAGGAGTGGAACGATCCCCTGATGAGCGGCATCGGCTGGGCGGCAGAACTGATCGAGATCGCCGGCGGCACGGACGCCTTCCCGGAATTGTCCCGGCAGCCCGGCGCAAAGGAACGCATCATCGCCGATTCCCGTGACGTGGTCGCACGCGCGCCCGACATCATCCTCGCCAGCTGGTGCGGCAAGAAGTTCCAGCCCACGCAACTGGCGGCGCGCCCGGGCTGGGATGCGATTCCCGCCGTGAAAAACCAGATGCTGTTCGAGATCAAGTCGCCCGACATCCTGTCGCCCGGCCCGGCGGCGATTACCGAAGGGCTGCGCCAGATCAGCGACATCATCGCGCGCTGGCAACATCTGCAGGAGCAGCAGACATGAAGAGCCCCTTCCCCGTCCTGATGGTGCAGGGCACGACATCCGACGCGGGCAAGAGCACCGTCGTCGCGGCCCTGTGCCGCTTATTGAAACGGCGTGGCGTGACGGTAGCGCCGTTCAAGCCGCAAAACATGGCCTTGAACAGCGCGGTGACGAGCGACGGCGGCGAGATCGGCCGCGCCCAGGCCTTGCAGGCGCTGGCCTGCGGCATCGCGCCGCACACGGACATGAATCCGGTGCTCTTGAAACCGTCGTCGAACACGGGCGCGCAAGTGATCATCCACGGCAAGGTACGCGCCGAGATGGATGCGCGCGACTACCAGCAATATAAGACCATCGCGATGGGCGCCGTGCTGGAATCCTTTACGCGCTTGCGCCAGCAATACGACGCCGTCATCGTCGAAGGCGCGGGCAGCCCCGCCGAAGTCAATCTGCGCGCGCGCGACATCGCCAACATGGGCTTTGCCGAAGCCGTCGACTGCCCCGTGATCCTGGTGGCCGACATCGACCGGGGCGGCGTCTTCGCCCACATCATCGGCACCCTGGCGTGTTTGTCCGACAGCGAACGGGCACGCATCGTCGGCTTCGTCATCAACCGCTTCCGCGGCGACATCTCGCTGCTTGCGCCCGGCATCGAGTGGCTGGAACAGCAGACGGGCAAGCCCGTGCTGGCCGTGCTGCCCTACCTGCAAGGCCTGTTCCTCGATGCGGAAGACGCCGTCGAAACGACGCAAGCCGAACGGGGCGCCTTCAAGGTGGTGGTGCCGCAACTGCCGCGCATCAGCAACCACACGGATGTCGACGCGCTGCGCGCCCACCCCGGCATCGACCTGCAATTTATCCAGCAGGGGCAGCCGATTCCGCCGGCCGACCTGGTGATCCTGCCCGGCAGCAAGAACACGCGTGGCGACCTGGCCTGGCTGCAGCAGCAAGGCTGGCCCGCCTACCTGGCCAAGCACCTGCGCTATGGCGGCAAGGTGCTGGGCATCTGCGGCGGCTTCCAGATGCTGGGGCAAAGCGTGCGCGATCCGCGGGGCGTGGAAGGCGCGGCTGGAGAGTCAGCGGCACTGGGTTTGCTCGACCTGGTGACGGAGCTGACAGCGGAAAAACGCCTGCAGCAAGTCGCCGGCCATTGCGCGTTTGGCGGCGCGGCCGAAGCGCCCGTGTCAGGCTATGAAATCCACATGGGCATGTCGCATGGCGCGGCGCTGGCGCAGCCGGCTTTCGTCATCGACGGGCGGCCGGAAGGCGCCGTATCGGGCGACGGGCAAATCCTCGGCAGCTACTTGCACGGCATGTTCGACACGCCCGCCGCGTGTGCGGCGCTGCTGCGCTGGGCGGGGCTGGACTCCGGCCACACGGTGGACACCGCCGCCCTGCGCGAAGCGAGCCTGGAACGGATTGCCGATGCGGCGATGCCGTTGATGGATGCGCTGGAACGAATGCCACGCTGATGGTGATGTCGGGTTACGCCGTACCGGCTAACCCGACCTACTCACACAGGCACGTGGCGGCACCTCTTAATTTTTCAGGCACGTGCCCATATACGAGCGGTCGGTCGAAAACTCGACCGCCATGCTCGACGACACCGGCATGAACATCGAGTAATCTGCCGGCACGTCGGCCGGGTCCTTGAACACGGCGATGCCATCGAAATCGACGGCCTGCGCGCCCAGGCCCAGCTTGTTGGCGGTGATGGTTTCCGCGTGCGTCTTGCCGCTCGTGTTATTCGTCAAGGTGGCGGTGTTGCCCGCAATCTCGATCTTGGCGCTGATGCCCGGCGCCGCGCAGGCGTAACTGCCGGCGATTTCGCTGCCGATCTTCTGTTGTTTGGCGGCCACGATGGTGCCCACGCGCAGCACGTTTTCCTGGTTGCGGCTGTAGCGGTCGATAAACAGCGCCAGCCCCCGGTCCCCCGCATGCACGTGGACGATGCCGAAATCCTGCTGGCCCTGGCGGGCGACGAGCAAACCATTCTTCGCATCCTTGACCAGGGTCAGGCTGGCGTTTTCCGCTTCCAGCTGCGGCGATACCGCGGAGCACACGCCTTGCGCATTGAATACGCCGCCATTACACAGTTGCGCGCTGCCATCGGCCGCTACCTTGAGGCTGCCTTTCGGATTGAAACGGTCGCCGCCGTTCGAGGCATTGCGCATGGCCCCCAGGAAAATATAGCTGCCGGCCAGTCTGGCCACGTCGCCCACCGCATAGCCGGTGCCGCTGACGGTCGAGACCATATTACCCAGTTTGATATTGCCCGAAAGAAGACGCGTGCGCGCGTCGACGGTGACGCTGAAATCCGTTGCCGTGTAAGTGGTGAGATTGCCGACGGTGACGGCGCTGAACGTGCCGCTGCGGTCGCTCAAGCCGAACTGCGTCGACAGCACGCGGATCGCGTAGGTTTTCTTCGCGCTGTCGAACGTGATGCGCCACGTGTCGCCGATATCGGCCGCCACGTCATACACCGTCTCGTCCGCATTGGCGCCGGCGATCACGGCCAGGCCAGCCTGGGCCGCGACCGCTTGCGAGGCGACCGTCACGGGATCGGCGACGGGCGTGACCACGACGGGCGGCGTGACTGGCGCTTCCGGCGTACCGCCATCGCTGCCGCCGCCGCAGGCGGACAGGGCGGCGCTCAGGGCAAGGAAGGTAAGTGCATTTTTCATGTGATAGGACTTTCGGGAAGGAGGGGCGGGAACTGCCGGAAAACACATGCTAGCCTTGCCAGTAATCTATTGCCATGGAACAAATGTTCCATGGACGATGCCCCCGGCGCACTGCAAGAATGAATGGCGCGGGCGGCACGCGGGCGCCATTTATGTGACAATTCATCGTACTGTCGGCTCCGTCTTACCTCCTCAGGCTCGCATCCATGACCAGTTCCCCGATTAAAAGCTACCTTCCCTGGGTGGTCGCCACCGCCCTGTTCATGGAGCAACTCGACTCCACCATCGTCAACACCGCCATTCCCGCCATGGCCGCCAGCCTGCATGTGACGCCGCTGAGCCTGAAGGCCGTCGTCACCAGCTACATCCTGAGCCTGGCCGTGTGCATTCCCATCAGCGGCTGGATGGCCGACCGCTTCGGCACGCGGCGCGTGTTTTCCGCCGCCGTTGCCATCTTTACCATCGCTTCCATCCTGTGCGGCCTGTCCGTCAATGCGCCCATGCTGGTGGCCGCGCGCCTGCTGCAAGGGGTGGGCGCGGCCATGATGATGCCGGTAGGCAGGCTCACCATCATCCGCACCTTTCCCAAGTCGCAATTGCTGGCGGCCATGAATTTCGTCATCATCCCTGCCCTGATCGGCCCCCTGCTGGGCCCCACGGTGGGAGGATTGATCGTGCACTGGCTGTCGTGGCGCGAGATTTTCTTCGTCAACGTGCCTGTCGGCCTGGCGGCGCTGTACCTGGCGCACCGCTACATGCCCGACTATTACGGCGATAAGCCCCGTCCGCTGGATCTGATCGGCCTGGTGCTGTTCGGCACGGGTATCGCGCTGCTGTCGTGGCTGTTGGAAATCTTCGGCGAACATCGCATCGACGGCACTTCGTTTGCCGTGCTGCTGTTCATCTCCATCAGCCTGCTGGCCGCGTATGCCTGGCATTCGAGCGAAGTGCTGCACCCGCTGCTGCGCCTGACCCTGTTCAAGATCCGCACCTTCCGCGTCTCGGTGGTGGGCGGCTTCGTCACGCGCCTGGGCGTGGGCGGCCTGCCCTTCCTGTTGCCGCTGCTGTACCAGCTGGGCCTGGGCTTGCCCGCCTGGCAATCGGGCTTGCTGATGATGCCGTCCGCGGCCGCCGCCATGGGCATGAAATTCATTTCCGCGCGCGTGCTGGCCCGCTTCGGCTACCGCCAGGTGCTGATCGTCAACACCGTGCTGATCGGCATCACCATCGCCATGTTTTCGCAGGTGGGCGCGGGCACGCCCCTGTACGTGATTGTCGCCATCAGTCTGTGCATGGGCTTTTTCAATTCGCTGCAGTTTTCCAGCATGAACACCATCGCGTATGCCGACGTCGACAAGGCCGATTCCAGCATGGCCAGCACCATCGCCAGCTCGATGCAGCAACTGTCGATGAGCTTTGGCCTCGCCTTCGGCTCGCTGATCACGGGCTGGTACCTGGGCGACATGCCGCAGTCGGACCGCGCCATGCTCAGTACGGCCCTGCACCACGCCTTCCTGACCCTGGCCGCGCTGACGGTGCTGTCCTCGCTGACCTTCTGGACCCTGCGCCGCGACGATGGCGAAAGCATCAGCAAGGGCACGGACAGCGACGAGGACGATGCGGCCGACGTGAAGGCCCAGGCCGTTGTGCAGACGGAAGTGCAAACCACAAAAGGCTGAGCCACATCAAGCCTGCCGCCAGCGCCGCTGGTGCTTTTGTCCGGCGCTGCTACCGTGACGGCAGGAGGTGCACATGGCGGCCGAGCGGCGCTTTGCATGGAAGGGCACGGACCGCCATGGCAAGGCGGCCGAAGGCGTCTTGCGCGCCGCCGACGCCGGCGCAGCCACGGTCGCGCTAAGACGCCAGGGCATCCTGGCCACCCGGGTGCAGGCTGCGCGCAGCGCGCCGGGCAAGGCCATCACGCGCAAGGATATTGCCCTGTTCACGCGCCAGCTGTCGACCATGATGGCGGCCGGCGTGCCGCTGCTGCACGCCTTCGACATCGCCGGCAAGGGGCACGCCAAACCCGCGATCACCGAGCTGATGCGCGACCTGCGCCACGACATCGAAGCGGGCAGCAGCCTGCAGCAAGCGTTCCGCCAGTTTCCCCTGCTGTTTGACGAGCTGTATTGCAACCTGCTGGCGGCGGGCGAACAGGCCGGCATCGTGCAGGACTTGCTGGCGCGCCTGGCCACGCATCAGGAAAAAGCCATCGCCTTGCGGCGGCAGGTGCGCGGCGCGCTGATGTATCCGCTGGTCATCGTACTCGTCGCCATCGTTGTCACGGCCATCATCATGAGCGTGGTCGTGCCCGCCTTCCGCCAGGTCTTCGACAGCTTCGGCGCGCCCTTGCCGTTGCCCACCCTGGCCGTCATGGGCGTGTCCGCCTTTCTGGTCCGCTACTGGCTGGTCTTGCTGGCAGCGCTCGTGCTCGCTTGCGTGCTGCTGCACCTGGCCTGGCGCTGCTGGCCCGCCTTAAGACGCAACACGCAACTGCGGGCACTGCGCCTGCCCGTGTTCGGCCCGCTCCTGCGCAAGGCGGCAATCGCCCGCTGGACGCGCACCCTGGCCGCCATGTTCGCCGCCGGCGTGCCGCTGCTCGACTCGCTGGGCCTCGTGGGCGCCGCCTCCGGCCACGCGCTATACCAGGAAGCGACAGCGCGCATCGAGCGTGAAATCCGCGCCGGCGGCAGCCTGGCCCTGGCCATGGAGCACAGCGGCGTGTTTCCCCCGCTGCTGACGCAACTGGCCCTGATCGGCGAGGAATCGGGCGCGCTCGACGCCATGCTGTCGCGGGCGGCCGAGATCATCGAGGCGGACATCGACGCCACCGTCGCCACCCTGTCGGCCCTGCTGGAACCGGCGCTGATGGTGGTGCTGGGTGTGCTCGTCGGCTCCCTCGTGATTGCCCTGTATTTGCCGATTTTCAAGCTGGGGGCCGTGATTTGACTGCGCGCCTGTAGGTTCTTAGTGATGAGACATGATGGAAGCGTTCGATGAGTCAGGACTCGGTGCAACATGCCGTATCACGATGGGCATTCGAAGCCGGGCTTAGACGTGCCGATGCCCAAATCAATGTCGCCAGTCCTCATGCATCTCCAGGGACGGTGTCCGAATCGACTACGTAGCCGCAAGAATATGGTTCTTACGAGCTACTGAGCAGGGCCATGCCGTCGCCCGGTACTACTTAGGCCCACATGGCGCGTTGCCGCTCGCCTACTGGCACCGCCCTGGCATCATCAAATCGCAGCCTCGGGCTCCACGTCCTGAATCGCACAAATCCATGAGTCAGAAGCCGTGCCGAGGCGCGGCGCTGCCAAGTTCCGTGGATTGCCACCGACACCCGGCATGAAGCCATGCTTGGAATACATCGACCTCTTTATCAAATAATAGTCATTGACTATGCAATAGATGTGAAATATATTAAATGAATAGATAGTAAGTATCGTATATTCATATCGCAATGTAGGGCATGAGGTAATCTCGAGAATGGATATGGCAAATACAGTGGTCTGGTTCACGTACTGGTCGGGGCTTGCACGCGTCGTCTGTGGCGTCGTCAAGTTCAAGAGGCACGTGGCCGCAACTTTCTCGCCAGCCATTCTATGAATGGATATTTTGTAGCTGCGGGGGCAACGATATGCCTGCTCGCCGTCGCACTGCTTACATGGTAGGGCCAGACTTGATTGTTTCGCCCCGCCCCGACATTCCACTCTTTTTCAAATTTCGATCATGCGTACTTCCAAAGCCCAACAAGCCAAAAACCATCGGCTGATCATTCAGACCGCAGTGGACCTGATGACCCAGCATGGGTTTGAGGGCACCACGATGAAGCAGATCGCACGTGCCGCCGACGTCGGTGATGCCACCATCTACAAATACTTCCCTACCAAGGAGAAACTGGTAACCGCCTACTTTCAGCAAGCAATTGCAGACGCAGTGGCGCAGGCCGACAAGACGCAGGGACAGAACGAATTTTCGCTGCAGGAGCGCCTGCAACTGGTGATCGAGAGTCTGCTGGAAGGTTTGCTGGCCGACCGCGAATTTGTGGGTCTGGCGCGTGGCATGGTGGAGCGCGCGCCCACGCTGCTGTTGGGCGAGCAACTACCCGGCAAGCCTTTGCTCCAGCAAACCTTCCTCCAGATGCTGGAGCAGGCCGAGACGACCGGTGAAATCGTGCCTTGCGGCTTCAAGCCCAGCCTGGCCGGACTGTTGGCCGACTATGTGTACGGCGTCATTGCGTACTGGCTGCGCGACACCTCCGAGCAGTTTTCCAACACCACACAAATGGTCGATTTAAGTTTGAGCGTGCTGGTGTTAGCCTTGCGCAGCGGCCTGGTGGACAAGCTGCTGGAGCTGGGCGGTTTCATGGTGCGCAGCCAGCTGGCGCGCCTGATGCAAGACGGCAATGGCTTGCTGGATCTGCTGCAATTGGCCCGCCGCGGCTTGGGCGGGGTACGCTCATGAAGCCCACGACCAGGACGAACAAGGTTTCGCAGTTGCCGCGCACCGGACGTCTTTCGCGTGGCGCGATTGTCGGCATGGCAGTGGCGCGGGCCGGGCTGACCCACCTGGGCCATAAGGCCAAGTCGATGACGCGCGACGATGCGAAAACGGAACAGGCCCGCGTGGCACATGAGGCGGAACTCGGGCGCATCCTGTTTGCCGCGTTGAACCAGCTCAAGGGCACGGCACTCAAAGCCTCGCAGCTGCTCAGCATGGAACTAGGCTTTCTACCCGAGGGCATGCGCCAGGAACTGGCCCGCGCCCACTACCAGGTTACGCCGCTGAACCGCGCGTTGGTGATCAAAGTGATGCGCCAGGAGTTTGGCCAGGATCCGCAAGCCCTGTTCCAGCAATTCGATCCGATCGCCTTTGCTGCCGCCAGTCTGGGTCAGGTCCACGCTGCCATCATGAGCGACGGTCTGGCAGTGGCCGTCAAACTACAATACCCCGGAATGGCGGACTCCATTGGCAGCGACATGCGTATGCTGCGCAGCCTGCTGCAAGCCTGGGGGGAACGCTCGGAGATGATGCCCAAAGCCGATATCATCGCGCGCATGATGGATGACATCGAACAGAAACTGGCCGAGGAACTGGACTATTTGCACGAGGCACAGACCATGCAATGGTTTGCACAGCATCTCACGCTGCCGGGCCTGGTGATCCCCCAGCCGGTAATGGACCGCACCACACGCCGCGTGCTGACCATGCAACGCCTGCCGGGACTGCATCTCAACGAATGGTTGCTGACCGAACCCGATCAAGCCGCACGTGATCAGGCTGGTCAGTTGCTGTTTGACGCCTTCTTTCATTGCACCTTTGTGCTGCACCGCTTGCAAGCCGACCCGCATCCGGGCAACTATCTGTTCATGCCGGACGGCCGACTGGGCCTGCTGGACTTTGGCTGCACCCGCACGCTGGCCGCTGACTTTTGCCAAGCGCTCAGCGCGCTTTGGTCGGCACAGTTGCGCACCCCGGCGGACCACAGTGCCATGCATCAGGCCTATCGGGACTTGGGCCTGATTGGGCCGAATCTGAATGAGCAGGACTTTTGCCAGCAACTGCTGCCGGCAATGGCCGAGCGGCATGCCTGGCAGAAGTTGCCGTTTACCGTGGCGGTGTATGACTTTGCGCAACACCCGCCATACCCACGTCCATCAGCCGAGCATCAGCGCCAGGCACTTCAGCACCTGCAGTCCTTGCCGGAGGAACTGCCCTACGTAGACCGGGCCTATTTAGGTCTGATCCAGCTTCTCAAAACCCTCGGTGCACGTGTGCGCACCGCCAACGCCTGGATTCGTTAAATGCATACCACGTTTCCGCCTCCGCGATGCGCGGTCTTCATCATGCCTGGCAGCAGCCGTGCCGCGCTTGCGCAGTATCGCCACCACAGTTCAATCACCCGCCGTGAAACCACCAAGCCTATCGGCAACGCTCTCGAAAAGGAAAAACATGTCCAAGTCTGCGTATAGCGCCAAAGTATTCGCCATCTACTTGTTCGTCGTTGGGCCCGTGTTAGTCGTCGCGCCGAACTTCTTGCTGTCGATCTTACAAATGCCGCCAACCTCCGAGGTCTGGATTCATTTGCTTGGCGTTGTCGTATCCATGATTGGCGTCTATGCGTGGGTCGCAGCCAAGCACGAAAACAAGCCGTTTCTGGTAGCGTCGGTATACACGCGCCTCTTCGTGTTCGCGGCCTTCACGACCTTCGCTGCCATAGGCCTTGCCAGCCCAATGATCGTTTTTTTCGGCGTCGCAGATCTGCTTGGAGGAATGTGGACCTACTTCGCACTGAAAGCCGACGCGCAGTCGGCAAGAACTGTCCTGGCAGGCCAGCACTGAAGCCCGTCCAATCAGAAAAAGACGTGCTTCAGAGAACAGATATTTGACGGACTTATTCACAACTGCGGACTCAAAAAATGCGGTACTCGTCCGTGGTCTATTTGGCGCAATATCAGATGGAGCATTCCGGCCCATGTGACCACTATGCAAGCACTCCGTTCGCCAGTGCACGTTTGCAAACTTGGAATGCGCGCCAATCAAAACAACCGCAGTCCGACCGTCACTCACTTTACAGAGAGCGTTTTATTCATGACAAACGAAGCAAACAAAGTCTTCCTCATTGCCGCACCGGCAGCAGCCATGTCGGCGTCAGGATTGACGCGCATTGATTTCTCCGACGGCTATTCCGGTCAGGGGGATCGAACCTACGTGGACGCCGAACAAGCGGGGCGCGCCGTGTTCGCTGAACCGCATCGCATGCTCACCTGGCTCATTATTCTGCGCAACGGAATCGTCGCACCGTTGGGACTAAAGAAAAGTATTAGCTTTAGCGATCGCGGGCTGGGCAAGATTGGCATGTTTCCGATTATTTCAAGTACGGGCACTGAAGTCGTCGTCGGTGGTGACGACAAGCATCTGGATTTTCGGATCTGGATAAGCATTCAACCGAGTCTGAAAGGATCGGAAGTGACGATTTCAACCTTGGTTAAAATAAACAATCTCTTGGGACGAGTTTATTTGTTTATCATCATGCCGTTTCATAAGCTCCTGACTCGCTCGCTGTTGGCGCGCGCGGTCAACCGGCGCGACAAGGTGCACCGTAAGCCAGAAAGGTGACCTCATTGTTGCCGCCAACCGAATATTGACCATCTAAAGGCAGCGCAGGAGTTTCCAGCGTCCGGTTTGCGGGACAGCCTCCGCAAGCCGGGTGACAAACCCACACATCGGTGAGCGACTGGAAGAATTCGATCCACGCGAAAACTACCGCCGCCATGCTGGCCCGACGTCATCCCTCGACCAGAACCCTGCGCAAAACATCCCCATGCGCCGGCAGATGTTTTACACTGCGGCAGTGCCAAGCAATGTTTGCCCGGCAACATCATCACCTCAGACAACTCCACCATGCTGCAAGATACCCTGCTGTTCGCCGCGCCCGGCAATTTGCCCGTCGCCCTCGTCGCCGCCCTGTTCGGCCTGATCGTCGGCAGCTTCCTCAACGTGGTGATCCACCGCGTGCCGAAAATGATGGAGCGCGACTCCGCTAATTACGTGGCGGAAGAAAGCGGCTTGCCCTTGCCGCACACGGACCGCTACAACCTGATGCTGCCGCACTCAAACTGCACCGCTTGCGGCCACCGCATCACGGCCAAGGAAAACATCCCCGTCATCAGCTACCTGCTGCTGCGCGGCAAATGCAGCGCCTGCAAGGCGCCCATCTCCGTGCGCTATCCGCTGGTGGAGCTGCTGACGGGCGCGCTGTCGGCCCTGTTGATCTGGCATTTCGGCAGCGGCTGGACGGGCCTGGCCACGCTCGTGTTTGCCTGGCTGCTGATCGCCATGACCTTCATCGACGCCGACACGCAAATGCTGCCCGACGACCTGACCTTCCCCCTGCTGTGGGCCGGCTTGCTGGTCAACATCAACGGAACTTTCGTGCCGCTGCAGGACGCCGTCATCGGCGCGGCCGCCGGTTATCTGGCCCTGTGGGCCGTGTACTGGGCCTTCAAGCTGGCGACAGGCAAGGAGGGAATGGGCTATGGTGACTTCAAATTGCTGGCGGCGCTCGGTGCGTGGCTGGGCTGGACCATGTTGCCGACGATCATATTGTTGTCGTCGGTGGTCGGCGCCGTGGTCGGCATCGGCCTGATCGTGTTTGCCAAGCGGGGACGCGACAAACCGATTCCCTTCGGCCCCTACCTGGCGGCGGCAGGCCTGATCGCGCTGCTGTACGGCACGCCCCTGTCGCGGCTCACGCTGGGCCTGACCGGCTGACCGGCCCCTTATGGATACACACATGCAATTACAAAACGCCCCCTATTTCAGCGTCGGACTCACCGGCGGCATCGGTTGCGGCAAGAGCACGGTGGCCGACCTGTTCGCCGCGCGCGGCGCCTCCATCGTCGACACCGACCAGATCGCACACAGCCTGACGGCGCCCAATGGCGCGGCCATGCCAGCTCTGGTGGCGGAATTTGGCCCCGGCTACGCCGATGCGCGCGGCGCCCTCGACCGTACAAAAATGCGCAACCTCGTGTTTTCCGACGCCGCCGCCAAGGCGAAACTGGAAGCCATCCTGCACCCACGCATCCGCCAGGCCACCCTGGAAGCGGCCGCCGCAGCAACGGGCAGCTACGTGATCTTTGCCGTGCCCCTGCTGGTCGAGTCCGGCGGCTGGGTGGAGCGGGTCAACCGCGTACTGGTCATCGATTGCCTGGAAAGCCTGCAAGTGTCGCGCGTGATGGCGCGCAATGGCTTATCGGAAGAACAAGTCAAAGCCATCATGGCCACGCAGGCCACGCGTGCCATGCGCCTGGCGGCGGCGGACGATGTGATCGACAATAATGGCGATTTGGCGGCCCTGGCGCCGCAGATTGCCCAGTTGCACGATTTATATCTGGCATTTTCAAAAAGAATGGCTGGAATCGGGCCGCAACGTTTGTAATTTGTCGACGCTTGGTTCAAAATCACGGGATTGTTTGCAGGTCCTTACTTAAGGGAATTATTTTGATTGTCTACGAATACCCTTTCAACGAACGCATACGTACCTTGTTGCGGCTGGAAGACCTGTACGACAAATTCAAGTTCTTCATCCAGCAAGAGCATGCAATGCAGCATCATGTTGCTTTGGCAACTATTTTCGATATGCTTGAAGTGGCCGGCCGCGCCGACCTGAAGTCCGACCTGCTGCAGGAACTCGAGCGCCAGCGCCAGAGCCTGCTGGGCTACCGCAGCAATCCGAACGTGGAGCCGGAAACCCTGGACGCCATCCTCGGCGAACTCGACAGTGTCAGCGGCGCCCTCGTGGCGGCGCAAGGCAAGACGGGCCAGAATATCCGCGACAATGAATGGCTGATGAGCATCCGCGGCCGCACCATCATCCCGGGTGGCGCCTGCGAATTCGACTTGCCCTCGTACTTTGCCTGGCAAAAACGCAGCTGCGAGCAGCGCCTGACCGATATCCACGCGTGGTTCGCCCCGCTGGCGCCCCTGTTCGACGCGCTGGCCCTGGTCTTGCGCCTGCTGCGCGATTCCGGCGGTCCCGTCAAGCTGATCGCCAATGGCGGCAGCTACCAGCAAATGCTGCAAGGCAAGGTGTATCAGATGCTGCGCCTGAGCCTCGATGAAAACAGCGGCGCCATCCCGGAAATTTCCGCCAACAAATACATGCTGTGGGTACGCTTCACTACCCAGGGCGGCGACTTGAAACCCAAGCCGTTGGAAGAAGATGTACCATTCGAGCTCACGCTCTGTAATTTTTAACTGTTACTTATTTGCCCCATCATGACCGTCGTTAACTGCCCTACCTGTGCCGCCAAAGTCGAATGGACTGAAGCCAATAAATACCGCCCCTTCTGCTCGGAACGCTGCAAGCAGATCGACCTGGGTGCCTGGGCCGAAGAGAAATACACGATCCCTGCCGCCGATCCGTTCGAAGATCCCCTGGCGGACGAAGACAACAAGCCCCAGTAAGCTTCATTTGAATGGATTTTCCAGGCGCAGCCCCTGCGCCGCGAAACTGTCGAGCCTGCCGCTGACCACCGTCAAGCCATAGGCAATGCCCATCGCCGCGATCTGCCCATCGACGCCATGCGCGTGACTACGGCCATGCAGACGCGCGCACACGAGCGCGCAATCGAGGTCGAATTCCAGCAGCCGCGGCGCATATTCCGCCAGCACGGCTTCCAGCCAGCCCTCCAGCGCCAGTGCTTCCAGCGCCGCTTCGCGCCGCCAGCTGCACTGTATGCCTGCGCGCAATTGCGCGATCACCTGCACCGGCACATAACGCAACTCCGGCGCTACCCGCTCGAAAAAATCGGCCACGCCCGCCGGCGCAGCACTGCCCTTGCGCGCAGCAACGATCACATCCGTATCGACCAGATAGGCGGGCATAGGCATGGCGCATCAGGGGCGGCGCTCGAAATCCGCGTCCAGGCCCACGTCGGGCATGCCGCGCAAAATATCGTCGAGCGGGCGCTTCGGCAAGGGCCGCAAGGCGCTGCGCAGGATGTCGCGGTGCTCGTCTTCGATGCTGCGCCCATGCGCGCGGGCACGCTTGTGCAAGGCGGCAATCAGCAATTCATCGGTATCGGTAAAGGTCAGTGTCAGCGGCATGCGAGACTCCCCCGGTGCTTGATGAAAGCACTGTAGCGCAAAGCGCGCACGATACAAGGAAAGTCACAGCAAAGCTTGCGCCAGCACGCAGCATGGTGCTGCCCGCCGGCACAAGTGGAGATCAGGCAGGTATCAGGGATTCCCGGCGTACCGCGTCGAGCCATTCCAGCAGGGGAATGGTGGCCGGCAGCAAGGGTTCCACGCCGACCGTGCCCTGCCAGGCGAACGCCTGCCCTTCCAGGCTTTGCGGCTCGCCGCGCCAGTCGCGGCTGATATAGAAATGCAGGCGCACATGGGCGTGCGGATACACATATTCGACGCCGCACCAGGCTTCGGCGCTGTCGATGTATAAACCCAGCTCCTCGACAAACTCGCGCTTCAAGGCGTCCAAAATGGCTTCGCCCGGTTCGACTTTACCGCCAGGAAATTCCCAATAGCCATCATACGGCTTGCCGGCCGGGCGCTGGCCCAGCAGCACGTCGCCATTCGGTTTCATCAGGATGCCAACGGCCACATCGACCGGTTTCACTTTCATCTCGCTCATTGCGGCAGCTTTCCCGCAGGTAGTTTCCCAGCATAATCGCGCGCAAATTGCCAGGCGACACGGCCCGAACGCGAGCCGCGCTGCAAGGCCCAGCGCAGGGCATCGCCGCGCGCTTGCGCGATCTGTTCCGGCGTGCAGCCGAACGAGGCGAGCCAGTGCGCCGCGATGTCGAGATAATCGTCCTGCTTGAACGGGTAGAACGACAGCCACAGGCCGAAGCGCTCGGACAGCGAGATTTTCTCTTCCACCGTCTCGCCCGGGTGCAAATCGCCATCGTCGTCCGTCTTGTAGCTGCTGTTGTCCGACATGCGCTCGGGCATCAGGTGACGGCGGTTCGAGGTGGCGTAGATCAGCACATTGTCCGATTGCGCGGCGATGCTGCCGTCGAGCGCCACTTTCAGCGCCTTGTAGCCGCTTTCGCCCTCTTCGAACGACAGGTCGTCGCAAAAGATGATGAAGCGCTCGGGACGCGCCGCCACCAGGTCGACGATGTCGGGCAAGTCGGCCAGGTCCGCCTTGTCCACTTCGATCAGACGCAGGCCCTGGCCGGCGAACTGGTTCAGGCATGCCTTGATCAGCGACGACTTGCCCGTACCGCGCGCGCCCGTCAGCAGCACGTTGTTGGCGGGGCGACTGGCAACGAACTGGCGCGTATTCTGCTCGATCTGCGCTTTTTGCGTGCCGATGTTATGCAAGTCATCCAGGGCGATGGACGACACGTGCGCCACCGCCTGCAGATGGCTGGCGGCGCCCTGGCGCCGGCGCCAGCGGAAGGCAAAGCTGTTCCAGTCGGTCGCCGGCAAGGCCGGCGGCAAGATCGACTCCAGGCGCGCCAGTACCCGCTCGGCGCGGATCAGGAATTGATCGAGGGCGGTCATGAGCGGTAGTCGGCGTTGATCGACACGTAGTCATGCGACAGATCGCATGTCCACAGGGTGGCCGTGGCATCGCCGCGCGCCAGCTTGACGCGGATGGTGATTTCGCTTTGCTGCATCACGCGCTGGCCATCCTGCTCCTGGTAATCGGGGTTGCGGCCGCCGTTCTTGGCCACCCACACGTCGTCCAGGTACAGGTTCAATTGACCCACGTCCAGGTCGTCCACGCCCGCGTAGCCGATGGCGGCCAGGATGCGGCCCAGGTTCGGGTCGGAGGCAAAGAACGCGGTTTTCACCAGCGGCGAATGGGCGATGGAATAGGCGATCTTGCGGCATTCTTCCACGTTGCGGCCGTCTTCCACGGTCACCGTCATGAATTTGGTGGCGCCTTCGCCGTCGCGCACGATGGCTTGCGCCAGGAAAGTCGACAGTTCGGTGACGGCGGCCGCCAGTTCTGCATAGTGCGGCGAATCGATGGAATCGATGACCAGGCTGCCGGCGCCCGTGGCGACCAGCATGAACGAGTCATTCGTGGACGTATCGCCGTCGATGGTGATGCAGTTGAACGACTTGTCGGCCGCCTGTTTCACCAGCTGGTCCAGCACGGGCTGGGCCACGGTGGCGTCGAACGCGAGGAAGCCCAGCATGGTGGCCATGTTCGGCTTGATCATGCCGGCGCCCTTGCTGATGCCCGTCAGGGTCACCGTGTGGCCACCGATGGTGACCGTGCGCGAACCGGCTTTCGGCTGCGTGTCGGTGGTCATGATGGCTTCGGCGGCCGAGAACCAGTTATCCGAAGTCAGCGCGGCCACAGCTTGCGGCAAGCCGGCGACCAGACGCTGCACGGGCAGCGGCTCGAGGATCACGCCGGTGGAAAACGGCAGGATTTGCTGCGGCGTGCAGCCCAGCAGTTCGGCCAGCGCGGCGCAGCTGGCCTGCGCGTCGGCCAGTCCCGATTCGCCCGTGCCCGCATTCGCGTTGCCCGTGTTGACCAGCAGCGCGCGGATCGGCGCGGCGCCGGCCGTCACTGCCGCCAGGTTGGCCTTCGAGATTTGCACGGGCGCGGCGCAGAAGCGGTTCAGGGTAAACACGCCGGCCACGGTGGCCGTCGGCGCCAGTTTCAATACCAGCAAATCCTTGCGGTTGGGTTTCTTGATGCCGGCTTCGGCAACACCGATTTCAATGCCGGCGACGGCTTTCAAGTCGGCGGCGACGGGCTTGGGAGAATTGACGGCCATATGAGTTCTTCTGCGAGGGAAAAGGGAAGCGCTATTGTAGCGCCTTCGCGGCGGCATTGACCATGCGGGCGCCCTTATACTCGACGAACATTCGCTCCTGCCCCGGCTCGCAAGCTTGCGATTTGTCATGATGGCAGAGACATGCGTGCCTAAGGTGAGAGTGCACGGTACTTCGCGTGCGACCTTCCAATGCGGCACCAACAGAAGAGAGAATGCCATGCTGAATCAACAGAAATGCGTTTGCCTGATCAAATCATATCGTGTGACAGCCGGGCCTTTGTCCCTGGCCCTATTGTGCAGTGTGCTGAGCGCATGCGCATCCCTGACGCCACCAGCATCGATCAGCACGATCGAGCCCGCCCCGGAAGCGCCTGCAACGGCTTCGCTGCCGCCTCCGCCTCCGCCTCCCCCGCCGCCACGGTCTGCTCCGGCCCCGCCGCCGGTATCGGGCGGACTGCCGGCAGAGGTAGCGGCGCAAGCGGGCAGCACGCTGGTCAGGGTTTATTACGCCACCGACCGGCAATTTCAAGCTGACAAGAAAAACTATAGCTGGCAACCAAACCGCAAAGCGCCTCATTTAAGTTACGGCAGCGTATTGGTCAGTGTTCCCGAGGATAGGAAAATCGGCACCGTAACAAAAACGCCGTGGTGGATTTTAGGTCAAGGCGGCGACGCCCGAAAATACATGCTCATCATGGACCTGGAGCGCTGGTCGGCCGCCAGGTTTTTTGCCACAGTCAAAACGCGGCTGGCAGCCTCTCTCCCCCCGGAGAGGCGGGCCGCCTTCATTTATATCCATGGATACTACAATGCGTTTGACGATGCCGCCTTGCGCACTGCGCAGATGGCTGTCGATCTTAATGTCAACGCCATGCCCGTGTTTTACAGCTGGCCATCGAAGGGAGAATTTACCGGCTATCGTTTTGATGACAACTCTGCTCAATGGACGCAGGCACATCTGCAAAACTTCCTCGCTGATTTCGCCGACCGCTCCGATGCCACCGATATTTACATCATTGCGCACAGCATGGGTAACCGCCCGACGACGATGGCCCTGGCCAACTTGCTGGAAAAACGCCCGGAACTGCTGCCGCGTTTCAAGCAAGTGGTGCTGGCGGCGCCGGACATCAACGCCGATGTATTCCGCGAGCAGATCGCACCTCGCCTTGCCAGTCTGGGCTTGCCAGTCACGCTGTATGCATCGAAGAATGACATGGCTATGCGTTTGTCCTACAGGTATTCCGGTTGGGACAAAATTGGCGACATCCGCGGCCCCATCGTCAACATTCCCGGCCTTGATTTTATCGATGCCTCGAACGTGACAATGAACTTTATCGGCCACGACTATCTTGTCAGCAATCGTGTCGTACTGACCGATGTTGCCACCATGATCAAGGCGGGTCTGCGGGCAAAAGATCGTGGCGGGTTGCGGGGCAGGCCATTACCCGTGCCGCGGTATTGGGAATTTCCTTGAGCTGGCATTGACTGCGACAGAAAAGCAAGCATAAAAAAACGGAGACCGCAGTCTCCGTTTTTTGTTCACACTGACAAACCGCGCTTAAGCCAGCTTGCCGTGGCAAGCCTTGTACTTCTTGCCGCTGCCGCAAGGGCATGGATCGTTGCGGCCGACCTTGACGCCCATGCTCACGCTCATGTCGTCGACATACTGGTCGTTGCTGTCGCCAGCCGTCGGCGCCAGCAGTTCTTCCGGCGCCGCGTTCGGGTCGAATTCGGCGTGCTGGTAGTGCACGTTTTCCACGTGCGACTGCTGCATCGCCTGTTCGGCCGCATCGACTTCTTCGCGCGACTGGATACGCACCGTCATCACGTGTTTCGTGACGTCGTTCTTGATCATGTCGAGCATCTGGCCAAACAGTTCAAACGCTTCGCGCTTGTATTCCTGTTTCGGGTTCTTCTGCGCATAACCGCGCAGGTGAATACCCTGGCGCAGGTGATCGAGCGCCGCCAGGTGTTCGCGCCAGTGGCTGTCCACGCTTTGCAGCATGACATTGCGCTCGAAGCCGCCAAACGATTCCTTGCCGACAATATCGATCTTCGACTGGTACACGGCATCGGCCGCGGCCAGCACTTTTTCCAGGATCTCTTCGTCCGTCAAGGTCGAATCGGCTTCCAGCATTTGCTGCAGCGGCAGGTCGAGCTGCCATTCGCTGGCCAGGGTGTTTTCCAGGCCCTTGATATCCCACTGCTCTTCCACCGATTCGCGCGGCACGTATTCGTGCACCAGGTCCGTGAACACGCCATGGCGCAGCGAGCCGATCATCTCGGAAATATCGGTCGTTTCCAGCAGCTCGTTACGCTGCTGGTAGATGACCTTGCGCTGGTCGTTGGCGACGTCATCGTATTCCAGCAATTGCTTGCGGATGTCGAAGTTGCGCGCTTCGACCTTGCGCTGGGCCGACTCGATCGAACGCGAGACGATGCCTGCCTCGATCGGTTCGCCTTCCGGCATTTTCAAACGGTCCATCACGGCGCGCACGCGGTCGCCGGCGAAGATGCGCAGCAGCGCGTCGTCGAGCGACAGGTAGAAGCGCGAGGAACCCGGATCGCCCTGGCGGCCGGCACGGCCACGCAACTGATTGTCGACGCGGCGCGATTCGTGGCGTTCGGTGCCGATGATGTGCAAGCCGCCCGCATTGACCACGTGGTCGTGCAGCGACTGCCACTCATCGCGCAAGGTCTGCGACTGGGCTGCCTTGTCGGCGTCGCTCAGCTCAGCATTGGCTTCGATGAACTTGATCTGGTTTTCGACGTTACCGCCCAACACGATGTCCGTACCGCGGCCTGCCATGTTGGTGGCGATGGTGATGGCTTTCGGACGGCCTGCCTGGGCGATGATTTCCGCTTCGCGCGCATGCTGCTTCGCGTTCAGCACGTTGTGCGGCAAGCCGGCCTTGGTCAGGATGCCCGACAGCAGTTCCGAGTTCTCGATCGAGGTCGTACCCACCAGCACGGGCTGGCCGCGCTCGTAGCAGTCGCGGATGTCGTTCAACATCGCGTTGTATTTTTCCGCCGACGATTTGTAGACCTGATCCTGGCGGTCCTTGCGCTGCAGCGGACGGTTTTGCGGAATCACGACCGTTTCCAGGCCGTAGATTTCCTGGAATTCGTACGCTTCGGTATCGGCGGTACCGGTCATGCCGGCCAGCTTGGCGTACATGCGGAAGTAGTTCTGGAAGGTGATCGAGGCCAGGGTCTGGTTCTCGTTCTGGATCTTGACGCCTTCCTTCGCTTCGACGGCCTGGTGCAAGCCGTCGGACCAGCGGCGGCCCGTCATCAGACGGCCCGTGAATTCATCGACGATCACCACTTCATTGTTCTGCACCACATAGTGCTGATCCTTGAAGTACAGCGCATGCGCGCGCAGGGCCGCATACAGGTGGTGCACGAGGGTGATGTTGGCCGAATCGTACAGCGACGCGCCTTCCGGCAGCAGGCCCATCTCCATCAGGATGCCTTCGGCCTTTTCGTGGCCGGCTTCCGTCAGCAGCACCTGGTGCGCTTTTTCATCCTTGGTGTAGTCGCCCGGCACTTCAACCTTGCCCTTGCCGTCCGGCGTTTCTTCGCCGATCTGCAGGGTCAGGCGCGCAGGCAGTTCATTGATCTTGTGATACAGGTCCGTGTGGTTCTCGGCCTGGCCCGAAATGATCAGCGGCGTACGCGCTTCATCGATCAGGATCGAGTCGACTTCATCGACGATGCCGAAGTTCAGGCTGCGCTGCACGCGCTCGCGCGCTTCGTAGACCATATTGTCGCGCAAGAAGTCGAAACCGAATTCATTGTTCGTGCCGTACGTGATGTCGGAGTTGTACGCCTGCTGCTTGGCGCTGTGCTCCATCTGCGACATGTTCACGCCCGTCGACAGGCCCAGCCATGCATACAGGCGGCCCATGGTCTCGGCATCGCGCTGCGCCAGGTAGTCATTGACGGTGACGATATGCACGCCCTTGCCCGACAAGGCGTTCAGGTAGGCTGGCAAGGTTGCCATCAGGGTCTTGCCCTCGCCCGTGCCCATCTCCGCGATCTTACCGAAATGCAAGACCATGCCGCCGATCATCTGCACATCGAAATGGCGCATGCGCAGGACGCGCTTGCTGGCCTCGCGGCAAACGGCAAACGCTTCCGGCAACAAGGCATCGAGCGATTCGCCAGCGGCGATGCGTTCCTTGAAGGCAGGCGTTTTCGCTTGCAGCTCGGCATCCGACAGCTTTTCGATGGCCGGCTCGAGCGCATTGATCTCGCGTACCGTTTTTTGGTATTGCTTGAGCAGCCGCTGGTTGCGGCTACCGAAAATCTGGGTCAGTAATGACATGCTTGAATTCTTGAAAAAACGCCGTTAAAAAAAGCTCGGTAGGGAACAACGAGGTAGTAATCGCGTCACCGCACGGAGTTCGACTATGGCAAAAGACGATGATTTTATCATGCGTTCCCGCCAAGGTTGGGGTAATGCACCATATAACAATAGCTTAATGACAAACAAATGGCAGAAATTGCGGACATTTCCCATACTGTAAGGCAATACGACCTGCCCGCCTGCGCCGCACTCGCCGCCGCACTCGTCATGCGCGGGCGAGTGTGCTATGTTTCGGCCATGCGAACTCCCACTTATTCTCCGGCGCCGCGTCGCGGCTATGGCTTCGCCCGTTCCGGCCCGGCCGCGACGGGGGCAACCGATTTTCTGCGCGGCAACGCGACGATGGCTTCCCTGATGCCCACCGTCACGCGCCTGGCCGCCCTGCAGAAAGATTGCGCCAAGGCCTTGCCGGCGATGTTCGAGCATTGCGACATCCTGCAATTCGAAGGCGGGCAGCTGGTGCTGGCCACGCCGAACGCGGCGCTGGCGGCCAAGCTCAAGCAGCAATTGCCGAAACTGCAAGGGGAACTGGAAAGAAAGGGCTGGCAGATTTCAGGCATCAAGCTGAAAGTGCAAGTCATCAAGAGCATTGCGCCCATCGTGCATACGCGGGCACTGGTCTTGCCGGAAAAAGCCATGTCGGCCCTGGAAGAGCTGAGCACGGCATTGCCGCCATCGAAGCAGAACGAGCAGTTGATCGCGGCGCTGCGCAATATGGTGCGCCACCACCGCGAACCTAAAGATTAGCAACGCCAGGCGGCAGCACGTAGGTCGGATTAGGCCCTTCGGGCCGTAATCCAACAACATTGTTGGCGCCTGCGGGATTGTCGGATTACGGCCTGCGGCCTAATCCGACCTACGTCAACGACCACTCGCGCTCCATCTGCCGCAAATACGACTGCGGCGCCGCCTCGTTGGTATCGAACGAGACGATTTCATACGATTCCGGCTGTTCCAGCAGCGCCAGCAGCAGCTGGTTGTTCAGCGCGTGGCCGGACTTGTGCGCCGTGTAATACGCGAGCAACGGGTGGCCCACGAGGTACAGGTCGCCGATGGCGTCGAGGATTTTATGACGCACGAACTCGTCTTCATAGCGCAGGCCATCGGCGTTGAGGATGCGGTACTCGTCCATCACGATGGCGTTTTCCAGCGAACCGCCACGGGCCAGGCCCATGCCGCGCAAGCTTTCCACGTCCTGCATGAAACCGAAGGTACGCGCGCGCGCCACATCGTGCACGTAGGACACGTCGCCGAAATCGACGGAAGCGCGCTGCATCGTGCCATCGACGGCAGGATGGTTGAATTCGATGAAGAAATCGAGCTTGAAGCCGTCGTACGGCGACAGGCGGGCCCATTTTTCCGCGTCGCCCTTGCCTTGACGCACTTCCACGGGCTTGATGACCTTGATGAATTTCTTCGGCGCCTGCTGCTCTTCCACGCCGGCTTGCTGCAGCAGGTAGACGAAGGACGAGGCGGAACCGTCCATGATGGGAATTTCTTCCGCATTCACGTCGATCACCATATTGTCGATGCCCAGGCCCGCTGCGGCCGACATCAGGTGTTCCACCGTGGAAACCCTGGCGCCGTCCTTGATCAGTACGGACGCCATGCGCGTATCGCCCACGGCCATGGCGCTGGCGGGAAACTCGACGATGGGATCGAGGTCGATGCGGCGAAACACGATGCCCGTGTCGATCGCGGCGGGACGCAGAATCAGCTCGACCTTGGTGCCGGAGTGCAAACCGACACCGATGGTGCGGACCTGTTGTTTGATGGTGCGTTGTTTTAACATCTGTCGATTATATCTATTTGCCGGATTTTCGTTGCGGTGCGGCATGGCTCACGCCAGAAATACCACAACCGTTCCTCACGGATGTTCGCTTTCCGCATGCACGGCTTCGCGCCGCACGAGATAAATGCCGCTGCCGATGATGATGGCCGCGCCGATCAGCGTGTATTCGTCGGGCAAGGCGCGCCACAGCATCCAGTCCAGGGCCATGCCCCAGGCCAGGGCCGAGTATTCGAATGGCGCCACGCTCGATGCCTTGCCAAAACGAAAAGCTTCCGTGATGGCCAGCTGGCCCAGGAAGCCGCTCAGCGACAAGCCGGCCAGCAGCCACCAGTCTTCGCGGCGGATGCTCACCCATTCGTGCGCCGACAAGGCCACGCCGCCGCCGGCCATCATCACCATCAGCCAGAAGACCATGCTTTCGCTGGCATCCGTGCGGCTCAGGATGCGGCCCGTGACGGCGGAAATGGCGTAACAGGCAGCCGAGCCCAGCACGGCCAGCCCGGCCAGCGAAAAGAAGCCCGAACCGTCGGGACGCAGCGCCACCAGCACGCCCAGCAGACCCACGGCGATGGCGCACCAGCGCGCGACGTCGACTTTTTCCTTCAAGATAAAAACCGACAGTACCGTGATCAGCAAGGGCGCAACAAAAAACAGCGCATACGTCTCGGCCAGCGACATGCGCTTCAAGCCATACGCGAACAGGGTAATCATCAGCACGCCCAGCGCGCCGCGCAGCAAGTGCAGCGGCCAGCGCACCTGCAGCACATTCTTGAACGCGCCCCGGTACAGCAGGTACAGGCAAACGAGCGGCAATGACGACAGGGCGCGCAAGGCCGTCACCTGCATGGGCGGATAGTGGGCGGACAACAGCTTCATGGCCGTGTCCATCAGGGAAAACATGGCGACGGCGATCAGCATCACATAGATGCTGCGCAGGTTGGGATTGCGGGGTAACAGGACAGACTCCTGGCAAAAGAACGGGACCGTCATCATGGCGACGGCCGGAGCCAGGACAGCATGGTCTGGAAAGGCAGGGCCAGGCGGTCCGCCCGATTATAGCAAGCGGGGCCGTTTTGCCTTATGACACAGGCAACAGCATCACCAGTTTCAGCTCATGCTGGCGCGCCAGGTGCAAGGTGACCTGGTTGAAGCTGAGCGCCCCCTGTTGCGCATGCTGGAAGCGGCGCAAGCCGCCATCGCGGCCCTGCACCTGCTGCGCGCCCCACCACAGGCGAAATTCAGGGCTGGCATCGGCCAGCTCCGCGATCAGGCCAGCCAGCGGCGCCTGGTCCGCCTGGCGTCCGATATCGGCACGAAACTCCGCCACCAGCCGCCGCGCCCGCTCGGGCCAGCCGACGATCAGGTCGCGCGCGCCAGGCTCCAGGAACATGAAGCGCAGCTGGTTCGGCGCGTCCCCGTCGCCATGCAGCCAGCCCGTGAACAAGGCGGACGCCGCTCCGTTCCACGCCACGGCACTCCATTCGCGGTCGAGGATGTAGGCGGGCGCGTCGATGGCGGCGACGATGGCGGCCAGCTCGGTGCTGGCAGGCCCGCCGCCCTCGCCTGTGCCATGGCTAGGGTCATGCTTGTCGGCCACCTCGAACAGATAGGCGCGCTCGGCCGCGCTCAGCTGCAGTACCTGCGCCAGGCGAGAAAGCATCTTGGCCGACGCCGACACGGGCCGCCCCTGCTCCAGCCACGTCAGCCAGGTGGGACTGACGTCGCACAGCTGCGCCAGTTCCTCGCGCCGCAAGCCGGGCGTGCGCCGGCGTCCTCCACCGGGCAAGCCAGCCATGGCGGGGGTGACGGCTTCGCGCCGGGCGCGGATGAATTCAGCGAGCTTGTTCGACATGATGGCGGTGCATGGTAGTGGATATACCAGTATAAGTTATGGTCTTGTTACAGGATAATTTTATCCCTATTCTGCAGGAACTCACCCATCAACAGGAGAAAACCATGCAGCAGCACGATGTCGTTACCGAACAGTTTGGCAAGACGGCCAATGCCTACCTGAGCAGCGCGATCCATGCGCAAGGCGCCGACCTGGTGCTGATGCAGGAATGCGCACGCCGCCACGGCCGGCCGGCCGTGCTGGACCTGGGCTGCGGCGCCGGCCACGCCAGCTTTGCCGTCGCCCCCGTGGCGGCATCCGTCGTCGCCTACGACCTGGCGCAGCCCATGCTCGACGTGGTGGACCACGCCAAGGCGCAGCGCGGCTTGCACAATATCCGCACGCAACAGGGCGACGTCGCGCGTCTGCCGTTTGCCGATGCCAGCTTCGACATGGTGGTCACGCGCTTTTCCGCGCACCACTGGAACGACGTGGCCGGAGCCCTGGCCGAAGCGTGGCGCGTGCTGCGCCCGAACGGCACGTTATTGGTGGTCGATATCGTGGCGCCCAAGACGGCCCTGTACGACAGCACCTTGCAGGCGGTGGAAATGCTGCGCGACGCCTCGCACGTGCGCGACTACCGCACGTGCGAATGGGGCGCCAAGTTCGACAACGCGGGCTTTACGCACAGCTTGCGCAGCGTGTGGAAACTGACGATGCAGTTCGACGAGTGGGTGGCGCGCATGCGCACGCCGGACGAGCGCGTGGCGGCCATCCGCAACCTGTTCGATGGCGCGCCCGAGGAAGCGCGCCGGTATTTCGCGCTGCAGGACGACTATTCGTTCAGCATCGACGCGGCCATGTTCGAAGCGACCAAGCCATCGGTACAGTAAACGTAAAAACGGCGCCGATGGCGCCGTTTTTTATTGCGTAGGTTGGATTAGCGCGCAGCGCGTAATCCAACAATGCCAGAGCAAACGTGATGCCAATTCCGCTCGTCGGCTTACGCTGCGCTAAGCCGACCTACGCCGACCTGCGCCTGGCCTACGCCTGGCCTACGTCAACCTGCGATCTGCTTAGGCCAGCTGGCTCAGCTGCAGGACGACTATTCGTTCAGCATCGACGCGGACATGTTCGAAGCCACCAAGCCATCGGTACAGTAAACGTAAAAACGGCGCCGATGGCGCCGTTTTTTATTGCGTAGGTTGGATTAGCGCGCAGCGCGTAATCCAACAATGCCAGAGCAAACGTGATGCCAATTCCGCTCGTCGGCTTACGCTGCGCTAAGCCGACCTACGCCGACCTGCGATCTGCTTAGGCCAGCTGGCTCAGCAAAGTCTCGGCATTCGACACTTCAAACTTGCCGCCCTGCTCGATGTTCAATTGCGTCACGACGCCATTGTCGACCAGCATCGAGTAGCGCTGCGAGCGCGTGCCCATGCCGTGCTTGGAGAAATCGGCGTCCAGGCCCAGGGCCTTGCTGTAGGCGGCATTGCCGTCAGCCATCATGCGTACGACGCCGGTGGCTTTCTGGTCGCGGCCCCAGGCGCCCATCACGAACGCGTCGTTGACGGAGATGCACCAGATTTCATCGACGCCCTTGGCTTTCAGGTCGGCAGCGTGCTTGACGTAGCCTGGCACGTGCTGTGCGGAGCAGGTCGGGGTGTAGGCGCCTGGCAGGCCGAAGATGGCGATCTTCTTGCCCTTGACCAGGTCTTGCACGTTGAACGTGTTCGGACCCAGTGCGCAACCTTCGGTTTCGCTTTCGATGAATTCGGCCAGGGTGCCTTCTGGCAGGGTGTCGCCGATCTTGATGGTCATGTTGACTCCTTGTGTGCTGTCGGTTGAGGATGCTGCCGGCGTGATGCCGACACTGCGCGATAGTATGCCTGACTTGCCGCATTTGTGCAGAAAGCGGCCGGAAAGGCAAAGCCAAAAATCAAAAAACGGCAAAAAAAACGGCGGCCCTCAGGCCGCCGTCATCGTTACTGACATCAGATCACCTTAATCTGCTTGCTTACGCAGGAACGCTGGAATGTCGTAGGTTTCCATGCCATTCTTTTCCATCGCGCGCACTTGCTCGGAAGCCGATTCGCGGCGCCATACTGCCGGTGCCTTCATGCCGTCGAAACCGGCTGCCGGCGTGGCTACGCCAACCGTCGTCGTCGCCGCTTGCGCGCTACCCATGGCAGCCGATGGGGTCAGCGGGCTGTTGTGGGTGCCGGTGCGCAGCACTTGCTGCGGTACCAGCTGGATGTTTTTCTTCGCGCGGCCCAGGCCCGTGGCCACCACGGTAACGCGGATATCGTCGCCCATGGCGTCGTCGTAGGCGATACCTTGCGCGATCGACGCGTCCGGCGCGGCAAACGCGCGCACGGCAGCCATGACTTCCTTGATCTCCTTGCCTTTCAGGCCACGGCTGGCCGTGACGTTGACCAGCACGCCGCGCGCGCCAGACAGATCAATGCCGTCCAGCAGCGGCGAAGCGACAGCCTGTTCGGCGGCGATGCGCGCGCGGTCGACGCCGGACGCCGTCGCCGTGCCCATCATGGCCTTGCCCTGCTCGCCCATGATGGTTTTCACGTCGTTGAAGTCGACGTTGATATGGCCAGGCACGTTGATGATTTCGGCAATGCCGGCCACCGCGTTGTTGAGCACATCATCGGCGTGCTGCATCCATTCCAGCATGCTTTCGTCTTCGTAGATCTCTTCCAGTTTTTCATTGAGGATAATGATCAGCGAGTCGACGTGCAGGGACAGCTGCTCCAGGCCTTCGTCGGCGATGTCCATGCACTTCTGGCCTTCGTACGAGAATGGCTTGGAGACCACGGCCACCGTCAGGGCGCCCAGTTCCTTGGCCACTTCGGCCACGATAGGAGCGGCGCCCGTGCCCGTGCCGCCGCCCATGCCGGCGGCGATGAAGACCATGTGCGCGCCGCGCAGCGAATCGGCGATGCGTGCGCGCGATTCTTCGGCCAGCTGGCGGCCGACGGCAGGCTTCATGCCGGCGCCCAGACCGGTATCGCCGATCTGGATGATGTTGTGGGCCTTCGATGTCGACAGGGCCTGTGCGTCGGTGTTGGCGGCAATGAACTCCACGCCCGACATGCCTTTGTTGATCATGTGTTGGACTGCATTGCCACCCGCACCGCCGACGCCGACGACCTTGATGACGGTACCTAAAGCTGTGTTATCGACCATATCGAACTCCATGATGTGCTCCTATCAGATGCGGTTTCCAAGCGCCAGGCCTCATATTGGTAGGAGAACTGGAGATTGAAAACTGCGGTTAAATATAAAATAAAGTTATGTGTGTGTACCTGCGATGCTGCCAAAAAACCTGTACTGCCGGGCGTAAATCATGCCCTTAAAAATTCCCTAAAAACCATTCCTTCATGCGTTGCCAGACTGCCTTCACCGAGCCGTCCTGACGCGTCACGATGTGGCCGCGCAGGTATTGCTTCTTCGCTTCCAGCAGCAGGCCCAATACCGTGGCATAGCGCGGACTGCGCACCACGTCGGCCAGCTGGCCCCGATACTCGGGCGTGCCCAGGCGCGCCGGTTTCAGGAAGATGTCTTCCGCCATTTCCACCATGCCGGGCATGATGGACGTGCCGCCCGTGAGCACGATGCCCGACGACAGCACGCCTTCGTAGCCGGATTCGCGCACCACCTGGTGCACCATCGCGAACAGCTCCTCGACCCTCGGCTCGATCACTGCCGCCAGCGCCTGGCGCGACAGGTTGCGCGGGCCGCGGTCGCCCAGGCCCGGCACTTCCAGCGATTCGCCGGGGTCGGCCAGGACCTGCTTGGCCACGCCATAGCGGATCTTGATTTCTTCCGCTTCCGCGGTCGGGGTACGCAAGGCCATGGCAATGTCGTTGGTGATCTGGTCACCGGCGATGGGAATGACTGCCGTATGGCGGATCGCGCCATCGGAAAATACCGCCACATCGGTCGTGCCGCCGCCGATGTCGATCAGCACCACGCCCAGTTCCTTCTCGTCGGGCGTGAGCACCGCATCGGCGGACGCCATCGGCTGCAGGATCAGGTCCGACACTTCCAGCCCGCAGCGGCGCACGCACTTGACGATGTTCTGCACCGCCGACACGGCGCCGGTGACGATATGCACCTTCACCTCCAGGCGGATGCCGCTCATGCCGATAGGCTCGCGCACATCTTCCTGGCTGTCGACGATGAACTCTTGCGGCACCGTGTGCAGCAATTGCTGATCGGTCGGAATGTTAACCGCTTTTGCCGTCTCGATGACGCGCGCCACGTCGGTCGCCGTCACTTCCTTGTCCTTGATGGCCACCATGCCGCTGGAATTGAAGCTGCGGATATGGCTGCCCGCAATGCCCGCGTACACATTGCGGATCTTGCAGTCGGCCATCAGCTCGGCCTCTTCCAGCGCGCGCTGGATGGACTCCACCGTGGCCTCGATATTGACCACTACGCCTTTTTTCAGGCCCTTCGATTCGTGCTGGCCCAGCCCGATCACTTCGTGGCGCCCATCGGACATCACTTCGGCTACCACCGCCACCACTTTCGAGGTGCCGATGTCGAGGCCGACGATCAGGTTTTTCGCGTCTTTTGTCATTTCTTTCGCCTAGTTTTTTGGGCTATTAATTGATTAATTGAGTATTCGGTTAAGCCGGTTTTTTAATCGGACTGCCATTTTTCTTCTTGATCGCCGGCGCCGGCCTGCCATCCTTGCCTTCGGCCGGTATCACGAGGCCGGCTGAACTGAGCGCCAGGCCATTCTGGTAGCGCATATCGATCGTGTCGATATTTTCCAGCCGGCTTGCCAGCTGCGGGTAGATACCCACCAGCCGGTCGACCCGCGCTTTCAGGGTTGTATGATTCTGCTCGCGCCCCAGCGCCACGCTCATGCCGTTATTCAGTTTCACCGTCCACGCATAGCGGCTCGACAGCGACAGGGTTTCCGGCACCATCTTCAACGGCGCAAACCACTTTGCCAGCTGCACGTAGGTGGCCAGCACTTCCTTCTCGCTGCCATCGGGGCCGGCAAACGCAGGCAACTCATGGTCGTCTTCGGCTTCGGCCACATTGGCTGTAAACACATCGCCCTTGACCGACAGCAGGCGTCCATCTTCGCCCCAAGTGCCCAGCGCCTCGTGTTCTTCCAGCGCCACGATCAACTGGTTCGGCCACTCGCGCCGCACGCTGGCGCGGCGCACCCAGGGCACCGATTCAAACACGCCGCGCACGCTTTCCAGGTTGGTCGTGAAAAAATTGCCCTTGATACGGCCCAAAGTGCCGCTGCGCAGGGTCAGGTAATTCACGTGGCGCAGGCCCTTGTCGTCCGCGCTTTCCACCTTGATCGTGCGCAGGTCGAACATGGGACGCTGCGACACCCACCAGACGCCGGCGGCCACGCACACGACCAGAACCGCGGCCAGCAAGCCGTTGGCAGTCGTATTGAGGCTTTTAGCGTCATGCCACATATCAGCGCTGTCCCTTGTGCATTTTCAGGCTTGCGCCGGAAACGATTTCCAGGCACAGGTCTTCATAGCTGGTGCCTTCCGCGCGCGCCGCCATCGGCACGAGCGAGTGGCCCGTCATGCCTGGCGAGGTATTCACTTCCAGCAAAAACAGCTTGCTATCGGCCGCGCGCATCAGCACATCGACCCGTCCCCAGCCTTCGCAGCCGAGGGCGCGGTAGGCCGCCAGGGCGATGCGTTCCATCTCGGCGATGATCGCCGGGTCCAGCTGCGGCGGGCAGAAATACTGCGTATCGTCCGTGAAGTACTTGTTCTGGTAATCGTAATTGCCTTGCGGCGCGACGATTTCGATCGGCGGCAGCGCGCGCGCCGCGGCGCCCTTGCCCAGGATCGCCACGGTGAATTCGCGGCCCTTGATGAATTCCTCGGCCAGCACCGAATCATCGAGGCCGGCGGCGATGTCGTAGGCCGCCTGGAAGGCCGAGGCCTCGTTGACCGTCGTGATGCCGATGCTCGAGCCTTCATGCGGCGGCTTGACGATCAGCGGCAAGCCCAGTTCCGCGGCGACCTTGGCCAGGTCGGAGCTGTCGTCCAGCACCGCGTACTTCGGCGTCGGCAGCTCGTGCATCAGCCAGATCATCTTGGTATAGACCTTGTCCATGCCCACCGAGCAAGCCATCACGCCGCTGCCGGTGTACGGGATGCCCAGCTGTTCCAGCGCGCCCTGCAGGCTGCCGTCTTCGCCGAAGCGGCCGTGCAGCGCGATGAAGACGCGGTCAAACTTCTCAGCGGCCAGTTCGGCCAGGCTGCGTTCGCCCGTGTCGAAGCCATGCGCATCCACGCCATGGCTTTTCAAAGCGGCCAGCACGCCCGCGCCGGACATCAGCGACACTTCGCGCTCGGCCGAGCGGCCGCCGAACAGGACGCCGACCTTGCCCAATTGTTTAACGTCGATAGCTGAAGCTTGGTTCACGTCAGGCCTTTACAGTGTGAGATTGATACGTTGTCAGTTGATTCGGGATGCCGCTGATGGAACCGGCGCCCATGGTCAGCACGACGTCGCCGTCGCGCGCCACGCTCATGATGGTGTCGGCCATGTCCGTCATGGACTCGACGAAAATCGGCTCGATCTTGCCGCGCGCGCGCAGCGCATGCGCCAGGGCGCGGCCGTCGGCGGCGACGATAGGCGCCTCGCCCGCCGCATACACTTCGGACAAGAGCAGCACGTCGGGCGCACCGAGCACCTTGACGAAATCCTCGAACAGGTCGCGCGTGCGGCTGTAGCGGTGCGGCTGGAAAGCCAGCACCAGGCGGCGCCCCGGATAGGCGGCGCGCGCGGCGGCCAGGGTCACTTCCGTTTCCACCGGATGGTGGCCGAAATCGTCGACCAGCGCGAAAGTGCCGCCGTTCGGCAGCGCCACGTCGCCATAGCGCGTAAAACGCCGGCCCACGCCGGAAAACTCGGCCAGGCCCTGCTGCGTGGCGCTGTCGGCGATGCCGATTTCGCGCGCGATGGCGATCGCCGAGCAGGCATTCTGCACATTGTGCATGCCGGGCTGGTTCAGCACCACGTCGAGGTCCGGATAACCTTCCTGCAGCACGGTGAAATGCATTTCCAGGCCCACGGCGCGCGCGTTGATGGCGCGCACTTGCGCGTCTTCCGCGAAACCGTAGGTGGTGACGGGCTTGGTGACGGACGGGATGATGGCGCGCACGTGCGGATCGTCGATGCACAGCATGGCGCGGCCATAGAACGGCAAGCGGTGCGTGAACTGCACGAAGGCCTGCTTGAGCTTTTCGAAATCGTGCTCGTAGGTGTCCATGTGATCGGCGTCGATATTCGTGATCACTTCGATCATCGGCGTCAGGTTCAGGAACGAGGCGTCCGATTCATCGGCTTCGGCCACCAGGTAGTCGCCCGAGCCCAGCTTGGCGTTCGCGCCGGCACTGGTCAGGCGGCCGCCGATGACGAAGGTGGGATCGAGACCGCCCTGCGCCAGCACGGAAGCGACCAGGCTGGTGGTGGTGGTTTTGCCGTGCGTGCCGGCGATGGCGATGCCGCGTTTCAGGCGCATCAATTCACCGAGCATCACGGCGCGCGGCACCAGCGGGATCTTGCGCGCGCGCGCGGCCGCCACTTCCGGATTGTCTTGCGGGACGGCGCCCGACGTCACCACCGCATCGGCGTCGCCGATGTTCTCGGCCGCGTGGCCGAGCATGACGGTCGCGCCCAGGCTCGCCAGGCGCTGCGTCGCCGCATTGCTGCCCAGGTCGGAGCCCGACACCTTGTAGCCGAGGTTGACCAGCACTTCGGCGATGCCGCTCATGCCGCTGCCGCCAATGCCGACAAAGTGGATATTGTTTACTTTATGCTTCACAGAGCTAACCTCATGCCAATTTTTCCAATACGTGTGCGATCGCCTCATTGGCGTCGCGCTTGCCTGCTGCCAGTGCCGCCTGCGCCATCTGCTGGCAGGTCTCGCGCGTCAAGGACGCCAGCAGAGTGCTCAGCGACACCGCACTCATTTCCGTCTGCGGCAGATGAATCGCCGCGCCTTGCTTCGCCATCCATTGCGCGTTGTCGCGCTGGTGGCTGGTGGTCGACGCCACCAGCGGCACGAGCACGCTGGCCACGCCGGCCGCCGTCAATTCCGACAAGGTGATGGCGCCCGCGCGGCAAATCACCAGGTCGGCCTCGGTATACGCCCTGGCCATGTCGTCGATGAAGTCGACCACGTTCGCTTGCACGCCCGCCTGCGCATACGCGGCATGCAGGGCGTCGATATTCTTCTTGCCCGACTGGTGCGTCACCAGCGGGCGTTCGCCCTCCGGCATCAGGGCCAGCGCGGCGGGCAGATTGTCGTTCAGCGCTTTCGCGCCCAGACTGCCGCCCACCACCAGGATGCGCAGCTGTCCGCTGCGTCCCGCGAAACGCGAGGCTGGCGGTGCCATGGCGAGGATCTCGGCACGCACGGGATTGCCCGTGACGACGGCCTTGCCGGCGGCGCTGCCGAAATCGGCGGGGAACCCGAAGCACACCTGCTGCGCCAGCGGTACCAGCGTCTTGTTCGACAGCAGCAGCGCCGCGTCGGCATTGACCAGCACCAGCGGCACCCCCTTCAGGCGCGCCATCAGGCCGCCCGGCACGGTGACGTAGCCGCCCATGCCCATCACCACGTCCGGCTTGCGGCTGGCGATGAAACGGCGGATGGCAAAGAAGCTGGCCAGCATCCTGAAGCCGCCTTTGACCGTGTGCGCCAGGCCCTTGCCGCGCATGCCGGAAAATTCGATGGCATCCATGGGAATGCCGCTTTTCGGCACCAGTTCCTGCTCCATGCCATGGGTCGTGCCCAGCCAGCTCACTTCCCAGCCGCGCGCGCGCATCGTCTGCGCAATCGCCAGGCCCGGGAAGATATGGCCGCCGGTGCCGGCCGCCATGATCATCAGTCTTTTCGTCGTTTTCAAATTCGTCACGTTGTTCATAGCCGGCCTCCGCGCATCAGGATCCGGTTTTCGTAATCGATGCGCAGCAAAATCGCCAGGCCGATACAGTTAATCAGTACGCCCGTGCCGCCATAACTCATCAAGGGCAAGGTCAGGCCCTTGGTCGGCAGCAGGCCCAGGTTCACGCCCATGTTGATGAAGGTCTGCACGCCGATCCAGATGGCGATGCCTTTCGCCGTCAGGCCGGCAAAGGTCTGGTCGATGGCGATCGCCTGGCGGCCGATGTCGAAGGCGCGCTTGATAATCCAGTAGAACATGCCGATCACGACCAGCACGCCAACCAGGCCCAGTTCCTCGCCGATCACGGCCAGCAAAAAGTCCGTATGCGCTTCGGGCAGGTAATGCAGTTTTTCCACGCTGCCGCCCAGGCCCACGCCAAACAGCTCGCCGCGCCCGAAGGCGATCAAGGAGTGCGTCAGCTGATACGCCTTGTTCAGCGCATTGTCTTCCTGCCACGGATCGAGATACGCAAAAAACCGCTCGCGGCGGAATTTCGACAGGGCGATGATGGTGACGAAGATCGCCGTCAGCATGGCGCCGATGCCGCCGAACCAGATGGCGTTGACGCCGCCCAGGAACAGGATGCCCATGGCGATGCAGACGATCACGCCGAAGGCGCCCAGATCGGGTTCCATCAGCAGCAGCAAACCGACGAAGCTGACGGCCAGCGCCATCGGCATGAAGCCCTTGGTCAGCTTGTGCATGTATTCCTGCTTGCGCACCGTGTAGTCGGCCGCGTACAGCACCATCACCACCTTCATCAGCTCGGACGGCTGCGGCCGCAGGCCCGGCAGATTCAGCCAGCGGCGACCGCCGTTGACCGACACGCCCAGGCCCGGTATCAGGACCATCACCAGCAGCACCAGGGTGCCGATGAACAGCCACGGCGCGATTTTTTGCCAGGTCGCGATGGGAATGCGGAACACCAGCGCGCCCGCGATCACCGACACGCCGATGAACAGCGCCTGGCGCACGACGAAATAATTGTTCGTGTAGGCGGCGAACTTGCGCGCGTCCGACAGCGAGATCGACGCCGAATACACCATCACCATGCCCAGCAACATGAGCAGCAGGACAACCCACACCAGCGGCTTGTCGTAATCCATCATTTTCGACTGCCGCGCGCGGCTATCCAGCGGCTTGGCAGCCGAGCCGGAACCAAAGCGGAAAGGCAGTTGGAAGGCCATCAGATATCCTGTCCGTTTTCCAGGGCGATGTCGCGCACGGCGTCGACAAACACCTGCGCGCGGTGCGCATAGTTCTTGAACATGTCCAGGCTGGCGCATGCGGGCGACAGCAGCACGGCGTCGCCGGCCAGCGCCAGGCTGCTGGCGCGCTTGACGGCTTCCGGCAAGGTGGCGCAATCGATGATGTCCACGCCGGCCGGCTCGAGCGCCGCGCGCAAGGCTGGCGCATCACGGCCGATCAGCACCACGGCGCGCACGTAGCGCGAGACCGGTTCGGCCAGCGGCGAGAAATCCTGCCCCTTGCCGTCGCCGCCGGCGATCAGCACCAGGCGCTGTTCCGCGCCGCCAAACGCCTTGCCCAGGCCGGACAACGCGGCCACTGTCGCGCCCACGTTGGTGCCCTTGCTGTCGTCGTAATATTCGACCTCGCCCACGGCCGTGATCAGCTCCACGCGGTGCGGTTCGCCCTGGTACTCGCGCAAGCCATGCAGCAGCGGCGCGAACGGCAAGCCGATGGCGCGGCACAGGGCCAGCGCCGCCAGCGCATTCGAGGCGTTATGCTGGCCGCGGATTTTCAGCGCGTCGGCCGGCATCAGTTTCTTGGCCATCGTCGGCACCGGTTCCGGCGCCGGATCGTTCTTCCTGCGTTTTTTCTCGATCACTTCTTCGCTGGGCACGGCTTGCGCCAGCCAGAAGATGCCGCGTTCATTGACCAGGCCAAAGCTGTCCACTTCCGCCGGCTCGCCCGTGCCGAAGGTGACCGTCTCGGCCAGCGGATCGGCCATGTGCATGACCAAGGCATCGTCGCGGTTCAGGATGCGCACGGTCTGCTCGCCGAAGATGCGCGCCTTGTCCTTGGCATACGCGGCCATGTCGCCATGCCAGTCCAGGTGATCCTGCGACAGATTCAGGACCGTGGCCGCATCGGCCTGCAGGCTGAACGTGGTGTGCAGCTGGAAGCTGGACAACTCGAGTATCCACGCCTGCGGCAAGGTGCCGGCGACGGGTTCCGCCGCTTCAGCGTCCGTCTCCACCGGCTGCGGCGCGGGCTCGGCATCGAGCACTTCGCGCAGCACGTCCAGCGCGGCGGGGCTGATATTGCCGGCCACGCGCGTGACCAATCCGGCGCGCTCGCACAGCAGGCCTACCAGACTGGTGACGGTCGTCTTGCCATTCGTGCCCGTGATGGCGATGACTTTCGGCGCATAGCCGCGTTCCGCCTTGAGCGCCGCCAGGGCCTGCGCGAACAGTTCGATCTCGCCCCACACGGGGATATTTTTTTCCTGCGCGGCCGGGGCGATTCCAGCCAGTTCGCGGCCCGGCGCCAGGCCGGGGCTGACGGCAACGAAGTCGACGCCATCGAGCAGCTCGGCCGAGAAGGCGCCGGCGATGAACTGCGCCTGCGGCACGGCAGCCTGCAACGCGGCCAGGCGCTCTGGCGCTTCGCGCGTATCGGCCACGCGCACGCAGGCACCGCTGCGGGCCAGCCACAGGGCCATGGCCAGCCCCGATTCGCCGAGGCCCAGTACCAGTGCGGTTTTAGCGTCGTACATCATCAGCGCAGCTTCAAGGTGGTCAGGCCGAGCAGCACCAGCATCATGGTGATGATCCAGAAACGCACGACAACCTGCGTCTCCTTCCAGCCTTTTTGTTCAAAATGGTGATGCAATGGCGCCATCAGGAAGACGCGGCGGCCCGCGCCAAAGCGCTTCTTGGTGTACTTGAACCAGACGACCTGGATGATCACGGACAGCGTTTCGACGACGAAGATGCCGCCCATGATGAACAGCACGATTTCCTGGCGCACGATGACGGCGACGGTGCCCAGTGCGCCGCCCAGTGCCAGCGCGCCCACATCGCCCATGAACACTTTCGCGGGGTGCGTGTTATACCAAAGGAAGGCCAGGCCGGAACCTGCCAGCGCGCCGCAGAAGATCACCAGTTCGCCGGCGCCCGGAATGTGCGGGATGAACAGGTAGCGCGCATACGTGGCGTTGCCCGTCAGGTAGGCGAACAGGCCCAGGGCCGTGCCCACCATCACGGTCGGCATGATGGCCAGGCCATCGAGACCGTCCGTGAAGTTGACGGCGTTGCTGGTGCCGACGATGACGCAATAGGTCAGCGCGATGAAGCCCCACACGCCCAGCGGATAGCTGATGGTCTTGAAGAACGGGACGATCAAATCGGCCTTCGGCGGCAGGTCCATGGCGAAGCCCGACTGTACCCAGGCGTAGATCAGGTTCCACACGTGGCCCGCGTCAGGTTCCGACACGGAGACGGAAAACGCCAGGTAAAACGCGGCGACGATGCCGATCAGCGACTGCCAGAAGTATTTTTCGCGCGAGCGCATGCCTTCCGGGTCCTGGTGCACCACCTTGCGGTAATCGTCGGCCCAGCCGACGGCGCCAAAGCCCAGGGTGACGATCAGGACCGGCCAGATGAAGCGGTTCGACAGGTCGGCCCACAGCAAGGTGGAAATGCCGATGGCGATGAGGATCAGCACACCGCCCATGGTAGGCGTGCCGTGTTTTTTCAGATGCGTTTGCGGGCCGTCCGTACGCACGGCCTGGCCGACCTTCATGCGCGTGAGCATGCGGATCACGGCGGGGCCGGCGCACAGGCCGATCAAAATCGCCGTCAAGGTGGCGAAGACGGCGCGGAAAGTGATGAAGTTAAAGACCCGCAATGGGCCAATGTCGTCCTGGAAATAATGAGCGAGCCAGAGCAGCATGATTAGTGAGCTTCCTTGTTATTGTTGTTTGAACCAATCAAATGCTGCACGGCCCGTTCCATCTTCATGAAGCGGGAGCCCTTGATTAATACTGTTGCATCCGAACGGCCGGACAAATGCGCATCGAGCGCCGCCAGCAAACCGTCGAACTGTTCGAAATACTCCACGACCGTGCCCGATTCCTGGCTGGCGGCTGCCTGCGCCGCACTCACCAGATGGCGCGCCAGGCCGCCCGTCGCCAGCACGTGTTCGATGCCTTTGGCGGCGGCGTAGGCGCCGATCTCTTCGTGGAACTGCTGCCCCTGCATGCCGACTTCGCCCATCTCGCCCAGCACCAGGATGCGTGGTGCCGCGGCCTGCGCCAGTACATCGATGGCCGCGCGCGCCGAATCCGGATTGGCGTTATACGTGTCGTCAATGATGGTGGCGCCGTTGGCGGCACGTTTTTTCTGCAGGCGGCCGTTCACGGGCGCGAACGCCTCCAGGCCCTGCTTGATATGTTCGATGGCGATGCCGGCGCCCAAGGCGCATGCCGCCGCGGCCAGCGCATTACGCACATTGTGTTCGCCCGCCGCCTGCAAGCCCACGAAGAACTGGCGCAAGGCGCCGTCCTGCGCGCGCACGCTGACGAACAGGTCACTGCCAAAATCCTCGGCCGTGCGGTGCGTGCAGCTCACGTCCGCCTCTTTCGACAGGCCGAAGGTGATGGCGGCGCGCGCGCCGGCCAGCTCGCGCCACAAGGGCGTGAATTCGTCGCCATGCGGGAAGACGGCCACGCCGTCGCCGGCCAATGCCGCCAGCGCGGCGCCGTTTTCGCGCGCCACCGCTTCGACCGTATGCATGAATTCCTGATGCTCGCGCTGCGCATTGTTGACCATCGCCAGGGTCGGCGCGGCAATCGCGGCCAGACGCGCGATTTCTCCCGGATGGTTCATGCCCATCTCGATGACGGCCGCCTTGTGCTGCTCGCTCAGACGGAACAGGGTCAATGGCACGCCGATCTCGTTATTCAGGTTGCCGCGCGTGGCCAGGCGCGCTTCTTCGCCAAAGGCCGCCGCCAGGATCGATGCAATCATCTCCTTGACGGTGGTCTTGCCATTGCTGCCGGTGACGCCGATGACGGGCACATTGAAACGGCCGCGCCAGTGGTTGGCGATGCGGCCCAGCGCGGCCAGGGTATCGGGCACCACGATGGCCGCTACCTTGCCGCTGTCCCAGCCTGCGGGCAGGCGCTCGACCACCACGGCGGCGACGCCGCGCGCGGCCACCTGCTCGAGGAAGTCGTGGGCGTCGAAACTCTCGCCGCGCAGGGCGACGAAGAGCGAACCGGCCTGGGCGCTGCGGCTGTCGGTGGAGACACCGTCAAAAACGGCGTCGCCCTTCAGCTGCGCGCCGTCCAGCGACGGCATCAGTTCTGTCAGGGTGCCGCGCATCAGTTCGTCCTCATCATGGTCAGGCGCGCGGACAGGGCCAGCTGCGCATGGTCGGCATCGGAGAACGGCAGTTTCTTGCCCTTGATTTCCTGGTACGGTTCATGGCCCTTGCCCGCCAACAGGATCACGTCCGGCTTGGCGGCGTGCTTGATGGCCGACAGGATGGCGGCGGCGCGGTCTTCGATGGCTTGCGGCTGCGGGCCGTCTGCGTGCATGCCGGCGACGATCTGCGCGATGATGGCGTGCGGGTCTTCGCTGCGCGGATTGTCGCTGGTGACGAGCACGTGATCGGCCAGCTGCGCGATGGCGCCCATCTGCGGACGCTTGCCCGGATCGCGGTCGCCGCCGCAGCCGAACACGCACCACAGCTGGCCGCCCCGCTCCTGCGCCACCTGGCGCAAGGCGGCCAGGGTTTTTTCCAGCGCGTCCGGCGTATGCGCGTAATCGATGACGACCATCGGCGCTTCCTGGCCGCCCACCTGCTGCATGCGGCCCGGGGCCGGCTGCAAGGATTCGATGCCGTCGATGGCGGCGCGCAGGCCGGTGCCGTGCGCCAGCAAGGCGCCCAGCACGGCCAGCGCGTTGCTGATATTGAAGTGGCCCACCAGCTGCGTCTTGACCAGCGCCACGCCCAGCGCGCATTCGAGGTGGAAGTCAGTGCCGGCATTGCGGCTGCGGAACTGGCTGGCGCGCAGCATCAGCATGCCCGGCAGGTCGGGCAAGGCGGCCGCATCCTGCAGGGTGTAGCCGATGACGGGATATTCGCCGGCCAGCTTGCCATCCACGTGCGCCGCCAGGCGCAAACCCATGGGGTCGTCCAGGTTGATGACGGCCGTTTTCAGGCCGGGCCAGTCGAACAGCTTGACCTTGGCCGCCTCGTAGGCCGCCATGTCGCCATGGTAGTCGAGGTGGTCGCGCGTCAGATTGGTAAACATGGCGACGTCAAAATGCATGCCGGCCGCGCGGTCCTGGTCCAGGCCGATCGACGACACTTCGATGGCGACGGCCTTGGCGCCAGCGTCGCGCATGGCGGCCAGCTTGCGCGCCAGCAGCACGGCGTCGGGCGTCGTGTAGCCGGTGACGTCAAATTCGATGGCGCCGCGCGGCTTGCACAGGCCCACGCCCAACGTCCCGATGACGGACGATGGCTCGCCCAGGCGCGCCAGGGCTTGCGCCAGCCACAAGGCGCACGAGGTCTTGCCATTCGTGCCCGTTACGCCGGCGCTGAACATGGCGCTGTCGGGCATGTCGTAGAAAGCATGCGCCACGGGGCCGACCAGGCGTTTCAGGTCGCTGACCAGCAGGTGCGGCACGCTCCATGCGGCGTTCCATTCCACGGCGTCATGCACGATGGCGGCGGCGCCCTGCGCGATGGCGGCGGCGATGAAATCGGTGGCGCCCGCATAGGCGAAAAACACGTCGCCGCGCTGCACGCGGCGCGAATCGGACGTCAGCTGCCCGGACGGGGCAGCCGTTTTGATCCACAAACTGATGTCTTGTATGGTCATGAGTGACTTCACATGGCCTCCGGGCCGGCATTGGCCGGGACCACGATTTCGGTAACGGAGGAATCGGGCGGCACGTTCATCGCGCGCAGCGCGTTGGTCGCAATCGCCGCGAAAGCGGGAGCGGCGACCTGGCCGCCATAGTGGGCGGGGCCGGTCGGTTCATCGATCATCACGGCGATGATGAAGCGCGGCGCCGACATCGGCACCATGCCCACGAAAGAGCCGATGTATTTGCGCGGCATCGCATAGCGGCCGTTTTCCACCTTATAGGCGGTACCCGTCTTGCCGCCCACGCGGTAGCCGGCGACCTGGGCACGCTTGGCCGAGCCGTGCGCGCCGGAGACCACCAGTTCCAGCATGGCGCGCATGTCGGCGGCCGTCTTCGGCTTGATCACTTGCTGGCCCACGGGCAGTTCATTGACCTTCTGGAACGACAGGGGAATCGTGTCGCCGTCGCGGGCGAACATCATATAAGAACGCGCCAGCTGGATCAGCGACACGGAAATGCCGTTACCGTAGCTCATGGTCGCCTGTTCCACCGGGCGCCACGATTTATACGGACGCACGCGGCCGGCCACGGCGCCGGGGAAGCCCCATTTCGGCTGCTGGCCGAAGCCGACCTTGGTAAACATTTCCCACATTTCCTGCGACGGCATGCCCAGCGCGATCTTCGAGGTGCCGATGTTCGACGACATCTCGATAATTTCGGAGACGTTGATCACGCCGTGCGGCTTGGTGTCGGTAATCGTGCGGTCGGCGATCGTGTAGCGGCCCGGGCCCGTGTCGATCAGGGTGGTCGGCTTGACCCGGCCCGTGTCGAGCGCCAGCGACACGGTGATCGGTTTCAGGGTCGAACCGGGCTCAAAAGTATCGGTCATGACGCGGTTGCGCAGCTGCTGGCCCGTGAGCTTGCGGCGGTCGTTCGGGTCGTAGCTCGGGTAATTGGCCAGGGCCAGCACTTCGCCCGTGTGCACGTCGAGCACCACGGCGCCGCCGGCCTTGGCGTTGAATTTCTCCACCGCTTCCTTCAGCTGCGTGAAGGCGATGTACTGGATCTTGCTGTCGACGGACAGGGTCAGGTCCTTGCCGTCATGCGGTTCGTGGATGAAGCCGATGTCTTCGACGATGTGGCCCAGACGGTCCTTGATCACGCGGCGGCTGCCGGTGGTGCCGACGAGGGTTTTCTGCTGCGCCAGTTCCATGCTTTCCTGGCCCACGTCTTCCACGTTGGTAAAGCCCACCACGTGGGTCATCACTTCGCCCTGTGGATAGAAGCGCTTGTATTCCTTGCGCTCGTCGATGCCGTCGATGCCGAGCTTGGAAATCTTGTCGGCCACGTCCATCTCGACCTGGCGTTTCAGGTAAACGAAGCTGCGGTCCGAATCGAGCTTCTTGCGCAATTCGTTGACGTTCATTTCCAGCAGACCGGCCAGCGCATTGATTTTTTCGGGCGACGCCTGCAGCACGTCGTCGGGAATGGCCCAGATGGCTTTCACGGGGACGGACGACGCCAGCACCTGGCCGTTGCGGTCGGTGATCTTGCCGCGCGTGGCCGGCAGTTCCAGCGTGCGCTCATAGCGCGCCTTGCCCTGCTTTTGCAGGAACTGCGTCGACACGCCCTGCAGCCACAGGGCGCGCGCGCCCAGGCCGGCGAAAGCGAAGAACAGCAGGAACAGCACGACGCGCGAACGCCAGACGGGCAGACGCACCGCCAGTACGGGGTTCTTCGAGAATGGCACGCCTTTCGATGCCGCCACCCGGCCGTTACTATTACCGCCCAACTTCATTATTCGCCCTCCGTCAGGTATTGCGTACGCGCCGCCGTCAACGGCGTCATGCTCAGGTCGCGCCGTGCGATCGATTCAATGCGTTCATGCTTGCCCAAAGTGGACTGGTCCAGCTGCAGTTGCGCCCAGTCGATGTCGAGCTGGCGCGACAGCGCTTGCGCGCGTTCCAGGTCGATCAGCAGGTGGCGCGACTGGTACTGCGCGTTCACCAGCGACAGACCGCAGCACACCAGCAGGGCCGACAGCACGACACACAGCTTGCCAGTCATCGGGCGCCGCCACTAACTGGAATGGGCAAACGCTGCGCCACGCGCATGACGGCCGAACGCGAACGGGGATTGCCCTCGATCTCGGCGTCGGACGGCTTCATTTTCGAAATCAGCTTCATTTCCGGCTGCGGCAAGTCGACCGCGCGGATCGGCAGACGGCGGTCAGGCTGCTCCACGTTCGCCTTCGAGGCGAAGAAGCGCTTGACCATGCGGTCTTCGAGCGAATGAAAACTGATCACGGCCATGCGCGCGCCGGGCGCCAGGCAGGCATATGCCTGGTTCAGACCGATCTCGAGATCCTCGAGCTCTTTGTTAATGAAAATGCGGATTGCCTGAAAGGTGCGGGTAGCGGGGTCCTTACCCTTCTCGCGGGTCTTGACGGCGCCTGCCACGATGCCGGCAAGCTGTCGTGTGCTTGAAATTGGCTGGACTGCCCGGCCAGCAACAATCGCCTTTGCAATCTGAAAAGCAAACCGTTCTTCCCCATAATCGCGTATCACTTTCTCTAAATTCTGCTCGGTTTCCACCGCCAGCCACTCGGCCGCGGAGACGCCGCGCGTGGTATCCATGCGCATGTCCAGCGGTCCGTCGTTGCGGAAGCTGAAACCGCGCGCCGCGTCGTCGACCTGCGGCGACGAGATGCCCAGGTCGAGCAAAATGCCGTCCACCTGCTGCACGCCGCGTTCGGCCAGGCTGGCCGTCATGGTGGCAAAGCTGTCATGGACGATCTGAAAACGGGGGTCGGCAATCTGTTCGGCCGTGGCGATGGCTTGCAAATCCTTGTCGAAGCCGATCAGGCGCGCGTCATCGGCCAGGCGCGACAGGATCAGGCGGCTATGGCCGCCGCGGCCAAACGTGCCATCGACGTAAATGCCGTGCGCGCGGTCGCCCGACAGGTCGAGCGCATCGACCGCTTCATCGAGCAGCACCGTGCGATGCTGAAATTCCGGCACCGTGAGTTGTGTCATTACGGAGCCTTAGAAAGAAAAATTGGAAAGTACATCGGGGGTGCCGGCATCGATCGCCTGCTGTTCTTTGTCGGCCAATTTGGCGGCATCCCATATTTCAAAGTGACTGCCCATACCGATCATCATCACTTCGCGCGCCAGCCCGACGGCATTGCGCAATTCAGGCGAGATCAGCACGCGGCCCGCCGAGTCCAGCTCGACGTCGACGGCGTTGCCGAGGAAGATGCGCTGCCAGGCGCGCGCCGACATGGGCCAGGCGGCGATTTGCTGGCGGTGGCTTTCCCACACGGGACGGGGGAAAAACAGCAGGCAGCCATCGGGGTGTTTGGTCAGCGTCAGACGGCCTTCGCATTGAATCGCCAGCGCGTCACGGTGCTTGGCAGGGATAGACATCCTGCCTTTGGCATCGAGATTGATTGCGGACGCGCCTTGAAACACGGAATACCTTTTTTTGAGCTTGGCTTGCAACGCTTGCGCATCGCGATGGAAAGGGAAAATTTCCCACAAAAACACACTTTTTCACACAGTTGCCCACTTTAGAGGAAGCAAAGATAGTGGTCAAGCGGTTTCCGATTGGCAAAACAGGAATTTTATTAATGAAATTAAGGACTTAGCGCAGATCGTTGAAGGAGTCTCAAATAAAAATATATCGATAAATTAGATACTTATGAAAGATAGTGAATGTGCTACCTCATCTGCACACATGTGTTTTCCTACCGTAAACATCGAAAAAAACGAAATCAAAAAATTGAATTTTTTACAGTTAGTTGACACATGACAATACTTTCGTCATGCAGGCACAACGGCCAGCAGCGGCAGAGAAAGACTTGGTTTAAAGCATAAAACCCTTGCCCATGGCGCATACCTGCCCTGTTTTCCGGGCCTGGCCTGACGCAGGAAAAATATTTTTGCACTGCAGCAATTAATTAGAACCAAGAAACTTTAACCAATTGTCCATCTTTAGTTGTCTATACAACTTTATCTTCGCTGCACTATTTTTAGAAACAAAAAAAGCCCCGTTGCGGGGCTTTTGCTTGGTGCGCAGCATGCAAACTGCGGTGACCAAGATACTCCCCGGCAAGCCAGGGAGCAGGAATTCAAGTGAAGCAGGCCGATAGGCCGGATTTTGTTACGGCGCCTTCCCTTGCAGGTCGGCGCTATGACAGTCATTCCTCTAGGCGCCAGATTACTCGGGCGCTCAAGCTTTCTACCCGCACGCTCCGCGAGCAGCATCATCGCGTGCCTATTTGAAATTGCACCAGGTGGAGGTTACCGCGTTTCACCGTAACTTAATACGCTCGTCTCTGTGGCCCTATTCCTCGCCTTATACCTTGCGGCTTTCGACGGACGGCCGTTAACCGTCACCCCGCTCTATGGAGTCCGGACCTTCCTCCCGCCAGCGCATTGCTGCGCCGGCCAGCGACTGTCTGGCCTGCTTCACCCGCCATTGTACCGCGCCGCAGCATGTTTCTGCAAAAAGGCCTGTGCGGGAACGACACCGCTCGCCGGGCCCCGCGTCGGGCTCCGGCCCGGGGGATTGTGTAATTCGGTGTCGCCATTTCAAAAGCCGGGCCAAATCGGCTCACATAGAATGAATGGGGCAAGCCGCCTGCATGCAGGCGCATGCACACCGCTTGCCCCATTTCTTTGCCACCCAACTAGAATATAAAGAGCCGAACATGACGCAACAACCCCGTACCGGCGGCCAGATCCTGGTCGATGCCCTGCAGATCCACGGTGTCGACACCGCTTTTGGCGTGCCTGGCGAAAGCTACCTCGACGTGCTCGACGCCCTGCACGACTCGGGCATCCGCTTCATCATCAACCGCCAGGAAGGCGGCGCCGCCTTCATGGCCGAAGCCTACGGCAAGCTGACGGGCAAGCCGGGCATCTGTTTCGTCACGCGCGGTCCGGGCGCCACCAACGCCTCGATCGGCGTGCACACGGCTTACCAGGACTCCACCCCGATGATCCTGTTCATCGGCCAGGTGGGCAACGATTTCGTCGACCGCGAAGCGTTCCAGGAAATCGACTACCGCCGCATGTACGGCCAGATGGCCAAGTGGGTGGCGCAGATCGACCGCGCCGAGCGCATCCCCGAATACCTGGCGCGCGCCTTCCAGGTCGCCACCAGCGGGCGTCCCGGCCCCGTCGTGCTGGCCCTGCCGGAAGACATGCTCATTTCCATGGCGACTGTCGCCGACACGCGCGCCTACCGGAGCGTGCAGGCGGCGCCGTCCGACGCCCAGCTGCAGCAGCTGCGCGCCATGCTGGCGGCGGCGAAGCAGCCGCTGGTCTTGCTCGGCGGCACCACCTGGACGCCGCAAGCGTGCGCCGACCTGCAGCAGTTCGCGGAAAGCAACCACCTGCCCGTCGCCTGCGCCTTCCGCTTCCAGGACTTGCTCGACAATGCACACCCGAACTACATCGGCGACGTCGGCATCGGCATCAACCCGAAACTGGCCGCGCGCGTAAAAAATGCCGACCTGGTCATCGCCATCGGCCCGCGCCTGGGCGAAATGACGACGGGCGGCTACACCCTGTTCGACTCGCCCGTGCCGCGCCAGCGCCTGGTGCACATCCATACGGACGCCGAGGAGCTGGGCAGCGTCTACCAGGCCGAGCTGATGATCAACAGCGGCATGCCGCAAGTGTGCGCCATGCTGGCCGCCATGGCCCCCGTCGATGCTTCCGCCTGGAAACATACGCCGGCGGAAGCGAAGGCCGAGCTGGCCGCCTACCAGGAGCAGCCGCCCATCTTCCGCGATGGCCAGGCGCCGCTGGACCTGTGGCAGGTGACGCAGGAAATCATGGCGCAGGTGCCGGCCGACACCATCGTGACGAACGGCGCCGGCAACTACGCCTCGTGGGCGCACCGTTTTTATCGCTACGGCGGCATGCGCACCCAGCTGGCGCCGACGAACGGCGCCATGGGCTACGGCGTGCCGTCGGGCGTGGCGGCGAAGATCGTGCACCCGGAGCGCACCGTCATCACCTTCGCCGGCGACGGCGAATACATGATGAATGGCCAGGAACTGGCCACGGCCGTCCAATACCAGGCGGGCGTGGTCATCATCGTCTTCAACAACCAGATGTTCGGCACCATCCGCATGCACCAGGAACGCGACTACCCTGGCCGCGTGTCGGGCACGACCCTGCACAACCCCGATTTTGCGGCGCTGGCGCAGGCGTATGGCGCGCATGGCGAAGCGGTGAATACGACGGAAGAGTTCGCCCCTGCCCTGCAGCGGGCGCTGGCGCATGCCAGGGCGCACAACTTGCCGGCCCTGATCGAACTGCGCTACGACGGCAACCTGATCACGCCAAACGCGACACTGGCCACCATCCGCGCGAATGCGGAAAAGGCGCAGGCGGCCAAATAAGCCCCTTGCAAGGCGAGAAATAACAAAGGCCCGGTCGATACCGGGCCTTTTTCATGCGCAAGTCACAATAACTCAGGCGGCAGGCGCTGGCGCGCTTTCCTGGGCCGGCGCCGCCTCGGCCGGCGCTTCCGGCACCGACGGGCATGGCGTGCAATTTTTCAGGGGACGGCCGAAATCGCGCACGCGGCTCAGCTTCATCGGCATGCGCACGTTGCCGCCGCAATAATCACCTTCCAGGGTCAGGGTCTGCCCGTCTTTGGAAAACTTGCCGACGATGGTGCGTTCCTCGCTGTCGGCGCCGGCGATGGTGAAGTCGAAGGCGCCCGTGGCGGCGTCCAGGTTGACGTCGTTGGCCACGATAGGCCAGCTCAGGGCGCCTGCCGTGAATTCATAGATGACGGAATCGGCCTCGGCAAAGCGGTGCAGGGTGACGCGCTGGCCGCCGATTTCGCCGCTATCCTTTTGCAGGCACAGGTCCGAATAGACGGCCACGCCATAGCGCTCCAGTCCGGCCGGCTTCTTGCCCTTGACGGCGGCAACAGCGGCGCCCGTGGCGCCGGCGAGCAGCAGCGCGGCCAGCATGGCGGCCAGGCGCGGCGAGGTGAATGAATACATGGCATTCCTTTACTTGGGTAACGGCGCCATTATAACTGGCGCCGCCAATGCAAAAACGCGCCGCCAGGCCGAAGCCAGACAGCGCGTTTCCTTGCTTATCAGCATCCCCGAAGGGATGCTGGCAGCGGTACTAAGCTTCGCTTGCGCGAATATTAGAACGAGTGACGAACGCCAACGTTGAAGGCTTTGTCGCCCGTACCAACATTGCTGTTGTTACCAACGGTGTAGCCAGCGTTGTTTTTGTTCTTGATTTTAGCGTACGAAGCGTAGGTGCTGGTGCGCTTCGACAGAGCGTACGAGTAGCCCAGTGCCCATTGATCAGCATCAGCGTTAGCAGCGGTTTTGTCGTTCGTGCGGATGAACGAAGCCATTACGGTGCCAGCTGGGCCAACAGGTACGGTTGCGCCGACCAGGATGTTGTTGCTGTCGGTGCTGTAGCCAGCCGAAGTGTAGTTAAACGCGTTAACATTGCCGTTGTTGCGGATGGCGCTGTTTTGGCCTTTGTTTGCGCCGTATGCGATGTAAGCTTTAGCAACTGCGAAGTCGTAGTTAGCTGCAGCCAACCAGTTACGGCCGCTACCGGTTTCGGTCGTTGCGGTGTCGTTGCTGGTGTTGTTGTAAGCGATACGAGCGTTCAAAGGACCGTTCGAGTAGCCAGCCGACGCGCCGATTTTGCGGCCGATTTTGTTCGACTCAGCTTGCTCGCCGAAGGTGTAAGCCACGTCAGCGTCAAAGCCGTTGAAGTTTGGCGAGGTGTACAGCACGGTGTTGCTGGTGCGGGTGTTCGATGGGAACAGGTTCTTAGCGGAACCAGCGTAGCCAGCTGCGAATGGATCAGCAACTTTCGACAGGGTGTTGTACCAAGGGGTGTATTGACGACCCAGGGTCAGGGTACCGGTCGTTTTGCTGCTCAGACCAACGTAAGCTTGACGGTTGAACAAGCTGCCTGCAACGTCTTGTTGACCGTTGTCAACGCCGAAGCCCGATTCCAGAACGAACAGTGCCGACAGGCCGCTGCCCAGATCTTCGGTGCCTTTGAAGCCGATACGGGAAGCCGAAGCAATGCCGCTGTCCAGTTTGTTAACGTTGCCGTTAACACCGCCGCGCTCGCTGACGAAACCAGCGTCAACGGTACCGTAGATAACAACGCTCGATTGAGCTTGGGCTACGCCAGTGGCTGCTGCCAGAACTGCCAGGGTGATCAGAGTTTTTTTCATTGCGATTTCCTTTAATTTTTGAAGCAAAAAGTAATACAGCCTATGCATCTCGAGCTGCGCTCTAGCAGAGCGCTTTTTATGAGTGAGGGCAAGGTCTCCACCTGCCACATTGCTGTTCCGGTCAGAGGAACATTCATATCGGTATCGGCACGCTATTGCACCGATAAGCTTGAAGGCTGCATAACGACCGTTATTCGTGCGCCGGTTCGGTGCTCAAACGGCACCGGAAGCGGCACTATAACGACCGTTTCACATTCCATCAAGTTCCAACATGTTACTTCCGGTACCAGGCCGGGGGCTTTTTCAGGCATCCCGACCATCGCCAACCGTACTACGCGACAGAGCCAGTGCCCCTTGCCAACCAATGCATTGGCCTGATTGACCATTCCATCATAGCGCATGCCTAGTCCACACCCGTTGTATTAGTGCAACAGTATCAGGCGAGTGATTAAAACGTCAACATGCTTTACCCCTCATTTGCCCTCCAAGATTTACGCGACAAAGCGCACAATTTGTCAGGCGATAATGGATAAACGGGACGAAGCATACACGGCATCGGCAATGTTTGCTGCCGAATGCCCAAAAACGGGAATGCATGCGCCCATTTTTGGTGCGTTGCCGCATTATTCAGGGGCGTAGGCGCTATTTTCGACGTCGGCGCACGCGTCAAAAAAATAGGCAGAGTATCAACACAATTACTGACTTTCCGGTAATTTAAATTGCTCACATAGAAATGTTTTCCATGTTTTTCAGACCACGCTTCCACCATCCGATTGGAACGGATGAGTACGACTCTTGCTTGCAAATTGCGCATCACTTGAAACAATTTCTTACAATGTTGCCTTCTCAATATTTTGATATTTTTGTGTCTAAAAAACGACACTTTGACCGAAATCAAGTTTTCAGCGGCCCCATTTCACATCTTTACTTTCTCTTTTTTGCATTTTTTTCTTAAAAGCATAGAGAAACAAGCTTTAACGCTGGCTTGCGCGCCGGAGCAGGCGCATGAAAGAGCCCAGCAACGGCAGTTTTTCATACAACTCTTCCGCCGCATCCCAATAATCGCGGTGCACGAGCACCCGTCCCTGCGCATCGAAGCGCACATGTGTGGCGCCGCGTATGCATTGTTCGCCAGATACCAGTCGTTTCATGCGGAAGCGAAACTCCCAGGTCAGAAAGGCTTGTTGCCCCTGCCCCAGGCTTTCCAGCACGACAAACCGGGGCGCATCAACCTGCACGAACATGTGCTCGAAGATGGCCAGAATGGCGGCATGCCCCTTCACCTCGTTGAACGGGTCCTTGAAATGGGCGTCCGGCGCGTACACGGCCCCCAGCTGGGCCAGGCGTTCCAGGCTCAGGTGCTCGTAAAATGCCACCAGACGCGCCAGCGCCTGTTCCACGCCTTCCGTGTCCAGCATGCTTGTGCTCATACGCCCGTCATCTTGCGGATCAGCCAGAAATAGGCGCGGTACGGCAACAGCCGCGCCAGGCGCAGGGTATTGGTAAAGCGTTTGGGAAAGTGGATGTGAAACTGCCCCCGCTCGATGCCATCGAGCATGGCGGCGGCCGCGTCCTGCGCCGTCATCAGGGCCGGCATGGTGAAATCGTTGTCCGCCGTCAAAGGCGTGGCGACAAAACCGGGGTTGATTTGATATACATCAATCCCGCGTGGATGCAGGTCCAGATACAGCGACTCCGTCAGATTGATCAGCGCAGCCTTGCTGGCGCCATATGCGAGCGCCTTGGGCAAGCCGCCATAGCCGGCCACCGAGGCGACGATGCCGATGCCGCCGCTGCCCTGGCGCAACAGCCACGGCAAGGCCTGCTCCAGGCAATTGAAGACGCCGCCCACATTCAGGGCCAGCAAGCCCTGCGCCGCCTCAAGGTCGAAGCTATCGGCGCGCATGGCCTGATAACCACCAGCGACCACCAGTATCAGGTCGATATGCGTCCACTGCCGCTGCAACTCCACGCAGACGGCCCGCAGCTGCGCGTGCTGGGTGACATCGAGCGGCAATGCCTGCGCCAGCGGCTGCCCCTCGCACAACTGCTCGAGGCTGGCGCGGTGACGCGCCGACAAGGCCACGCTGGCGCCCTGCTCCAGCAGCAGGGTGGCGCAGGCGGCGCCGATGCCGCTGGAAGCGCCGATGATCCACACGTGCTTGCCGGCCCAGCTGGTGATCTTGCGATTCATGGGGCCGCCTGCGGACGTTTGCTGAACGATAAAGTGACGGCGCCCAGGCTGAAACCGAACTTGCTCATGGCGGCGCGGTTCAGCATGACCTTGTCATCCATCAGGAACATCCAATCCTCGAAGTCGACGTGGTAGACCGTGCCATCGACGGGCAGCGCCAGCACGTATTGCCAGCGCAAGGCATTGCCGGCCACTTCGCCGACGGCCTCGCCGATCACGTCGGGCGCCGTGCCGATGAAGCGCCCGGGCGCCGTCTTGCGCAAGGTCCATATGCGCCGTTGGCGGCTGCCGTCCGAATACGTGAAATCCTCGTCCAGGGTACCCGTCTCGCCCGCCCAGCTGGCCCGCATCACGACGGTGAAGCGTTTCACGACCTTGCCGGAGCGGTCCTGGAAGATGCCGTGGGCGTCGAGCGTGCCGTTGAAGTACTGTTGCAGGTCCAGCTTGGGTGTTTCATGCGCGTAAGTGGCGGGCGTGGGCGGCGTGGAACAGGCGGCCAGCGCCAGCAGCAAGGCGGCGGCCGTCATGCCGCGCCGGCAGCATTTCATCAGGTACATGGTCGGTACTCCCCGGGTTCACTATATATATGTTGTAGCGGCGCGCGCCACAGCAGCAGCGCCGCCAGCAGTTTCAAGGCGCAGGGCAGCAAGGCGTAGGCGGCAGCCAGGGCCGGCAAACCGCCGCTGCTGTTGCCAGGCACATAGCCGAGCCAGGCCAGCAGGGGCAAGGCGATGCCGGCCGCCAGCGCCAGGCTCATTTGCACGCCCCAGTTCCACCAGCCGAAATATGCCGCTTCGTGCCGCCCGGCATGGCCGGCCGCGCCGATCAGCCCTGCCAGCAGGGCCGGCGGCAAGGCCAGGTCGGCGCCCAGCGCCAGGCCCGAGAGCAGGCAAATCGCGGCAAAGCCCCAGGTGGCGCCCGCGCCCAGGCCATATGTCCAGACAAACACGGTCGCGGCCAGCAGCATGGCGCCGCCCCAGGCGCGCGCTTCGCCAAACCGGCGCGCCAGGGCCACCCACACGGGCATCGAGGCGGCCGCCGCGCAAAAGTAGACGATCAGGAACGGTCCCGCGTAATGCCCCAGGCGCAAATAGTCGCCGGCAAAGAACAGGAACAGGGTGGCGGGGATGGCGGCCGCCACGCCATTGACGAGCAGGACGGCAAACAGCCAGCGAAACGCGCGCTGGCGAAACGGCAGCTTCCAGCCATTGCCGGGTAACGTTTCCCCGGCGCTGCGCAAGGCCGGACGCGGGGCGTGCGCCAGCAGCAGCGCCCCCGCCGCCAGCAAGCAGACGGCAAAGGCCAGCGACAAGCCGTCATAGCCGAGCACGGAAGTCAGCCCGGCCGCCAGGATCACGCCCAGCAAGCCGCAGCCTTCGCGCACGGCCGCCACCCGCGCCCGCTGCGTGGACGCCTGGGTGAGCGCCGCGCCCCAGCTCTGGTGCGCGATGCCGGCCAGGCCATAGGCCGTGTAGACGAGCAGCAAGGCGGCCAGGAACCAGGCCAGCGTCGCCGCTTGCGGCATCGAGGGCGGATGGAACAGCGCGCCAAAGCCCAGCAGCAGCAAGGGCAACGCGGCGCCGACAAGCATGGCATAACTGCGCCCGCCACGCGCCATCCAGGCGCCCAGGGCCGGATCGATGAAGGCGGCGGCGATGCGCGCCGCGAGCAGCACGGCGCCGATCTGCGCCAGGTCAAGGTTGCTGCGCTGCGCATAAAACGGCGCCACATAGATATAGATGGGCAGCGCCAGCATGGCAAGCGGCAAGCCGAACAGGCCGTAGCTGAACAGGGCCGGCAAGCTCAACGCGCTGGCCCCGGCGTTCATGGCAGCGCCGCCGCATTCTGCAGCAAGGCCGCGCGCAGCTTGGGCGCCGTGGTCGACGGCGAGAGCCAGATGGCAAAAAACGCGCGCGCGAAATCGCCATCGCTCACGTCGGCCAGCACCTTGCCATCGAGATAAAAGCGCACGCCGGGCGCGATGCCGGCCCGGTAGACGCCCGCGATACGCTGCTCCTCTTTGACGTCAGGAAAGATGCGCTGCATGGTGGACAGCCAGGCCAGGCGCTGCTCCGGCGTGCCGGCGCCGATTTTCTGCATCTGTTCATAACTGGCTTCGGCGATCTTCTTGCCGTCGAGCGAGCGCGCATAGCGCAATTCCAGCACAAACGGCGCCGTTGCCGACGCCGCGCCCTGGTAGCCCTGCGGTCCCACCCACAGTTGTGCCCGATAAATACGCATGCCGAACCACGTGTATTCGCCCTCGCCCGCCAGCCGGGCTTCGGGCACGTCGGCGGCGACAAAGGCAGGCGGCGCGGCCGCGGCACCCAACATGGTCAATGACAGCACAACAGTGGCAAGCAAGCGGCGCATGGTCAGTCCTTCACCAGAGTAAATTGCATCACATCCGTGTTGTGCGCCTGGAAGGCGGCCTCGCAATACGCGAGGTAAAACTCCCAGGTCAGCAGGAAACGGCCATCGAAATCCTGCTTTTCCAGCGCCGTGCGCTGGGCCAGGAAGCTGGCGCGCCACTGGCGCAGGGTTTGCGCGTAATCGAGGCCAAAGCGGAAGGCGTCTTCCACGCGCAAGCCCTGCGCCTCGGCGGCGCGGCGGAACTCGGCCGGCGACGGCAGCATGCCGCCCGGAAAAATATACTGTTGAATGAAATCCGTGCTCTTGCTGTAGCGCTCGAACAAGTCGTCGGCGATGACGATGGTCTGGATGCAGGCGCGGCCGCCCGGCTTCAGGTTGCGCGCCACACAGGCGAAATAGCCGGGCCAGTAGCTTTGCCCTACGGCTTCGAACATCTCGATCGAGGCGATGGCGTCGTACTGGCCGGCGCTGTCGCGGTAATCGCACAGCTGCAGGTCGGCCTGCGCCGCCAGCCCCGCGTCCTGCAGGCGCTGGCGCGCATACGCCAGCTGTTCGGTCGACAAGGTCAGGCCCGTCACGTGGGCGCCGTAGCTGCGCGCCGCCGTTTCCGCAAAACCGCCCCAGCCGCAGCCGATTTCCAGCACCTTGGCGCCTGGCCGCAGTTGAAGCTGATCGGCAATGCGCCGGTATTTCGCCCATTGCGCCTGCTCCAGGCTGGCGCCTTCGGCAAACAGCGCACTCGAATACGTCATCGACGGATCCAGCCACAACTGATAAAAGGCGTTGCCGATATCGTAATGGGCGTGGATATTCTTCTTGCTGCCAGCGCGCGAATTGCGGTTGAGCAAATGCCGCAGCTTGTAGACCAGGTTGCCCCACCAGTTGCCATAGATCAAGGACTCGATCTGTGCGCGGTTGCGTATCATCAGCTCGATCAAACCCGGCAAATTGTCCGTGCGCCAGTCGCCGGCGATAAACGTTTCCGCAAAGCCGATGTCACCCGAGCGCAACACGGCCGCACACAGGCGCCAGTTGTACAAGTCCAGGGTGACGGGCTGGCTGCCGTCGCCGTACAGCAAGATACTGCCATCCGGCGTGCGCAGGCGCAGGGCGCCATATTGTAATTTTTGCAGCAGGCGCACGATCATGCGCCCGGAAGCGGGCATGTCCAGGTGCGTGTGGTCGGGCAAGTGCGCGGGACACGCGCTGCTGCGCGCATGCAGGCCGGTCGGCAGGGAGTCGGAGCTCATCGGGACACCTTTTCTTGTGGAGGGTGGGGTTTGCTGAAAAACGGCACGCGGCGCAGCCACAGGCGCAAGGCTTGCCAATGGATGCGCGCCATCACGCCAAACGTCATCAGCGGGTAGCGCAGCAGAGCCCAGGCGATGGCGCCATCGCGCAGCGGCCGCGCCGTACCGGACAAGCTCGTCTGCAAAACAGGACCGTCGAGGTCGTCGTAATCGACCCGGGCCAGGTGGCGCTCGCCATCCTCTTCACTGTTGCGCAGGAAACGGAAGCGGTAATGCCCTTCCACCTTGCAAAATGGCGACACGTGGAAAATTTTTCTGGCCTGCAATTCGCTGCCATAAGCGATGGGCCCGCCCTGTTCGAGCAGGTACAGGTGGCGCTCGCCGAAGGTATTGCGCACGTCGCAGACCACGGCGCGCAGCGCGCCATCCGGGCGGTGGCAAAACCAGAAGCTGACGGGATTGAACACATAGCCGAACATGCGCGGCATGGTTTGCAGCCAGATTTCGCCGCCCGCGTCGAGCACGCCTTGCTGGCGCAGCAAGCCATCGATCCACTCCAGCAGCGGCGTCGTGCCATCGCCATGGTCGCTGTCGCGGAAGGACAGCACATTGGCGCCGTTGCGCGAGATCAAGCGGGCAGGAAAATCGTGCGCGCCCAGGCTGCGCAAGGGCAGGCGCAGATAAAACATGCCGTAACTGAAAGCATGCGCGCGCGGACGCAGCCGCGCATGCCGCACCCGCCCTAGACACAGCTGGGGCTGCGGCGGCACGGACGGCGATGAATTACGCGGCATGGCCGAGCTCCGCCGCCGCCATGCCATTGAGTATTTGCGCCACGGCAAGGCCCGACTTCAAACCGTCTTCATGGAAACCATAGCCCGTCCAGGCGCCCGCAAACCACGTGTGCTGCGCGCCCTGGAAACCGGCCAGGCGCGCCTGGGCCGCAATGGCCGCGCCATCGAACACGGGGTGGGCATACGAAAACGCGTCGATGACCTTGGCCGGGTCCGGCTCGTCGAGCGGATTGAGCGAGACGATGACGGGCGTCGTAAACGGCAGCGGCTGCAGCTGGTTCAGCAAATAGTGCACGCATACCTGCGGCGATTCGCCCTCCTGCGCGGCCGGCCGGCCCTGGTAATTCCAGGCCGACCAGGCGCGGCGGCGCTGCGGCAGGCAAGACGCATCCGTATGCAGCACGGCCCGGTTCGGCTGGTAGCGCACGGCTTCAAGCACGGAGCGCTCGTCGTCACGGATGTCCGCCAGCAGGGCCAGCGACTGGTCGCTGTGGCAAGCGAGTACCACGTGATCGGCATGCTCGACGCCGGCCGCCGTATGCAGCTCGACCATGCGTGCGCCGTTGTGCCCCTGGCGCCGCACGGCCAGCACGGGACACGCCAGGCGCTGCTGCGCAATGCCTGCCAGCAGTTTTTCCACGTACACGCGCGCACCGCCGCGCACCGTACGCCATTGCGGCCGGTTGCTCACTTGCAGCAAGCCGTGGTTGTGGCAGAAACGGATGAAGGTGGCCAAGGGAAAGGCCAGCATCTGGCGCGCCGGGCACGACCAGATGCAGGCGGCCATGGGCAACAGATACCAGTGACGGAACTCGTCGCCATAATTGTGCAGATCAAGGAACTCGCCGAGCGACATGGCCGGCGCCGGCACGCTGGCCATGGCCAGGGCGCTGGCCTGGCGGTTGAAGCGCACGATATCGCGCAGCATGCGCAGGAAGGCGGGGCGCAACAGATTGCTGCGCTGCGTGAACACGGTATCGAAATTGGCGCCCGCCCATTCCAGCACGCGGGCATCGGACGAGGTGCCCAGCGGCATCTTCACGGAAAACGACATGTCGCTGTCGGCCGCCTCGACACCGAGTTCGTCAAACAGTTGCACCAGGTTCGGATAGGTGGCGTGGTTAAACACGAGGAAACCCGTGTCGACGCCATGCGTGACGCCATCGAGCGTGACATCGACCGTATGGCTGTGGCCGCCAAAATAGTCGCCCGCCTCGTACAAGGTCACGTCCTGGCCCGCCTGCGCCAGGCGATAGGCACACGACAAACCTGCAATTCCTGCTCCGACGACGGCAATTTTCATGAGTACACCTGTATTAAGTTTGTCCTGGACAAAACGAGCCTCATGGATAATCGATGAAATATTGATTTATGTCAATGAGCGCCCTCGGCCGTTCCACAACTTATACGTCGGCAATTTCCAATCGGATTCAGCTATTTGGTCCGGGGCGGCGGAAGGCGTAAAATGCACTCCACGTTCTTTTTGGCATGCGAGCAAGCCCCTGGTATGGATACTGACCTGCAACCTACTTCCGCCTTCAGCATCAGCGATGTCGAGCGCGATACCGGGCTGGCCAAGGAAACCTTGCGTGTCTGGGAGCGCCGCTACGCTTTTCCCCAGCCTCAGCGCGACGCCTTTGGCGAGCGCAGCTACCCGGCCGAGCAAGTGCAGAAGTTGCGCATGGTCAAGCGCCTGCTGGACCTCGGCTTTCGTCCGGGAAAAATCATGCAGCACAGCACCGTGCAACTGCAGCAGCTGGCCAGCGCCGGCAGTGCGGCGCCGTCAACGCCGCCTCCGCAGCTCGAACACTACCTGTCGCTGTGCCACGGCCACCAGATGGCGGAACTGGGGGACGCCCTGCGCCAGGCGCTGGCCGTGCTGGGCTTGAAAGCGTTCACCATCGACGTGATCGCCCCCCTGACGGGCATGGTGGGCGAGGCGTGGGCTTGCGGCGACCTGGCCGTGTATGAAGAGCATCTGTATAGCGAAACCTTGCAAACGGTGATGCGCCACGCCATCTTTTCCCTGCCGCAGGCAAGCAGCCCATCGACGCGCACGCCACGCATCGTGCTCAGTACCTTGCCGCAGGAGCGTCATGGCCTGGGGCTGCTGATGGCCGAGGCGCTGTGCGCGGCGGCGGGCGCCCATTGCATGTCGCTGGGAGTGGAAACGCCGCTGACGGACATCGTCGCGGCCGCGCGCGCGCAGCGGGCCGATATCGTGGCGCTGTCGTTTTCCAGCGCCAGCAAGCAGCGGCAGACGCGCGACAGCCTGCAGCAACTGCATGCGAACTTGCCGCCAAGCATGGAATTGTGGGCAGGGGGACGCAGTCCCGTGCTGTACAAGCAGCCCCCTTCTTTCCTGCATGTGCTGGACTTGCGGCAAGTCGACGAAAGCATCGCCGACTGGCGCCGCCGCCACCAGGCGCTGGCCCTGCAAATGCATTGAACCCGTTGAAAAGCGCGGCAACTGCGGCGATCTCCGTGGATAGGCACGCAATGTTGCCAATCGAACAGTAAAGCATGAAGGGCCGGGCGCGCTCTGGTAGAATAGCCCGTAACACAGTGTCCGGCGCCGCCGGGCCTTAGGTCAGCACCCGCCACCACACATCCATGTTTAGTTTCTTCAAGAAAAAACCCATCGCTCCCGAGGCCACACCAGCCGAGCCCCTCGTCCTTCCCGCCACGCCGCCCGCACCGCAGCCAGCCGCTACGCCCCTGAGCGGCGCGCCGGCCGAGCTCGTGCCCGTGGTCGTGGCCGCCGAACCCGAGAAAAAATCGTGGATGACGCGCCTGAAGGCGGGCCTGTCGAAAACCTCGAACACCTTGTCCGTGCTGTTCGTCGGCGCGAAGATCGACGACGCCCTGTACGAAGAGCTGGAAGCGGCGCTGCTGATGTCCGACGCCGGCATCGACGCCACCGAATTCCTGCTCACGGAATTGAAGAAAAAGGTCAAGGAAGACAAGCTGCTCGACGCAGCCGCCGTCAAGGCCGCGCTGAAAGTGCTGCTGATCGAGCTCCTGAGCCCGCTGGAAAAGCGCTTCGAGCTGGGCCGCCACAAGCCGCTGGTGATGATGATTTCCGGCGTCAATGGCGCCGGCAAGACCACCACCATCGGCAAGCTGGCCAAGCACATGCAGTCGAACAACCAGTCCGTGCTGCTGGCCGCGGGCGACACCTTCCGCGCCGCCGCGCGCGAGCAGTTGATGGTCTGGGGCGAGCGCAACAACGTTACCGTGATTTCGCAAGAATCGGGCGACCCGGCCGCCGTGGCCTACGACTCCGTGCAATCGGCGAAGGCGCGCGGCATCGACGTGGTCATGGTCGACACGGCCGGCCGCCTGCCGACCCAGTTGCACTTGATGGAAGAATTGAAGAAAATCAAGCGCGTGATCGGCAAGGGCATGGAGGGCGCGCCGCATGAAACCCTGCTCGTCATCGACGGCAACACGGGTCAGAACGCCCTCACGCAAGTGAAGGCCTTCGACGATGCCCTGCAGTTGAGCGGCCTGGTGATCACCAAGCTGGACGGTACCGCCAAGGGCGGGGTTCTGGCGGCGATTGCCCGCGTGCGCCCCGTGCCCGTGTATTTCATCGGCATCGGTGAGAAAATTGAAGACTTGCAGCCCTTCGTGGCTGCCGAATTTGTCGAAGCGCTGCTCGGATAAGCCTATACATGATTGAATTTCAGCACGTCTCCAAGCAATACTCCCCCGACGCCGTGGCGCTCAGCGACATTTCGCTCAGTATTGCCAAGGGCGAGCTGGTCTTCCTGGCCGGCCCGTCCGGCGCCGGCAAGTCCACCTTGCTGAAAATGATCGCCGCCATGGAACGCCCCACGTCGGGCAAGCTGATCGTCAATGGCCAAGACATGGCGAAGATCAAGCCGGCCGGCGTGCCGTTTTTGCGCCGGAACATGGGCCTGATCTTCCAGCAACAAAAACTGCTGAACGACCGCTCCATCCTGGCCAACGTCATGCTGCCGCTGCTCGTCGTCGGCGCGCATAAAGTTGCCGCCGAGCAGCGCGCGCGCGCCGCGCTCGACAAGGTGGGATTGCTGGACCGCGCCATGGCGCGTCCGCTGTCGCTGTCGGGCGGCGAGCAGCAGCGCGTATCGATCGCGCGCGCCATCGTCAACCGGCCGCAGATCATCCTGGCCGACGAACCGACGGCCAACCTGGACCGCGCCAGCGCCAACAAGGTGCTCGACGCCCTCAAAGCATTCCACTCGGTGGGCGTAACTTGCCTCATTTCCAGCCATGACGAACAGATGCTCGACGCCGCCGCCCGCGTGATCCACCTGAAGAACGGCCAGCTGGTCGCCATCGACAAGGCCACGCAAGCGCCCGTCTTCGCGCCGCCCGATCCCGATTTCGCCCCCTCCCCCGATGCGGACGACGCGCAGGGAGAACAGGCATGAGAGGCTGGTTCCGTCAACACCGCTTCGCGCTCGGCTCGGCGCTGATTCATTTGCGCAAGTCGCCAGGCGGCTTTTTACTGAACGTGCTCGTCGTCGCCATCGCCCTGTCGCTGCCGTTCGCCGGCTTGACCATGCTCGACAATGTGCGCCCCATGTCGGAACAGATGTCGGTCGACCCGGAAATCAGCGTCTTCCTGAAGATCGACACGCCGCGCGAGCAAGCCGTGGCCCTGGCCAGCGCCATGCGCAAGATCGTCGGCGAGCAAAAGGCAAAGATCGTCTTCATCCCGCGCGAACAGGCGCTCGATACGCTGAAGAACAAGAACGGCCTGGCCGACGTACTGAGCACCCTGGGCGACAATCCCCTGCCCGACAGCTATGTGCTGAAACTCGACGCCTTCAGCAGCGCCAGCGAAGCGCAGGACGTCGATGCCGTGGCGGAACAGTTGCGCCACCTGCCCGGCGTGGAATCGGCGCAAGTCGATTCGGCCTGGGTCAAGCGTCTGGCGGCCCTGCTGGGCGTGCTGCGCCTGGTGCTGCTGCTGCTGGCCATCACCCTGGGCGTGGCCGTCATCGCCGTGGTCTTCAATACCATCCGCCTGCAAGTGATGCAGCAGCGCGATGAAATCAGCATCTCGAAACTGATCGGCGCCACCGACACTTTCATCCACCGCCCCTTCTATTACACGGGCGCCCTGCTGGGCCTGTGCGCCGGTGCGCTGGCGCTGGGCGCCGTGGCGCTGGCCTTGCAGCCGCTCAATACCGCGATTGCCGAGTTTGCACGCCTGTATGCGTCCGAATTCCAGCTGGTGCCGCTGGCGCCGCTGCCGATGGCAGGCTTGCTGGCCGTCAGCGCCGGCCTCGGCCTGATCGGCGCCTTCCTCTGCGTACAGCGCCACCTGGCGCGCCTGAACTGACCTTCCTTTCCATGGCGGCACCTGCGGTGCCGCCATGCGCCTCGCCATCCCCATCTGCTGTTATCTTGATATTTAGCAAGTATTCTTAAGGCTCGCTTCAGCCAGAGGCCGTAGACTGGCCATGTTGTCGTAAAGCGCTATCTCGCGCTGTTCAGAGATATATATCAAGCATTAAATCACCATAGTATTTAGGCTATCAGGACGATTAAATGTGCTGATTGGCACTCTCAGGCAGAGAGTGCTAATATAGGGACATACCAACAGCAGAACCGCCATGGACGCCAGATGAAGATGGTGCCGCGATCTGCAAAGTGCAAGACCGAATACGCAAAACAGAACAGACAATCGGGCCACATCGTGTGATGTGGCCAACTGGAACAAAGCAAGACTACGAGGGAGAAAACATGACTATGATGTCCGCAACATCCGCATTGGTTCCGACCAAAAGTAATGCGCTGGGCCTCGGGTTCACTGGCAATCTGGGCAATATCGACGCCTATATCTCGGCCGTGAACCGTCTGCCCATGTTGACCCACGACGAAGAAATTTCGCTGGCGAAACGCCTGCGCGAAAAAAATGACCTGGCCGCCGCGCAAGAGCTGGTGCTGTCGCACCTGCGCCTGGTGGTCTCGATTGCCCGCGGCTATCTGGGCTATGGCTTGCCGCACGCCGACCTGATTCAGGAAGGCAATATCGGCTTGATGAAAGCCGTGAAACGTTTCGATCCGGACCAGGGCGTGCGCCTGGTGTCGTACGCCATGCACTGGGTGAAAGCCGAGATGCATGAGTACATCCTGAAAAACTGGCGCCTGGTCAAGGTCGCGACGACGAAGGCACAGCGCAAGCTGTTCTTCAATCTGCGCAGCCACAAGACGGGCCTCGATGCGATGACGCCGAAGCAGATCGATGCGCTGGCCAAGCTGCTCGACGTGAAGCGCGAAGAAGTGATCGAAATGGAAACGCGCTTGAGCGGCCGCGACATCGCGCTGGAGTCGCCGACCGACGATGAAGACGACAAGTTTTCGCCGATCGCCTATCTGTCGTCGGAGCAAAGCGAGCCGACCAAGGTGCTGGAAGCGGAACAAGTGACGCGCCTGCAATCGGAAGGCCTGGAAACGGCATTGTCGAAGCTGGACGCCCGTTCGCGCCGCATCATCGAAGCGCGCTGGCTGGCCAACGACGACGGCTCCGGTGCCACCTTGCACGCGCTGGCGGAAGAGTTCGGCGTATCGGCCGAGCGCATCCGCCAGATCGAAGTGGCGGCGCTGAAGAAAATGAAGGGCGCCCTGGCGGCCTACGTGTAATCGAAAGCAATGCCGCAATGCAAAAGGCGCCGCAAGGCGCCTTTTAGTTTTATAAATGATATTTATCAACAGATAAACATTGTCAGCCCTTATGCTGCAGCCAAGCCCTTGGTGATCAGCTCGGCGACCAATTCATTCAGATCCGCGCCGCGCTCCTTGGCCAGGGTCTGCAATTGCAACACCAGATCGCTGTTCAGCTTGACGGCGAACGGCACCAGGCCCAGCGCCTGATCGCGCTTGCGCTGCTCGCGGCGGTCGACGACCACCGCTTCCTTACCGAATGCACCGGCGCCGGGAACATTCATCTTTCCCATCAGTTTCTTGGCATCGCTTTTGGCCAGGTCGGTTTTTTTCATGGTTGTTTCCTGATTTTCAAAACAGCCATTCTACGCAGTAATCGGCGCGCCGCGTGGCCGACGCGTCAATTCATCGGCAGCGCGCCAATAGTGCGCCAGAAAAATATCATTTTGTTATTATCATTTTCATCCCACGCGTGGACGCCACGCCGGCCGGGACGCTCCACCTGAAAGGAAAAACATGCACTATCTACATCAATCGTACCGAACGTGGTTGTTACCCCTGTTCATCGCCTGCCTGGCCGTGCTGGCGGGCTGCGGCGCGGCTGGCAGCGCCGGCGACGCGGAAAACACGCCGCGCAGCGTCACCCACGTGCTCTCGCCGGGCGAACAGGTCGCCATCACGGCCACCGATACCCTGAAACTCGAGCGCGTCAACGACAGCCGCTGCCGCAAGGGCGCCGTGTGCGTGTGGAAAGGCTACGTCAGCTACAGTTTCAGTTTGCTCAACAGCGCGGGCGCCACCGATATCGTCTTGTCCGAGTCCATGCCCGGCGCCGCCAGCTCCGTGACCGTCAACCACCTGACGTTCACCCTGCTCGACGTCGACCCGGCCACGCCGCCCGCCCTGGACGCGGCCGCGCCCACCTACCGGGTCAAGGTCAAGATTACGCAGGGCGCGCTGCCCCGCTAAATACCGTGGCGGCGCTGGCTGTCGGCAGGCGCCTGCTGGCGCTCCAGCATGCCGTAATCGCGCACCACGCCGGCGATGCGCAACCGGTAGTCGTCGAACACACCGTGCCTGCCCGCCGATTGCGCCGCGCGGTGCGCTTCCAGCTGCCGCCACTGCGCCAGTGCCGCTTCGTCGCGAAAGAAAGACAGCGACAGCAGTTTGCCAGGCTCGCTCAGGCTGCTGAAGCGCTCGATGGAAATGAATCCATCGACTTCAGCGAGCAAGGGACGCAGCGCGGCGGCCAGGTCCAGATACTGCTGGCGTCCTTCGGCGCTGGGCCAGACTTCGAAAATCACGGCAATCATGCTCTTTCTCCAGTGTTGAAAACGGGGATGCGGGCGTTCAGCGAAGGCCGGTACGACCAGGCCAGCGGCATGTCTTCCAGCCCGTCGGCCCATGCCTGCAGGCATGCCGTGGCAATCGTCTGTGCGATGGACTGGCCCGGACAGGCGTGGCGGCCATGGCCAAAACCCGACTCCGCCTGGCCGGCGCTGGCCAGCACGACGACGATCGTCTGCCCGGCCGGTATGCACACGCCGGGCAATTCCACGGCATCGGCCGTGTAGCGGCGCGTGTTATGGATGGCGGGGTCATGCCGGCTGACCTCGCGCAGCAAAGCCGGCCATCGCTGGGGTGCGGCGCGCAGTTGCGCGAACAACTGCGGCTGCGTGCACAAAGCGACCGTGGCATTGCCCAGCAGACCTGCCGTGGCGTCACACGTCTGCGACAGCAAGCCCACGAGGTTGGCCAGCACGCCGCCAGACGCCTGCCAGCCGACGGCATACGCCCCGGTCACGATGTCGTGCAGCAAGCTGCCGGGCAAGGCATCCGCCTCGCGCAGCAATACGGTAAAACCGTGCAGCAAGGCATTGGCCGCTTGCTGCGCGCCGGCCAGTTGTTCTCCATTGCTCAGCGGCGACAAACAGGCGACAAAGTCGCGCGTCCAGGCGGCCAGCGCCGGCCATTGCGCTGGCGCAAAGCCCAGCAAGTCCGCCATGGCGAACAGGGGCAGCTCAACAATCGCCTCGTTCAGCTGCGCGGCGCTGCCGGGAACGCGGTCGCCGGCAAACTGCATCACCCGTCCGTGCAGGCGCGCCAGGTCCACCTGGCCCAGCGCGCGCGCCAGCACCTGTTTCGGCACGGCATGCCGCTCGCCGTCGTTCATGCGCACCAGTTCGGCAAAGATGGCGCCGCACGGCGTGCCTGCCAGCGTATCCGGTACCGGCTGGCCTGCCGGGCGCACGCGGCAGGCGGGATGCTCGAGGACGGCCTGTACGCCAACGGCTCCCGTTGCCAGCCAGCAATCGAGCGACGTCTCGAAACGCAGCGGCGGGCCGTCCGCCAGGCGGCGATAGTAGTCATACGGCGCCGCGTGGGTGACGGCGGAAAAAGGGTCGGCGAGCGGCATGCGCATTCCATTGCAGTGAGGTGGGGACACGAGTATGCTGCCCCTTCCACCACAACACTTCGCCCACGGACGAATCATGGATGACAAACTTCCCTCGGCCGACATGGGCCTGGCGCAACTGGCCGGCGCCATCGCCGAACCGGCCCGCGCGCGCATGCTGTGCAGCCTGCTCGATGGCCATGCGCGCACGGCCACGGAATTGTCCACCTTGGCCGAGGTAGGCGCCTCGACGGCCAGCGCCCATCTGGCGCGCTTGCGCGACGACGGTTTGCTGTCGATGCTGGCGCAGGGCAAGCACCGCTACTACCGTCTGGCCAGTACGGAGGTGGCGCGGGCGCTGGAAGCGCTGCTGGTGGTGGCCGGCGTGCCCGCAACGCCGTTTACACCCTCCACGCCGGACCGCTTGCGCCATGCGCGCACCTGCTACGACCACATGGCCGGCACGGTCGCCGTCGCCATGCACGACCAGTTGCACGCGCAAGGCTGGCTGCTCGACGATGGCGGCGAAGGCGAATATTGCCTGTCGGAAGCGGGCGCGGCCGGCATGGCGGCGCTGGGCATCGACGTGCCGCAATTGCAGCGCCAGCGCCGCCGCTTCGCCTGTGCCTGCCTGGACTGGAGCGAACGGCGCGCCCATTTGGGCGGGGCGCTGGGGGCGGCCCTGCTGCAGCTGGCCCTGCGCCGGCGCTGGGCCGAGCGCGAACTCGACAGCCGTGCCCTGCGCCTCACGCCCGATGGCGAGCGGCGCCTGCTGGCCGCGCTGGGTGCGCCATGATCAGCTTCGAAGGTTTGTCCAAACACTACGGCACCTTCGAGGCCGTCAAGCCGCTGACCTTACAAGTGGGCAAAGGAGAGGTCTTCGGCTTCCTGGGCCCGAATGGGGCCGGTAAAACCACCACCATCCGCATGCTGATGGGCATCCTCGTGCCCAGCAGCGGGCGCGTGCTGATCGATGGCCTCGATTGCCACCGCGATGGCGCCGCCGTCAAGCGCAAGGTGGGCTACCTGCCCGACAATCCCATCTTCTACGATTATTTGCGGGGACGTGAAATCCTGCAATTCGTGGCCGAAATGCATGGCTATCCACGTGCCGAGGCGGCCACGCGCACGGCGCGTCTGCTGACGGAATTCGGCCTGGACGAGGCGAGCGAGGATTTCGCCGTCAATTATTCGCTGGGCATGAAGAAAAAGCTGGGCCTGGCGTGCGCGCTGATCCACGATCCCGCCGTGCTGATCCTCGATGAACCGATCAACGGCCTCGACCCGCGTGCGTCGCGCGACGTGCAGGAACGCCTGCTGCGCATCGCCGCGGCCGGCACCACCATTTTTGTGTCCACGCATTTGCTCGACATGGCGCAAAAACTGTGCAGCCGGGTTGCCATCATCCACCGTGGCGCCCTGGTCGCCACGGGCAGCCTGGACGAGATCCGCCAGCAGCTGTCCAGCGACGGCAGCCTGGAAGACCTCTTTTTACAACTCACCGACGACACCGCATGACACCGGCGCCACCCACCGCCTGGCGCGCCGTCTGGCTGCTGACCCGATTGCGCCTGCAGCGCCTGCTCAACGTCAGCGGCAAGGGCTTGGCGTTCCATCGGGGAGGCAAGAGCCGGCCCGCCACGCCAGGAAAGAAACGAGGACGCTGGCTGCTGGGCGCGCTGCTGGTCTTGCCCATGCTATTTGCCTCCGGCAATATCGCCCGCCACAACCTGCTGAACATGCATTGCCTGCTCGACCAGGTGGCCGTTTGCCAGGCCAAGGGCAGCCTGCAGGCAGGCGAGCGCGTGATGGCGCCCGTCATCGCCCACTTGATCGAGCAACCGTTCAGTGCGGCACTGGCGGGCGCCCTGACCTTGCAATTGGCGCTGCTGTGGCTGGTGAGCCTGCTGCTGCCGCTGGGCATGGGAGAACTGTCGAAGCCGGACTGGGACCTGGAATGGCTGGTCACCCTGCCCGTCGACAAGGGCACCCTGCTGTGGGCGCGCGTGCTCGAACGCACGCTGGTCAACCCGCTCGGCCTGCTGGTGCTGTGGCCCGGCACCACCATGATCGCCTGGTATTCGGGCCAGGGCTGGTTTTCGCCGCTGTCGGGGCTGTTTGCCTGCCTGCTCCTGCTGGCCCTGGCAGCCATGTTGCGTACCCTGATCGACACGGGCTTGCGCCTGTCGCTCAGTCCTGCGCAGCTGCGCAACTTGCAGGCCCTGCTGTCGGTGGCCGGCCTGTTTCCCATGTATATGGGCATGTCGTTCGGCATGGGCACGGGCGGCTTTGCCCACGCGTGGGCGGCGGCCATGCCGGCCTGGACCGGCTGGACGGCGCCGGGCCTGCTGGTGAGTTTGCTCAATGCCCGAGGTGCGGCAGCGGCCTTGCCGGCCGTGCTGCTGCTGGCGCAATGCCTGTGCTTGATGCTGCTGGGCATGGCCCTGCTGCGCCGCCAGCTGCGCCACGGCGTGGTGGGCGCGGGCCAGCGCGAGGCCGGCCGCAAGCGCTCCCCTGCGAACCAGTCCGCTGGCAAGTGGCGCGCCCGCCCCGGCACGGTGATCCAGCGCCGCGAGCTGACCTTGCTGCTGCGCGACCGCAATTTTCTCGTGCAAACCCTGTTGCTGCCTTTACTGATCCTCGGTGGCCAGGCCCTGTTCTCGGGCCAGGCGCGCGACCTGCACGAGCTGCTTTCCAGCCCCGTCTTGCTGGCCTCTACCGGCTTTTTCCTCGGCACTTATGTGCTGATGATGTCGGCCTTCCAGACCCTCAACAAGGAAGGCGGCGCGCTGTGGCTGCTGTACACGTTTCCCGTCGCCGTCGACCAGGCGCTGCGGCAAAAAGCCCAGCTGTGGGCCGCGCTGGCCCTGCTCTACCCCTTGATCCTGTTCGGCGCGGCGCTGGCCTGGCAAGACGCCTGGCGGTGGGACATGGCGGGTTTGATGCTGCTGGCCCTGGCCGGCATCCCCCTGTACTCGGCGATCGCCGTGGCGCTGGGCGTGTTTGCCAGCGATCCGCTGGCCACCGAGGCGGCGGTAAAGATACGGCCCGCCTACACGTATCTATACCTGCTGCTGACCGGCCTGTACATCGCCGCGCTGGCGGCCGGCAGCCTGGCGCAGCAACTGGTGTTTGTCGTGCTGACGGCGGCGCTGGCCGTGGCCCTGTGGCAAAAAGCACGCGATGCGCTGCCCTACCTGCTCGACCCGTCCGCCTCGCCGCCGGCCAGGGTGACGGCGGCCGACGGCCTGATCGCCGCCATGCTGTTTTTTATTCTGCAAATCCTGCTGTTGATCCTGCTCAAGGACAAGGTGGCTGGCGTGCTCACGTATGTGCTGCTGCGCCTGGTCTACTGGCGCAGCAAGACGGCCGGCGTGCCGCGCATGGCACGAGGCCGGCACCCCTGGCGCTGGGGTACGGCAGGCGCGGCCGTATCGGCTCTCTGCGGCATCGCCTGCACGCTCGTGTTGCAAGCACCTGCGGCGGCAGCGGGCGGCAGTTCGTGGGACAGCCTGTGGCTGCTGGCCCTGGGCGTGCTGGCCGCGCCCCTGTGCGAGGAATTCATTTTCCGCGGCTTGCTGCAGGGCGGCTTGCGCCGTTCGCTGCCGGCCTGGCAGGCCATCGGCACCGGCGCCGCGCTGTTTGCCATGATGCATCCGCCCTCCGCCATGCTGCCTGCCTTCGTGCTGGGCCTGTGCGCGGGCCTCGCGTACGAACGCAGCGGCGCGCTGCTGGCGCCCATGCTGGTACACGCGGGCTACAACGCCGCCCTCCTCGCATATCAGCTGCATGCTTAATCACCGGCAAGTTTGCTAGAATCGCACACGTTTCCGTCCGTATCCCAACCAATGACTACGCACAGATCACGCATGAAGCCACGCTTGTTCGCACCATTTATCCTCGCCGCGCTGCTGAGCGGCTGCACGGTACTCGCCCTACGCCCCAACAGCGGCGTGGAAAACCGCACGTTCACCGTGCAGGAAGCCCCGCGCCTGCGCATCGACGCGCCCAAGGCGCGCATCCAGAACCCGATGCCCAACGACCACTTCATCGGCATCGCCCTGTCCGGCGGAGGCAGCCGCGCAGCCAATTTCTCGGCCGCCTCGCTGGAGCAGCTGGAGCAGTTCGGTCTCGTCAGCGGCGCCTCGGCCATCTCCGGCGTGTCCGGCGGCGCCATCGCGGGCGGCTACTATGCCTTGCATGGCAAGCAGACGGATTGGCCTTTGCTGCGCAGCAAGCTGAAAACGGATTTCTTCGGCCAGACCATTTTGAAACCGGCCAACCTGACGACGATGTTGTTGACGAACAAGACGCGCACGTCCTTCCTGTCCGACGTGTTCGACGATGTGCTGTACGACAAGAAAACCTACGAGGACTTGCCGCACGACGGCCCCATCTTCCTGGCCAACGCGACGGATGCCACCGATGGCGGCAAGCGCGTGGTGTTTTCTTATGAGTATTTTTACGGCACCCTGCATTCGCCGATCCAGGATATCCGCCTGGCCACGGCCGTGGCCACCTCGGCCGCCTTTCCCGGCGTGTTCGATTCCGTCACCTTCGAGCGTTTCCGTCCGAAAAATACGTTCGTGCCGGAACTCGGTTCCGAGTCGCGCGAATCGCCGTCGTATGTCCACCTGTTCGACGGCGGCGCGGCCGACAATCTGGGCGTGGAAACCCTGTGGGACGTGGCCCTGACGCAACTCTACGGCAACGACATGGCCGTCGTGCCGCCGCGCCTGAACAGCAAGCCCTTCATCCTCATTTCCATCGACGCCAACGCGCCCAATTCCAGCGCCGTCTTCGAAAAGATGTCGGACGAGCGCCAGCCGCTGGACCGCATCTTCAACAAGAATATCTACGATGCCGTCGATGCCCTGTTTTCACGCCAGCGCAAGGAAAACCTCGTCAAGATGGGCTTTGGGCAAGCCCGCTTCGATACCATCACGCATGAAAACTTTGGCGACCTGAGCCAGAAATTCGTCAAGAGCAAGCGCACCTCGGCCTTTGCCATTCCCGTGCTGTGCCGTCCCCACCTGGGCCAGTACCGCTGCGAAGTCGATGCGGCCGATCCCCTGCCCGGCCAGATCCGCACGCGGCTCGAAGGCTTTGCCTGGCATATTTCCATCGACCAGATCGCCTCGCTGGCGCTGCGCCTGTCCAGCGGCGACGCCCAAGTCGACATTGCCCGCAAGGAAGAGCGCGCCGCCCTCGTCAAGCTGCAACGCCTGGCCACGCAGACGAAAACCCATCTGAAACTGACGGGGCCGGAAAACTGCAGCCCGGACGTCTTGCAATCGGCGCTGTACAGCGCCGCGCGCGTGCTGATCCTCGACGACGAGGAATCGCGCTTCGCCCTGTGCGACTACATGCTGGCGGGCAAACTGATCAATGACGACACGGTCTGCAAGCAGCGCTACGTGCACGCCGTGCCCCGCTTCGCCATCGAGAGCGAAGATTTGCAATACCGCAACTTGAGTTCGGACGGCAATTCCGTGAACGTGCCGATACGCTGCAAGAAGTGAGCTGCCTGGCACGACAAGGGTAACTCTTGATTGTAATCAAGACAGCCATGACGTCGACGAAGAAGAATGCACTGTACGGCTGTTGCGGGGGATAAACCCATGCACCGCAGCCGCCTGGTCACCATTCATCGTGAAGGATAGCCCATGTTTTGCACGGCATGCGGGACGCAGCAAGCGGAAGGCAAGACGCACTTTTGCGCCAACTGTGGCGCGCGCAGTGACGCCGCCGAGGCACTGCCTGCCGGTGTGGCTGGCTGGAGCTGGGGTGCTTTCCTGCTGAACTGGATATGGGCGATCGGCAACCGCACGTGGATAGGCTTACTCGCACTGATCCCCTACGTTGGCATCGGGGTTGCCATCTGGCTGGGCATCAAAGGCCGTGAGATGGCCTGGAAAAATGGAGAATGGCAAAGTGTTGAACACTTCAACCTGGTACAACGAAAGTGGTCGCAATGGGGCATCGGTCTTACGCTAGTCCTCGGCGTGATCAGCCTGTTGCTGTCTTTCGCCTTACTCGTATCGTGGTCGAAAGACATGAAGCGCGTTGACGCCAGCACCGTCGACACCCTGCTGGCGGCAGCGGAAACGTCCTCGCAAGAGGCCGCACAAGCGGCAATATGCCCAGCCGAAAGCGATGAGTAGCGCCTCGCACGCGCACAAAAAAGCCCGCACGATCGCTCGTACGGGCTTTAGCGCAAGGATTCCTGGCGCCCGGTTGATTTAGATCAATCGACCTTAAATCAAGCGACTACGCCTGCGCATGTAGCTGCGGCTTAACGCACCTTCCAGTTCCTGCTCCGTTTTATGCTGGTTCACCGTGTACAGGGCCCACAGGGCCGCCGGCGCCCAGCCGATCACAGTGCACTGCAAGATCAAGGCGGCGGCACCGGCCAGCGGGCGCCCCAGCATGAAAAACGTGAGACACGGAAGTAGCAAGGCTATCAGCAATCGCATCACGACATACTCTCCTTCAAAATAGAGCAGCGGACAAGGGCCGGTATCCGGTCCGTCCCCCGCCCGCTGCGTACTGCTCCTTATAGATGCACTGAAATTTGGGGCATCAGGTCGTCAAACGTGCGACCGTTGCCGTTTTCTCCGATGGCGTGCATCTTCCATTCGCCGTTATGGCGGTACAGCTTGGCCATGATCTGTGCCGTGTGGGAACCTTGCACAGACAGGTTGAAACGCGCGACTTCCTGGTTATTGCTGGCATTCAAGATGCGGCAATAGGCGTTTTCCACCTGCGAGAAGTTCTGGCCAGTAAAGCTGTTGACGGTGAAGACCAGGCTTTTCACGTGCGCCGGCACCTTCGACAGATCGACATTGATCTGTTCGTCGTCGCCATCGCCCGCGCCCGTGCGGTTGTCGCCCGTGTGGACAATGCTGCCGTCCTTGCTTTTCAGCTGGCGGAACCAGACGATGTCGGACGTGCCCTTGTTTTCATCGAACATGATGCACGAGGCGTCCAGGTCGACGGCTTCCGTCTTCGAACCGAAACCGAGGAAACCCTTGGTCTTGGCCGCATCCCAGCCCAGGCCCATGGTGATACGGGTCAGGGTGGTACCAGCTTCTTTGTCCAGAGAAATCTTCTGGCCCTTGCTCAAATTGACAGACATACGCATAGCTCCTGTTTGCTTGGTTACATCAAATATTAGTTACGCCGGCTTGCTTTGCGTCCAGGCGAGGAAGGCCGCGCGGTTGCGCGAGCACACGAGGATTTTTCCCGTGCCTGAAAACTTCAGCACCATGCCTTCGCCGCTGGTCTGGCTATTGATCAAATTGCCCAGAAAGCCGCCGCTGCTGCCGGTCGTGATGGAAATTTCGTATTGCAGGCGGTTGTCCCAGCATACGACGTGCGAATTGTCGATCACCACGTCCTTGCCAGGCGTCACTTCCAGTTCCGACATCGCGCCAAAACCGGACACCGCCAACTGGCCGCTGCCTGCCGTCTCGGTGATGAAAAAACCACCGCTCTGGGCAAACAGCGCATTGCCAAGGCTTTGCGTGCGCACCTTCAATTCCACGCCAGACGTGGCAGCCACGAAGGCGCCGTCGCTGATCATGTATTGCTGGGCGCCAACCTCGAGCACCCGCATCGCGCCGGGCAAGGTGGGCGACAGCAGACAGTCGCCGTCGCCGCGCATTGCCTCGATATGCTGCTGAAAGAACGATTCCCCGTTGGCAAAGGTGCGCATCAGCGCCGCACCTATGCCGCCGGTCATCTTGCCTTTCAGCTCAAGATTGGTTTCCATCATCACCATCGCATCGGATTCGCAATAAATCTTCTCGCCCTTGGCCAGCGACACATGCAGAAACGGGTCGACGTCCCCTGTTACATTAAAAACCGGCATTAACTGTTCCTTCCTCAACGATGATGGTGATGGCGGCGGCCCGCGCTGCGGACCGCCTTGATTATTTACAACTTATACGCCGACGCCGAACGATGCTGCGAGTGGGCCCAGACCGCCTTTATATCCCTGGCCGATGGCCTTGAATTTCCAATCGCCGCCATTGCGGTAGATTTCGCCGAAGACCATGGCCGTTTCCGCCGAACCGTCTTCCGACAGGTCGAAGCGGGCGATTTCCGTGTTGCCGTTGGCGTTGACGCAACGCACGTACGCTTTCGATACCATACCAAAGTTTTGCTTGCGCGCTTCGGCATCGTGAATCGTCACGCAGACGGCGATCTTGTCGATCTCGGCTGGCACCGTGGCCAGGTCGACGACTACGGTTTCATCGTCGCCATCGCCGGCGCCCGTGGTGTTGTCGCCCGAGTGGGTGACGGAACCGTCGCTCGACTTCAGGTTGTTATAGAAAATCATGTCGACGTCGGCGCGAACCTTGCCGTCGGCCTTCAACAGGAATACGGAACCGTCGATGTCGAACGCGGCGCCGTCGGTGGCGCGGGCATCCCAGCCCAGGCCGATGATCATCTTCGAAATGCCGGGGGCTTCCTTGCTCAGGTTGACGTTGCCGCCTTTTTGCAGACTGATTGCCATGATGTATTTCTCCTATGTGGGTTGTATATGATCAAACACCTGGCGTCCTCCACCGGCCTGACTCCCCAGGCCGGCGGCGACGCTTGCTGCAACTTGCCGACAAACGGGTGTAGTCGTTTGCCGCGCATTCTTTACACTGCCTTGACCGCTTCCAGCGCTTCCGTCCGGCCTTCTTCGAGGGCCATCCTGCGCTTGTAGCGGATCGACGACCACAGCGAGGCGAGAATGAAGGCCACCCCAATCAGACCCGTGAAAATCTCGGGAATGTGGAACTTCATGCTGACCAACATGATCACGGCCAGGATACCGATCGCATAGTGCGCGCCGTGCTCCAGATAAACGAACTCGTCGAGCGTGCCCTTGCGCACCAGGAACACCGTCATCGAACGCACGAACATCGCGCCGATTGCCAGGCCCAGCATGATGATCACGACATCCTTGGTGATGGCAAACGCGCCGATCACGCCGTCAAAGCTGAACGAGGCGTCGAGCACTTCCAGGTACAGGAAGCCGCCAATACCGCCGCGCTTGATGATATCGCCCATGTTGCCGTCGCCGTTATCGCCTTCCAGCAAGCCGCTGATCACATCGACGCCCACGTAGGTCAGGATGCCCCACAGGCCGGCCGTCAGGACCACCAGCTTCTGGCCTTCTTCGATCATCGACAGGCTGGCCATCAGGGTACCGAGCGCGATCATCACGGAAATCGACGAGATCTTGCCCAGCGCACCCAATTTTTCTTCAATACGGCCCAGCCAGTGCGTTTCTTTTTCCGAGTCCAGCAGGAAGTTCAGGAAGACCAGCAGCAGGAAAATGCCGCCGAATGCCGCCACTTCCGCGTGGTGATTCGTCAGGTGCATCGAATACTGTTCCGGATTGCTCAGTGCCAGATTCCATACTTCCATCAAGCCCAGGTCCGCCGCTTGCGCCACGATGACCAGCGGGAACAGCAGACGCATGCCGAAGACGGCGATGATGATGCCCACGCCCAGGAACAGGTTTTGCCAGAATTTGTCCCAGTTCTTCAGCACCGAGGCATTGACCACCGCGTTGTCGAACGACAGCGAGACTTCCATCACGCCCAGGATCACCGCGATACCGAGCGCCGCCAGCATCGTCTGCACGCCACCGTGCGTGTAACCCCACCAGGCGGAAATGCCCAGGCAGATAAATGTCACTAGAAATGACACTCTGAAATGCTTCATCGATAGTTCCCCGTTATCTAGATTTAATGAAACATAGTATAGGGACATGTCACACATTTAAAAATAGAAGATAATGGAAGTATTACTTCGTAAAAACAGAAGATAGGATATCGCGATGAAAACCACGGGCTTCAATTACCGCCATTTGTACTTTTTTTGGGTCGTCGCCAAGGAAGGCGGCGTGACGCGCGCGGCCGAACGGCTGGGATTGGCCGTGCAAACCATCAGCACCCAGCTGGCCCTGCTGGAAAAGGAACTGGGCCGCTCCCTGCTGCAGCCGCAGGGACGCCGCCTGGTGCCGACGGAAGCGGGCCGGCTGGCGCTCGGCTATGCGGACCAGATTTTTTTGCTGGGCGAGCAGATGCAGGATGCGCTGGCCGATACGGACGCGGAAAAGATGCGTTTGACGGTGGGCATTTCCGATTCCCTGCCGAAACTGATGGCCTACCGCATGCTGGACGCCACGCGCAGCCTGGACCAGCCCGTCAAGCTCGTGTGCCTGGAAGACGAATTTGAATCCTTGCTGGCCGACCTGGCCCTGCACAAGCTGGACCTGGTGTTGACGGACCGCGCCGTGCCCGCCGGCGCCAGCCTGCGCGTGTCCAGCCACCTGTGGGGCGAAAGCGCCATGAAACTGTTCGGCATCCCCGCGCTGGCCGCACAATACCGCGACAACTTCCCGCACAGCCTGCATGGCGCGCCATTCCTGCTGCCGGCGCGCAATAACGCCTTGCGCGGGCGCATCGATGAATGGATGGTGCAGCAAGGCGTGCGGCCCGATGTGGTCGGTGAATTCGAGGACAACGCCATGCTCAACGCGTTTGGCCGCAAGGGCCTGGGCCTGTTCTTCGCCCCGGCCAGCCTGGCGGCCGATATCGAGGAGCAATTCGGCGCCGTGCTGGTCGGCGACGCCTCATCCCTGCGCGAACAGTTTTATGTCATTTCAAACGAACGCAAGATCATGCACCCGGCACTCGATGTCATCCTGGCCGCCATCCAGGGCCAGCCAAAGATTCACAAGGAAAGCTGATAAATCCATTCGAAAATAACGTTTGAATAATCAATCAAAAGCGATTGTAATAAAGCCTGAGACAAACACGCGCCCCTCCCTCGCCGGCAGGGCGCGATCACCATAAAAAAACAGGAGCATCACCATGTCCACGGCAGGCAAGACGATCGATATTCCCGATCTCATCAATAACAACAGGATCGGCTCCTTCCAGATCGGCATGCTGATCCTGTGCGGGCTGTGCGTCATCATGGATGGCTTCGACGTGCAGGCGATGGGCTATGTGGCGCCCGCCATCATTGCCGACTGGCATGTCAGCAAGGCCAACCTGGGTCCCGTGTTTGGCGCGGGCTTGCTGGGCATGCTGGTCGGTTCGCTCGTCTTCAGCATCACGGCCGACAAGTTCGGCCGCCGCCCCGTGCTGATCGGCTCGACCATCTTCTTTTCGCTGTGCATGCTGGTCACGCCGCTGGCAACAAACATCGAGCAATTGCAGCTGATACGCTTCATTACCGGGCTGGGCCTGGGCGCCGTGATGCCGAACGCCATGGCGCTGGCCGGCGAATACAGTCCGCTGCGCAAGAAAGTCACCCTGATGATGCTCGTCTCGTGCGGCTTTACCCTGGGCGCCGTGCTGGGCGGATTATTGTCCGCCGCGCTGATTCCCGCCTTCGGCTGGCAATCCGTGTTTTACGTGGGCGGCGTGGTGCCGCTGGTGATCGGCGTGCTGATGTTCTTCCTGCTGCCCGAGTCGATGCAATTCCTGGTGCTCAAGAAACGCAAGCTCGACAAGGTGGCGCAGTGGCTCAAGCGCATCGACCCCACCGTCAACATCACGGCCGACACGCAATACGTCGTGCATGAAAAGGAACACAAGGGCGCACCCGTGCTGCAATTGTTTACGGGCGGCCGCGCGAAGATGACGATTTTGTTGTGGGTCATCAATTTCATGAACTTGCTGAACTTGTATTTCCTGTCCAACTGGCTGCCGACGATTGCCAAGGAAGCGGGCCTGTCGACGGCCAACGCCGTGCTGGCCGGCACGGCCCTGCAAGTGGGCGGCACCATCGGCACCCTCGTCATGGGCCAGCTGATCGACCGCTCCAGCTTCCGCCGCATCCTGCTGCCGTGCTTTTTGGTCGCTGCCGTGGCAATTGCCCTGATCGGCCGTCCCGACGTGTCGCTGGCCTTCCTGTTCATCACGATCTTCATCGCCGGTTTCTGCGTGGTGGGCGGCCAGCCAGCCGTCAACGCCTTGGCGGCCAGCTACTACCCGACCACCCTGCGCTCGACGGGCATCGGCTGGAGCCTGGGCGTGGGCCGCATCGGTTCCATCATCGGCCCCGTGCTCGGCGGCGAGCTGATCCGCCTGAACTGGCCCAACAGCACGATCTTCCTCGTCGTCGCCATCCCCGCCATCGTCTCGGCCGTCATGGTGTTTGCCATGCGCGGCGGACCGCAAACGGCGGCCAAAGGCTGAAAAGCGCGAAAAACCCGCCGCGCGCGCCCGCCTGCACGGGCGGGGCGCGCGGCTAAATTAGGCTATGGCGGCCTTCGTCGTTTAAGATGACGTTTTAACAGCCCATCTTTTGCGCCCCCATGCACAATGTCTTGCTAGTCCTGCTCGCCCTCTTCCTGGTCGCGCTGAACGGTTTTTTTGTTGCCGCCGAGTTTGGCATCGTCACCTTGCGGCGCACGCGCATCCGCGCCATCGCCAAGACACAGGGACTACGGGGCCGCATCCTGGCCAAGGTGCATGGCCAGCTGGACGCCTACCTGTCCGCCTGCCAGCTGGGCATCACGCTGGCCTCGCTGGGCCTGGGCTGGGTCGGCGAACCGGCGTTTGCCGGCTTGCTCGAGCCGCTGTTCGGCGCCATCGGCGTCACCTCGCAAGAGCTGATCCACGGCATCTCCTTTGTCCTCGCCTTCAGCGTGATTTCCTTCCTGCATATCGTCGTGGGCGAACTGGCGCCCAAATCGATGGCTATCCGCAACCCGGAAGCCGTCGGCCTGTGGAGCGCGATTCCCCTGTACGGCTTTTACTGGACCATGTATCCCGCCATCTACCTGCTCAACGCCAGCGCCAACTGGGTGCTGCGCCTGGCGGGCCTGTCCGGCAAGGGCGGCCACGATGCCCACTATTCGTCCGAAGAATTGAAACTGATCCTGCGCACCAGCCAGCCCGGCGAAAAGTTTACGCGCGACGAGCGCAACATCCTGGCGCAGTCGCTCGATTTCGAACAAATGACGGTATCGGACCTGATGCGCCCGATCAATGAAGTGATCGCCCTGCACGCGTCGAGCACCTTGGAAGAAAACCTCGACACGGTGCTGCGCAACCGCTTCAGCCGCTACCCGTATTTCGACACGAATGAAGACGACGTGTTGGGCGTGGTACACCTCAAGGATCTGTTCTTTGCCCAGCAGGCGGGCAAACCGATCACCTCGCTCACGCCGTTTTTGCGTCCCGTGGACATCATTTCCGCGCGCACGCCGGCCCTGGAACTGTTCCGGCGCTTTCGCGACGGCGCGCCCCACTTCGCCCTGATCGGCGAAAAGGGCAAGCGCCCGCTGGGTTTCATCACCCTCGATAACTTGCTCGGTGCCATGGTCGGTGAAATCCGCGACGAATTCCGCCGCAATGAAAACGACTGGCTCAAGCAAAGCGACGGCACCCTGATCGGCAAGGCCAGCCTGCCCATCTTCTCGCTCGAACGCATCCTCGGCATCGATATCGAAAACGAGGAACTGGGGCTGGACGACGTGGAATCGGTGGGCGGCTTGATCATGGTCAAGCTGGGAGACATTCCGAAGCAGGGCCAGCGCATCACCTTTGTCGACTTCGACATCGTCGTCAAGAAGATGAACGGGCCCCGCATCGTGCTGATCAAGGTGATTCCGAAGCAGGAACGCGATCTCGATGCGGACTTGCGCGACTGATTACTTCTTCAACGTAATCGTATCCTTGCCCTGCGGCACGGTGGTTTCGCCCACCGTCCACGTTTGCAGCAGGCTGTACAGCACGGCCAGCAGGGTCGGGCCGATAAAGATGCCGACGAAGCCGAAGGCCAGCACGCCGCCCAGCACGCCCAGCAGCACCAGCAAAAACGGCAGGCTGCTGCCGCGGCTGATCAGCATGGGTTTGACCACGTTGTCCACGCCGCTGATCAGCAGCGCGCCCCACACCAGCATGAAAATGCCCCAGCCCGTCTGGCCGTCTGAAAACAGCCAGATGGCGGCACCGCCCCAGATCAGAGGCGGACCCACGGGGATCAGCGAAAAAATGAAGGTGGCAACGCCCAGCAGCGCGACGGCCGGCACGCCGGCGATCAGGAAGCCCACCACGGCCACCAGCGCTTGCGCCAGCGCCGTGCCCAGCAAGCCATACATGACGCCGCGCACGGTGCGGCTGATGGTCAAACCCACGCCGGGCGCGCTGTCGCCGATGATGCGGCCGGCGCCCGTCATCAAGGCACGGCTCAGCTGCTGGCCGTCGCGGTAGAGGAAGAAGCTGACGAACACGGCCAGGCTGGTCTGCGCCAGGCCCGTGCCCAGCAGGATGCCGCCGGAAGCGAGGAAATGGCGCGCCGGCTCCAGCATCGTCTTGCCCAAATTCAATAATTCCTCGCGATCGGCGAGCAGGCGCTCCACGTAGCCGGCGATGGTTTCGCCCACCACGGGAATGCTGGCCAGCCAGGCGGGCGGATGCAGGCCGCCCGTTTCCAGCGCCGTACGCAACTGTTCATAGATGCGCGAGACGTTATCGGCCAGGTTGTAGGTGACGAGGGCCAGCGGCAGCACGATGACCAGGAGCAATGACAAGGTCATGATGGCGGCCGCCCAGTTGCGCCGGCCTTTCAGGCGGTCGAGCAGCAGCAGGTACAGGGGCCAGCTGGAAATGCCCACGCAAGCGGCAAACAGCATGGCGGCCAGGAAGGGCCGCAAGACGAAAAAGCAGCCGATCAACAAGAAGATGATGGCTGCCAGGCGGGCGTGCGGCTCGAAACGTTTATCCATGTACTGCATATCCTGAAGATGGCGCCCGGGGGCGCGACCGGATCAGGATAGCAGAAGTTTAAGATCGTGCGCGATGGCGGCAGGCTTTTCGCCGTGGCGCACGAACACGCGGATCTTGCCTTCGCGGTCGAACACATAGGTGCCCGCCGTGTGGTCGACCGTGTAGCTGCTGTCCGTTTCGCCTTCGACCTTGGCGTAATACACCTTGAATTCCTTGGCCACCTTGGCCGTCGCGGCCGCATCGCCATACAGGCCCACGAAGCGCTTGTCGAAGGCGGGCACGTATTGCGCCAGCAATTGCTGCGTGTCGCGCTCGGGGTCGACGGTAACGAACAGCACCTGCACTTGGTCCGCCTGCGGACCCATTTCCTTCATCACCTGCGCCATGTCGGCCATGGTCGTGGGGCAGACGTCCGGGCATTGCGTGTAGCCGAAGAACATCAGCACCAGCTTGCCCTTGTAGTCGGCCAGGGTGCGCGGCTGGCCCGTGTGGTCCGTCAGCGCGAATTCGCGCGCGTAGCCCAGGCCCGTCACGTCCGTGTTCTTGAATGCCAGCTTCGGTGCGGCAGGCTTGCCGCAGCCGGCGAGGACGACGGCCAGCGCGGCCGCCAGCAACAGAGTCAGGTATTTTTTCATGTGCCGAGGGGAATGTAGTGATCGACCAGCAAGGCCGCGAACAGCAATGCCAGGTAGATGATGGAAAAAGTAAACGCTTTGCGCGCGATCAAGTCCGTGTAGTGGCGGTACATCTTCCAGGCGTAATACAGGAAGCCGGCATTGAGCAGCACGGCCGAGGCCAGGTAGATCAGACCGCTCATGCGCACGGCGTACGGCAGCAAGGTGGTGGCGGCCAGCGCGATCGAGTACAGCCACACGTGGAATTGCGTGAATTGCATGCCGTGCGTGACGGGCAGCATGGGCAGGCCCGAGCGCGCGTAATCGTCGCGCCGGTACATGGCCAGCGCCCAGAAGTGCGGCGGCGTCCAGACGAAAATGATCAGGACCAGCAGCCACGCCTGCATCGGCACGTCGTTGGCGACGGCCGCCCAGCCCAGCGCGGGCGGCATGGCGCCGGACAGGCCGCCGATGACGATGTTTTGCGGCGTGGCGGGTTTGAGCACCATGGTGTAGATCAGCGCATAGCCGACAAACGTGACAAAGGTCAGCCACATGGTCAGCGGATTGACGAGGTGATACAAAATCGCCATGCCCAGGCCGCCGATCACGAGCGCGAACACCACCGTCTGTTTCACCGTGATGTCGCCCATGGCCATCGGACGGCGCGCCGTGCGGGCCATGCGCGCATCGATCTCGCGCTCGGCCAGGCAATTGACGGCAAACGCGGCGCCGGCCAGCAGCCAGATGCCGATGGTGCCGAACACCACCGCATGCCAGTCAGGCAACTCCTCGCTGGCCAGGAACATGCCGATGACGGCGCAAAATACGGCCAGCTGCGTCACGCGGGGCTTGGTCAGCGCCCAGTACTGGGCGATGCGGGGAGATGGTTTACGGCTGATGGTCTGAGTAGTCATTTATGCGGTACGGGAAGAACTGGCTGGTGCCGAGGGCACTGGCGCGGCGGCGCAAGCGCGCTGAACATTGCGCGCTACATCGAGTTGGAATTTAGCCTTGTAGTTTAACATGGTCAGCAACAACACGAGCAGCGCCGCCCCGCCGTTATGCAGCACGGCAATCGACAATGGCCAGCTCAGGTAGATGGTCGCCAGGCCCGTGGCCGCCTGCAGGGCCAGCACCAGCGCCACCCAGCGGGCCGTGCCGCGCAAGGATGGCAATTTCCACGCCCGCCACACGGTATAGCCGATGCCGGCCAGCACGATGAAGGCGAAGTTGCGGTGCACCCAGTGGATGGCCGTCAGCGCGGAAAACGGCAAATAGTGGCCGGCGGCCGTCTTGCCCAGTTCGCGCCACAGGTGGAAACCATGCTCGAAATCCATCTCCGGAATCACCTTGCCGCCGCACAGGGGGAAATCCGTGCAGGCCAGGGTGGCGTAGTTGGTGCTCACCCAGCCACCGAGCGCGATCTGCACCGTCAAGAGCACGAGCGACATGACAGCCAGCGCGCGCACGGGGCGCAGCACGGCAGCGTCCGCATCGGCGCGCAGCAGGGGTTTGACGGCATGATCCTGGCGCCCGCCCAGCCACGTCAGCATGGCCAGCAAGCCCATGCCCAGCAGCAAGTGGATGGTGACGATCACCGGTTGCAGCTTCAAGGTGACAGTCCAGGCGCCGAACGCGCCTTGCAGGCAGACGAACAGGAACAGCGCCGTCGGCAGCGCGGGGGCGAATTCCTCGCGCTTGCTCTTTCTCCACTGGCGCCACGCCTGCACCATCATCGCCACGATCAAGACGCCGATGGCCATGGCCAGGTAGCGGTGCGTCATTTCGATCCACGCTTTCACTACCGTGACGGGGCCCGTCGGCATCAGGGTTTCCGCCGCCACGATATGTTCGTGCGCCAGGAAAGGATTGGCAGAACCATAACAACCAGGCCAGTCAGGGCAGCCCAGGCCGGAATCGGACAGGCGTGTAAAACCGCCGAACATGATCAGGTCGACCGTCAGGAAGACGGCGATCCACACGAGCTTGCGGTATTTATTGGCGTCCGCGGACACCCACACCATGCTCAAAGGCAGCAGCGCCACCAGCAGACCCGTCAAGCCCAGCTGGGCCAGCGCGGAGAGATGCATCGTCGGCATGCGTTCCCCTTAACCGATCGCCGAAGCTTTGAGCAGCTTGGCGATGTCTTTCTTGATCTTGTTCGGGTCCGCGTCTTTCGGGAAGCGCATCATCAGGTTGCCCAGCGGATCGATCAAATATAAGTGGTCGCTGGTCTTGCCGCCCGGCTCCACGGGCAGCCACGCCTTTAAGGCGTCATTATTCACGCGCAGCATGCTGGTGCCGTCGAATTCCCGCATCACGAGCGTGTCAAGCGGCTGAGCGTCCGTCACCAGCCACACCCGCTCGAGGCGTTCACGTTCCTTGCCCTGCATCAAACGCAGTTGTTGCATGTCAAACAATTGCTTCTTGCATGCTTCCTGGCAATCGGACGGCCCCGTCTGCAGCAGCACCCACTTGCCCTTGAACTGGGCCAGCGGCGCGGGCTTGCCGTCCAGTTCCGTCACCTGCAGCTGGGCTTCCGGTATCGGGTGCAAGCGCGGGTCGATCAGGGCGCCGTAGTTGTTGCGGCCCGTGGGCTTGATGATGTAATACGTGAAATACGAGGCGATGATGGGAAAGGCGCACACGGCCACCACGGCCAATAGTTTCCACCGTCCCGTGTTTTGCAGCTGCTTGTTGCCGTTGTCTTGCGTTGCTTCAGGGCTGTTTGTTTGCACGTCGAAATCCTGTAAAGACAAAAAATAAAAAAGCCATCAGTGCCAGTGCATACCACTGGAAAGCATAGCCGCGGTGCTTGTCGGCGCCCAGGTCGGGCGCCGGCCAGTCGCGCACGGGAAGCTGGCCGGATGCTGGCGGATCACCTGGGTCGACTGTTTGTTCGAGGATAAAGGGCTGCAGGGCCAGGCCGCTGGCCCGGGCCAGCTGGTCCATATCGGCATTTTGCACGATGGCGCGCGGCGCCAGGGCCGGCGTCGTGCCCAGTTCCATCACATGGCCCGCGTTCAGGCGCGCGATGCCGGTGATCGTCACCGTACCCGTGGGCGTGGCGTAGTCGGGAATGCGCGTGCGCTCGGCATTGTTGCGCGGCAACCAGCCCTGCGCCACCAGTACGTGCATGGGGGAACCGTCTATTTGAAATGGCGTGAGCACGTGGAAACCGGCCTGGCCCTTGTAGGGGCGGTTGTCCAGGTAGACCGTCCAGGCGGGCACGAAATGGCCCGTGACGGTGACGCGGCGAAACTCGATCGCTTGCGCATCGGCCGGCAGCAGCGGCGCGGCCGTCAAGGCCAGCGGCGCGGCCTGGTTGCCGGCCTCGAGCCGGGCGGCACGGGCGACTTTCTCGTCGGCACGGCGCTGCTGCCACTGCGCCAGAGAGACACCCAGGGCCACCAGTAGCAGCATTACAACAAATGGAATCCATCTAAAATGGAAGCGGATACGCATTACAATGAAACCTCCTCAAGCCTGGCGCTACCATCCATGAAAATCCTCGTTGCCGTCGCCTTCATCCTGATCCTGGGCAGCCTGGGCTCGGCCCTGTTCTTCCTCATGCGCGACAAGGGCAAGAGCAACCGCACCGTGCAGGCGCTGGCCCTGCGCGTGGGCTTGTCGATCACCCTGTTTTTGCTGATCCTGCTGGCGCATCATCTGGGTTACATCCAGCCGACGGGCATACATTAACGGCTGGGGTCAGACCCGACGGGTCTGACCCCGTTGCCAACGACGTTGCTTGCTTAGCAAAATTCTTCACACTAAGAAAAAAGCCGTACCCAGGATGTCCCGGTACGGCTTTTTTTTATGGTGCCGGCGCGCCCCTCAACAACGCGCGCCCTGCCCCGCCATTATAACCAATACACGACCACGTACAGGCCCAGCCAGACGACGTCGACAAAGTGCCAGTACCAGGCGGCGCCTTCGAAGCCGAAGTGGTGCTCGGGCGTGAAGTGGCCTTTCAGCACGCGGTACAGGATGACGGACAGCATGATGGCGCCCAGGGTCACATGGAAGCCGTGGAAGCCCGTCAGCATGAAGAAGGTGGCGCCGTAGATGCCGGACGTCAATTTCAAGTTCAGTTCGCTGTAGGCGTGCATGTATTCGTAGACCTGGAAGCCCATGAAAATGGCGCCCAGCACGATGGTGGCGAACAGGAACAGGGCCGTCATGGCGCGGTGGCCGGCGCGCAGCGCGTGGTGGGAAATCGTCAGGGTGACACCCGACGTCAGCAGCAGGGCCGTATTGATGGTCGGAATCCAGAACGGCGTCATGGTGGTGAATTCCTGCACCGTGCCGGCCGGGCCCGTATTGCCCCAGTGGGCGGCGAAATCGGGCCAGATCACCTTGTGGTCGAGGTCGGCCAGCCATGGCATCGAGATGCTGCGCGCGTAGAACAGGGCGCCGAAGAAGGCGGCGAAGAACATGACTTCCGAAAAGATGAACCAGCTCATGCTCCAGCGGAAGGAGTGATCGATGCGCTCGCTGTACAGGCCCTGTTCCGATTCGCTGATGGCGTCGCCGAACCAGAAATACAGCACCAGCAGGATGCCGGCGATGCCCAGGTAATTCACGTACGGGCCCCAGGAGACGTCGTTGACCCAGGCCGAGGCGCCGATCATGGTCAGCAGCAGGCTGGCGCCGCCCAGCATGGGCCAGCGCGACGGGCCGGGCACGAAATAATAAGGTACGGCGGCGTGGTTGGAACTCATCATCATCTCCTCAAAAACTTATAGGGTGGTTTTTTATAATTTATAAAACGACGAATTTAACAATTGAAATCAGGATGCCGATCAGGCAAGCCACCACCAGGAAACCGGCGATGACGATGTGCACGGGATTGAGCTTGGCCGAATCCGTGTCGAAATCGCTCTTGCGGCGCAGTCCCGTGAACGACCAGACGACGGCCCGCAGCGAATACAGGAACGACGCTTTTTCCGGCTGCTTGGATTCGCCCATGACACTCTCCTATTGGACGGCCGGCGTCTGAGCCTGGCTCAGACCGGCAATCTCGAAAAACGTGTACGACAGGGTGATGGTCTTCACCTCTTTCGGCAGGGCCGGATCGAGGAAGAACACCACCGGCATCTGCCGCGCTTCGTGGGCCTTCAAGGTCTGCTGCTTGAAGCAGAAGCACTCGACCTTCTTGAAATGCGGCGTGGCGCTCTGCGGCGCGTAGCTGGGAATCGCTTGCGCGTTGACGACGCGGTTTTGCGTGTTGACCACTTCATACAGGACGGTCACCAGCTCGCCCGGATGCACCTGCATGCTCGAGACGGTCGGGCGGAAGCGCCATGGGCCCTGCGCATTGCCGTCGAACTCGACGGTGATGCTGCGCGTCGTATCGACCTGCGTATTGTTGTCGTAGGCCACCGTGCCATCTTTTTGCGTCAGCACGTTAATGCCCATCACTTCGCAAATCTGCTTGTAGACGGGAATCAGGGCATAGCCAAAGCCGAACATCAGCACGGCAATGACGAGCAGCTTGCCCAGCATCTTGCGGTTCAGGCCGCGTGTTTCCTGTTGGTGGGGCGTCGTCACGTCAGAGCCACATGCGCTTGACGAACACGGACAGGAAGAAGAAGGCCGCCAGGGCGGCCAAGATCAGCCCGGTACGCAGGTTGTTCGGTTTCTTGCGCTCAGTTTTCACTTCGGTCATGGCAGGCACTTTATTCAAGACGGGCCGCGCAACACGCCGGCCCGCGATACCTTATTTCACGGTCGGCGGCGTTTCAAACGTGTGGAACGGCGCCGGGCTCGGCACGGTCCATTCCAGGCCTTCCGCGCCTTCCCATGGTTTCGCCGGCGCAGCCTTGCCGCCGCGGATGGTCGGCAAGACGACGAAGAACAGGAAGTACACCTGCATCAGGCCGAAACCGAAGCCGCCGATCGAGGCGATCATATTAAAGTCCGTGAACTGCGCCGGATAGTCGGCGTAGCGGCGCGGCATGCCGGCCAGACCCAGGAAGTGCATCGGGAAGAAGGTCACGTTGAACGTGATCAGGGACAGCCAGAAGTGGATCTTGCCGCGCGTCTCGTTGTACATATGGCCCGTCCATTTCGGCGACCAGTAGTAGAAACCGGCGAACAGGGCGAACAGCGAACCGGCCACCAGCACGTAGTGGAAGTGCGCCACCACATAATAGGTATCCTGCAGCTGGATGTCGATCGGCGTGACGGCCAGGATCAGGCCCGTGAAGCCGCCCATGGTAAACACGAAGATGAAGCCCACCGAGAACAGCATCGGCGTTTCGAACGTCATCGAGCCCTTCCACATGGTGGCGATCCAGTTGAACACTTTCACGCCCGTGGGCACGGCGATCAGCATGGTCGCGTACATGAAGAACAGCTGGCTCGTCACCGGCATGCCGGTGGTAAACATGTGGTGCGCCCAGACGATGAAGGACAGAATCGCGATGGAAGCGGTAGCGTAGACCATCGAGGCATAGCCGAACAGGGGCTTGCGGGCAAACGCGGGCAGAATCTGCGAGACGATGCCGAAGGCCGGCAGAATCATGATGTAGACCTCGGGATGGCCGAAGAACCAGAAGATGTGCTGGTACATGACGGGGTCGCCGCCGCCTGCCGCATTAAAGAACGAGGTGCCGAAATGGCGGTCCGTCAGGGTCATGGTGATGGCGCCGGCCAGCACGGGCATGACGGCGATCAACAGATACGCGGTAATGAGCCAGGTCCAGCAGAACATCGGCATTTTCATCAGGGTCATGCCGGGGGCGCGCATGTTCAGGATGGTGACGATGATGTTGATCGAACCCATGATGGACGAGGCGCCCATCAGATGCATGGCAAAAATCGCCATGTCCATGCCGGGGCCCATCTGCGTCGACAGCGGCGCATACAGGGTCCAGCCGGCAGCCGTGGCGCCGCCCGGTACGAGGAATGACGTGGCCAGCAGCAGCGCGGCCGGCGGCAGCAGCCAGAACGAGAAATTGTTCATGCGGGCAAACGCCATGTCGGACGCGCCCACTTGCAGCGGGATCATCCAGTTGGCGTAGCCGACGAAGGCCGGCATGATGGCGCCAAACACCATCACCAGGCCGTGCATGGTGGTCAGTTGATTAAAAAATTCCGGGTGAAAGAATTGCAAGCCTGGATGAAACAGTTCCGTACGGATCATCAGGGCCAGCACGCCGCCCGACAGCAGCATGATGAACGAAAACCACAGGTACAACGTACCGATATCCTTGTGGTTGGTGGCAAACAGCCAGCGGCGGTAGCCGGTCGGGTGGTCGTGGGCATGGTCGTGATCGTGACCGGCGTGGTCCAAGGTGCTCGTGCTCGTACTCATATGCGGCTCCTAATTACTTGCGTGCAGCCACGACTTCGGCTGGTTGAACGATGTTCTCTGCGGCCTTGTTCGACCAGGAATTGCGCGTGTAAGTGATCACTGCGGCAATTTCCGTGTCGGACAGCTGTTTCCATGCCGGCATTTCGGCGGGATACTTGCCGCTCTTTTGCCCGTTCAGCAAGACGTGGATCTGATCAGCTTTCGGGCCGTTCACCACGGCCGAGCCGTCCAGCGGCGCAAATGCCCCCGGTACGCCCTTGCCGGTCGCCTGGTGGCAGACCACGCAGTTGGCCGTATACACTTTCTCGCCCTTGACCTTCAATTCGTCGATGGTCCACACCTTGCTTGGATCATCAGCCAATGCGGCCATTTCCTTTTGTTTTACATCAACCCAGGCCTTGTAGTCGTCGGCGGAGACGACCTTGACGACGATGGGCATGAACGCATGTTCCTTGCCGCACAGCTCGGCGCAATTGCCGCGGAAGGTGCCGATATGGTCGGCCTTGAACCAGGTGTCGCGTACGAAGCCGGGAATCGCATCCTGCTTGACGCCAAAGGCGGGCACGGACCAAGCGTGGATGACGTCGTTGGCCGTCAGTACCACGCGGATCTTCTTGTTGACCGGCACGACGACTTCGTTGTCGACTTCGATCAGGTAGTTTTCACCCCGTTTTTCCGTCGGCGGCGCGCCTGGCGCACCCACTTGCGAGCGCGGCGTGGCCAGGTTGGAGAGGAAGGAAATGCCTTCGCCCTCGCCTTTCAGGTAGTCATAGCCCCATTTCCACTGCATGCCGGTGGCCTTGATGGTGATGTCGGCGTTCGAGGTGTCCTTCATGCCGACCACGGTGCGCGTGGCAGGCAGGGCCATGCCGATGACGATCAGGAAAGGCACGACGGTCCAGGCGATCTCGACGGTGGTGCTTTCGTGGAAAGTGGCCGGCTTGTGGCCCAGGGACTTGCGGTGCTTGAAGATGGAATAGAACATGACGCCGAACACGGCCACGAAGATCACCAGGCAGATGATCATCATCAGGGTGTGCAAATCGTAGATTTCATGGGCGATCTGTGTCGCCGGCGGTTGCAGATTCATTTCGAACGGCACGGGACCGCCGGTGCCGGGATAGGTGCTGGCAGCCGGTGCCGCCGTGGCCCATCGCCCGATGCCAAACGCTGTCAAAGACAGCCCGAGCAGCAACGATTGAAGTCGCTTTGCATGTGTCATGTTTTCCCCAACCACCCAAAAATAATGATATTTTAAACGGCTGCGGATTTCTCCGTACTGGACCGCTGCCGCTCCTCCATGAAAGCAACACGGCCGGAATGCGGCCATGTGCGTCAAGCACCAGCGAATTCCATGCTGGCTGCCGCAGCAAAAAACGGCGGCGCGCAACCATGCTGGAACCCTGTTTTTCTTCCCCACATCGAAATGGCCTCGTGTGGAAGATGGTTACTATACTAATGCAGTAACTTCGAATAAGTCTCGCTTTGTTTTTTTTATTTTGTATGCAGCCCTTGTTTTTTTCAATTAGCAAGCTGACAAACAATCAACGATTATAATCAAGTAAACTTGAATCCATCAAGCAATAATCGGCTTTGTGCGCGCCCTTCTCCCGGCCGCCGCGCGCTTTGCAACGCCAAGTTGCCACATCGCGCGCGAATGCGACCAAGTGTCGGTTTCTTTGCCCTTTTATTTGGGCTTGCGCGGCAGATCGAAGCGGATGATCGCTTCGCCATTGCGCGTCACGCGCGGCGCGGGACGGAAGGCATGGCCATAGATCACTTCGAAACTCAGACCCAGCTTGCCGTCGGGACGGCGCGTCTTTTCCAGCGCGGCCAGCATGCGCTGCCAGGCCGCCTTGCCCATCAGGCCGCGCCGGCGCGTGGTGAGCGGGTTGCCGCCAAAGGCGCGCATGTCCGCCAGCAGTTTTTCCGCCGTATCGTAGGTGACGGTGATGATCTCCATGTCCAGCACGGGCGTGGAAAAGCCCGTCTCGACGAGCATGTCGCCAAAATCGTGCATGTCGACGAAGGGCAAGGCGTGCGGATATAAATCCGCCTCGGCAAAGGCGTCGCGCACTTCGCGGAAGGTATCGGGGCCGAAGCAGGAAAACATCAGCAAGCCATCGAGGCGCAGCGCGCGCCGCCATTCGGCAAACACGCGGTCGGGCTGGGCATGCCAGTGCAGCGCCAGATTCGACCACACGAGGTCGATGCTGCCCTGCGCCAGCGGCAGGTCGCCCAGGTCGCCGCACAACAAATCCACGCCTGTCTTGGCCGGCAGCAACTTGCTGAGGAACTGGTTCAGGCTGGCCAGTTTCGACGCAGGCGCGCGCGCCGCCTGCATCATCGCTTGCGCTGCATCGAGACCGATAATCTGCGCAGCGGGATAATCCTTGTGCAACTGCGCCAGGTCCGCGCCGGGGCCGCAACCGGCGTCAAGCACGCGATGCGGCGTGATTTTCACCAGCTCCAGGCGCTCGTGCATGCGTGCCGACACTTCGCGGCGCAGGAAGTCCGACGGCGCGACGCGCGCCGGACGGGAAAAGAAATCGCGTACTTGCACCGCATCGATGGGCGCACTCATTTTGGGCGGACTGGTGGGAACTGGCATGTTGAATCGGGTGAGGTGAGATAATGTCGGCAGTGTACATGGAACGACGCCATCGCGATGCGGACCGCCACCCGGCAACAATTTGATGCCGCCTGGCGGGCGTTGCGACTGTGGCTGGGCGCCACCGTGCTGCCGGCCCAGTGCGCGCTGTGCGGCATCGGCGGCCCGCAAGTGCTGTGCCCGCCTTGCCGCGCGCAGTACCTGGGGCAAGGACGCGGGCAACTGCGCCACCGCTGCCGCCAGTGCGCCAATCCGCTCGCTGACATTGAGGTGGCTCAACTCTGCGGGCGCTGTTTGCGCCAGCGGCCCGCATATGACGCCACCGTCACGGCGTTTGACTATGCGGCGCCCGTCGACCAGTTGCTGCTGCAGCTGAAATTCGGCGCGCGACTGGCGTTGGCGCCCCTGTTCGCAGAACTGCTGCATGTTGCCATTCAGCAACAGCAGGAATGGCAAGCGCCACAACTGCTGTGTCCAGTGCCCTTGGGCCCGGCCCGGCTGGCCGAGCGGGGGTTTAACCAAGCGCTGGAAATCGCGCGCCCGCTGGCGCGCCTGCTGGACGTGCCTTTACAGCCCCGCCTGGCGCTGCGCGTGCGCGAGACGCGGGCGCAAAGCGGCGTTGCGCCGCAGGAACGGCAAGCCAACCTGGCGCACGCGTTCGCCATCGCGCCGGACCATGCGGCGTTATTGCCAGGATGCCATGTCGGCATCGTCGACGACGTGATGAGCAGCGGCCATACCGTCAACGCCCTGGCGGCCGCCTGCAAGCGCGCGGGGTCGGCCAGGGTCAGCATATTGGTGGTGGCGCGCACGCCGCCGCATTAAATTCGCTGTATATATGAGAGATAGACCAAGGAGAGCATTTTGTTTCACGTTGTTTTGGTAGAACCTGAAATCCCGCCCAATACGGGCAACGTCATCCGCCTGTGCGCGAACACGGGCGCGCAGCTGCATCTGGTCGAACCGCTGGGCTTTCCCCTCGACGATGCCAAGATGAAGCGCGCCGGCCTCGATTACCACGATTACGCGAAGATGAAGGTGCACAAGAATTGGGCAGCCTTCCTGGCCGATACCCAGCCCGACCCCGCCCGCATGTTCGCCATGACGACGCGCGGCTCGCGCCCGTTCGGCGACGTGGCCTTCCTGCCGGGCGACGTGTTCGTGTTCGGCTCGGAAACGAAAGGCCTCGATCCAGCCCTGCGCGACGGTTTCCCGGCAGAGCAACGCATCCGCCTGCCCATGCGCCCGGACAACCGCAGTTTGAATTTATCGAATACGGTGGCCGTCGTTGTCTACGAGGCCTGGCGCCAGCATGGATACGCCGGCGGCGCGTAGATACTGTTATCCCCGTCAAGCGGCGTGCAAGGCCGGATCAAATATTTTTCCCGACCTGAGCACGCCGAATGCCACGTGCACCAGCTTGCGCATCATGGCGCCGATGATCAGCTTGGGCGCTTTGCCGGCGTCACGCAGACGCTGACCGAAGCGCTTGCCCCAAGGCGTCTTATGCACTGCCACCATGGCCGGCATGTACAGTGCCTTGCGCAGGAAACTGTGGCCGACCTTCGACATGCGTGGCTTGCCACGCACGCTGGAACCTGACTCGTGCTGGCGCGGATCGAGGCCCGCAAACGCCACCGCCTGCTTGGCGCTGTCGAAGCGCTCAGGATTGGCGTAGTAGGACAGCAGCACGGGAATCGTGCGCTCGCCCAGGCCAGGGATGCTATCGAGCAATTCGCGCTTGCCGCGTAAATCCGGGTCGTCATCGATATGACGGCGGATCGCCAGGATCAGCGCCTTGATCTCGGCGTCGAGCCAGGCAATATGATCCTCGATACCCTGGCGTACCGCCGCGCGCGCCACTTCAAGCCGGTTGCTTTCCTGCTGGCGCATCGCTTGCAAGGCATCGAGGCGCAGCACCAGCGCGCGCAGCGATTGCTCGGCCGGCGATGGCGCCTGCCAGGGCTCTGGCTGGCGTTCATGGGCGAAGTCGGCGATCAGCTGTGCGTCGACCTTGTCGGTCTTGGTGCGCACCAGGCGTGAAGCGCTGAAGGCCTTGATCTGGGCTGGATTGATGACACTGACCACCATGCCAAGTCCAGCGAGATATTCGGCAACCCCTTCCCAATACGTGCCCGTCGCTTCCATGCACACCCTGGGGCTGCCGGCAGCATGCTTCAGCAGCCATGCGTGGAGCGCGGTGAATCCTTGGTGGTTGTTCTCGACAACCTTGTTACGATGCTTGCCGTTGGGCAGGCGCAGCGCGCAGTCGAGCTTGGCCTTGGCAACGTCGATTCCTAAATTAAACATGCTGTGGTCCTCTTGCGATCTACCTTGCAAATGCGGGCTAACCGGCATGCCGGTGCCAAAGATACTGTCCGATCTTGACATGGAGGATGGGTAACTGGTGCGAGATCTACGGAGCTGGCTCGGGGCCTAAGGGCGGATACGGCATCCAGTTACCCGGTCTTGATATGCCTATCAAGATTTTGACAGCGGTCGATACCGTTCGCAATACCACGAACGGCATGAGGGGAATAATACAAGGTCGGATTAGGCCCAAGGGGCCGTAATCCGACAACATTGTTGGCGTTAGTGGTGTTGTCGGATTACGCGGGGCTTTACCCCGCTAATCCGACCTACGCATTTGCATACGGCGATCAGCGCAGCGCCAGCTGCGCCGCGCCGCTATTGTCGTCCAGCATCACCAGCTGCGTGCGCAGGTCGCGCGTGGCGGCCAGCTTGCCGTTGACATATAAATTCGTCTTGACGCCATACACACCCTGCGACACGCCGGCCGGCAAGGTCAGCTCGAACGAGTTTTCAAAGCGCCCGCCCGATTTGTTGTTGCTGGCCAGGGCTTTCGAGCCGGACTTGAACGGCTGGCCTTGCGGGTCGAGCACCACCAGCTCTTCGCGCACGTCGTTGACGCTTTGCGCGCTGCCGTTGACCAGTTCCACCACGGAGTTGACCTTGAACGGCTGGCCGCGCTTGACGGTCGACGCGCTCAGCTGCGGCGTGTACGACACCACTTGCGGCTCGCGCGGCAAGGCGCCGCGCGTACGGATGTAGTCGCGGTCCGCCTGCGCCGCCGTCTTGGTCTGGCGCGAATTGACATTGATGGCCAGGCAACCGGCCGCCGCCAGGCCGCCGCCGATGGCCGCGCCCTTCAGCGCGCCATTCTTGCCGCCCGCCAGCGCCCCCAGCAGCGCGCCCACGGCCGCACCGGCCGCCGCCGATGTGCCCACGCTGCACGGATCCTCATCCGTGGCCGCCTGGGCGCCGCCTTGCGGATAGGAACTGTCCTGGCGCACGCCGTTCGGGCTCATAGTCGCCGTGGCGCAGCCGGTCAGCATGGCCGCGATGGTCAGCGCAGCGACGGCGCGCAAGGTGGTGTGATTCAGCATGGTGACTCCCCAGATGGCTAATTGATCGTTGTTTCCGTCTGCAGCACTTGCCGTTCGCGCTCGCGGATGCGGCGCGACAGGTTGTCGATGCGCGCATTGCCCGGATCGACGCGGCGCGCGCTTTCCAGATAGGTCTTGGCCGCATCGAACTTGCCTTCCAGCAAAGAACGCTCGGCATCGCGCAGGAACGATTGCGCCATCTCGTTGCGCATGGCCGCGCCGCTATCGACGGGCGACGTTTCCAGCGTACGGCGTTCGGTCACCACTGGACGTTCGACCGCGCGCGCGGGCGCCGGTTCCTGCTGTGCCGGCATTGCTGCCTGCGCCGGGGCCGGTGACGGGGCAGAAACGGGCGCCGCCATCGACAGCGCCTGCACGTCGGCCTTCAGCTGCGGCAATTCCACCGCTTCGCGGTCGATCGCTTCCAGCCTGGCGATGCCATTGCGGGCCGCCGTCGCATCCTTGCCATCGAGCGCCTGGCGCACGCCGACCAGCACGGACGCGGCTGCCGCCTGCTGGCGCGCCAGCTGCTTGCGCAAGGAATCCACGCTGGCAGCGCCCGCGCAATCGATGTCGAGCCCGGCAATGCCCCTGGCGGCGCTTTGCAATTGATGGCCGTCAATATTGCGCTCGATGGCGCGCACGCCGCGCTGACAGCCGCTCGAGCCAGAGCCCGCCTTGCCGATCGCCGCCTGCAGATCGTCGGCCTTGGCGCTCGACTTGCCCGTACACACATTTTTCGCCGTCGCCAGCTTCTGGCGGGCGCCGTCCAGGCTGCCATTCGCCACCAGCTTCAAGCCACTGTCGATGGCGTCATTGCAGGCCGATTCACTCTTGCCGCCCGGCTTGCCATTCATGTAGACGATGACGGCCGCCAGCACGACGGCGCCGCCCAGCCAGCGCAGCCACTTGCGCGGCGGCGGCGGGACTGTCGGTGCAGGCGCCGATAGCGGCACCGGCACGGGCTTCGGCGCGGCCTGCGGCGGCACCGGGACCGGAGCCGGAGCCGGAGCCGGCTTGGGCGGCGCTTTCGGCGCAGGCGCCGGTGCCACCGGCTGAGGCGGCGGCTTGGGCGCCACAGGCGGCGATACTGGCACAGGCGGCACAGGCGCTGTTACAGGCGCTTGCACGGGCAGCGGCGGCGGCACGGCCGCGGCTGGCTGGACTGCGCCAGCCTGCGCCTGCCCGCAGTACGGGCAATGGCTGACAACGGTCCACAGGCCCGTCTTGCATTTGTTGCAGATATCCAAAACTAATCCTTCATTCCAACGTCATTCCAGCGTTCACAGAGGCGGCGGCATCAACGGTGGTGGCGCACTGAGGAACAAGGGCGCCAGCTCGGGGAACTGGGCCAGCTCGGCCCAGGCCGGCAAACCGGCGCGCCACACCTTGGTGGTGGCTGGCACGACCTGCCCCCCCTGCACGTACTGCACGATCTGCTGGGCCGTGAACGGTCCCTGCTGCTGGCCGTTTATGCCCAGGAAATACTGGTATTCCACCAGCGGCGGCGGCATGCCGCCCAGCGGTGGCGGCACCATGCCGAAGGCCGGCGCCACGCCAGCGGCCGGCGCGCTGGCCGGGCGCAGCAATTGCTCCAGGCGTCCCGCTTCCAGCATTTCTCCCTTGATCGCATATTTCAACCGGGGCTGGCCGTCCGCTTCCGGCTCGCGCACTTCCCATTCGTAAGCGTCGCCGTCGGAGTCGCCGATCACGTTCGCCCATTCCTTCAGGCGCCCCAGCAAGGCTTGCACCGTGCGGTCGAGCTCATCGCTGGCCATGCCCTTGCGGCGCGCCGATTCGCGCAGGCGCGCGCCCAGCTCGGCGGAAATGGCGCTGCCAAAGCCGACGTACGGCAGCTGCGAGCCATCGGCCTGCGCCACCAGCTTGGGCGCATACACCGTGCGTTCATAGTATTTTGCCAGCGCCGCCATGGCCGCCGTCTGCACGGCGTCAAGCGCCGTCAATTTTTCCTCGATGCGCAGGGCGATATTTTTCTCGTACGAGGCGGGCATGCCGTTCTGGCGGATGGCCCGTTCGTTGCCGATGCGGCGCAGGTCGCCCGGTTCGACGGCGAACTGGTACTGGCCCGGCGGCACGACTCTGCCCGTGTGCCGCGTCAGCACGCCCAGCATGATCGCTTGCAGGAACTCGCCGAAATCCTCGGCCAGGCGTTTCATTTCATCGGTATTGGGCGCGATCGGGTGCGTAAATTGCGTTGGATCAATATGCGTGTGGGTCGGCGCCTTGTCGTTGTCGCCTTCCTTGCGGTAGCTGGTGCGCCAGCCTTCCAGGCCGCGCAGCACCGTCATCGGCACGCCGGCCAGCTCGCAATAGCAGACGGCGCGCCCGCGGATGCCCGTCTCGACGATTTCCAGCTGGCTCACCGTGATGCCCACCTGGGTCGGCACGCACGATTCGAGCTCGGCGCCGAACTTCGCCTTGAAGGCGGCCGCGTTGGCTACGCCGATCACGCACTTGAACTGGTCCGACACGACCGTGAAGTCGCCCGCCATGTTGGCGTCGATCCAGGGCATGGAGCAGGCCAGCAGCTTGCGGAAGCGGTCCAGGCGTTCGGATACATCCATCTGTTCCAGCGCCTCGAACAGGGGGTCGGGCGTGCTCGTCGCCCCTTCCGCCAGGCCCGCCGTGGCGATCATGTTCTCGGCCATGCGCGTGACCTTGGCCAGGATCAAACCGCGCTGCGCCGGTTCGCCCAGCATGGGGAACAGGGCTTTTGAGCCGCCCATGTCCTTGAACGCTTCATCGGCCCACTGGCGCAAGGTGGCCGCCGACGGCAGCGCGATGTCTTTTTCCGTGACGGGAATGACGATCAGGGTCGCATGTTCCTTGTCCAGGTCCTTTTGCAGGATGGTATTGGCCGTCTTGAGTTCCGCCAGCATGGCCAGCACGCCTTCGCGGCCCGTTTGCAGCTCGCCCACCAGGCCATTCCACTGTGCGCGGCCCTGCGCATCGACGCCGACCCGGTTGCCCAGCCAGCGCGACAGCTCGCCCAGCAGGATGACGGACTCGTCCGCCGCTTTGGCCCGCAGATGGAATTTCAGCGCATTCGCCATTTCCGTGCGCAAATGATCCATCACCACGCCCGCCTGCTTTTCGCCATTGCTGAGGAAACCGAAGGTGCTGCGCGTCTGTTCCAGGTTGTTCAGCAGGCGCTCGTATTCGCGCGAGCGCACGGCTTCCTTGATTTCACGGTAGCGCTCGGCATTCGCGCCGATCTGCGCCGTCAAGCCGCTGCCCGGCGCCTCGATGCGGTCCTTGATCTGTTCCACCAGCGACAGCACGTATTCCAGGCCGCCGAATTCTTTATTATCAAGATAGCCATACAACTGGTCGCGCACGACTTTCTTGACGTCGTCGAGCACTTCGCGGCGGCGCTTGCTGATGCGGTCTTCCGTCGTGTCGGCCGTGGAATCCTGGTCGCGCACGGCGTCGCGTTCCAGGTGCTTCATGGCGTCGCGCACCTGGGCCGGCCATTCGCTGCGGTCGAAGCCCGTGCGGATATCGTTAATGCGCGTATTGACCCGGTTTTCCACGCCGGCCAGCAAGTGGCCGTGGCGGTCTTCCAGCAATTCGTCGACGACGCGGAAATCGATGAAGTCGCCGCTGGAGCGCTTCAGTTCGATGCTTTTGTCCGAAAACTCGGGGAAATCGCTGAAGGGCGTGCCCTTCAGGAACATATTTGCAGCAAGAAAATTATCGCGCTGCGTATCCGTGGCGCGGTTGGCGCCCGCGTCCGTGCCGCCCACGCCAAAGAACGCTTGCAGCATGGCGCCGGCCCAGCGGTGGGCCCGCTCGTCGCGCGCCGCTTCCTGGCGCGTATCGAGCACGGCCATGCCGAACGAGGAAAAGCGCTTCGAGAAATACAAACGCATGTCGCCGAAGCGGTCTTGCGGCACGGGCGCGTTGTACAGCGAATTCTTGTGCTGCGCCTGGTTGACGGCGATCGAACGCTTGGCGCGGGCGAAGTCGGCCGAGGCAAAATCCTCGAACAGCGAGTCGGCCACCATGTGGTAGACGTCGCTGACATCCTTGGTGTGCTGTTGGGCAAGATTACCCGAATCGATCAGGTACACCTCGCTGTACGGCTCGCGCGTCAGCTCCGGACGGTCATACGCGTCCCAGCGGCCCACATAACCCTTGTTGCCCATCATCGCCGATTCCAGCTCCATCAGCGCCGCATAGCCGTTGGCCTCGACCCGGTCCTTGTTGGCCTTGGTGTAGCCGGTCGGCAAGAACAGCATCAGCTCCACGTCGGCCGCGCCCACTTCGCTGCGCGCCAGCCAGCGCGCCAGCAAGCCCATGTCGAGGAAGGAACCGGAACCCGTGCCGCCCGCCACGGAACCGACGATGACGATGCGGAAACGGTTCGTTTCCATGCGCAAACCCAGTTCGGCCAGCTGGCGCTCGTGCGACAGGCCCGCCTTCAGGGCTTTCAGCTTAAAACGGATCTTGTCGCGGATCTTCGCGTATTTGTCGAAGAAATACAGGCGCGACACGGCGCGGATCTGCCCGGCGCCGCTGCTCATGTCGAAACGCAGCTCGCGGATGCGCTGCGGCGTCAGCGGCAACCATTCCTTGATGTGCGGATACTTTTCCAGGGAATCTTCATCACGGCTGTACTTGTCCATGTCGAACGATTCGACCACCTTGTCATCGTCCGTGAACTTCACCTGGTCGAACTGCAAGTCCTTCGCCTGCGACTCGCCGCTCTCGATCACGGCGCCATTGTCGAGGTCGAAATGGATGAATTGCGCGATGGGGAAGTCGGCCAGCCCCTCGATGCGCGTGCGGTTGCCCGCGCCGCCCCACAGGGTGTTGAGGATGCGCCGGCGCACGCGCATCAACACCTGCATGCCCGTGCCGCCGATGCCGATGAACAGGGTCGGGCGCAGTTCGATGATCTTGTCCTGCTTGCGCTCGCTGGCGCCGCCGGTGATGGTTTGGTTCAGGTTCTCTGCCATGGTGATTCCTTCGATGATGCGTGCAACGGCGTATTCTTAGCGGCGGCTGGAAGTAAAGGTCAACAGTAACGCGACCAGGCCCACCAGCACCAGCGGTCCCATGAACAGCGGCGCGAGGAATTTATGGGCATTCACGGCCGCCAGCACGACACCGGTCGCCAGGCTGGCCAGGAAGATGAACAGCCACCAGCCCGAGGCATTGGCCTTGTTCGGCGGCACGCGCTTGGCCACCAGGCCATTCGCATAGGCATTCTTGGCAAAGAAAAAGGCTACGAACAGCAGCAACAGCACGACGCCGCCGATCAGCGTGTCGCGCGACGAGGTGTCGGTCGTGGCGGCGGCGTCCAACGCGGGCGCAGCTTCGGTGGTGGCCGTGGTGGATGCTGGTGCGCCCGGCGCATCGGCGGCCGGCGGCGCGGATGCGGGGGCCGGCAGGGTAAAACCGCTGTTGTCTTTGGGAGTCTCTTGCGCCATGGTATGCCTCTGGTGGATTTGAATAGTTTAAAAGGAAATCGTTATCAGGCCAGGCTCAGGGTATGGCCTTCGGCCACGCGCACGACGGCCGGCTTGCCCAGGCCACGCTTGAGTTCGCCAATGTCGCGGCCGTCATCGTCGCGGATCTGCACGCTTTTGAAGGGTTTGAGCAGCACTTGCCGCTGCACGCCGTCGGCCAGCACCTTGTAGCGCGTGGCGCGCGTGCCCAGCAAACCCAGCGCCAGCAAACCCAGCACGAGCGCCAGCACGCCGCCGAGTATCACCAGCACGGGCAGCAGCGGGTACTGGATGCGCACCAGCAGCGGGATCGTCGCCTGCGACGCGCGCACGCTGTCGGGCGGTGTGAACATGCCGGAGATCGGATCGCCGGGAAACAGTTCCTGCAAATCCTTGCCAAAACTGGACGCCAGCGCCAGCCGCTGTTCCGACAGGCCCACCTGCGCCTGCATGGGCAGCAACACCTGCTTGCCCATGGCGGCGATCGCCTGCGCCGACCACGGCGACGGAATCTGCGCCATCGGCAACGCGAACTGCACCTGCACGGACTGGCTGGCACCCGGCTGCAGCTGGCGGATTTGATCTGGCGCAACGTGCAGCGGCGCGTTCTGGCCCGCCAGGCTGGCGTGCACCCTGGCGCTGTCGATCACGTACGGGAAAAACATGTTTTGCAAGGACGCCTGCAGCACCACTTGCGGCACCAGGTTCGCCGCATCGACGTCGAGCACGATGGTGCGCCCGTCGCGGCCCAGGCTGGCATGCACGTTGGCGCTGTTCTTGACGGACTGGGGCACGATGCGCACGGCATCCTGGTCCACCGGTTTCAGCCGCGCGGGCGGACGCGTCAGCACTTGCGACAGCCGGCCCTCGGCCAGGATGCGGGTCAACGCCTCGGACGCGGGCTGGCCATACGCGAGCGCATACACCATCAAGCCCTTGGCGCTGTACAGCTTGCCCTGCACGGGCATGCGCAGCGGAAACACCACCGTCTTGGTGATCGACGGTTCCAGGTGCAGCAAGCGGTAAAAATCGCGGTTGCGCTCGGCCGTCTGGCTGTCGTTGTTCGGGCTGTTCTTGTTATTGGTAAAGATCCACACGATGCCGGACGCGGACTGAAACGGGCCCGTGATGGTCTTGGTCACGGCTTCCTGAAAATCCGTGTCGGCCAGCGCGCCGCCGGCGCTCTTGCGCGCCAGGCCCAGATTGGCCAGCTGGCCCGCCACGCCAGCGCCGCCCTGCCCTTGCCCGATCAGCGCTGGCGACACATTGCTGCCGCTGCTCTGGCTGAAGGCCAGGGTGTAGACCTTGTCGGACGGGTTTGTAGCGGCCTGCGCCACGGCGCCCACCAGGGCTTTCAGCTGCGAATGCTCATCCGTGTAAAACGGCTCCATCCAGCCCGAGTTTTGCACCAGAAACGCTTGCTGGATGCCGGCCGCCTGCGCGGCGGCGGCGCTGAAAAACGCGGCGCAAGCCACGGTCAGTAAGCGCGCCTTCATGCCTGCAAGGCCCAGCCATCGATGCGCGACAGCAGCGGGTGGTAGGCCCACAGCATGCCTTCATGCACAAACAGGCGCACGCGCCACGGCTCGCTGACGGCAAAGGTATGGAACACGGTCTCGCGCAACTCGTCGTCCTGCACCAGCTGGGCCGCCAGGCGCTCGCTCGAGCGCAGCACGCTCGACAGGCCGGCGCTGGTGGCGAACTTGACGCCAAAGACGCTGCTGCCCCCGCCCGATTCCAGCAAGGGCATGACGGCCTGGTTCTTGCCGCCATCGTCGCCGTGTTCCGGTTCTTCCCACGGCGCCGTTTTCAGCTTGGCGGCGAAGCGGTAATTGAAGCTGCCCGAACACAGGCGCGGCGCCAGCGCGTCGGCCCGCTCGGATTGCGCGCCCAGTTTCACGTAGACATAGGTGCCGCGGCTGCGCTCGAAGCACAGCTGCCACAGGCCGCCATCGCGCGACACGTACGGGCTGCCGAATTCGAAATGCGGCACCAGCCCTTCGGGCCAGGGCGTAAACGAAGCGGCCACGTTGCCGTCCGGCTGCAATTGCAGGCGCAGCTGGCCGTTGGCGCAGGGCCACACGGCCATGCGGTTGTAGGCGACGGGGGCGCTGACGGTGCCCAGGTCAACCACGCCGTCTAGCAGCACGTCGCTGCCCGGCTTTTGTTGCGCATCAAGGTTGACGAAGCGGATGCGGCCATCGTCGTCGCGCAGCGGTGCCCACAGGCGGCTCTGGAACCAGACAGGCGCGGCGATGCACGGCGCGCCGCCCACGTGCTCGACCACGTAGCTCAGCGAAGGCACGTCGGGACGGATGCAGGCCAGGCCATGGCCGGTCGGCAAGACCAGCACGCTATTGAATTCCGGCACCAGCTCGGCGCGCCAGGCGCCGTGGGCCAGGTCCGATTCGGCCAGCAAGCTGCCATAGTCGGGGTCCAGCGCCAGCCAGCGTTTCGAGGCGGGCAGCCAGGCGTGCAAGACGGCCTTGCGCGGGTCGAGCGCCAGCAGCGCGGGCGCGCTCGTGCCGAACGGGGCGGAAAAGAATTCGTATTCGCCGGGCGGCGGCATGGGCAGCGAGGCATCGGCTTGCGCATGCTCTTCGCGCGCACGCTGGTCAGCCAGCTTCAGCGGTACGCTGGCCTGGCGCAAGCCGGCCGGACCGGCCGGCGGCACGTCGCTGACGGGATGCGCGCCGAAAGGAGGAACCCAAGGCGCCCCCCCGGACGGCGTGGCGGCCGCCTCGGGCGGCACTTGCAAGGCCGCGCCCGAGGCGGGGTCGAACGCAAATTCGGGCGGAAACTGCCGCACGGGCGCGCCGGCCGCCGCCGGCAGGCGCCGCGCCAACATCAGCTTGCCGATATCGGCCTGGCTCACCAAGGGCGAGACATTCTGGCCGTCCGCGCTGCGCTGCATGCTCCACGCGCCCGCGTCATCGACGTACCAGGCGCCGGAGGGCAGTGGCCAATCCCCAGAAGTTTTATGATCCATGTATTTTCTATGACAAGCAATGCATATCAGACGGTGTAACGTGCTGGGGCTGTCGAAACGAAGTCGCAGCCCTGGCAGTTCTCATAGTAACGTCTTTTTATCTGTATGGAAACATTGACGACGGTCCTCAGCCCTGCTGCGTCCGCACTTTCGTCAACAGCTTGGTGGTCGAGCGGTCGTGCGCGAAATCGATGGCCACGGCCTGGCCGCCATACGCCAGCACGGCGCGTCCTTCGGGGATGGCCGCCATGTCGTAGTCGCCGCCCTTGGCATAGATTTCCGGTTCGATCTCCTGCACCACTTCCAGGGCGCTGTCTTCCGAGAACGGCACGACCAGGCTCACCGCTTCCAGCGCGGCCAGCACGGCCATGCGGTCTTCGCAGCTGTTCAGGGGACGGTCGTCGCCCTTGCCCAGGCGTTTCACTGATGCATCAGTATTCACGGCAACGATCAGCGAAGCGCCCAGCGCGCGCGCCTGCGCCAAATACGTCACGTGGCCGCGGTGCAAAATGTCGAACACGCCGTTCGTCACGACCACCGGTTTCGGCAGGGCCGCGGCGCGGGCACGCAGTTCGTCACGACCGCACAGTTTGTTTTCAAATTCAGGCATGGATATCTCTTGTTGGGTTAAATACGGTCACACTCAGGCGTGGCTATCGCCTTGGATGCCAGCGGCATGGCGGCGCCAGGCATCGATCAAGGCGAGAACGGCAGGATCCAGGCCCTCTTCGGCGATGCGATCTTGCCGGTAATAAATCATCAGCGCATACACGCCGGCCAGGCGGCTGACGGGCAGCGACAGCGCATATTCATTGCCGCGCGCCGGTTGCCGGGCACGCCAGTAATTGATCGCCGCTTCCAGCGCCTGCATCCGCAGTTCCATCGCCCCCTCCTTCCGCCGCCCGCTCCCGCATTATAGGGGGCGATCCGCTACAATACGCCATCGGCGCCACAGTTTCACGTTTGCGCCACCTTTCATTCATTGCAAGTAAGTACTTCCTGTGTTTCAATCAACCTATGACACTGACTGAACTGAAATATATCGTTGCAGTCGCGCGAGCGAAGCACTTCGGCCACGCCGCCGAAGCCTGTTTCGTTGCCCAGCCCACCCTGTCAGTGGCCATCAAGAAACTCGAAGACGAATTGGGCGTGGTCCTGTTCGAACGGGGCGGCGCGGAAATCTCCGTCACACCCCTGGGCGCGCAGATCATCGCGCAAGCCGAGCGCGTGCTGGAACAGACGGCCGCCATCAAGGAACTCGCCAAGCAGAACAAGGACCCGCTGGCCGGCCCCCTGCGCCTGGGCGTGATCTATACGATCGGCCCCTACCTGCTGCCGCCGCTGGTCAAGGCCATGATAGACCAGGTACCGCAGATGCCTTTGATTTTGCAGGAAAACTTCACGGTTCGCCTGCTCGAATTGCTGCGCCAGGGCGAACTGGACGTGGCCATCATGGCGCTGCCCCTGCCCGATCACGGCATGGCCATGCAGGAACTGTATGACGAACCGTTCGTCGTGGCCATGCCGCGCCAGCATCCGTGGACGGCGCGTGAAAAAATCGCCGCACAGGATTTGAAATCGGAAACCATGCTGTTGCTGGGCAATGGCCACTGTTTCCGCGACCAGGTGCTGGAAGTGTGCCCCGAAATGGCGCGCTTTTCCTCGCCCGGCAACGGCATGCAGCGCACGTTCGAAGGTTCCTCTCTGGAAACCATCCGCCACATGGTGGCCAGCGGTATCGGCCTGACGGTCTTGCCGCGCGCCTCGGTCGCCAATATGCACGCCACCGACGGCATGCTCGAATACCGGCCCTTCGCCACCCCCGTGCCATCGCGCCGGGTAGTGATGCTGTGGCGCAAGAGTTTTACGCGCAAGGCGGCCATCGACGCCCTGTGCGCGGCCATCGCCGGCTGCAACTTGCCTGGCATCACCCCCTTGTGCGAAGACGACGAATAGTACATTTGCATACTATTTGCGATAATCGACCTTTCTCTTCAACAAGATCGAGTCTTCCATGAACAAGCTGGCGCTGTATTTCCGCCTGATACGGCTGGACAAGCCTATCGGTACCGTATTGCTGCTGTGGCCTACCCTGTGCGCGCTGTGGCTGGCGCAGCAAGGCGTGCCGGACTGGCGGCTGCTGCTCATCTTCACTCTCGGCACTTTCCTGATGCGCTCGGCAGGCTGCGCCATCAACGACTACGCCGACCAGGATATCGACAAATTCGTCAAGCGCACGGCGGACCGTCCCATCACCAGCGGACGCATCAGCGGCAAGGAAGCGCTGGCCGTGGCCAGCGTGCTGACCGTGCTGGCCTTTTGCCTGATCCTGCCCCTGAATGCGCTGACCAAGCAACTGTCCGTGGCGGCCGTCATCATCGCCGGCACCTATCCCTACTTCAAGCGCTTCTTTGCGATTCCGCAAGCGTATCTGGGCATCGCCTTCGGCTTCGGCATTCCCATGGGCTTTGCCGCCATCACGGATTCCGTGCCCGTCGTCGCCTGGCTGCTGCTGCTGGGGAATGTCTTCTGGGCCGTGGCCTACGATACGGAATATGCGATGGTCGACCGCGACGACGACTTGAAAATCGGCATCAAGACCTCGGCCATCACCTTCGGCCGCTACGACGTGGCCATCGTCATGTTCTGCTATGCCGTTTTCCTGCTGCTGTGGCTGGCATGCGGCTGGTATCTGGGCTTGCGTTACTGGTTCGTCGCCGGCTTGCTGGTGGCGGCCGGCTGCGCCGTTTATCACTACACCCTGATCCGCGCACGCGAGCGTATGCCGTGTTTTGCGGCATTCCGGCATAATAACTGGCTAGGAGCAGCGGTCTTTGCGGGCGTGGTACTGGACATTGCTTTCCGTTAAGCAACGATCTTTGCGCCGCGGCAGCCCTTGAGGCGGCGCAAGACAGGCCTGGCCGCAGCTGCCTACACTGGTATTTCACTGTGCAGTTTCACTTCCATGAGGTAATACATGAACTCGATACATACCGGCAAATCCAGCAGCGACAGCATCCTCGCCGACGCCGACAAGGCCCGCGACAAACTGGTCGGCGACCTGAAAAACGTCATCAATGAAGCGGAAGGCTGGCTCGATGGCGCCAAGGATCAGACTGGCGAGAATGTCAAAGCCGTCAAGGACAAGTTCATCGCCACCCTGGAAACGGCCAAGAAAGACTTGATCAAGCTGGAAGAAGACTTGCTCGAACGTACCAAGAAGGCGGCCAAGGCCACCGACGAATACGTGCAGGACAATCCATGGAAAGCCGTGGGTGCGGGCGCCGTCGTGGGCGTGCTGTTCGGCCTGCTGCTTTCCTCGTCACGCCGTTAGACAGTATTGACGGCATTCGCCGTCTCCTGACGCGAAAGGCAGCATATGGCTATCATGCACCATGTCGCCCAAGTCGCAGCGACCCTCGCCGCCATCGTCCAGACCCGTCTGGCCCTGGCGGCCGTGGAAATGGAAGAAGAGTCGCTGCGCTTCCTGTCCTATCTGGCGCTGGCCATGCTGGCGCTGCTGTGCCTGTTCGTCGGCCTCGTCTTGATCGTATTCCTCGTCATCGTGCTGTTCTGGGATACGCACCGCATCGCCGCCATCGCCATCACGGCCGCCGTCTTCATCGTCGCCGCCGTCGCCACCCTGCTGGGCGTGCGCGCCAGTTTCCGCAGCAAGCCGAAACTGCTGTCCTTCACACTTTCCGAACTGAACAAAGACCTGGACGAGCTGCAACTACTGGCCCGCCGGGGATCGGAGCGGCCATGACCACGCATCCCACCAAACTGTCGCACGTGCACACGGCCGCCAGCCTAGCGCAGCGACGTGACGCGCTGCTGGCCGAATGCGCGCTGCAGCGCCTGGCCCTGGGCGTGCAGACACGCCAATTGCTGGAACCTTTAACGGGCGGCAATCTGCGCCACACCCTGGCCACGCGTTTTAAAATTCCCCTGATGGTGGGCGGCGCCGTGCTGGGTTTGCTGCTGGTGCGCCCGCGCCGCTTCCTGCCGCTGCTGCGGGCCAGCGGCGCGCTGCTCAAGCACGCCACCACCGCCATGCCCGTCGTGCTGGCGCTGGCGCAGCGTTTCAGCAAAAAAGAAACGCCGCCATAAAATATTTTTGCCTGGCTGCATCCAAATGGCCGGCCCCTGCGTAGTAATGGTATCAACCAGCCGGTTGAGCCAACTACCAGGAGCTTGCCATGCATGCCACCACCGCCCCACGCCATACCGCCCCCTCGCTCACCGTCCTGTGCGCCGCCCTGCTCGTGGCTGCCTGCGCACCGATGAGCGCACGCTACTCGCAGGAACAATTGCCGAACGCCGTCAAGGTGCCCGATGGCCATCAGGTCGCCATGCAGACGGTGGGCGTGGGCAAGATCGCCTACGAATGCAAGGCCAAGAAAGACATGACGGGCCATGAATGGGTCTTCGTGGGACCGGACGCGGCCCTGAACGACCGCAGCGGCATGCAAGTGGGCACGTATGTGGGACCACCCGCCACCTGGGCCAACCTGGACGGCTCGAAAGTGACGGCGACGCAAGTGGCCGTGGCACCGGCCGGCGCGGGCAATATCCCGTATCAGCTGGTGAAAGCCAATCCGGCCACGGGCAGCGGCGCCATGCAGGGCGTCAGCTACATCCAGCGCGTGGCCACCAGCGGCGGCGTGGCGCCAAGCAGCCCCTGCGGCATGGAGTCCGTCGGTGCCAAACAATGGGTGCCCTACCAGGCCGACTACATCTTCTGGAAATCGGCATAAATCCTTTCAAGCGACGGTTGGCAAGCGGGTTTCTGACCTATACTCGGCCTTGAAAACTTGCTAACCGTTCAGTCAACGATTGCGCCGACCTTGCCAGCCCACGCCGCCCCTTACGATTACGATGCCGCCCTGCGCGCCTGCGCCAGGGGCGAGCAGCAGGCATTGCATGGCCTGTACCAGCAGGAAAGCCGCTATCTGCTGGGCGTGGCCCTGCGCATCGTGCGCCAGCGGGCCTTGGCCGAAGATGTGCTGCACGATGCCTTCCTGAACATCTGGCGCCGCGCCGGCAGCTTCGACGCCACGCGCGGCAGCGGCAAGGGCTGGATCTATGTAGTGGTGCGGCACCAGGCGCTGAACGTGGCGCGCGCCCGCGCCCATGAAGTATCGGCCGACGAGGATACCGTGGAAACCCTGCTGCATGAACGCGAAGGCAACGATGCCGACGCCACCTCGGACGCCTACGCGCTGCAGGCGAACATGGGCAAGCTGCACGATTGCCTGGGCCACCTGGACGAACCCAAGCGCAACAGCATCCTGTACGCCTACGTCGATGGCTGTTCCCATAGCGAAATCGCGCAGCGCCTGCAAGCGCCGCTGGGGACCGTCAAGGCCTGGGTCAAGCGGGGCCTGGCTGCCTTGCGGGAGTGCATGGGATGATCAACAGCGACGAGGAATTGCAAAGGCTGGCCGGCGAATACGTGCTGGGCACTTTGGCGCTGGCCGAGCGCGTCGAGCTGGAACAGCGTTTGCCGCTTGACACCGCCTTGCGCGACGCCGTGGCCGACTGGGAACGGCGTCTGCTACCCTTGACGACTTTGGCGCCGCCCGAAACGCCCTCGGCGCAACTGTGGCCGCGCATCAGCGCCAGCCTGTTCATGCCGAACACCGTGCGGCAGGCGGGCGGCTGGCAAGCGTGGTGGAACAGCCTGGCCTTCTGGAGAGTGCTGGCCGGCGGCGGCTTGCTGGCCACGGCCGTGCTGGCCGTGCTGGTCACTACGCAATTGCAAGCGCCCAGCGGGCCCGGCTACCTGGTGGTGCTGGTGGCGCCGCAGGATAAATCGCCGGGCTGGATCGTGCAGGCGGGCGGACGCGGCGGCAAGAACCGCGACCTGAGCCTGATCCCGCTGGGGCCGACTAGCGTGCCGCAGCAGAAAGCCCTGCAATTCTGGACCAAGGGCAAGGACTGGGGCGCGCCCGTCTCGCTGGGCCTCGTCAAGCCGGGGCAAAGCGTCAAATTGACCCTGGATAAGCTGCCGCCGCTGCAGCCCGAGCAATTGTTTGAAATCACCTTGGAGCCGGCGACGGGTTCGCCCACGGGCAGGCCGACGGGGCCGGTGCTCTACATCGGCCGCGCCGTCAAGGTCATGTAATTACCTGTCCACTTATTTGCCCAGCTCGTCTCCCATCTCGCGCCCGCGCTGCGCGGCTGCCTTGATGCCCTTGACGATGGCCGCCTTCACGCCGCTCTCTTCCATGCTGGTCAAGGCCGCATAGGTCGTGCCGCCTTTCGACGTGACCCGCTCGCGCAACAGCGACACGGGTTCGCTGGAATTCGCCGCCAGCTGCGCCGCGCCCGTAAACGTGGCAATGGCCAGCTGCGTGCCCTGCTCGGGCGTCAAGCCCAGTTCGGCCGCTGCCTGCTGCATCGCTTCGATAAAGTAAAACACATAGGCGGGGCCACTGCCGGACACGGCCGTCACGGGATCGATCTTCGCTTCGTCGTCGAGCCAGACGGTCTGGCCGACGGCGCGCAGGATGGCGTCCGCCGTCTTTTTCTGTTCGTCGCTCACGCCGCTGCTGGCCACCATGCCCGTGATGCCCATGCCGATCAGGGCCGGCGTGTTCGGCATGCAGCGCACGATGGCAGGGTAATCGCCGAGCCAGCGCGACAGGTCGGCGGCGCGGATGCCGGCCGCGATCGACAGGATCAATGGCGCCCGCTCGCCGTCGAGGAAGGGCAGCAGCTGCGCCGCCACGTCGCGCATGCTTTGCGGCTTGACGGCCAGCACGATCACGTCCACGCCGCGCAACGCGTCACCGGCGGACGTCGCCGTCGTGACGCCGAATTGCGCCTGCAGTTTTTCCAGCGCCGGCGCGTGCGGGTCGATCACGTGGATGTTGCCGCCCAGGGTCAGCTTGCCCGCCAGGCCGGCGATCAGGGCCGCGGCCATGTTGCCGCCGCCTACAAATGCGATATTCAATTCTGTCGTCATGCTTGTTCTCTCTTCATCAGGAATAGTTGCGGGAACCGAAGATGGCGCTGCCCACGCGCACGATGGTGGCGCCCTCGAGCACGGCGGCGCGCAAGTCGGCCGACATGCCCATCGACAGGGTGTCGAGCGCCAGCCCGTCCGCCTGCAATTGTTCGTACAGCGCGCGCAGTTGCGCAAAGGCACGGCGCTGAAGCGTGACATCCGTTTCCGGCTCGGGGATCGCCATCAGGCCGCGCAAACGCAAGCGGGGCAGCAGCGCCACGGCATGCGCCAGCGCCGGCAAGTCAGCCGGCGTTACGCCGCTCTTGCTGGCTTCGCCGCTGATATTAACTTGCAGACAGATATTCAGGTCAGGCAAGCCGGCAGGGCGCTGCTCGGACAGGCGCGCGGCGATCTTTTCCCGTTCCACCGTATGCACCCAGTCGAAGTGCTCGGCGATGGGGCGCGTCTTGTTGCTCTGGATGGGGCCGATGAAATGCCATGCCGGGACGTGCTGCGGCGAGGCCTCCTTCACAAAGGCGATCTTGTCGAGCGCTTCCTGCAGATAGTTTTCGCCAAACGCCATCTGGCCCGCGCGCATGGCGTCCAGCACGGCGTCCGCGCCGAAGGTTTTTGACACGGCCAGCAGGGTCACGTCGGCAGGCGCGCGCTGCGCCTCCACGGCCGCCTGCGCAATACTGTCGCGCACGGCTTGCAAGTTCTGTTCGATTGTGGACATAATCATTTTCTAGTGTATAGGGGCGGCGGCACAGTGCGCCAGCCCATCAATGCAGGCACAGGGATTATAAATGGACATCTCCGAACTTCTCGCTTTCTCCGTCAGCAACAAGGCTTCCGACCTGCACCTGTCTTCCGGCCTGCCGCCGATGATACGGGTCAATGGCGACGTGCGCCGCCTCAACGTGGCGCCGCTCGAGCACAAGGAAGTGCACAGCATGATCTACGACATCATGAACGACAGCCAGCGCAAGGCGTATGAAGAGGCGCTCGAGTGCGATTTCTCGTTCGAAATTCCCGGCCTGGCCCGCTTCCGCGTCAACGCCTACAACCAGGAACGCGGCGCCTCGGCCGTGCTGCGCACGATTCCGTCGAAAGTGCTGACCCTGGAAGACCTGAACGCGCCGCGCATCTTCGGCGAACTGGCCATGCGCCCGCGGGGCCTCGTGCTGGTGACGGGCCCGACGGGTTCGGGCAAGTCGACCACCCTGGCAGCGATGGTGAACCACGTCAACGAGCGCCTGAATCACCATATTCTGACCATCGAAGACCCGATCGAATTCGTGCATGAGCCGAAGAAATGCCTGATCAACCAGCGCGAGGTAGGCTCGCACACGCATTCGTTCAGCAATGCGCTGCGCTCGGCCCTGCGCGAAGACCCGGACGTCATTCTGGTGGGCGAATTGCGCGACCTGGAAACCATCCGCCTGGCGCTGACGGCGGCCGAAACGGGCCACCTGGTGTTCGGCACCCTGCATACCTCGTCGGCGGCAAAATCGATCGACCGCATCATCGACGTCTTCCCCGCCGAGGAAAAGGAAATGGTGCGCGCCATGCTGTCCGAGTCCTTGCAAGCCGTCATTTCGCAGAACTTGCTCAAAACCAAGGACGGCGCTGGGCGCGTGGCCGCGCATGAAATCATGCTGGCCACGCCGGCCGTGCGCAACCTGATCCGCGAAGCGAAAGTGGCGCAAATGTATTCCGCCATCCAGACGGGCAGCAACGTGGGCATGCAGACGCTGGACCAGTGCCTGTCCGACCTCGTGCGGCGCGGCACGATCTCGGCGGAAACTGCCCGCTCGGCCGCCAAATCGCCCGAAAACTTCCCCGGATAAGCCATGCAGACGACGCACGAACACTATGGCGCCATGCACGCGCTGCTGGCGCAGATGCGCGCACGGGGCGGCTCCGACCTGTTCATCACGGCCGGGTTTCCGCCCGCCATCAAGCTCGACGGCAAGCTGACGCCGCTGGCGGGCGCCGCGCTGGCCGCGCAGCAGGCGGCCGGCTACGTGCGCGCCGTCATGAACGAACGCCAGGCGGCCGAGTTCGAATCGAGCCGCGAAGCCAATTTCGCCATCAGCCCGGACGGCCTCGGGCGTTTCCGCGTGTCCGCCTTCGTGCAGATGGGCCAGGCAGGCATGGTCTTGCGACTGATCAATACCGCCATCCCCACGCTCGATGGGCTCGGTTTACCCGCCATCCTGCAAGACATCGTGATGAGCAAGCGGGGCCTCGTCATCATGGTGGGCGCCACGGGCTGCGGCAAGTCGACCACCCTGGCCGCCATGGTGGGCCACCGCAACGCGCACAGCCATGGCCACATCATCACCATCGAAGACCCCGTGGAATTCATCCATCCGCACGGCAACTGCATCGTCACCCAGCGCGAGGTGGGCGTCGACACGGACGACTGGGCCACGGCCCTGAAAAACACCTTGCGCCAGGCGCCCGACGTGATCCAGATCGGCGAAATACGCGACCGCGACACGATGGACCACGCCATCGCATTTGCCGAGACGGGCCATCTGTGCCTGGCCACCCTGCACGCGAACAACGCCAACCAGGCGCTGGACCGCATCATCAATTTCTTCCCCGAAGAGCGTCGCCAGCAACTGCTGATGGATCTGTCGCTGAATTTGAAGGGCATGATTTCGCAGCGTTTGATCCCCAACAAGGAAGGCGGCGGGCGCAAGGCGGCGCTGGAAATCCTGCTCAATTCGCCGCTGATGAGCGACCTGATCTTCAAGGGTCAGGTGCACGAGATCAAGGAATTGATGAAAAAATCGCGCGAGCATGGCATGCAGACGTTCGACCAGGCCCTGTTCGACCTGCACGAAGCGGGCGCCATCAGCCATGAAGACGCGCTGCGCAATGCGGACTCCGTCAACGACCTGCGCCTGGCGATCAAACTCAAGGGCGCCACGGCGCCGGAACCCGCTCCGCAAACGGGCGCCACCAAACTGGGACTCCTCTGACATGACCAGCATCCACGATTTCCAGGCCGAGGCGCTGGACGGCACGCCGATCGACCTGGCCCGCTACAAGGGCAAGGTACTGCTGATCGTCAACACGGCCAGCGCCTGCGGCTTCACGCCGCAATACCAGGGGCTCGAAGCGCTGTACCGCGCATTCCACGAGCAGGGCCTGGTCGTGCTGGGCTTTCCCTGCAACCAATTCCGCCAGCAGGAACCGGGCTCGAATGGGGAAATCAAAGCCTTTTGCGAAAAGAACTTCGGCGTCACCTTTCCCCTGTTTGCCAAGATCGATGTGAATGGCCCGCATACGCACCCTGTCTTTGCGCAATTAAAACAGGCGGCGCCCGGCATATTGGGCACGCAGTCGATCAAATGGAATTTCACCAAGTTTTTGGTGCGCAAGGATGGCAGCGTATTTCGCCGCTACGCGACGGCCAGCAAACCGGCCAGCCTGGCGGACGACATTCGGCAATTGCTACAGGAATAGCCATTCGACGGTTTGATTAAAAACAATAATTGCTCAAATCAATGAATCCGTGTTTATTTCATGCTTGATATCAATATTGTGTTTCCAATAGCAAATTTCAGTGATAATGTTTGCATAATTATTCGCAGATATCGATCAAAAAACGATGCCAGTCTTTGGGAAAATATTATCTTCATGGATGCGGATGGGAATTTATTCCCGCCTCTTTCTTCCTATTTTCTTCCTGATACTCGCCGTTTCCACCGTCCGCTATCACGCCCTGCTCGGCACGGAAACGGCGCTGGCCAATGCGCGCTACCAGAACGATGCGCGGCAACTCGACCTGTTCCTCGCCAATAGCGTGCTGCCGCTGGCCGTGCACGCGGACAGTCACGCGATGCACGACAGCGTGCGCCAGGTACTGCGCAGCGCCCTGCCGCTGAACCGCAGCCTCGTTTCCGCCCGCTGGGACACGGCTGGCGGGCATGTCGAGGTGCTGGCCGACAGCAAGCTTGGCGACACACTGGCCACGGTGCCGGCGTGGTTCGCGCGCCTGGCGGGTATCAATGCCATCCGCAGCCGCCTGACGGTGGCGCTGCCGGACGGCGGCGACGGCACCCTGAACCTGCACTACACGCCCGGCCTGCCCCTGGCGCAAGTGTGGCACCGGGTACGCGACCAAGCCGTCCTCAGCAGCATCAATATCGTGCTCGTCTTCCTGCTGCTGGGCTTGATCCTGGCCACGCACCGCAAGCTGCTGGCGCGCTTCGTGCAGGCGACCGACCGCTTCCGCGAAGGCAACTTCGCCGTGCGCCTGGCAGCCGGCGCCACGCCCGAGGCGCAAGCCGTGTCGCAGTCGTTCAACGGCATGGCCGGCGATATCGAAGAACTGTTGACCTCACTCAAGACCAGCCAGCGCCAGCTGGGCGAACAGCTGAATGAAACCGTGCACATGCAACAGGCGCTGCAAAAGCTGTCCTGGCAAAACTATAATGATGTGCTGACGGGCCTGCCCAACCGTGCCGCGCTGGCCGCCCGCTTCGAACAGGAACTGTTCCTGGCGCGCGAACGCCAGCGTCTGCTGGCCGTCTGCCTGTTCGACCTCGATCACTTTCAGGCCATCAACGACCGCTACGGCGCCGAGGCGGGCGATGAAATCCTCAAGCAGGTAGCGGGCCGCCTGCACGGCTTTACGGGCCAGGTCCACTATGCGGCGCGCCTGGGCGGCGATGAATTCGTCATGCTGCTGTGCGGCCAGGCCAGCATCGCCAGCATCGAACAGAACGTCACGCAACTGATGACTGAGCTGAGCCGTCCCTACCAGTGCGACCAGCAGGCGCTGCACATGACGGCCAGCGCCGGCATCGCCGTCTACGCGGGCAAGGACCTGAATACGGAAAGCCTGCTGCGCCACGCCGACCACGCCGTCTACCAGGCGAAATTGACGGGGCGCAACCAGTACCACTTCTTCGACACCAACCTCGACGAGGAAGTACGCACCCACCACAACCAGCGCACGGAAGTGCGCCACGCCCTGATCAACGGCGAACTGCGGCTGTACTACCAGCCCAAGGTGAATATGCGCGCCGGCACGGTGGTGGGCATGGAAGCGCTGCTGCGCTGGCAGCATCCACGCCGCGGCGTGCTGGCGCCGGCGCAATTCCTGCCGCTGGTGGAACAGACGGATTTGATCATCGATATCGGCGAATGGGTGCTGCGCCAGGCCCTGTGGCAGATGCAGCGCTGGAGCGCGACCGGCAAGCACTGGGTGGTCAGCGTGAACATCGCGGCGCGCCACTTCCAGCAACCGGACTTCGTCTCGCGCCTGGAAACCATCCTCGGCGAATTTCCCGGCGTGCGCGCCAGCATGCTGGAACTGGAAATCCTCGAATCGTCGGCCCTGCACGACATCGAGGACGTGCGCCGCATCATCCGCGCCTGCCAGGCGCTGGGCATCACGTTCGCGCTCGACGATTTCGGCACCGGCTATTCGTCGATGTCCTACCTGAAACGCCTGCCGGCCAACATCGTCAAGATCGACCAGAGCTTCGTGCGCAATATGCTCAACGACCGCGACGACCTGCACCTGGTGCGCGCCGTCATCGGCCTGGCCCGTTCCTTCAGCTTGACGGTGATCGCCGAAGGCGTGGAAAGCGTCGAGCATGGCGCGCGCCTGATCCAGCTCGGCTGCGACCTGGCGCAAGGCTACGGCATCGCCCGTCCCATGCCGGCCGACGCCGTGCTGGAGTGGGCGAACACGTTCATCCCCGCCCCGCAATGGCGCATCGCGCAGTACAGCGAAATACCTATTTAGGCGTCAAGGCCGAGTCGATCAGCTCGATCCAGTGCCGCACGGGCGTCTGCGTGCCGGACTGCAAATGGCTCAGGCAGCCGATATTGGCCGACACGATCATCTCCGGCTCGCACGCTTCCAGGTTCGCCACCTTGTTGTCGCGCAGCTGCTGCGACAGGGCCGGCTGCAGGATCGAATACGTGCCGGCCGAACCGCAGCACAAATGGCTGTCCGCGCACAGGTGCACGTCAACGCCGACGGTGCGCAGCACCTGTTCCACCTTGCCGCGGATCTGCTGGCCGTGCTGCAGGGTACACGGCGGGTGGTACGCCACCTTTTTCACTATGCGCCCCTTCAGCAGCACCGCCAGTTCGTTCTCAAAGGCCGGCATGATCTCGGACAGATCGCGCGTCAGTTCAGCGATGCGCCGCGCCTTCTGCGCATACTGCGCATCGTGCGCCAGCAGATGGCCGTATTCCTTCACCGTGGCGCCGCAGCCGGACGCCGTCATGACGATGGCTTCGGCGCTGTCCATGCCGTTGACATAGGGCCACCAGGCGTCGATATTGCGGCGCATGTCGTCCAGCGCCGCGTCCTGGTCATTCAGGTGATGGCGCAGCGCGCCGCAGCAGCCCGCCTTCGGCGCGACGATCAATTGCACGCCCAGCGCGTCGAGCACGCGCGCCGTGGCCGCATTGATGTTCGGCGACATGGCCGGCTGCACGCAGCCGTCGAGCAGCAACATGGTGCGCGCGTGCCGGCGCACCGGCCATGCACCGGCTGCGGCGCCTGGCCGCAATTTGTCCTGCAAGCTTTTCGAGAGCAGCGGGCGCAGCGCCTGACCCGCCTTGTACACGGGCGTAAACAGCCAGCGGCGCGGCAAGGCTTCCTTCAGGGCGAAGCGCAGCGCGCGTTCGCGCAAGGGGCGCTGTACGCGCTGCTCGACGACGTTACGGCCGATGTCGACCAGGCGCCCGTACTGCACGCCCGAGGGACAGGTCGACTCGCAGTTGCGGCAGGTCAGGCAGCGGTCCAGGTGCGTCTGCGTCTTGGCCGTGACGGGCGCGCCTTCCAAGACCTGCTTGATCAGGTAGATGCGCCCGCGCGGGCCATCGAGTTCGTCGCCCAGCAGCTGGTAGGTGGGACAGGTGGCCGTGCAAAAGCCGCAGTGCACGCAGGCGCGCAGGATGGCTTCGGCTTCGTCGCCTGCCGGCGTGTTCTTGATGAAATCGGCGAGATTGGTTTGCATGCGCGCTCAATACATTCTGTGCGGGTTGAAGATGCCGGCCGGGTCGAAAGCCTGCCGCAGGCGCTGGTGGATTTTTTCAACGGCCGGCGCCAGCGGATGGAATACGCCCACGGCCTTGTCGCCGCCGCGGAACAGGGTGGCGTGGCCGCCAGCGGCGGCCACCGCCTGGCGGATGTCTAGCGCCCCGGCCGCATCGGCGTCGGCGTCGAGCTTGAGCCAGCGCTGCGCCCCGCCCCACTCGATCAACTGGCGCCCCTTGACGATCACGGCGCTGGCGTGCGGCGGCAGCGACAGCCGCCACAAGCTGCCCGCGCCCGCAAAGAAGGCGTGCGTCTGCTCGCGCACGGACAGCCAGAAGGCGGCCGCGTCATCGGGCGCCAGCACCTCGCCGCCCAGCGCGTGCAACGCCGCCGAGACGGCCGCCTCGGCGCCGGACAGGCGTACGCTCAAGACGCCATCGTGCCAGCAGCTGGCTGAAATGGGCAGCGGTTGACCGGCCCATTCATTGAGCAGGCGCAAGGCGGCAATTTCCGCACACGCCACGCGCAAGGTCGCTTCGCGCAGCGGCAGGGGCAGCACCTTCAGCGACACTTCCAGGATCAGGCCCAGCGTGCCCATGGACCCCGCCAGCAGGCGCGAGACATCGTAGCCGGCCACGTTTTTCATGACCTGCCCGCCAAAGGCCAGGCGTTCGCCATGGCCATCCATCAGCACGGCGCCCAGGACGAAGTCACGCAAGGCGCCCGCGCTGGCCCGGCGCGGCCCGGACAAGGCGCTGGCGACGACGCCGCCCAGCGTGGCGCCAGCGCCGAAATGCGGCGGCTCGAAAGCCAGCATCTGGTTGCGCGCGGCCAGCGCCGCCTCGATCTCGGCGAGCGGCGTGCCGCAGCGGGCCGTGATCACCAGCTCCGTCGGTTCATAATCGATGATGCCCGCATACGCGCGCGTGTCGAGCACCTCGCCATCGAGCTGCTGGCCATACCAGTCTTTCGTGCCGCCGCCGCGCAGGCGCAAGAGCTTGCCCGCCGCGCTGGACGCCAGAATCTGCTGCCTGAATTGTTCCGCTATCGCTTGCAATGGGGTCTCCGGAAAATTAAAAACGGGGCAGGTTGGCGAACGGCAGGCGTCCCGCCGTCACATGCATCTTGCCGAATTCGGCGCAGCGGTTCAAGGTGGGAATCGCCTTGTCCGGGTTCAGCAAGGCATGGGGATCGAAGGCGCGCTTGACGGCAAAGAAGGCATCGAGTTCGGCGCGCGTAAATTGCACGCACATGGAATTGATCTTTTCCATGCCCACGCCATGTTCGCCCGTGATGGTGCCGCCCACGGCCACGCACAGGGCCAGGATGTCCGCGCCAAACGCCTCGGCGCGCTCGAATTCGCCGGGCTTGTTGGCGTCGAACAGGATCAGCGGGTGCAGATTGCCGTCGCCCGCGTGGAACACGTTGGCGCAGCGCAAGCCATGCGTCGTTTCCATGGCGGCGATGCCCGTCAGCACTTCCGCCAGGCGCTTGCGCGGGATGGTGCCGTCCATGCAGTAGTAGTCGGGCGAGATGCGTCCCGCGGCGGGGAACGCGTTCTTGCGGCCGGACCAGAATTTCATGCGCTCCGCTTCCGACTGCGAGACGGCAATGGCGCTGGCGCCCGCCCCTTCCAGCACGGCCGTCATGCGGGCGATTTCCTCTTCCACTTCCTCGTGCGTGCCGTCCGCTTCGCACAGCAAAATGGCCGCCGCGTCGGTGTCGTAGCCGGCCTTGACGAACGGTTCGACCATGCGCGACGAGGTCTGGTCCATCATTTCCAGGCCGGCCGGGATGATGCCGGCGGCGATCACGTTGGCCACGGCATTGCCGCCCGTGACGACGTCGCCGAACGAGGCCATGATGACCCGCGCCGTCGCCGGCTTCGGTATCAGTTTCACCGTCACTTCCGTGACGATGCCCAGCATGCCTTCGGAACCGATGAAGACGGCCAGCAGGTCCAGGCCGGGCGAATCGAGGCATTCGCCGCCCAGTTCCAGCACGTCGCCGTCGATGGTGACGACGCGCACGCGCAGCACATTGTGCACGGTCAGGCCGTATTTGAGGCAATGCACGCCGCCCGAGTTTTCCGCCACGTTGCCGCCGATGCTGCAGGCGATCTGCGAGGACGGGTCGGGCGCGTAGTACAGCGCGTGGGGCGCCGCCGCTTCGGAAATGGCCAGGTTGCGCACGCCCGGCTGCACCACGGCCGTACGCGCATAAGCGTCGAGGCGCACGATACGGTTCAAACGCGCCGTCGACAGCACCACGCCGTCGGCGATGGGCAAGGCGCCGCCCGACAAGCCCGTGCCGGCGCCGCGCGGCACGATCGGCACGCCAAGTTCGCGGCAGACGCCGAGGATGGCGATGACCTGTTCTTCCGTGTCGGGCAGGGTCACCACCATCGGCAGCTGGCGGTAGGCGGCCAGGCCGTCGCATTCATACGGGCGCGTGTCTTCAGCGTCGGACAGCACGCAGCGGGCCGGCAGCACGGCCAGCAGGGCCGCGACGACGGCTTGCTGGCGCGCGGCGGTCAATCCGGGTTCAGGGGCGGCATTGAGCATAAGATGGATGGCAAGAGGCATGGACGTGCAACGATTGTAAGCACAAAAGTGGCGCGCACCGCATTTTTTGTCCGATTTGCCTGCAAATCCGGCGCCGGGCGGCGCACAGTGTCGTATGCTGCCCCCATTCTTCTTTACAGGATCAGCATCATGGGCAACCGACTTTCGAAAATCGCCACGCGCACGGGCGACAATGGCAGCACCGGCCTGGGCGACGGCAGCCGCACCAGCAAGGACAGCGCGCGCATCCACGCCATGGGCGACGTGGATGAACTCAATTCCAACATCGGCTTGCTGCTGTGCGAAGCCATGCCCGACGCCTTGCGCGACGAACTGGTGGCCATCCAGCACGATTTGTTCGACCTGGGCGGAGAAATCTGCATCCCCGGCTACCAGCTGATCAAGGAAGAGCACGTGCTGCGCCTCGACGACCTGCTGGCGAAATACAATGCGGACTTGCCGGCCCTCTCCGAATTCATCCTCCCGGCCGGCTCACGCGCCGCCTCGCTCGCGCACGTGTGCCGCACCGTCTGCCGCCGCGCCGAGCGCAGCATCGTCGCCCTGGCCAATGCGGAGCCCCTGCACGAACATCCGCGCCAGTACGTGAACCGATTGTCGGACCTGCTGTTCGTGCTGTCGCGCGTGCTCAACCGCTTTGCCGGCGGCAGCGACGTGCTGTGGCGGCATGACCGCACGCGGGGCTAAATAAAAAACGGCGATGCAGTTTGACAGGCATCGCCGTGTTGCATCAAGCTGACAGGCGCTTGCTAGCCGCAGGCCTGCAGACACGCCTTATTGACACGCACGCATGAAGGCACACTGAACTCCATGACACAGGCGTCGAGCGCCATATAACACTCGGCCTGGCATTCCGAAATGTCGGCGGTACTGCTGGCCATCGCATACGAGGCGCTGACGCCCATGGCAAACAAAAAGAAACCCAGTTTTTTGAACATAAGTACTCCTTTGTGGAAATGAGGGACGGCAGGATGGATGAAGTGACGCAGCCGGCCTGCCCAGCGTACTGACTGGTTAGCCGGCAATCATGATCTATGGCAAGATCGGATCGCAGCTTTTCATGCACATCCGGTGAATCTTGGTGCACGCGCCTGGCGCCGTCGGATGGTCGGTCATGCACTGCACCAGATCGTCGTCACACTGCGCATAGCATTCCGGCTCGCCGCCGCCGGCGATCGCATACGAGGCGCTGACGCCCATGGCAAACAAAAAGAAACCCAGTTTTTTGAACATAAGCACTCCTGTTGAATTGTGAGACGATGAGCAACATCCATGGCGCGCCGTCCCTTACGCGTCATCCATAAGTGCTTCCGCGCGTCAGTTATGCGGCGGGCGCAGGCATTCCTTCTGGCAAGCCTGATAATTTTCCATGCAGGCCGGCTGGCCGAATTCCACGCAATCGAGCAAGTTGCGCTCGCAGACAAAGGGGCAGTCAGGGCCGCCAGCCTGGACACTGAAAGACAGGGCGGCGCCGGCGGCAAACAGGAAAGCGGCAATCTTTTTGAACATGGTCAGCCTTTCAAGTTAACAAGTGGGAACGTCAGATTTTCTTCAGCGCCGCTTCCAGCGCGCCCGCATTAAAACCCTGAATCTTGCGGTTGCCGATCAGCACAACAGGCACGCCGCCGCCGCCAAGTTCCGCATGGGCTTTTTTCGCTTCCGGGGATTTCTCGATATCGAGATCGACGAATTCGATCTTGTTTTCCTTGAAGTACGCGCGCGTCTTGGCGCAGTAGCCGCACCAGTCCGTGCCGTACAAGACCACTTTCGCCTGGGCATTCGGGAAATACGCCGCGTAATTGCCCTCGGTGTAATTCGACTTGAACAAGCCCGGCAACAAGGACAGGCCATAACCGCTGCCCAGACCGGCAGCGAGGATCAGGCCATACATGACGATGGTTTTCATTTTTTTCTGCATCATAGGTATCAGAGACGTAGATGATCGAGGGCGGCCGGCGCAGCATGCGCTTGCCCGCCGCCTGGCAATGCACGGAGATCAGGAGCCGATGTCGCAGACCCTCAGGCAGGCTTTGTAACTGCCGATGCAAAATGGGGATCTGTCGCCATTTTGCATCGTGCATTCCCGCAGCTCCTCCTCGCAGGTAGAGCAGCCGATATCGGAAGCCATGGCATAGGAAGCGCTCAATCCCAGGGTGAAAATAAATGCTGCAATCTTTTTCATTTACTACTCTCCATGTGAGCGATTGCCTCAGGCAATCGCGGCAGACCAGTCGTAAGAAATGTCATCTTTGCTTGCTACGAAAACGAATATAGACCGCACTTATTTTAGAGTCAACGTTTCATTTCGATAAATTTCCAGTTTGGAAAATATACGGGCAAAGCGCATGGAATGTGGAATTTGGAGAGATTGGGAGGCGTCAAACGTCTATACAATATCGGCGCCGCAAGCAGGAGAGGCCGGTTGCGGGCGCAGCCGGCCGGCGGCTATATTCAGGCCGGTACAGGCAGGCTCACGGGCTGCGCATGCATGTGTTCGCGCAATAATCCCCGCAGCAGCTGCACCTGGGCCACCGCGTCGGCTTGCAGGGCCGTCAAGCCCTCCGCAACGCAGGGACCAGGCGCGCCGGCATCGGCGTCACCGCGCAGCAGCGCATCGATTTCCCCGCTGACCTCGGCGATCCAGCGTTGCAATTCGGGCGGCGCCGGCTCGGCCTGCGGGCTCAGACTGATGCGCGCCGTGCTGCCCGCCACGCGGCGCAGCAGCGGCAAGGTGCGCAGCGCCGCCAGGCCCACGCCGCTGCTGCGGTCCAGGCGGCGCTCGATGCGCAAGCGCTGCAAGACCTGTTCCGCGTTATTGCTGGCCAACCCCGCCTCGCGGCGCAGGCGCGCGATGGCGCTATCCCATTTGCCACCGGCCGCCAGCACGGCCAGCAGGTATTTCAGGTTGGCCGACACGGCTTTCGCCAGGCGCTGATCCAGGTCGTCCGCCTCGCGGTCCGGCCACAGGAAGAACGTGGCCAGCAGGGCCAACACGCAGCCGAGCACGTTGTTGCCCAGGCGGCTCATCGCATACACCATCTCGCTGGCCGGCGCCGCATAGTCGGCCACCAGCACGAAGGCGGGCGTCATGAACAGCACGTGCAGGCTGTAGCTGACGCGGCGCAAGGCCATCGTGGCGACAATCAGGGGAAACACCACCAGCGAGATGCCCAGCGGCGTGTAGATGACGAGGCCGATCAGCACGGCCAGCACGGCGCCCAGCACGCTGCCCGCCACGCGTTCGATGCCGCGCGGCCAGGTGGTGGACACCGACGGCTGCAATATCAATAAGATGGCCATGGTGGCCCAGTAGCCGAACGGAATATGCAGCGCCTCGACCAGCAGGAAGCCGGCCGTCGTCGCCAGCGACACGCGCGCCGCGTGGCGCCAGCTCAGCGACTGCGGCGTGGCGTTGACTTTCGCCGTTTGCCACGCCTGCCCCAGCGCCAGGAAGGCCGCCTCGCGCCACGGCAGCTGCGTCGCGCGCGGCAAGCCCAGCTCCATGAATTCCACGTTCAGGCGCAAGGGCAGCAAGGCGCCCAGCGCCGCTTCCAGGCGCCGTCCGCAACCGGCCAGGCGGCGCTGCAATTCCAGGGGTGGCGTTTCCGGCTGGCGCTGCACGGCTTGCCCCAGGCGGCGCAGCAGCACGGCCATCACTTCCAGACTGCGCCGCGCGCGCGGGTCCTGGCGCAGCCGGTGCTGCTCGCGCTCGCACGTATGCGTGACGGCGATCAGATAGGCGAAGATGCGCTCGGCGTCGCTGAGTGCCAGCAGCAGATTGTCGTACAGGGCGCTGCGGCCCGCGCGCGCGGGCGGCACGGCGGCCAGCGCCACCCGTGCCGCTTCCAGCGCGGCGCGCGCCTGCGAACGGTAGCTGGCGCCATGCGCGGCCGCGTCCGGCAATGCGGGGCCCTGTTCCAGGAAGCGCGCATTGTCGCGCGCGATGCCGGCCAGGCGCGAATACGCGGCGCGGATGGCGCGCCGGCTCGGGCCGAACGGATGGATGCGCCAGACCGTAAAACTGAGCACGGTGGCGAACAGGCAGCCGAACATGTACAGCCCCAGGAAAGGCGCCGTCTGCGTCATCGATTGCAATGGATGCGTGACCATCACCACGCAGGCCGTGGCCGCCAGGATGGCCACCTGCGCCGTGGCCGCGCCCCAGATGCGCGCCAGCGCGCCGGCCCAGGAAAACAGCAGCACGGCGATGGCCGCCGTCACCACGCCATGGCCGGCCGCCAGCGCCGTCAGGCCGCCGGCCACGGTCGACAGCAGGCCGAAACCCACCATCGACACGAAACGCATGCGCCGCGTACCGGCCGCGTCGGCCAGGCAGGTCCAGAAGGCGCCGATGGCGGCCCAGGAAAAATCGGGATGGTCGAACAGCAAGCCCAAGAGCAGCATGGCGCTCGAGGCGCAAGCGGCCCGCAAGCCTTCGGACAAGTTCGTTTCGTCGATGGCCAGGCTGACCATCCACAGGGGACGGCGCTGCGCCAGGGTGTCGGTATAGGCGTGCATGCCCGTCAGCCAGCGGCTTGCCAGCATGCGCGAACGGCGGTGGAGTTTCCTGAAATGCAAGATCGGCTTTGAAAGGGGTATCAAAGCGTCATCGTAGCATTCCCGGACGAAAAATGTTGCAGTGCAGCGTAAAAACCCCGCAGGCGCAAAAAAAGCGGCACCGCAGTGCCGCTTTTCATTCTGTAAGCCAACTTAGCTGACGACAGCCAGGCGCGGCTGGGAGCCGCCAAAACGCTGCTCGATCGACGCGGCGATGCCGGTGGCGTCCAGGCCCACGCTTTTCAGCAGTTGCACGGGGTCGCCATGGTCGATGAAGGTGTCGGGCAAGCCCAGCATCAGGATAGGCTTGACGATGCCTTCCGCCGCCAGCGCTTCGGCCACGGCCGAACCGGCGCCGCCCATGATGCAGCCCTCTTCCACCGTCACCAGGTAATCATGCTCGGCAGCAAGCTGCTTCACCAGTGCCACGTCGAGCGGCTTGACGAAGCGCATGTTGGCCACCGTCGCGTCGAGCTTGTCACCGGCCGCCACGCTCGGCGCCACCATCGAACCGAAGGCCAGGATGGCGATGCGCTTGCCGTGACGCTTGATCTCGCCCTTGCCGATCTCGATGCTGGTCAGTTCCGGCACGATGGCCACGCCGGCACCGGCGCCGCGCGGATAGCGGATGGCGGCGGGGCCCGGATAATGGTAGCCCGTCGTCAGCATTTGGCGGCATTCGTTTTCATCGGACGCAGCCATGACGACCATGTTCGGGATGCAGCGCAGGAACGCCATGTCGTAATTGCCCGCGTGCGTGGCGCCGTCGGCGCCCACCAGGCCGGCACGGTCCAGCGCGAACGTCACGTCCAGGTTTTGCAGGGCCACGTCGTGGATCAGCTGGTCGTAGGCGCGCTGCAAAAAGGTCGAGTAAATGGCCACGACGGGTTTCAAGCCTTCGCAGGCCAGGCCGGCGCCAAACGTCACGGAATGCTGCTCGGCGATACCGACGTCGAAATAGCGGTTCGGGAATTGCTGTTCGAACTTGACCATGCCCGAGCCTTCGCGCATGGCCGGCGTGATGCCCACCAGGCGCTTGTCGTGCGCCGCCATGTCGCACAGCCAGTTGCCGAACACTTCCGTGTACGTCATCTTGCCCGGTGCCGTGGCCGGCTTGATGCCTTCCAAGGGATTGAACTTCGGCGTGCCGTGGTACAGGATCGGTTCCGCTTCGGCCAGCTTGTAGCCCTGCCCCTTCTTGGTCACCACGTGCAGGAATTGCGGGCCCTTCAATTGCTTGATGTTTTGCAAGGTCGGGATCAGCGAATCGAGGTCGTGGCCGTCGATGGGGCCGATGTAATTGAAACCGAATTCCTCGAACATGGTGGCGGGCACGACCATGCCCTTGGCGTGCTCTTCGAAGCGCTTCGCCAGTTCCAGCACGGGGCCGGGCAAAACGGACTTGCCGACATTTTTCGCCGCCGCATAGAACTGGCCCGACATCAATCGCGCCAGGTGGCGGTTCAGGGCGCCCACGGGCGGCGAGATCGACATGTCGTTGTCGTTCAGGATCACCAGCAGGTTGACGTCTTCCTGCACGCCCGCATTGTTCATCGCCTCGAAGGCCATGCCGGCCGTCATCGAGCCGTCGCCGATCACGGCGATCGCATGCAGCGGATCGCCCTTGATCTTGGCGGCCTGGGCCATGCCCAGCGCGGCCGAGATCGACGTCGACGAGTGCGCCGTGCCGAAGGTGTCGTATTCGCTCTCGTCGCGTTTCGGGAAGCCGGAAATGCCGTCTTTCTGGCGCAAGGTGTGCATGCGCTCGCGGCGGCCCGTCAGGATCTTGTGCGAATAGGTCTGGTGGCCCACGTCCCAGACGATGCGGTCGTGCGGCGTGTTGAAGACGTAGTGCAGCGCGACGGTCAGCTCGACCGTGCCCAGATTGGACGACAGATGGCCGCCCGTCTTGGAAACGGAATCGAGCAGGAAGCTGCGCAATTCCTGCGCCAGCGGCACCAGTTGCGAGCGGGCCAGCTTGCGCACTTGCGCTGGTTCATTGATGGTTTCTAACAGTTTCATTTATGCCTTCCGCTGCACGACCAGGTCCGCCAGCTCGCGCAAACGGCGTGCCTTGTCCCCGAATGGCGCCAGCGCCGCATGGGCGTCGCACCGCAATTGTTCTGCCAGGGCCCGCGATGGTTCCAGCCCCAGTATCGATACGTAGGTAGGCTTGTTGGCGGCAGCATCCTTGCCCGCCGTCTTGCCCAGGGTGGCCGAATCGGCCGTCGCGTCGAGCACGTCGTCGACCACCTGGAACGCCAGCCCGACGGCGCGCGCATACGCGTTCAGCGCCGACATCTCGTCCGCCGTCAAATCCTTGCCCGCCAGCGCGCCGAGGATCACGGCTGCGCGCAGCAAGGCGCCCGTTTTCAGTTGATGCATCTGTTCCAGCTGCGGCAAGGTCAAGGCCAGGCCGACGCTGTCGAGGTCGATCGCCTGGCCGCCGCACATGCCTGCGGAACCGGAAGCGTGCGCCAGCAGCCGGATCATCGCCATCTGCCGCGCGGGAAGAATCGCCGCGCCGTCGGCCAGCAGCATGAAGGCCTGCGATTGCAGCGCGTCGCCGACCAGCAGGGCCGTCGCTTCATCATAGGCGATGTGCACGGTGGGCTTGCCACGGCGCAAGGCATCGTCATCCATGCACGGCATGTCGTCATGCACGAGCGAATACACGTGAATCATTTCCAGCGCGCAAGCTGCGCGCGCGAGCGTGTCTTGATCGGCGTCAAACAGTTCGCCGGCCGCCATCACCAGCAGCGGGCGCACGCGCTTGCCACCGCCCAGCAGCGCGTAGCGCATGGCCGCGTGCAGCTTGTGCGGCACGACGTCTGCCGCCGGCAGGAATTGGTCGAGCCGGCCTTCCACGCCGGACTGGGTCGCTTGCATCCAGTCGCCGAAGGTCACGCTGTCTTGTTGCACATTGGCCATCATTGGGCGGCCTCGCCGGCATCCACGAACGGTTTCAACATGTCGCCTTCCAGTACTTTCACCTGCGCTTCGACACTGTCGAGCTGGGTAGCGCAATACTTGACCAGTTCCGAGCCGCGCTGGTACGCCGCGACCGATGCTTCCAGCGGCAACTGGCCCGCTTCCATTTGCGTTACCAGCTGCGCCAGTTCCGCCATCGCCTCTTCAAACGAGGCCGGCGCTGCGGCAGCGGCAGTTAATTTCTTCGACATAGACTCAGATCTCTTCGTGGCACGAGGGGCTTGTAGGGAGACGCCGGGGACTCCCGGCCAGTATAGAAGCGTTATTTTAGAACAAACCACACTATTAAGTGAAAACTTAAGCGCAATCGGCGCGCTCAAAGTCAATAGCGTTGCCAGCTTGTCAGTGGATTTTAGCCGAATCGCCCCTTGCTACCGGAAATTGCACGCCAAATGACAATGTTTCTCATTAAAGTAGTGCATTTACCGGGCGGGTTTGATAATGCCGAGGCCGATACGCGCTATAATCGCCGGTTCTGTCCGAAATACCGTTTCAACAAATTTGAATTCAGGTCTTTGCGGATTCTTTCTCTCTGTAGCGGTTGCCCAGGGAATGGCCTGGGGCACTGCTGACCGTTGTACATTTATGGGGGTTGGGATGTCCGATCTGGCTACTCACGCCAAGCTGGCGCGTTCAAACGCGCAACTTCCGGTCCACGTCTATTTTGACGAAACGCTGTTGCAGCGTGAAATGCAGCAATTGTTCCAAGCCGGCCCGCGCTATGTCGGGCACGAGCTGATGGTGCCGGAAACCGGCGATTTTGCGACCCTGGCGTCTGAGAACGAAGGGCGCATGCTCGTGCGCAACGCCAATGGCATCGAAGTGCTGTCCAACGTGTGCCGCCACCGGCAGGCGCTGATGTTCAATGGCCGCGGCAACGCAAATAACATCGTCTGCCCGCTGCACCGCTGGACCTACGACCTCAAGGGTGAATTGATCGGCGCGCCGCATTTCCCCGAGACGCCGTGCCTGAACCTGTCGAAAACGCCGCTGCAAAGCTGGAATGGCTTGCTGTTCGAGCAAAATGGCTACAACGTGATGGAAAAATTGAAAGATTTGTCCGTCTCGAAAGACCTCGATTTTTCCGGCTACATGTTCGACCACGTGGAAATCCACGAGTGCGACTACAACTGGAAGACCTTCATCGAAGTCTACCTCGAGGATTATCACGTCGAACCGTTCCACCCGGGCCTGGGCAGCTTCGTCAGCTGCGACGACCTGCGCTGGGAATTCGGCAAGGATTACAGCGTGCAGACGGTGGGCGTGCACCGCGGCCTGCAGCAGGCCGGCTCGCCTGCCTACAAGAAATGGCAGGAGCAGGTGCTGCAATTCCGCGGCGGCGAAGCGCCGCCGTATGGTGCCATCTGGCTGACCTTGTATCCGAACATCATGGTCGAATGGTATCCGCACGTGCTGGTCGTCTCGACCCTGTGGCCCGACGGCCCGCAAAAAACGCGCAACGTGGTAGAGTTCTATTACCCGGAAGAAATCGTACTGTTCGAGCGCGACTTCGTCGAAGCGGAACGGGCTGCCTACATGGAAACCTGTGTCGAGGACGATGAAATCGCCCAGCGCATGGATGCGGGCCGCAAGGTCCTGATTGCGCGCGGCGTGAACGAAGTGGGCCCTTACCAATCGCCCATGGAAGACGGCATGCAGCATTTCCACGAGTGGTACCGCAGCAATATCGAACTGTAATTCCTCAAGGGGCCGCATTGCGCGGCCTTTTTCATTTTCATCGTCAGGATTACTCATGCAGTCACTTTGGATGCTGTTTGCCAGCTTTATGTTCGCCATCATGGGCGTGTGCGTGAAACTGGCGTCGGATCTGTATTCGACGTCCGAAATCGTCATGTACCGCGGCATCATCGGCATGCTCGTCATGAGCTGCACGATTCTGTACCAGGGCGGCAGCTTTAAAACCACGATGCCGGGCCAGCATCTGTGGCGCGGCGTGGTGGGCGTGATCGCCCTGTGGCTGTGGTTTTATGCCATCGCCATCCTGCCGCTTGCCACGGCCATGACCCTCAATTACATGGCGCCCATCTGGATCGCCGTCATCCTGCTGGCTGGCGGCTGGTGGAAAGGCATGCAACAGGTCGAGTGGCCGCTGGTGGCGGCCATTGCCATGAGCTTTGTCGGCGTGACGTTGCTGCTGCAACCGGTGTTCGAGACGGACCAGCTGGCCGGCGCCATCACGGCATTGATTTCCGGCATGCTGTCGGCCCTCGCCTACTTGCAGGTGCGCAAACTGGGCTTGCTGGGCGAGCCCGAATACCGGGTCGTGTTCTATTTCTCGGTCGTCAATTTCCTGGCCGGCGTGATCGGCCACGTGGCCAGCGCCGGCGGCGGCCCCGTCGTCTGGCACATGCACACGAGCGCCTACGGCATCGGCTTGCTGGCCGCCATCGGCTTGTGCGCCACCATGGCGCAGATGGCCATGACGCGCTCCTATCGCCTGGGCAAGACCCTCGTGGTTGCCAATTTGCAATACACAGGCATCGTCTTTTCCAGCTTCTGGGGCGTGGTGATCTTCGGCGACCTGTTCGACTGGCACGGCTGGACGGGCATCGCCATCATCCTCGCCTCGGGCATCGCCGCCACCTATTACAATACCCGCAACACGGCCCGTGGCGCCGCCATCGCGCGCACGGATCCCATCGCCAGCGAAGTGTAAAGGAGCATTCCTGATGTACACCACCTTGATCCAGGCCAGCGAACTGGCCAGCCACCTGAATGACAGCCACTGGGTCATCCTCGATTGCCGCCACGACTTGCTCAACCCGGCAGCGGGCAGCGACGCGTTTGCCGCCGGGCATATCCAGAACGCGCAATTCGCCGACATCGACACGGCCCTGTCCGGCCCCAAGACGGCCCGTGGCCCCCAATTTACGGGACGGCATCCCTTGCCCGACCGCAACGCCCTGCTGGCCACCCTGCGCGGCTGGGGTATCAATGACGACACGCAAGTGGTGGCGTACGATGGCCAGGGCGGCATGTTCGCCGCCCGTTTGTGGTGGCTGCTGCGCTGGGTCGGCCATCCGAATGTGGCCGTGCTCGACGGCGGCCTGGCCGCCTGGCAGGCACAGGGCTTGCCGCTGGTCACGCCCGTGGCGCCACGCCCTGCCGGCAAGCTGACGGAAAAGGCCAGCCTGACGCGCACGGTCAGCGTGCAGGACGTCATCGCCAACCTGGAAACGCAAGCCTTGACGGTGATCGATGCGCGCGCCCCCGACCGCTACCGGGGCGAAAACGAAACCATCGACCCCGTGGGCGGCCACATCCCGGGCGCGAAAAACCGTTTCTTCAAGGATAACCTGCAGGCGGACGGCCGCTTTAAAAGCGCGGAAGCACTGCGGCGCGATTTCAGCGCCCTGTTTGACGCACCGCAAGCGGCCGTCATGCAGTGCGGCTCCGGCGTGACGGCGTGCCACAACCTGCTGGCCCTGGAAGTGGCCGGTTTACCTGGCGCGGCCCTGTATCCGGGCTCGTGGAGCGAATGGTGCGCCGATCCGGCGCGGCCGGTGGCGACGGGCAATTAAAAAATGGCGGACCAGATGGTCCGCCATTTTTTTACCCGTGGATAACTATGAACTTATCCCCAGCGATTGATTCAACTGCGCCAGTTCCGCCTGCCACGCCTGCTGGCTGGCCGGCTTCTGGTGGCGCGGTTTTCTCTCCAGGTCTTCCGCCAGCAATTGCTCCAGTTCGCACAAGCGCTCCAGCTGTTGATCCACATCAGTTTGCCCTGGCACAAGCGGTGCGCTTTCCACGCGCGGCACCGGCAACGGCGCCTGTCCATCCTCGGCACTCAGGCGTGCATACGCGCTGCCGGCGTCCGGCCACTCTTCCAGCCGGCCGTCGGCCACCACCCAAAAACGGTTGCAGGCCGTTTCGATCAGGTCGCGGTCGTGCGACACCAGCAAACAAGCTCCTTCAAAGCCGCGCAAGGCTTGCCCCAGCTCCGCCTTACCCTGCATGTCCAGGTGGTTGCTGGGTTCATCGAGCAACAATAAATGATAGCTGGCCAGGGACAGCCCCAGGAACAACAGCCGCGCCCGCTCGCCGCCGCTCAGGGTCGCCACCGTCTGGCCATGGCGCGCATACGGGAAACCGGCCGAGATCAACGCTTGCTTGCGCGCCACCTGGCTGCGCGCCGCTTCGTTCTGCACGGCAAACGGGTACAGGGCGTCGGATAAATCGGCCGTATCGGCCAGTTGCCTGAGCGACTGGTCGTAATAGCCGATGTTGGCGGCGTGGTGCCAGCGCAAGTCCGCCCGCTCCTCCTGTTCCTGGATCGCTTGCCAGCACAGGCGCAGCAAGGACGACTTGCCGCTGCCGTTGGCACCCAGCAAGGCGACCCGGTCGCCCGGTTTCAGCCACAGCTGACCGGTGTGGAACAACAGCGGGGAAGCGGGCACGGCGCGCACGTCCAGGGCGTCCAGCGCCAGCAACTGGTCGGCCGCCAGCGGCTTGCCGCGCAAACTCAAACGCCACGGTGCGCCATCGCTGACGAATGATTGCGCATCCTTCAATTTGTCGATGCGCCGCTGCATGGTCTTGGCCTTGCGCGCCAGGTCTTCATTGTCGTAGGTGCGGCCCCACAGGGCCAGGCGGGCGCTGCTGGCGGACAGGCGGTCGATTTCCTTCTGTTCGGCCGCATGGCGGGCGGCAGCGGCAAGATCGGCTTCGGCCAGGGCCGCCAGCGCGGGGCCGCACGGCAAGTCGAAATCGTAGAGGCGGCTATCGCGCAAAATCCAGCTGCGCGTGGCCACGTTGTCGAGCAGGCGCTGGTCGTGCGAGACGAGGATGAAGGCGCCGCGCCAGCGCAGCAGGAATTGCTCCAGCCACAGCAGCGACGGCAAGTCCAGATGATTGCTCGGCTCGTCGAGCAGCAGCACGTTCGGCTCCTGCAGCAGGGCGCGCCCCAGCAGCAGGCGCGTGTGCTGGCCGCCGGACAGGGAATGCACGGGCACTTGCGCCGTCTCGTGCTCGAAGCCTAACTCGGCCAGCAGGCTGTCGACACGCCAATGCAGCTCGGGCTGCTCCAGCACGGGCGCCAGCAAGGCGTCGTACAGGCTCAGGCTGGCAAGTTCGGCCGGCAAATGCTGCTCCACGTGCTGCAGGCGGCAGGCACGGGCATAGTGGATGGTGCCGGCAGTGGCTTCCCGTGTGCCGCTGAGCAAGCCCAGCAAGGTGGATTTGCCGCAGCCATTGTGGCCGATCAGGCCGATGCGGTCGCCCTGGCGCAAGGTAAAGGCGAGTTCGTTGAAGAGGAAACCGTCGTGGGTATCCAGTTGTAAAGCTTGGGTAGAAATCAGGGTAGTCATGGCTCTTGTCTTTGTTCGGGATGCAAGCATCCGCGTTAACAGGAGCGCTAACGACAACGGAGTACCAGGAAAGGACTCGTAGAGGAGGGTAACTTTGCTCTGGCCAGGTTATCGCAGCGCGATAGAACGTGGGCAAGAGCTGGCAAATGCGCTAAAAGAGCGTGCGCGCCACAAGGCGAGCAACAAGTTTTCTTCCATGATATTTTCCTCCTTTCTGTGCAAGTTAGTCAGAAAGGCAATATAGCATAAGTGGTACTGCGGCACCGAATCAGTGCATCAACCGCCGTGGCGCTTATGCGTCAGGAACAGCACGATACATACGCCCAGCGCGATCAGCAGCACTTGCGGGATGGTTTCGCGCAAGGTGGCGCGGCGCTGCATCTGCGGCATCAGGTCGGACAAGGCGATATAGATGAAGCCGGACGAGGCGAACACGAGCACGTACGGGATCAGATTGCTGGCGCGGTCCAGGGTGAAATAGCCGAGCAGGCCGCCGGCCACCGCCATCAGGCTGCACAGCAGATTGAAGACATACGCGCGCAGGCGCGAGAAGCCGGCGTTGAGCAGTACAATAAAATCGCCGATTTCCTGCGGGATTTCATGCGCGATGATGGCCAGGCCCGTGACCAGGCCCAGCTTCGGGTCGGCCAGGAAGGCGGCCGCGATCAGGATGCCGTCCGTAAAGTTGTGCATGCCGTCGCCGACGAGGATCATCCAGCCGGCCTTGCCCGCCTCGTGCTTGTCGTGGCCGTGCGCATGGTGGTGGCCGTCGCCTTCGTGGTGGTGCGAATGGCGCAGGATGGCGAATTTTTCCAGCATGAAAAAGGCCAGCAAGCCCGCCAGCAAGGTGGCGAACAGGCTGCGCGGGTCCGCCTGCGATTCGAACGCTTCGGGCAAGGCATGCAGCAAGGACGTCGACAACATGATGCCGACGGACAAGCTGACCATGCGCTCGACCACTTTGGACAGGAATGCAAACGAAAAGATCGCCGCCGCAGTAATGCTGAAGACGCCCGCGATCGTTGTCGCGAGCAAAATGGATATAAGGACGGGATCGATGATTTTCTTACCTCAAAATGGCGCCGGCCTACGGGCGCCCGCAATGCTGGCGTCTGGCTTGATCTGTATAGTGTTGCTTATTATTCAATCTTGTGCGCGCTTGGCGGCAGCGTGGCGCAGTGAAGATGCAATTGTACTGCATTGACGCGAACCGGGCATTTTACAGCCCGGTGCGCCTTTCGCGGCAACTTCTGGAAAAAAATGTGGCAATCAGGCACTTTTAGCGACGTTCAGCTTGCAACCTCAGGCAACGCCATGCTTTTTGAACCAGGCCAGGCAGCGCGCATAGCCGTCTTTCGCATCGGCCGCCACATAGCTGGGGCGGTAATCGGCATTGAAGGCGTGGCCCGCATCGGGATACACGACGAATTCCGACTGGTTGCCGCCCTTGGCCAGCGCCTCCTTCATCTTGGCGATCGATTCCTGCGTGATGCCCGTATCCTTGCCGCCATACAAGCCCAGCACGGGCACTTTCAAGGTGGCGGCGATGTCGATGGGGTTGCTCGGCTGCAAGGCAGTCGCTTCGCCCACGAGGCGGCCATACCAGGCCACGCCCGCCTTGACGGCCGGATTGTGCGCCGCGTACAGCCACGTGATGCGGCCGCCCCAGCAAAAGCCCGTGATGCCCAGGCGGCTCGTGTCGCCGCCATTCTGTTTCGCCCACACAACAACCGCATCGAGGTCCGCCATCACTTGCGCATCCGGCGTCTTGGCGATGATGCCTTTCATCAATTCCGGGATGCTGGACACCTTGGTGGGATCGCCCTGGCGCACGAACAGGTCGGGCGCCAGCGCCAGGTAGCCCTGCTTGGCGAAGCGGCGCGCCATATCGGCGATATGTTCATGCACGCCAAAGATTTCCGAAATGACCAATACCACGGGCAAACCCGTCTTGCCTTCCGGCTGGGCCGCATACACGGGCACGGCCTGGCCATCGACCATCACCGACATGCTGCCCGTGACGAGCCCGGCGGAATCCGTCTTGATGACGTTTTGCGCCGCCACGGGCAGCACGGCCACGGCAAAGCCCGCGCCCAGCGCCACCTTCAGGAAACCGCGCCGGCCGTCCGGTCCGGACACGCTGCTCTGGCCCAGCAAACTTTCACAATCGGTGATCATGTCGCTCATGCGTTACTCCTGAAGGGTGTGTTGACAAACAATGTCGGCTTACGCTGCGCTAAGCCGACCTACGGTCATTGCTCAAGTAAACATGTGTTCAGCCTACGGTCATTGCTGAATTAAACATGTAGGTCGGCTTAGCGGGGCATGCCCCGCGTAAGCCGACGCAACATCAATGCGCTTCGTCCCAGTTGACAAACAATGTCGGCTTACGCTGCGCTAAGCCGACCTACGGTCATTGCTCAAGTAAACATGTGTTCGGGCTACGGTAATTGCTCGAGTCAACATGTAGGTCGGCTTAGCGGGGCATGCCCCGCGTAAGCCGACGCAGCATCAATGCGCTTCGTCCCAGTTCCTGCCTACGCCTACCTCGGCCGTCAGCGGCACTTTCAGCGCGGCCACGCCGGCCATCAGTTCCGGCAGCTTGCGCTTGACCAGTTCCAGTTCCGCGTCCGGCACTTCCAGCACCAGTTCATCGTGCACCTGCATGATCATCTTCGTCTGCAAGCCGTCCGTTTCCAGCCAGCCTTGCACGGCGATCATGGCCAGCTTGATGAGGTCGGCAGCCGTGCCCTGCATCGGCGCGTTGATCGCCGCCCGTTCCGCGCCCTGGCGGCGCGGGCCGTTCGGCGAATTAATTTCCGGTAACCACAAACGGCGGCCAAACACGGTTTCCACGTAGCCGCGCGCCTTGGCTTGCTGGCGCGTGTCTTCCATGTACTGTTTCACTCCGGAAAAACGGGCAAAGTAACGGTCGATATAGCTTTGCGCGGCCGTGCGGTCCACGCCCAGGTTACCGGCCAGGCCGAATGCGCTCATACCGTAGATCAAACCGAAGTTGATGACCTTGGCGTAGCGGCGCTGCTCGCTCTGCACTTCCGCGGCCGGCACGCCAAAGATTTCAGCGGCCGTAGCGCGGTGAATGTCGATGCCGTCGGCAAACGCGCGCAGCATGGCTTCATCGCCCGAGATATGCGCCATGATACGCAATTCGATCTGCGAATAGTCGGCCGAAACGATGTGGCTGCCCGGCGGCGCGATGAACGCTTCGCGGATGCGGCGGCCTTCCGCGCTGCGGATGGGAATATTCTGCAAATTCGGGTCGTTCGACGCCAGCCGCCCCGTCACGGCCACGGCTTGCGCATAGTTCGTATGCACGCGGCCCGTCGTGACGTTGATCATCTTCGGCAATTTATCGGTATACGTCGACTTCAGCTTGGCCATGCCGCGGTATTCGAGCAGCACTTTCGGCAGCGGATAATCCTCGGCCAGCTTTTGCAGCACTTCTTCATCCGTCGACGGCGCGCCCGTCGGGGTTTTCTTGACCACCGGCAGCTTCAATTTCTCGAAGAAGATTTCGCCGATCTGCTTGGGCGAGCCTAAATTAAACGGCTGCTCGGCCAGTTCATACGCCTTCTTTTCCAGCTCCAGGATTTTGACGGCCAGCTCGGCCGACTGGATGTTGAGCAATTCGTCGTCGATCAGCACGCCGTTGCGCTCGATCTTTTGCAAGACCACGGCCGTCGGCATTTCGATCTTTTCATAGATGAAGGTGAGTTTTTCATCGTTCGCCACATTGCCCCACATGGCATTGTGCAGGCGCAAGGTGACGTCGGCATCTTCGGCCGCGTACTTTGCCGCCTGCTCCACCTCGACTTGATTGAACGTGATCTGCTTGGCGCCCTTGCCGCACACGTCCTCGAACGGGATCGTCGTGTAGTTCAGGTGGCGCAGGGCCAGGCTGTCCATGTCGTGTTTCTTGTGCGATTCGAACACATACGATTCGAGCAAGGTATCGTGGGCGATGCCGCGCAACGTCACGCCATGGTTGGCGAAGATGTGGCTGTCATATTTCAGGTTCTGCCCCAGCTTGGGCTTGGTTTCATCTTCGAGCCACGGGCGCAGTTTCGCCAGCACGTGTTCGCGCGTCAACTGTTCCGGCGCGCCCGCGTAGTCGTGGGCCAGCGGGATGTAACAGGCGGCGTGCTCGGCCACGGAGAGGGAAATGCCGACCATTTGCGCCGTCATCGGTTCCAGCGAGGTGGTTTCCGTGTCGACGGCCGTCAGGGCAGCCGCATCGATCAGCGCGATCCATTTGTCGAGCTGGGCATCCGTCAGCACGGTTTCATACTCGGCTTCCACCGCTGGCGCGGCATCGGCGAACATGTCGCCCGTCGTGTTGACGACGGAAACGCCGGCGGCAGGCGGCGCTCCGACGGGCGACATCGGCGGCGGCGTGGCGCCCAGTTCGCGCAGCAGGGCCTTGAAGCCGTAGCGGTTGAAGAAGGCCAGCAGCGCTTCCTTGTCTTCGTGTTTCGCCACCAGCGAATCGGCGATCGTCGTCATATGGCCGGACAGATCGCAATCGGTCTTGACGGTGATCAAGGCGCGCGCCTGCGGCAGCCATGGCAGGGCCGTGCGCAGGTTTTCACCGACGGCGCCGCCCACCTTGGCCGCGTTTTCCATCACGCCTTCCAGGCTGTCGTACAGGGTCAGCCACTTGACGGCCGTTTTCGGCCCGCATTTCGACACGCCCGGCACGTTGTCGACCGTATCGCCGATCAGCGACAGATAATCGATGATGCGGTTGGGCGGCACGCCGAACTTGGCCAGCACGGCCGCTTCGTCGAGCTTTTCATTGCTCATGGTATTGATCAGCATCACCTGGCTGTTGACCAGCTGTGCCAGATCCTTGTCGCCCGTGGACACCACCACGTTCATGCCGGCGGCGGCCGCCTGCACGGCCAGGGTGCCGATCACATCGTCCGCTTCGACGCCGTCGACCATCAGAATCGGCCAGCCCATGGCGCGCACGGCTTCGTGGATCGGTTCGATCTGCAGCCGCAGGTCGTCCGGCATCGAGGCGCGCGTGGCCTTGTACTCGGGATACATGTCATCGCGGAAAGTTTTACCCTTGGCATCGAACACGCAGGCGATGTAGGCGGCCGGGTAATCGGCGCGCAGGCGGCGCAGCATGTTGACCATGCCATGCATGGCGCCCGTGGGGTAACCGTCCGGGCTGCGCAGGTCGGGCAGCGCATGGAAGGCACGATAGAGGTAACTGGAACCGTCGACTAACAGCAGGGTGTTTTGCATAATGCCAATAAAATAAGGTGAGCGCGCCCGCCCAGGAAGTACAGCGGCGGGCGGGTGGAATATCGTCCAATTATCGCAGAGTTTAGGGCCGCGCCACCGGCCGCAATACGTGCCGTTCCTGGCGTTTTTGCCACCCTGGCGGCCCCGAACTGGCATGCGTGCCGCCGCTGCCAGCCATTTCCGTTCATTTAAACAGCATTGCCTATCAGTTTGTTACAATGCCTTATAGATAAATTGACGGCATTACACCACTGCACGCGCTGCAGCCCCACACATGGAAGCGAACCCATCATGATGCGTACATCGACACTCTGGACATTCCTCGCCCTGCCCCTGCTGGCATGTTCAGCCATTGCCAGCGCCCAGACGCCGGCCAAACCGAGCGATGCGCCGCCACAACTGGAACGTATCGAGGAAATGGGCGAAGCCCCCATCACCGTGGCGCCGGCCGCCGCCAAGCAGCAGATTACCGAAAAACGCGAAGCGGGCGTCACCAGCGAAGTGAAAGTCACCAGCGGCGGCAGCACCTATTACATGAAGCCGGCCGCCGGCGCCGACCAGGCCAACGGCAACGCCCTGCGCGGCCCGCAATGGAAAGTGCTGGAATTTGATCTGGGCAAGAAAAAACAGAAACAACGCGATGAAGAGGCAGCGGACGCGCCAGCACCGCCCGCACCAGCGAAGTAAGCAGCCACTCTCTTCTGCCCTGCCCCGGCCATGCGCGGGGGCAGTCGGCTTTTTTTGACCTTTTAGACCATTCCTCTCTTTCCCATGGCAGTTTTTACCGCGCTACACCTGGACGATATCGGCCAGTGGATCACGCAGTTTCCACTCGGCAAACCTCTGGCGCTCAAGGGCATCGCCTCCGGCATCGAAAACAGCAATTTCTTCCTGAGCACGGAGCGCGGCGAGTTTGTGCTGACGATCTTTGAAAACCTCAGCTTCGCGCAATTGCCGTTCTATCTGCAACTGATGCGCCACCTGGCGGACCGGGGCGTGCTGGTGCCCGCGCCGATCGCCAATGCCGATGGCGAACTGGTGACGGCCCTGCAAGGCAAGCCGGCCGCCATCGTCAGCAAACTCGACGGCAGCTCGCAGATGGCGCCGCAAGCCGTGCATTGCGCCGCCGTGGGCGCCATGCTGGCGAAGATGCACCTGGCGGCGCAGGACTTCCCCCTGCAGCAGCCGAATCTGCGGGGCCTGGACTGGTGGAACGCCACCACGCCGCTGGTCTTGCACCATCTCGACGATGCCAGGGCGCACCTGCTGCGCGCGGAAATCCACTTCCAGGACGCCTTTGCTGCCTGCGATACGTATAAAGCCATCCCGCGCGGTCCCGTGCATGCCGACTTGTTCCGCAACAACGTCATGTTTGACGGCGAGCGCCTGACGGGCTTTTTCGACTTTTACTTTGCCGGCTGCGACACCTGGCTGTTCGACGTGGCCGTCACCGTCAACGACTGGTGCGTGGACCTGGCCACGGGCGTGCTCGACAAGGTGCGCGTGCGCGCCCTGCTCGACGCCTACCAGGCCGTGCGCCCGTTTACGCACGAAGAACAAACGGCATGGCAACCGATGCTGCGCGCCGCCGCGCTGCGTTTCTGGCTGTCGCGCCTGTACGATTATTACCAGCCGCGCGAAGCGGAAATGCTGACACCGCACGATCCCACGCATTTCGAACGCATTCTGCGCGAACGTATCGCCACACCTGCTCCGGAACTGTTTTAAACATGGAAAAATTACCTGCAAGTACAGGTTGGCAATGGGTGAAACAGGGATTCGCCCTGTTTCGCAAGCAACCTGGCGGCATGTCGATGCTGTTTCTCGGCTATATGTTCTGCATGCTGGCCGTCAGCATCGTGCCCGTGCTGGGCCAATTGCTGCCCGTCATCCTGGTGCCCGTGTTTTCCGTGGCCTTCGTGCAAGGTTGCCTGAATATCGACCAGGGCAAGCGCGTCCTGCCCAGCCTGTTGATTTCGGGCTTCCGCAAACCCGCGTTTCCTTCCCTGTTCGGCCTGGGCGTGCTGTACATCCTGATGGCCATCGTTGCCATCGGCGCCTCGACCCTGGTGGACGACGGCTTGCTGTGGAAACTGGTCACGGGGCAACTGACGGAAGAAGCGGCACGCGCCGCCATCCCCGACTCGCGCCTGGGCCTGGGCATCCTGCTGGCCATCGTGCTGTACGTGCCCGCCGCCATGGCCTTCTGCTTTGCCGCGCCGCTGATCTACTGGCGCCAAACCGGCCTGGGCAAGGCGCTGTTCTTCAGCTTTTTCGCCGTCTGGCGTTCGTTGTCGGCCTTCATCGTCTTCGCCGCCACCTGGTTCGCCATCAGCGTCGTCACCAGCCAGTTACTGGCCGTCATCTTTGGCCGCACGCCGCTGATGATGCAGCTGATGATGCCCCTGTCGATGATACTCACCATCATCATGCATTGCTCGTTCTACGCCGCCTACCGGCAAATCTTCGGCCTGCCCGTCGATGAGAGCAAGACGGTGTCGCTGGACAAGACCGGAGAGTGATCACCGGCCAGATGTAAAAAGGGGCAGCCTGCGCAGGCTGCCCCTTTTTTATATATCGAATGCCTTGCAACGCCAACAATGATGTCGGATTACGCTGCGCTAATCCGACCTACACGCTCTCGAATGCCTTGCAATGCCACAACGTAGGTCGGATTAGCGGCGGCACGCCGCGTAATCCGACGCTGCGAGGCCAACAATGTTGTCGGATGACGCTACGCTAATCCGACCTACGCGCCAGACCAGATCACCGTTCCTGGCGTAGGTCGGATTAGCCGAAGGCGTAATCCGACGCCATCGTCAGCCATCCCGCGTACCACATCACCGTCCCAGACGTTCCAGCTTGGCAATTCCCAGGTCCAGCACCTTCATGCCGTGCTGTCCGAAGTTGATCTGCGCGCGCGCATTGCCGCCGCCGCCTTCGATATTGACGATCACGCCTTCGCCGAACTTGGCGTGCGCCACCGATTCGCCGATGCGCCAGCCGCCGCCCGTGGCTTTTTGCGCGATCTTTTGCGCAATCGCATTGTCCGAACCGAGGCTGGCCACCTTGGGCGCCTCGTCCCAGGCCGACTTGCGGTTGCCGAACCAGTTGGCCTGCACCTTCGGCGACAGCCATTTCAAGGACTCTTCCGGCAACTCGTCGAAGAAGCGCGACTTCATGTTGTAGCGCGTCTGGCCGTGCAGCATGCGCGTCTGCGAAAAACTCATGTACAACCGCTTGCGCGCGCGCGTGATGGCCACGTACATCAGCCGGCGTTCCTCTTCCACGCCGTTGTCTTCCTTCGAACTGCTTTCGTGCGGGAACAGGCCCTCTTCCAGGCCCGTAATGAACACATTGTCGAATTCCAGGCCCTTGGCCGAATGTACCGTCATCATCTGCAGCGCATCCTGGCCCGCCTGCGCCTGGTTGTCGCCCGCTTCCAGCGACGCGTGCGAGAGGAAGGCGGAGAGCGGCGACATCACGGCCGGCAGCGGCGCGTCCGCGTCGAGTATCTCGATGCCATCCTGGTTGACGACGGGCGCGCCCGACTGCGCCTGGGCTGCTGGGCCCAGGTGGGCCGGTGCGCCCTGTCCAAAACCTTCCTCGGAAATGAACTGGCTGGCCGCGCTGACCATCTGCTCCAGATTCTCGATGCGGTCGGCGCCTTCCTTTTCATTCTGATAGTGTTGCAGCAAGGTACTCGCTTCCAGCACGACTCTGACCATTTCCGGCAGAGATAATTGCTGCGTTTCGAAGCGCACGCCTTCGATCAGTTTGACGAAACCGGCCAGCACGCTGCCCGCCTTGCCGGCCACATACGGCACGGATGCGTACAGCGAAATGCCGTACTGTTCCGACGCGGCCTGCAATTGCTCGATCGAGCGCATGCCGATGCCGCGCGTGGGAAAATTGACCACGCGCAAGAAAGCGGAGTCATTGTGCGGATTATCCATCAATTGCAAATAGGCAATCGCGTGCTTGACCTCGGCGCGCTGGAAGTAACGCTGGCCGCCATACACGTGGTATGGAATCGCGGCCGAGAACAGCGCGTGTTCGATCACGCGCGACTGCGCGTTCGAACGGTACAGAATCGCGATTTCGCTGCGCGAGGCGCCGTCGGCGATCAGGCTTTTCGCCTCTTCGATGATCCACTGCGCTTCCTGCAAGTCAGAACTGGCTTCATACACGCGCACCTGCTCGCCATGGCCAGCGTCCGTGCGCAAATTCTTGCCCAGGCGCTTGCTATTGTTCGCGATCAACACGTTGGCGCTGTCGAGGATGTGGCCGTGCGAGCGGTAGTTCTGCTCCAGCTTGATCAAGTTCTTGACCTGGAACTCATGCTCGAAGGCGCTCATGTTGCCGACATTCGCGCCGCGGAAGGCGTAGATGCTCTGGTCATCGTCGCCGACGGCAAACAGGGCGCCGCCATCGCGGCTGCCATGGCCGGCCAGCAATTTCAGCCAGTTGTATTGCAGGTTGTTCGTATCCTGGAACTCGTCGACGAGGATATGGCGGAAACGGGCCTGGTAATGCTCGCGCAACGGTTGATTGCGGCTGAGCAACTCGTAAGTGCGCAGCAGCAATTCCGCAAAATCGACGACGCCTTCGCGCTGGCACTGGTCGTCGTACAGCTGGTACAGCTCGACCATCTTGCGCTCGTGCGCGTCATACGCTTCCACGTCCGTGGCGCGCAAGCCCTGGTCCTTGGCATTGTTGATGAAATACATCACCGTCTTCGGCGGGAATTTTTCATCATCGATGTTGTTCGCCTTCAACAAGCGCTTGATCACGGATAGCTGATCCTGCGAATCGAGGATCTGGAACGTCTGCGGCAAGGCCGCGTCGCGGTAATGCGTGCGCAGCAAGCGGTTGCACAGGCCGTGGAAGGTGCCGATCCACATGCCGCGCGTATTGATCGGCAGCATGGCCGACAGGCGCGTGAGCATTTCCTTGGCGGCTTTATTCGTAAAGGTCACGGCCAGGATGCCGGGCGGCGATACCTGCTGGGTCTGGATCAGCCACGCAATGCGGGTGGTCAGCACGCGGGTCTTGCCCGAACCGGCGCCGGCCAGGATCAGCGCATGCTGGGCCGGCAGGGTGACGGCAGCCAATTGTTCGGGATTGAGGTTGTGAAGAAGATTTTGCATCCCGTGATTATACCGGCATGGCTAAAAATACTGTGCATTTGTCCAGCGGTCGCGCCATTTTACCCACGCGCGCTACAATCGGCATCCCGACACAACGGCCTGTATCCCCATGACACCACCCACCCACCTCGACGGCGCCCGCGTACTGGCCTGGGCCTGGTCCGACCTGCCCTTCGGCCACGTCGCCAGTGAAGTCGGCACCGCCCCCATCGCCATCCACGGCCTGGCCGTGTGCCAGTATGCGGGCGAGGCGCGCGTCTACCGTTTCAGCTGCGACGCTCGCTGGGATACGCTGCAGGATGAGGTGTATGCGAGCGAAGACGAGGCCAGGGCGCAGCTGCCGGCGCAATACCGGGCCGTGGCCGCCAGCTGGAACCAAGTCTAGCGCACCGGCTTGGCCTTGCCTTCGCTGAGCGCCTGGGCAATCACCTGGCGTGTGGCCTTGTCGGCTGCCTTGGTGGCTTTTTCCTGCTGGCGTCCCAGCGCTTCCATCTGCTTGCCCAGGGTTTCCATCGGCTTGCCGCGCTGATCCATCTGGCGCGACAGCACATCCACCTTGTCCGCCTCGCGTTCTTGCGCGGTGGCAATGCGGTCGTTGACCTCTTCCATGGCGTCCTGCGCATCTTCCATCTGCTGCTGCAGGCGTTCCACCTCGCGTCCGGCCGCGCGGCGCGCCGTCTCCGTGGTGGCCTGCGCCTGGCGGCGTGCCGCCTCGCCCATCTTGCGGCCCAGTTCCTGCTGCTGGCGGCCCAGCGCCTGCAGTTGCGCCACATCGCGCGCGCCGACGTTCGCCTGCGCCGCGCCATGGGCGCCCATCTTGCTGCCCAGTTCGCCCATCGCCTTGCCATGTTCGCTCATCTGCTTGCCCAGGCCGCTCATCTGAAAGCCCAGATCTTGCGACGGCTTCCAGGCGTCGCGCACGCGGGCCAGCAGCGCGGCATCCTGCGTCACATAGCCCTTGCCCTGGTCGCGGAACCACAAGAACTGCCCCTTGAGCGAACGCTGCAGCTGCTTGATCTGCTGGCCGTCGACATCGGTGCCGGCCATGGTGACGCTATCCTCGCTGCTGTCGACGAGCGCATAGCCATCGCCGCTGCCCATGGAAATACTGATTTTCTTGCTCGGCGCGGCCGGTGCGGCCGGCGGCGCGGGCGGCTGCGACGGCTGCACGGCCAGCGCGCTGCCGCCAAGCACAATACCGGCCAGGCTGAGGATCAAACGGTGGGAAGTGGACATGGCTGCCTCGTCGCAAAAGTAGTGGAGCATTGACTGTAGCGATGGATGGCGCACGGCTCCAGCGCGGTGCGACAGGCTGCAAAAAGACTTGCCTGGATGGCAGACATGGACGATGGATGGCACGCGGGGCAAAAAAAAACGGAGGCCGCAGCCTCCGCAAAAACGCCGTGGTACGGCGTATTTCAATTAATACAGCACGACGGAGCGGATCGATTCGCCGCTTTTCATCAGGTCGAAACCTTGGTTGATGTCGTCGAGCTTCAGACGGTGCGTGATCAAGTCGTCGATATTGAGCTTGCCTTCCATGTACCAGTCGACGATCTTCGGCACGTCCGTGCGGCCGCGCGCGCCGCCGAAGGCGGAACCTTTCCACACGCGCCCCGTCACCAGCTGGAATGGACGGGTGGAAATTTCCTGGCCGGCCGCCGCCACGCCGATGATGATGGACTGGCCCCAGCCCTTGTGGCAGCACTCGAGCGACTGGCGCATGGTGGTGGTGTTGCCGATGCATTCAAAACTGTAGTCGGCTCCGCCGTCCGTCAACTGCACGATGTTGTCGACGACGTTTTCCACTTCGTTGGCATTGACGAAATGCGTCATGCCGAACTTGCGCGCGATGGCCTGGCGCGCCGGGTTGATGTCCACGCCGATGATTTTATCGGCGCCGACCATCTTGGCCGCCTGGATCACGTTCAGGCCGATGCCGCCCAGGCCGAACACGACGACATTCGCGCCCGCCTCGACCTTGGCCGTAAACAGCACGGCGCCCACGCCGGTGGTGACGCCGCAGCCGATGTAGCAGACCTTGTCGAACGGTGCGTCTTCGCGGATTTTTGCCAGCGCGATTTCCGGCACGACGATGTAGTTCGAGAAGGTGGAGGTGCCCATGTAGTGGAAGATGGGCTTGCCGTCGATGGAGAAGCGCGAGGTGGCGTCCGGCATCAGACCGCGGCCCTGCGTCGAGCGGATCGACTGGCACAGGTTGGTCTTTTGCGACAGGCAGAATTTGCACTGGCGGCATTCCGGCGTGTACAGGGGGATGACGTGGTCATCCTTCTTCAGGCTTTTCACGCCCGGGCCCACGTCGACGACGATGCCGGCGCCTTCATGGCCGAGGATGGACGGGAAGATGCCTTCAGGGTCGGCGCCCGACAGGGTGTAGTAATCGGTGTGGCAAATGCCCGTGGCCTTGATCTCGACCAGTACTTCGCCCTCGCGCGGGCCGGCCAGGTCGACTTCTTCGATGGTCAGCGGGGCGCCCGCCTTCCAGGCAATCGCTGCTTTGGTTTTCATGTATGTCCTGTCTATGGTTGAACCAGGCGCGCCAGCGCGCCGTATCGCCACATCATAGCAAGGCAGGCATGCGGGCGCGAGAGGATACGCTTACTTGGTCTTTGCCCGGTTCAAAAATGCGCCGTGCAAGCCGTTCAGGGTTTCCTCGGCCAGCAACAGCTGGCTGGCGATTTCATTGATCTTGCGGCGGCTGGAACGGGCATGGTCGCGCAGCACTTCGAACGCCGTGTTGCGGTCCGTCTGGAACTTGCCCATCAGCAAACCCACGGCCAAGCTCGTTTCGCGGCCGGCGGCCAGGGCCGCGTTCAGGTTCAGCTCGGTGCGACGCAACTGGCGGATTTCATCGGCACGCGCCAGGCCCGCTTCGAATGCCGGCATCAAGCGGCCTTCGTCGACGGGTTTGACCACGTAGCCGACGGCGCCATAGGCGGCCGCCTGCTTGCCCGATTCGCTGTCGCCGCTGCCGGACAGGAACATGAACGGCACGCCCGTCTCGCCATGCAGGCGCTTGGCCAGTTCCAGGCCGGACATGCCCGGCATGTGGATGTCGAGCAAAGCCAGGTCCGGCTCGCGCTGGGCGACCAGCTGCAGCGCCACTTCGGCCGAATTGGCCAGGGCCGTCTCGTAGCCGGCATGGCGCAGGACTTCGCCGAGGAATTCCAACAGGAGCTGGTCATCGTCAACGATCAGGATAAGGCGTTTCGCGGCGGCTGGCTGACTCATGGGTGGGGAACCTCGGTAATGAATGATGTTCTTATTATATGCCGATTATTGCCCCAAATCAGCCCCGTATGTCCATGCTCATGCCGCGAATAATTGATTGAATTGCTGCACCGCAATATTCACATCGTCCGCCTCGTATGCATTATTAAAGACGCTGCTGATGGCCGCCACCATGTCGGCGCCGCGCGCCACCAGCGGCGCCGCGTTCTCCGGCGTCATGCCGCCGATCACCACGCAGGGCAAGGCGATCTCGCGTTTCGCCTGCAGCACGATGTCCAGGGGCGTGGTCACCGGATACTTTTTCACCAGCGAAGGATAAAAGCCGCCGAAGGCCACATAGCTGGCGCCGCCGGCCTCGGCCGTCCTGGCCAGGGCCATGTCGCCATAGCAGGAAGCGCCGACGATCTTGTCCTTGCCCAGGCGGGCGCGCACCTGCGCCACGGACGCGTCCAGGCCGCCCACGTGCACGCCATCGGCGTCGAGTTCTTCGCACAGCGCGATAAAGTCATTGATGATGAAGGGCACGCCATACTTGCGGGCCAGGGCCAGCAAGGCGCCCGCCTGCTCGCGCCGCTGCTGCGCCTCGGCGCTCTTGTGACGGTATTGCAGCAGGGCCACGCCGCCGTGCAAGGCCTGTTCCGTGATGTCGAGCAGGCGGTCGGTGTCGTCCCAATTCGGGGTAACCAGATACAGTCCACGCATGATGTTTTCCTTATTGAATGAATCGTTGCGGCATAAGCTGACCTGGCGCAATCGCATACGCGCCGGCCAGGGCCGCATGGCAATAGCTTTGCGCCAGATCAAGCGCTTCAGGCAATGCCTGTCCCAGCGCCAGGCGCGCCGCGATGGCCGAGGCCAGGGTGCAGCCGCTGCCGTGAAATTCTCCGGGCAGGCGCGGCCAGCACCATTCGCGCTCCTCGCCAGCGGCGTCAAACCAGCGGTTGATGATCGTCTGGCCCTCGCCGTGGCCACCCGTCACCAGCACGTGGCCACAGCCTTGCGCGCGCAACGCTGCTTCGCCGCCGAGAGCCAGCGCTTCGGGCCCGTTCGGTACGATCACGGTCGTCACCGGCAGCAAGGGCGCCAGCGCCAGCACGGCATCGTCCCGGCTGAGCACGTCGCCATGGCCGCTGGCCAGCACGGGATCGAGCACCACGGGCAAGTCCGGCCGGCTTTGGCGCAATTGCGCGATCAGCTGCGCGATGACGGCCGCATTCGCGGCGCTGCCCGGGATGCCGATTTTCACGGCGCTGATTACCATCTTGTCGATCAGCGCCAGCGCCTGCCGGCGCAGCCATTCCGGCGCCACCGGCTGCACGCCGAAGACCCTGTCGTTGTCCTGCACCGTCAGCGCCGTGATCACGGGCAAGGCATGCGCGCCCTGCGCGGCAATCGCGACAATATCGGCGGCGATGCCGGCGCCGCCGGACGGGTCGGCGCCGGCAAACACCAGCACCGTCGGCAACGTTGGCCCCGTCACGTCAGGCGGCCCGCCATCGGCGACGACGGCGACGCGGCAAATTTGCGCGGCATGCGTCCCGCCAGAAACGCTTCGCGCCCGGCCCGCACGGCCAGCTTCATGGCACGCGCCATGCGCACGGGGTCACGCGCGCCGGCAATGGCCGTGTTCATCAGCACGCCATCGCAGCCCAGTTCCATGGCAATGGCCGCATCCGACGCCGTGCCCACGCCCGCATCGACGAGCACAGGCACCTTTGCCTGGTCGATGATCAGCGACAAATTCCACGGATTCAGGATGCCCATGCCCGAGCCAATCAGCGAAGCGAGCGGCATGACGGCCACGCAGCCGATCTCTTCCAGAATCTTCGCCTGGATGGGGTCGTCGCTGCAGTAGACCATCACGTCAAAACCATCCTTGACCAGCGCTTCGGCCGCAATCAACGTTTCCGGCATGTGCGGGAACAGGGTCTTTTCATCACCCAGCACTTCCAGCTTCACCAGGTTGCGCCCGCCCAGCAGTTCACGCGCCAGCTGCAGGGTGTACACGGCGTCTTTGGCGTTGTAGCAGCCGGCCGTGTTCGGCAGTATCGTGTACTGGTCCGGCGGCACGAAGTCGAGCAGGCTGGGCGCGTTAGGGTCCTGGCCAATGTTGACCCTGCGGATCGCCACCGTGATGATCTGCGCCTCGGCCGCATCCGTCGCTTCGCGCGTCTGCGGCAAATCCTTGTACTTGCCGCTGCCCACCAGCAAGCGCGATTGGTATTGCTTGCCTGCGATGGTCAGCAGGTCGTCATGTGTTGCGGTATTCATGTGCTTTTCCTTAAGTTTTTAAACGTCCGAAGAAAACCGTAGCGAGCGGCGATGATTTGTGGCCGAGACGCGCAACCGTGCTAGAGCACGGGGGCGCCGAGCCGGTGAGCATCACAGGCCGCAAAGCACGACGCGCAGTAGGTTTGCTTGGACGTTTTCAGCCACCGCCAATGGCGCGTACAATTTCCACTTGGTCTTGCGTTTGCAAGACCTGTCCTGGCCACGCCTTGCGCGGCACGACGTTGCGGTTGACGGCCAGCGCCAGCGCCTGGTTTTCCAGCGACAGCGCGGCGATCAGTTGATCGAGGGTTTGCCCCGGCGGCACCTGGTGCGGCGCGCCGTTGAGCGTGATGGATATCAATGCAGGCATCACGCTCTCCTTCAGACCTTGCGGTACAGCTCAGCGCCGTTCTTGATGAATTCGATGGCCTTGATTTCCATGCCCTGCTGGAGCGCCTTGTCTTCCGCGATGCCCATGCCGGCCGCATATTCGCGCACTTCCTGCGTGATCTTCATCGAACAGAAGTGGGGGCCGCACATGGAGCAGAAATGCGCCACCTTGGCCGAATCCTTGGGCAAGGTTTCATCGTGGAATTCGCGCGCCTTGTCCGGGTCCAGGCCGATGTTGAACTGGTCGTCCCAGCGGAATTCGAAGCGGGCTTTCGACAGCGCGTTGTCGCGGATCTGCGCGCCCGGATGGCCTTTCGCCAGGTCGGCCGCATGCGCCGCGATCTTGTACGTGATGATGCCGTCCTTGACGTCCGCCTTGTTGGGCAAGCCCAAGTGTTCCTTCGGCGTCACGTAGCACAGCATGGCCGTGCCGTACCAGCCGATCATGGCCGCGCCGATGCCCGAAGTGATGTGGTCGTAGCCGGGCGCGATGTCCGTCGTCAGCGGCCCCAGGGTGTAGAACGGCGCTTCGCCGCACTGCTCCAACTGCAAGTCCATGTTTTCTTTAATGAGTTGCATGGGCACGTGGCCCGGGCCCTCGATCATCACTTGCACGTCGTGCTTCCAGGCAACCTGCGTCAGCTCGCCCAGGGTCTTCAATTCGCCCAGCTGCGCCTCGTCGTTGGCGTCGTAGATGGAGCCGGGGCGCAAGCCGTCGCCCAGCGAGAACGACACGTCGTACGCCTTCATGATTTCGCAAATCTCTTCGAAATGCGTGTACAGGAACGATTCCTGGTGGTGTGCCAGGCACCATTTCGCCATGATGGAGCCGCCGCGCGAGACGATGCCCGTCAAGCGCTTGGCCGTCATCGGCACATAGCGCAGCAGCACGCCCGCGTGGATGGTGAAGTAATCGACGCCCTGCTCGGCCTGCTCGATCAGGGTGTCGCGGAAGATTTCCCAAGTTAAATCTTCGGCCTTGCCATTGACCTTTTCCAAGGCCTGGTAAATCGGCACGGTGCCGATGGGCACGGGGCTGTTACGCACGATCCATTCGCGCGTTTCGTGGATATGCTTGCCGGTGGACAAGTCCATCACGTTATCGCCGCCCCAGCGGATGGCCCAGGTCATCTTTTCCACTTCCTCGCCGATCGACGAGGTGACGGCCGAGTTGCCGATATTCGCGTTGATTTTCACGAGGAAATTGCGGCCGATGATCATCGGTTCGACTTCCGGGTGGTTGATGTTGGCGGGAATGATGGCGCGGCCGCGGGCGATCTCCTCGCGCACGAATTCCGGCGTGATTTCCGCCGGGATGCTGGCGCCGAAAGACTGGCCCGGGTGCTGGCGGCCCATCAGGTCGGCCAGGCGCTCGCCCATAGGGCCGGAAGCTTTCAGTTCGCGCAAATACTCCTGGCGGCGCATGTTTTCGCGGATGGCGACGAATTCCATTTCCGGCGTGATGATGCCCTGGCGCGCGTAATGCATCTGTGTAACATTCTTGCCGGCAATGGCGCGGCGCGGCTTGCGGTGCAGGTTGAAACGCAGCTCGGCCAGCTTCGGGTCCGCCAGGCGGGCGATGCCGTAGTTGGAGGTGGGGCCAGGCAATTCTTCCGTGTCGGCCCGCTCCATGATCCACGGCAGGCGCGGCGTATCGAGGCCCGAGCGGATGTCGATCCGCACGTCCGGGTCCGTGTACGGGCCGGAGGTATCGTAGACGTAGATCGGCGGATTCTTTTCGCCGCCGAACGATGCTTCCGTGTCGGACTGGCTGATCTCGCGCATGGGTACGCGGATGTCGGGGCGGCTGCCCTGCACGTAGATCTTGCGCGAATTGGGCAGCGGCGCGATGGCGGCTTCGTCGACCGTGGCGGTGGCGGAGAGGAATTTCGGGTTGGCGTTCATTTTGGCTCCTTGGCTAGACTATTTTTAAGCCTGGAGCCAGCTAAGGAGGTTCGGAATTACGCACGCGGAAAAGCGGGGTGCGTTCATCCTAAAGCTTCCCTTCGCTGGCATTATCCAGATCAGGTTCGGAGGGTATTTCTCACCCGCGCTTGCACTGTGTTTCCACAGCGAAAGGCAGGACCCCTAGCGTTTGCCGCCTTGCGGCAGCGAGCCAATTATACGCGGTTCGCGCCGCGTGGCCAGATGATTTCTTGCAGGTGTCGTCTTTGCGCATCTGCTGCAATGCAGCAGATGCCGGCACGATTATTTCTTCTTGCCCCAGCGCCAGGCGGTCGGTTCGCCCTTCAGCTGGCAGATGAAAATGAGCACGGCGACGATGGCCGCTTCATAGATGATGTAGCCAACCAGCATGGTTTGCGGCGGGAACAGGAAGGCGCCGCAGGCGAACAGCGCCAGCGCGGCCAGGAACACCAGCCAGCCCTGCCAGGTGATGGGCAAGCCCCAGCCCCAGCCATAGGTCTTGGCAGGGAACCAGTATTGCGGTGGTGATTTGTCAGTCATGATTTTTCCTGGTCAATATCAATAACACCAAGTATAAATCACGCTCCCCGCAAGCGCTCCGTGACATCGAGGCCGATGCCGCGGTAGCCGATGAAGCGGCTGCCATTGTCGAACATCGGTTCGCCGCTGACCTGCAGATACTGCGTGCTGCCGTCGAGGTTGGCGCGGCTGTAGATGAAATCGAGGAACGGTTCGCGCGCGGCAATTTTTGCGTCGAGCAAGGCGCGCTCGGCGGCATTCCAGCGCTGCGGCTCTTCCTCGCTGCCGATGCCCAGCATCTCGGCCACGGGGCCGGAAAAGCGCGTCAAATTGCCCTGTGCATCCTGTTCCCAGTACCAGTCGGAAGACAGTTCCGTGAAGCGCTGGAAGCGCGCTTCGCTTTCGCGCAGCTCCGCCGTGCGGTCTTCCACCATCTGTTCCAGCGACTTGTTGTATTCGGCCAGCTTCTGGTACAGCAAGCGCACTTCCAGCATGTTGTGGATGCGCGTCTTGACTTCCACCAGGTCGAAGGGCTTGCTGACGAAATCCTTGGCGCCCGCCTGCAGGGCGCGCAGCTTGTGACCGGGCTGGGCCGTGATCACCAGCACGGGCAGATAGCTGCCCGCCTCGAGGTCGCGCAAGCCTTCCATGACTTCGAAGCCATCCATTTCCGGCATCTGCAAGTCGAGCAGGATCAGGTCGTAGCGGTGCTGCTGATGCAGCGCGCGCACGGCTTGCGGGTCCATGGTGGACGTGATGCGCGTGTAGCCGGCATTGCGCAGCACCTGTTCGAGCAGCATGACGTTGGCCTCCTGGTCATCGACGATGAGGATGCTGGCGTTCAGGATCTCGGTGGCTTGAAGCATGGCGGTATTCCTAAAATTGATTGCTGAATTAGCGTATTGCGTGAGTGTCGTCGGCCAGGCCGTGCGCGGCTGCATGGTGCAGGGCTACATCGAGCGCATCCATGAATTCGACCACCTTGATCGGCTTGGTGAGATAGCGGAAGAAGCCCGCTTGCAAGCCTTTCTCGATGTCGCGCGGCACGGCATTGGCCGACAAGGCCATGACGGGGATGTGGCTGGTGAGGGGATCATCATGCAGGATATGCAGCGCGCCATAGCCGCTGATGCCGGGCAGGTTGATATCCATCAAGATCACGTCGGGCTGATAGGTGCGCGCCAGGTCGATGCCCAGATGCGCATCGATGGCCGTCAGCAGTTTCAAGTCGCTGCGGCGGGCGATCAATTGCTCGACCAGCGCCAGGTTGGCGGGATTGTCTTCCACGTACAGCAAAGTGCGCTGGCTTTCCTGCGGTTCCTGCACCTGCGGCAGCGCATCGCCGTCGCCCAGCACCAGTTCCGGTGCGCTGCTGGCGGCCAGCTCGAACCAGAACGTGGTGCCCACGCCGACGGTGCTGTCGACGCCGATGGTGCCGCCCATCAATTCGACCAGTTGCTTGGTGACGACCAGGCCGATGCCCGTGCCCTCTTCCGTGCTGTTTTCCTGTCCCAGGCGATTAAACGGCTGGAACAGCTGCGCCACCTGGGCCGCGTCGAGGCCGGCGCCGCTGTCGCGCACGCTCACGCGCACGCGCTCGCCATGCCGGCTGCATTCGACGGTGACGGCGCCGCCGCCCTGGTTGTACTTGATGGCGTTCGACAGCAGGTTGATCATCACCTGTTTCACGCGCGTGCGGTCCGCATGCACATAAAAGGCCTTGCCGCAGCGGGGGAAATGCATGCGGATGCCGCGCTTTTCCGCCTGCGGCGCGATCATGGCCTGGCAATCCTGCAGCACGTCGAGCAGCGACATCGCTTCCTGCGACAGGGTGACCTTGCCCGATTCGATCATGGCCAGGTCGAGGATTTCATTAATCAAACGCAACAGGTACCAGCCGCCCTTGAGAATCTGCTCGATCGAGCGCTGCTGCGGCGGGCTCGGCGGCGGCACGTCGGACGCCATCAGCTGGGCGAAACCCAGCACGGCATTCAGGGGCGTGCGCAATTCATGGCTCATGCTCGACAGGAATTCGGACTTGGCGCGGTTGGCTTTTTCCGCCACCAGTCGCGCCTTTTTCAACTCGGCATTATTGGTCTCGACCAGCGAGCGCGTATACGCCTGCTGTTCGCGCAGGCGCTGATCCAGCAGCGCCTGTTCCGCTTCGACCTGCTTGCGCACCGTGTTATCGGTGCCGATCAGCAGATAGCCGATGACCTTGCTCTGCGCGTCGCGCAAGGCCGTCACGGAGACGATGGCGGGGAAGCGGCTGCCATCCTTGCGGATGTGGGTCAGCTCATAGATGTCTTCGATGCCGCGCGTGGCCTTGAACACGAGCGCTTCCACGCCCGGCGTGATGACGGTGTCGAGCTCGGCGCTGAGGGCGGCGGCGCGGGTGACGATTTCTTGCGCGTCGGAAATACCGGCCGGCGTCAGTTTGTCGACCACGTCGCTGGCTGCGTAGCCGAGCATGCGTTCGGCGCCCACGTTGAAGATCTGGATCACGCCCTGCGCATCGGTGGCGATGCACGAGAAATTGGCGCTGTTGAAAATCGCATCCTGCAAGGCGCCCGCCTTGAGCAGCTGGCGCGGCAGGCTGGCCGACACCGTGCGCCGGTACAGCGCCACCAGCATCAGCAACAGCAGGCATACCAGGGCCTCGATCAGGATCGCCGCATCAAAAGGCGGCGCGCGCCAGGCCAGCACGCCGATGACCACCAATACGATGGCGCTGAACGAGAATGCCAATGTCATGGGCCAGCGCGAAGGGGCGCGAGTAGGGTGATTTTCAACTGAGTACATAGGTAGCCTGGGCTAGGACAATAATAAAAGAGAGGGAAATGCGGCGTTTAGCGGCCTTGGCGCTGGCGCACGTCCGACAGCAGGCGCGTGAATTCCTTCTTCACGACGCCATAGCATTCGCACACATGGCCTTCGAGGCCGGCGCGGTCCAGCACGGAGATATGGCCACGCCGGTAGCTGATGAAGCCGCGCGTCTGCAATCGCCCCGCCGCTTCCGTGACGCCTTCGCGGCGCACGCCCAGCATGTTGGCGATGAGTTCCTGCGTCATGGTCAGCTCGCGGTTCGGCAGGCGGTCCATGGTCAGCAGCAGCCAGCGGCACAGCTGCTGCTCCACCGTATGGTGGCGGTTGCACACGGCCGTTTGCGACATTTGCGTGATCAGCGCTTGCGTATAACGCAGCAGCAAACGCATGACGGGGCCGGCGCGGTCGAACTCTTCCATCAGCAGGTGGGCCTTGAGCCGGTAGCCGACGCCGCCTGTCTGCACGACGGCGCGGCTCGGTGTCGAGTTGCCGCCCATGAACAGCGACACGCCCACGATGCCCTCGTTGCCGACGCCGGCGATCTCGGACGAGCCGCCGTTTTCCAGCAGGTAATGGATGGAAACGATGGCCGTGGTGGGGAAGTATACATACTGCAGCTTGTCGCCCGAGTCGTAGATCACATCGCCCAGCAGCATGGAGACTTGCTCCAGATGGGGAGCCAGGCGCGCGAAATCGGCGTCGAGCATGGCGGCGAGTAAATGGTTTTGATTCGGGTTGTGCAGCTGGGCATGCGGACTCGACATGGGCAGTTTTCCTGGTTTCCAGTCGTCAGCTAGGGAGAGAAGTGAAAGACGTCCGAACGAGGGGCGCCATATGCAGCAGCGTAACACAGCGCCTGCACAGTGGCCCGACTATATTTCTTGCAAGCATGCTTGTCCGTTCGCCAGCGAACGGACCCCGCGGCGCCTGCCGCCCTACAGTCAGTCACTGCCAGAGCTGCCGGATCATGGATCGGCGCCGGCGCTGCTACCGGACGCCATCATGCAATCATTCTTCAAACGTATCTCCATTTCCGTCTCCATCTCGGCCCTGATCACCCTGACGGTCGGGCTTTGCCTGACGGCCCTGTGCTACGCCTCGGCACGCCAGATCGAGTCGGAAAGCAGCAAGCTGTTGCTGCAGTACTACGCCAGCGGGCATACGCTGGGCGCGGCCCTGCTGCCGGCCAAAGGCATGGCGCCCGATGCCAACCATCGCGGTTCGCTGTATGTGCTGCTGGGCGGACTGCTGTCGAGCCTGCTGGCAACGGCCTATGTATACCAGCTGGTGTCGCGCAATTTCGTGATTGCCCGCATCACGGGCGAACGCACGGCGGCGCTGCAGTTTGCCAATTTGCGCCTGTCCGAAGACATCGCGGCGCGCATGCGCAATGAAAAGTCGCTGCGTTTGCGCGAACGCATCATCGAAGTGTCGGCCAACGCCATCATCCTGTGCAGCGCCGACGCACCCGGCTACCTGATCGAATACGTCAATCCCGCCTTCGAGCGCATCACCGGCTATGCGGCCGGCGAAGTCATCGGCCAGCGCCTGGAAGACTTGCAGGGTCCGGAGCAGGGGCGGCAAGACATGCATCAGATTACGGCCGCACTGCGCGAACAGCGCGAAGGCAAGGCCATCGTGCGCAATTTCCGCAAGGATGGCAGCACTTATTGGAGCGAGCTGTTCGTCGCGCCCGTGCGCGACGATGGTGATGGCGCCGTCAGCCACTTTGTCGTGGCGCAATACGACATCAGCACCGTCATGCGCTTCGAGCAGGAACTGGAATTCCAGGCCCGGCACGATATCCTGACGGGGCTGGCCAACCGCGCCCTGCTGCGCGAACGGCTGGAACAGGCGATGGCCGTGACGCGGCGCAGCGGCCAGCCCCTGTGGGTGGTGTTCATCGATCTCGACCGCTTTAAATTCGTCAACGACACCCTGGGCCACGATGCGGGCGACCTGGTGCTGAAAAACGTGGCCGAGCGCCTGCGCGACGCCACGCGTGAAGTCGACACGGTGGCACGCCTGGGCGGCGACGAATTCGTGCTGCTGTTGCCACAGCATGGCGCTGGCGAACCGGGCGCCGCCATCCTGCAGCGCATCCAGGACGCCGTGGCGCAGCCGCTGCAACTGGGCGAATATGAATTTTTTCTCAGCTGCTGCATGGGCGTGGCCGTGTATCCCGACGATGGCCAGAATGCCGACACCTTGATCAAGCACGCCGACATCGCCATGTACCGCGCCAAGGAACAGGGACGGGGCCACTGGCAATTCTATGCCTCGGGCATGAATTCAGGCACCCTGGAACAACTGGGACTCGAGAGCGAATTGCGCCACGCCCTGGAACGCGGGCAGTTTCACCTCGAATACCAGCCCCAGCTGGATCTGGCCAGCGGCGCGGTGGTGGGCATGGAAGCGCTGCTGCGCTGGCAACATCCGCAACTGGGGCGTATTCCACCTGCCAGCTTCATCGGCCTTGCCGAGGAAATGGGCTTGATCACGCCCATCGGCGACTGGGTCCTGCGCACGGCGTGCGCCCAGACACGCGCCTGGCAGCTGGCAGGCCATGGTCCGCTGCGCCTGGCCGTGAACCTGTCGGCACGACAATTCAAGCAAAGAAATCTGCTGCACGCTGTGGCACAGGCGCTGGCCGAGACAGGTCTCGACGCCGCCCATCTGGAACTGGAATTAACGGAAAGCATGGTCATGCATAACGTGGAGCAAGCCACCGCCATCATGGCCAACCTGAAGGCGCTGGGCGTGCAACTGTCCATCGACGACTTCGGCACCGGCTATTCCAGCCTGGCCTACCTGCGCCACTTCCCCATCGATGTATTAAAGATCGACAAAACCTTCGTCAGCGACATCACGCACAGCGACGACGATGCGGCCATCGTGCGCGCCATTATTTCGCTGGCGCACAGTCTGCGCCTGAAAGTGATCGCCGAAGGCGTGGAAACGGCGCAGCAGCTGGCCTTCCTGCGCCAGCATGGCTGCGACCAGATGCAGGGCTATCTGTTCAGCCGCCCCCTGGCCGCGCCCGCCTTCGAAGAATTATTACGCCAAGGCAGCATGTTGCCGGCCCTGGCGATGGGTTGACCAGGCGTTAAAACGCGTGGCGCAAGCCGACGTTGAAGGCGCGGTTGCCCGTGCCCACTTCCGTGGCATTGCCCACCATGTAGGCGGCGTCGTTGCGGTTGCGGATATGCGCGTAGGCAAGATACACCTTGCTGCGCTTGGACAAGGCGTACGTGGCGCCGATGGCCAGCTGCTGCGCATCGCGGTTGGCGCTGTCGCGGTCATCCTTGCGCACATACGAGGCCAGCAAAGTCGTCGCGCCCAGCGGCACGGAGACGCCAACGATGGCGTCGCGGCTGTCGTTCGACGCGGTGGGCGCCTGCGCCGCGCCATATGGGTTTTCCGCGAAGAACATGGTGCTGCCCTCGCCCGTGTTGCGGCCATAGCCGGCAAACGCCGTGGCCACGCCGAAGTTGTAGTTACCGGCCAGAATCGTGTTGTTCGCGTCGGCCTTACCCGGCTCGCCCGCACGGCTCTGGCGCGCCAGGCGCAAGGTCAACGGACCGTTGACATAGCCGAGGGCCAGACCCAGCGAGCGCTGGTCCGCCGCCACACCCGTGTGTTCGCCGGCGCCATACATGACGGTGCCCGTCACGCCGCGCCATTCCGGCGAGGTGTAGCGCACGGTATTGTCGATGCGCGTGGCCGAATAGCCGGCCAGGTTGGTCGCCGCGCCGGCATAACCGCCTTCGAACGGGTCGGCCACGTCGGTCAAGGCCTGGCTTTGCAGGTTGTACTGGCGGCCCACGGTCAGCATGCCCAGCGGGCTGTCGAGGCCGACAAACGCCTGGCGGCCGAACAATTGCCCCGCCTGGTCCGAGCGGCCCGTATCGCCCTGCACGCCCGCTTCCAGGGTGAACACGGCTTGCCAGCCATTGCCCAGCGACTCCGTGCCGCGCAGGCCCAGGCGCGAGCCGGCCGATATGCCACTGGTGAGCTTGCTGATGCCGCCTTCCTGTACCAGGCCCGCGTCCATCAGACCATAGACATCAACGGACGACTGGGCTTGGGCGGCAGGCAAGGCGCCCAGAGTGGTGGCAAGACCGGCAACGATGGCGATTTTTTTCATGATGATTTCCTTGTAAAAGCGCAACCAGGAAAGCGGCGGCCACGGCAAGGCCGCAGGCGGCAAGGCGCCAAGCGGGGTATGCCGTATCAAAAGACGACGCGCCGGACAACAGATCCTGGCTAAGCTGTGGCGGCAGCGGCGTGCAATGGACGTGCCGCTTTGATTCCGCCGTGAATGGTGCACCGCTGGCGGTGCGCGTGGCTCAGGCGCCCGGCCCAAAGGGGATGCGCTGAAGGTGGCTGGCATCGCAGATGCGCTGGCCGTGAGACGCGGACGAGTGCTGGATATGAAACTTTAATGCAACCGCGTCTGCTGGCGCCGTCCGCAAGGATGGGGCAGGAGGCGCCGAGGCCGGCATTATAGCATCGGCGCCCCTGTCGCCCCCGTTTTATTGCGCCCTCTGTTGTTAAGTAACCCCCAATAAATTATTGTGATTTCTGACTTCCATAACCGGCGCTCTGCGGCGTTGCCCGCTGCTAGCAGTGCTCGCACTGCGTCACGGCTGGCGCCTTGCATAGCATCCGGTTCTGTTCGTCATAATTTCACAATAATTTCCTGAGGATTACTTAGTTCGCGGCCCGCCAGGCCGCCAAAACACTGAAAAAGGCCGCTTGCCACGCTGCAGGCGTTGCCGCGTCATCTATAATGGTTCCTTTTGCCAATCACACGCCAAATCATGGAATTAGCCAAGTCTTTCGAGCCCGCCGACATTGAACAATTCTGGCGCACCGAGTGGGAACAGCGCGGTTACTTTACCGCCACCCTCGATGCCGGAAAACCTTCCTTCAGCATCCAGTTGCCGCCGCCGAACGTCACCGGCACCTTGCACATGGGCCATGCGTTCAACCAGACCATCATGGATGGCCTGACCCGCTACCACCGCATGCTGGGCCACAACACGGCCTGGATTCCCGGCACCGACCACGCGGGCATCGCCACGCAAATCGTCGTGCAACGCCAGCTGGACGCGCAAAAGATTTCGCGCCATGACCTGGGCCGCGAGAAATTCGTGGAAAAAGTGTGGGAATGGAAAGAAAAATCGGGTTCCATCATCACCGGGCAGATGCGCCGCCTGGGCGCTTCGGCCGACTGGCAGCGCGAATACTTCACGATGGATGAACCGCGCTCGAAAGTCGTCACCGACGTCTTCGTGCGCCTGTTCGAGCAGGGCCTGATCTACCGCGGCAAGCGCCTCGTCAACTGGGACCCCGTGCTGGGCACGGCCGTGTCCGACCTGGAAGTGGTGTCGGAAGAAGAAGACGGCTCCATGTGGTACATCAAATACCCGCTGGCCGACGGCAGCGGTTTCCTGACGGTGGCCACCACGCGTCCTGAAACCATGCTGGGCGACGTGGCCGTGGCCGTCGATCCGACGGACGAGCGCTACACGGCGCTGGTGGGCAAGATGCTCAAACTGCCGCTGACGGACCGCGAAATCCCCATCATTGCCGACGAATACGTCGACAAGGAATTCGGCACCGGCTGCGTGAAGATCACCCCTGCGCACGACATGAACGATTACGCCGTGGGCCAGCGCCACAAACTGGCGCAGATCGTCATCCTGACCCTGGACGCGAAGATCACCGACGACGCGCCGGCCGCCTACCGCGGCATGGACCGTTTCGCCGCGCGCAAGCAGATCGTCGCCGACCTCGACGCGCAAGGCTTGCTGGAACAGGTCAAGCCGCATAAATTGATGGTGCCGCGCGGCGACCGCACGGGCGTCGTCATCGAGCCGATGCTGACGGATCAGTGGTTCGTCGCCATGAGCAAACCGGCCCCGGAAGGCACTTTCTTCCCGGGCAAGTCGATCGCCGAGACGGCGCTGGACAAGGTCGCCAATGGCGAAATCAAGTTCGTGCCGGAAAATTGGAGCACCACCTACAACCAGTGGCTCAACAACATCCAGGACTGGTGCATCTCGCGCCAGCTGTGGTGGGGCCATCAAATTCCGGCCTGGTACGACGACAAGGGCAATATCTTCGTTGCCAAGACAGAAGCGGAAGCCATCGCCAAGGCGCAGGCCGCCGGCAGCACGGGCCCCTTGAAACGCGACGACGACGTGCTCGACACGTGGTTCTCGTCGGCTCTCGTGCCGTTCTCGACCATGGGTTGGCCAGAAGAAACACCGGACATGAAGGCCTTCCTGCCGTCGTCCGTGCTGGTCACGGGTTTCGACATCATCTTCTTCTGGGTCGCGCGCATGGTCATGATGACGGCGCACTTCACGGGCAAGGTACCGTTTGAAACCGTCTACGTGCACGGCCTGGTGCGCGATTCGACGGGGCAGAAGATGTCCAAGTCGAAGGGCAATACCCTGGACCCGATCGACCTGATCGACGGCATCGACCTGGAAGGCTTGATCGTCAAGCGCACCACGGGCCTGATGAACCCGCGCGACGCGGAAAAGATCACCAAGGCGACACGCAAGGAATTCCCGGAAGGCATTTCCGCCTACGGCACGGACGCCGTGCGCTTCACCATGGCCAGCTATGCCTCGCTGGGCCGCAACATCAACTTCGACCTGGGCCGCTGCGAAGGCTACCGCAACTTCTGCAACAAGATGTGGAACGCCACCCGTTTCGTCATGATGAATACGGAAGGCAAGGATTGCACCCCGAACGATGTTGATCTGTCGCAAGCGGACAAGTGGATTATTTCCCTGCTGCAAAAGGCGGAACTAGACGTGGCCAAGGGCTTCGAAGACTTCCGTTTCGACAACATCGCCGCCACCATCTACAAATTCGTGTGGGACGAGTATTGCGACTGGTACCTGGAAGTAGCCAAGGTGCAAGTACAGCAAGGCACGGAAGGCCAGCAGCGCGCCACCCGCCATACCCTGCTGCGCGTGCTGGAAGTGGTGCTGCGCCTGGCCCATCCGATCATCCCCTTCGTCACGGAAGCGCTGTGGCAGACGGTGGCGCCGCTGGCCGGCAAGACCCTGAAAGCTGAGGGTGATTCGATCATGATGCAGCCGTATCCGATCGCTGACACCAGCAAGATCGACGAGTCGGCCGAAGCGTGGATGCAGCAGTTGAAGGCCTTGACGGATGCGACGCGCAACCTGCGCGGCGAAATGCAGATCTCGCCATCCGTGCGCGTGCCGCTGATCGTCGAAGCGGGCAATGCGGCGGAAAAGGCCGCGCTGGCGTCGTACGCACCGTACATCCAGTCGCTGGGCAAGCTGGCTGAAGTGCAGATCGTCGATGCGCTGCCGGACTCGCCAGCGGCCGTCGCCATCGTCGGCACCACCAAGCTGATGCTGAAAGTGGAAATCGACGTGGCAGCCGAACGCGAGCGCCTGTCGAAAGAAATGGCACGTCTTGAAGGCGAGATCAACAAAGCCAACGGCAAACTGTCGAACGAAAGTTTTGTCGCCCGCGCACCGGCTGAAGTGGTGGCGCAGGAAAAAGCCCGCGTCGCTAACTTCTCCGCGACGCTGGAAAAGATGCGCGAGCAGTTTGCCAAGTTGTCAGCATCCTAAGCAAACCCAAGCAATGTAGCAGTTGAAAAGCCGCCCTACCGGGCGGCTTTTTTTTGGCCATGCGCCTATGCTGTCATGGTTAGGCGTTAAATTTAGTAGAAAATAGTACGACCGGTCATTTATTTGTTACACTCGACAAACAAAAACCAATGAGGAGACTTACCATGAAATTTGCCGCATTTGCCATCAGCGCCATGCTGTGCGTCGCCCCTGCCCTCGCCTTGGCCGCAGATGTATCGCCGGTTGGCCTGTGGAAAAACATCGACGATGAGACTGGCAAGCCAAAGGCGCTGATACGCATCACGGAAAACAATGGCGTACTGCAAGGCCAGATTGAAAAGCTGTTCCGCGAGCCGAATGAAGACCAGAGCCCAAAGTGTGAAAAGTGCGAAGGTGCGCGCAAGGATCAGCCCGTTATCGGCATGGTGATCCTGACTGGCCTGAAAAAAGATGGTAACGAATTTACCGGCGGTGAAATCGTCGATCCCAAAAATGGCACTGTCTATAAAAGCAAAATCAGTCTGAGCGATGGCGGCAAGAAAATCAGCATGCGCGCTTACAAGGGCATACCGATGCTGGGCCGCACGCAAACTTGGCTGCGCGAAGAATAATCCCTCCCCTGCGCTATCGAAGCCGGCCGCTGCGCCGGCTTTTTTGTGTCTGTATTCCGCACACGGCCGTTGTTTTCCAGGCCGAATTGCTCGCGTTTGCGCCGTTTTCCTGCCAAAGGCAGGCTATGCGCGCCACCGAACATACTTGAAGTTTCCTAAATGAAATAGTGCATGCCTGTGACGCCATCGCCCGTAGCGAAAGGCGGCATGGCTCTGCCGGATGACCTCATCCGCGGATGCCCGGCAATGATTGCCATGCACAAAGGAACTATATGAATCTCTTCAAGCGATATCTGAACCCGCTGCTCGTCTCGGCAGGTTTGCTGGCCATGGCCGCCCTTGCCGGTTGCGGCGGCGGCGACCAGGGACGCGATCCCATCCTCGGCTTGCCGGGCGCCACCTTGTCCAGCCTGGCCGTCACGCCAGCCACGGCCACGGTCACCATCGGTGCGGGCCAGCAATTCACGGCCATCGCCACGTATAGCGACGGCTCGTCGCAAGACGTCAGCGCCAAGGCGGCCTGGGCGTCGGCCACACCGGCCAGCGCGACAGTCAATGCCGCCACAGGCTTGAGCACCGGCATCGCTGCCGGCAACAGCAGCATCAGCGCCGCGTTTGGCGGCAAGAGCGCAGCGGCCCAGTTGACCGTCACGCCAGCGACCTTGCTGGCTATCGCCGTCACGCCGCAAAGCCCCATCGTGCCCGTCGCCGCGACGCGCCAGCTGGCCGTCATTGCCACCTACTCGGACAACAGCACGGCTGACGTCACGGCCAGCAGCAGCTTCCTTGCCGTCACGCCCGCTTTCGCCACCGTCGCCAGCGGCGGCCTCGTCACCGGCGTTGCCTTTGGCACCAGCGTCATGAACGCCAGCTTCAACGGCAAGACGGCCAGCACCACCATCACCGTGCCGGCCACCAGCATCGTCAGCATTGCCGTCACGCCGGCCACCGCCAGCATCGCTGTCGGCGCCACGCAGCAATTCATTGCCACCGCCACTTATTCCGACAGCTCGAACGCCATCGTCACCAACAGCGCCGCCTGGACCTCGGGCACCGTTGCCAATGCCACGGTACTGAACACGGGCATCGCCACCGGTGTTGCCACCGGCACCAGCAGCATCACCGCCACGGCCGGCGGCCAGTCGGGCAGCGCGCTGCTGACCGTCACCGCTGTCGCCATCCCGCCCGTCCTGAACCCGATCTTCCTGGGCCGCGCGGCACCTTTCGGCGTGCTGGCAGGTACCTCGATCACGAACAATTCGGGCGGCACCACGCTGATCACGGGCGACGTCGGCTCACCTTCGCAAACGGTCGATCCGACCCAGGCGGCAGGCTTTACCAACTACAAGTCGGGCGCCATCCTGGCCGGCGCCATGACGGATTTGCAAGCGGCAATCACGGACGGCAACAGCCGTACGTGCGACGTCAGCTTTGCCGGCGGCATCGACCTCGGCGGCCAAACCTTCGGTCCCGGCGTGTATTGCTATGCGGGCGCCATCAGCATCACGGGCACCCTGACCCTGAACGGTCCTGGCGTGTACATCTTCCGTACGGCCCTGACCTTGAACTCGACCGTCAACTCGGTGGTTGCCCTGAACAATGGCGCCACGGCCGACAACGTCAGCTGGTTGCCCGTCGGCCCCACCACCCTGGCCGCCAACAGCGTCTTCAAGGGCAATATCCTGGGCCAGTCGGCCGCCATCACGGTGGGCGACAATACGACCCTGCTCAATGGCCGCGTGCTGACGGCCGCCGCCGTTACCCTGCGCAACAATCAGATCACCAAATAATCGGGACATGACCATGACTATCGCACACACACTGGGCGCCCTGAGCGTAATGGCCGGCGCCTTGCTGGCGGCCCAATCGGCGCAGGCGCAGGACAACACCTTCATCAACCCGGACTGGGCCAACAGCGCCTGGTACATCGGCGCGGGCGCGGGCCAGTCGCGCGCCACCATCGACGAGCCGCGCCTGCGCGCCAGCCTGGCCGCCAACGGCGAAACCGTCATCGGTTTCAGCAAGGACCAGCGCGACACCGGCTATAAACTGTTTGTCGGCCGCCAACTGAACCAGTATGTCGCCGTGGAAGCCGGTTACTTTGACCTGGGCAAGTTCGATTTCAAGTCGACCACCAGCGGCAACGGCGTACTGAACGGACAAGCGGCCTTTCGCGGCGTAAACCTGGACTTGTTGGGCCAGCTGCCGCTGTCGCAGCGCCTGTCGTTGCTGGGCCGTGTCGGCATGCACTACACCAAGACCAACACGGAATTCAGCGGCAACCGCCTGCTGGGTTCGAGCAATACCCATGCCAGCGAACGCAAGCTCAACGCCAAGCTGGGCCTGGGCCTCGAATACAAGTTCAGCGAAGCGCTGGCCCTGCGTGGCGAAGTCGAGCGTTATCGCCTGAACGACGCCGTCGGCAACCGCGGCGATGCGGACCTGTATTCCGTCAGCCTCGTGTATAAACTGGGCCGTCCGGCCAGCGCCACGCCCGCCTACCAGCCGGCGCCCGAAGTCGCCCCCGTCGTCGCCATGCCGGCACCGGTGATCGAGGCCAAGCCGGCGCCAGCCCCCGTGTCGGAAAAAGTGTCGTTTGCTTCCGAAGCGCTGTTTGATTTCGATCAATCGACGCTCAAGCCGCAAGGCAAGGCGGCACTGGACCAGCTGCTCGGTCAACTGACGGGCATGGACCTGGAAGTCATCGTCACAGTCGGCCATACGGATGCCGTCGGTCCGGATGCCTACAACCAGAAGCTCTCCTTGCGCCGCGCCGAAGCCGTCAAGGCTTATCTGGTGGCGCAGGGTGTCGAGACGAGCCGCGTCTACACGGAAGGCAAGGGAGAAACCCAGCCCGTGGCCGACAACACGAGTGCCGCCGGCCGCGCCAAGAACCGCCGCGTGACGGTGGAAGTCGTGGGCACGCGCAAAGTCATGCGTTAAGTTTTACGCGCACAAAAAACCGGCTTGCGCCGGTTTTTTTACGTCTGCGGCGCTGCCGGCTTGCGGTGATGCTTGCTCAGATGCCGGTCCAGGCTGTTGGCGAACTGTTGCCGGTCCGACTGGCTGAAGGCGGCCGGGCCGCCCGTGTCGACGCCGCCGCTGCGCAATTCTTCCATGAAGGCGCGCATCGTCAATTGCTGGGCGATATTGTCTTTCGTATAAAACTCGCCGCGCGGGTTCAGCGCGAAACCGCCCTTGGCCAGGACGTCGGCCGCCAGCGGGATGTCGCCCGTGATGACGAGGTCGCCGGGATTGAGCAGCCGCACGATTTCCTGGTCGGCCACGTCGGCGCCAGACGGCACTTGCACGGTGCGGATGAAACGCGAGGGCGGCACCCTCAAACCCTGGTTGGCGACCAGGGTGAGCGGCAACTCCAGGCGGTCGGCGACTCTGTACAAAATTTCCTTGATGACCACGGGACAGGCATCGGCGTCGATCCAGATCTGCATGCCCACGTTCGCTTGCTCACCCGCTTCCGCCATCACAGTTCCCACGCTTCGCCGCCCGGGCCCATGCGCGGCGCGCTGACGCCGAAGTGCAGGTAGGCGGCCGGCGTGGCGACACGGCCACGCGGCGTGCGCTGCAGGAAACCTTGCTGTATCAGGTAAGGTTCCAGCACGTCTTCGATGGTATCGGCCGCTTCGCCGATGGCGGCGGCCAGATTGCCGATGCCGACGGGGCCGCCGCCGAACTTGAACAGCACGGCTTCGAGCAATTTACGGTCCATCACGTCGAAACCGGCGGAATCGACGTCCAGCATGGCCAGCGCGCGGTCAGCCACCACCTTGGTGATCTCGCCATTGCTTTTGACTTCCGCGAAATCGCGCACGCGGCGCAGCAGGCGGTTGGCGATGCGGGGCGTGCCGCGCGCGCGCTGGGCGATTTCATGCGCGCCTTCCGGGTCGATCGGCGCTTTCAGCAGGGCCGCGCTGCGCGTGACGATCTTCGTCAATTCGCCCGTGTTGTAGAACTCCAGCCGGGCGACGATGCCGAAGCGGTCGCGCAGCGGATTGGTCAGCATGCCGGCGCGCGTGGTGGCGCCCACTAATGTAAACGGCTGCAGATCGAGCTTGACGGAACGGGCAGCCGGGCCTTCGCCGATCATGATGTCGATCTGATAATCCTCAAGGGCCGGATATAAAATCTCTTCGACGACGGGGGACAGGCGGTGGATTTCATCGATGAACAGGACGTCGTTCGCTTCCAGGTTCGTCAGGATTGCCGCCAGGTCGCCCGGGCGCTCGAGCACGGGGCCGGAGGTCTGGCGCAGATTGACGCCCATTTCGCGCGCGATGATGTGCGCCAGGGTCGTCTTGCCCAAGCCAGGCGGGCCGAACAGCAAGGTATGGTCGAGCGCTTCCTTGCGCTGGCGCGCGGCCGTAATAAAAATTTCCAGCTGGTCGCGGATCTTTTCCTGTCCCACGTACTCGTCGAGCTGCTTCGGGCGCAAGGCCCGTTCGATCGCCTCTTCGTTGTGCGAGATGGGCGCCGCGTCGATGATGCGCTGTTCCGTGAAGCTGTCGGTCTGGATGCTCATGCCCTATCAGCCTTTCGACAGCGCTTTCAGCGCCAGTTTGATGCCGTCCGACACGCCGCTGCCGGCCGGCACGTTTTTCACGGCGGCCAGCGCTTCCTTGTCGGAATAGCCGAGCGCGACCAGCGCATTGAGGATGTCCGATTGGGCATCGGGCGCCGCGTGCGCGCCGCCGGCGCCGATATCGGCCCCCAGCTTGCCCTTCAATTCCAGCAGCAGCCGTTCGGCCGTCTTCTTGCCGATGCCAGGCACTTTCACGAGGCGGCCGGAATCCTGCAGGGTGATCGCTTGCGCCAGGTCCGCGATCGTCATGCCGGACAGGATGGACAGCGCCATGCGCGCGCCCACGCCCGTGATCTTGATCAACTGGCGGAACACGGCCCGCTCGGCCGCATTGCCGAAGCCAAACAGCAAATGCGCATCCTCGCGGATGGCCTGGTGCGTGAACAGCACGACTTTTTCGCCCACGTGGGGCAGGTTGTAAAAGGTGCTCATCGGCACGTCGACTTCATAGCCGACGCCCTGGCAATCGACCAGCAATTGTGGCGGATTTTTTTCAAGCAAAATACCGGAGAGACGGCCTATCATCGCGTGTTCCTAATGTAAAATTTCAGAGTGCTGCTTTATCCAACGAGGCGGCCGCGCTTCATGCGCAAGCCCTGCAATTGCGGCGCCAGCGCGCCGAGCATGGCCAGCGCATCGATGCTGTTGGCGTGGCAAATGGCCACGCCCAGCGCATCGGCCGCATCCGTACCGGGCAAGCCGGGCAGCGACAGCAGCCGGGAAACCATGTCCTGCACCTGCTCCTTGGCCGCCTTGCCGTGGCCCGTGACGGCCTGTTTCACTTGCAGGGCCGTGTATTCGGCCACCGACAGGTCGGCGTGGACCAGCGCGCAAATGGCCGCGCCCCGTGCCTGGCCCAGCAGCAAGGTCGATTGGGGGTTGACGTTGACAAACACTTTTTCGATGGCCGCGCAATCGGGCTGGTAGGTGCCGACGATTTCGCTCACGCCCCGCAGGATGACCTTCAGGCGCGGCGGCAATTCCCCTTCGGAACCCGTCTTGACGGTGCCCGACGCGATATAGCGCAGCTTGTTGCCGTGTTTTTCAATGACCCCAAAGCCGGTCGTGCGCAGGCCAGGATCGATGCCAAGAATAATCATCGCCAGATTCTATAATGAATACGGCAGGCACCGGTGAATAACCAGTGCCTGCCGCTGAGTACCTTATCGAGAGCTGTAGGTCGGATTAGCGGTACGCGTAATCCGACATGCGTCGCCAACTGCGCTTGTCGGATTACGCGCGGCCTTCGGCCTCGCTAATCCGACCTACTCTCTTCACTATCAATGACGGAAGTGACGCGTTCCGGTATACAACATGACGACGCCGCGCTCGTCCGCCGCATCGATCACTTCCTGGTCGCGCATGGAGCCGCCCGGGTGGATCACGCAGGTCGCGCCTGCGTCGACGACGACGTCGAGGCCGTCGCGGAACGGGAAGAAGGCGTCCGACGCCACCACGGAACCGGTCAGCGACAAGCCCGCGTTTTGCGCCTTGATGGAAGCGATGCGGGCCGAGTCGATACGGCTCATCTGGCCTGCGCCCACTCCCAGGGTCATGTTATTGCCGCAGAAAACGATGGCGTTCGACTTGACGAATTTCGCCACTTTCCAGGCGAACATCAGGTCGGCCAGTTGCTGCGGCGTCGGCTGCAGCTTGCTGACCACGCGCAAGTCGCCGATGCCGACGTTTTTCGCGTCCGGCGATTGCACCAGCAAGCCGCCACCGACGCGCTTGAAGTCCATGGCGTGTACGCCGCTGCCCAGCGGGATTTCCAGCATGCGCACGTTTTGCTTGCTCGACAGAATTTGTTTCGCTTCGGCGGAGAACGACGGAGCGATCAGCACTTCCACGAACAGCTTGGCGATTTCGCCGGCGGTGGCGCCGTCGAGTTCGGTATTAAACGCGATGATGCCGCCGAATGCCGAGGTCGGGTCCGTCTGCAGGGCGCGCGCGTACGCTTCCGCTGCGTTCTTGCCCAGGGCCACGCCGCACGGGTTCGCATGCTTGACGATGACGCAGGCGGCGCTTTGCTCGAAGCCGCCCATGCTCTTCACGCATTCCCAGGCAGCATCGGCATCGGCGATGTTGTTGTACGACAATTCCTTGCCCTGCAACTGGCGGTAGTTGGCCAGCGCGCCATCGGTGGCGACGAGGTCGCGGTAGAAGGCGGCGCTCTGGTGCGGGTTCTCGCCGTAGCGCATGTCTTGCACTTTCTCAAATGCAACGTTGAGGATTTGCGGATAGGCGCCGCGCTCGGCGTGCACCTTCGTCGGGCCCAGGCTCGTCAGGTAGTTGGTGATGGCGCCGTCGTATTGCGCCGTGTGCGCAAAGACTTTTTTCGCCAGCATGAACTTGGTGTCATAGCTGACGTCGCCGGCCTGGCCATCGGCCGAGCGCATTTCCGCCAGCACCGCGTCGTAGTCGGTCGGGTCGCAGATGACGACCACATCCTTGTGGTTCTTGGCTGCCGAACGCAGCATGGTCGGGCCGCCGATATCGATGTTTTCGATCGCGTCTTCCAGCGTGCAATCAGCCTTGGCGACCGTGCCCTGGAACGGGTACAGGTTGACCACCACCATGTCGATGGTCGGCATGTCGTGCTCGACCAGTTTCGACATGTGCTCAGGGAAATCGCGGCGCGCCAGGATACCGCCGTGCACTTTCGGGTGCAGGGTCTTCACACGGCCATCGAGCATCTCCGGGAAACCCGTGTAATCGGCAACTTCCGTGACAGGAACACCGTTGTCTGCCAGCAATTTGGCGGTGCCGCCGGTGGACAGGAGGTTGACGCCGAGGGCGGACAGGGCGCGGGCGAAGTCGAGAACGCCGGTCTTGTCGGAAACGGAGAGGAGAGCTTGTTTGATCATGGCTGTGGCTAGGTGGTTAAGTGTTCTTGGCGAATGGCGCAGCAATCAGCTATCAGGCCGGGCCCGCTGCGGCGGATTCAAATCTTGGCGTCACTTGCATGCCGGCATTACAGCAAACCGTGCTCCTGCAATTTCTTGCGCAGGGTATTGCGGTTGATGCCCAGCATCTGCGCGGCGTGCGACTGGTTGCCATCGGCGCGTGTCATCACGACTTCCAGGATGGGCTTTTCCACGGTCAGCACGACCATGTCGTAGATATTCGATGCTTGCTGTTCGCCCAGGTCATTGAAGTAATCTTCTAGACTTTTCTGTACGACTTCCTGAATGCTTTCTTTGCTCATTTTTATGCTTCAACCGGCTGAACACCTGGCCATCCGGCGCCGCGCCGCTCATGCGGTCCGCGTGCTGCCCTCTTGCCTCGGTGTTGTAATTAATATTGCATGACGCTCTGTATAGGCGTTCGCCCTTGTACTGCTGCTAACTGATTTACCCTGCTTGTTGCTATCTGCTCATGCTGCCGTGGCCGCAGGTTTGATCGTATCGATCAGGCCACTTTCACTGGATTCGGCGAGGCGGTATTGTAACCGTTCGCCAAATTTCCATTGCGACTCAAAAAATTGATCGACGGCCAGCAACTGCGCATCCGTCGACTCCAGCAAGTTCATTTCCTGACGGAACGCTTCGCCGCCTTCCAGATCCTTGACGTACCAGCCGATGTGCTTGCGCGCCGTGCGCACGCCGAGGAACTCGCCATAAAACGCATAATGGGCGCGCAAATGCTCGTCCATCAAGGTCCGCACTTCATCCACGTACGGCGCCGGCAACAAGGTGCCGGTGCGCAGGAAATGGTCGATCTCGCGGCAAATCCACGGCCGGCCCTGTGCCGCGCGGCCGATCATGACGGCATCGGCGCCCGTTTGATCCAGCACAAAACGGGCCTTTTCCGGACTGGTAATGTCGCCGTTGGCCACCACGGGAATGCCCACCGATGCTTTCACGGCGGCAATCGTTTCATATTCGGCATCGCCCTTGTAGCCATCGGCACGCGTACGGCCGTGCAGGGTCAGCATCTGGATGCCCGCTTGCTCGGCAATGCGGGCGATGGTCAGGGCATTCTTGTTGGAACGGTTCCAGCCCGTGCGAAATTTCAGGGTGACCGGCACGTCGACGGCATTGACGACGGCGTGCAGGATCTTTTCGACCAGGCTTTCATCTTGCAGCAGGGCCGAACCGCACCAGCTGTTGCACACCTTTTTGACGGGGCAGCCCATGTTGATGTCGATGATCTGCGCGCCTCGGTCCACATTGAACCTGGCGCAGTCGGCCAGGTCCTGCGGATCGGCGCCGGCGATCTGCACGGCTTTCGGCTCCATTTCGCCGTCGTGATCCGTGCGGCGCGCGCTTTTTTCCGTTGCCCACAGGCGCGGATTCGACGCCGCCATCTCCGACACGGCATAGCCGGCACCCAGCTGCTTGCACAACTGGCGGAAAGGCCGATCCGTCACGCCCGCCATGGGAGCGACGAAAACATTGTTGCGCAGAATGTGAGGGCCGATTTGCACTGAAGAACCTGGAATGGACGGAGGAACCTGCTATTTTAACCGATTCCCTGCCTATTTAATAAGCACTATTTTTTTGGATCAGTGCGTCAGAGTGAGGATGGCGCCGTCGCTTAGGGCACTCTTACCCCAGCTCGTCCATCGCGGGCGCGCTCAGGTGCTCGATATTTCCCCAGTGCACTAAATGCAGCTTGCCGTCCGCATACGAGAAGCGGTTGACGCTGGCATTTTTGACCTGGAAGTCGCGCGGACTGTCGAGCGTCATGCCGACCGCCTCGCGGTAAGCGCACTCGAGCACGCCGCCGTGCGCCACGATGGCGATCGTCTGGCCGTCATAGCGTTCGGCCCAGCGGGCGATGGCGCCATTCGCGCGTGCGTAAAACTGGCGGAAGCTCTCCGCGTCGCGCTCGCCCGACGGCATCACGGCGTCGATCTGGCGCGATTGCCATTGCGCATACTCGTGCGGATAACGCGCGGCGATGTCCGCATACAGCAAGCCTTCGAAAGCGCCATAGCAGCGCTCGCGCAGCAAGGTATCCGTCTGCACGGGCAGCTTGTTCACGTCGGCCACGGCTTGCGCCGTCTGCTGCGCGCGCTGCAGATCGCTGGCGATGATGGCGGCCAGTGCTTCGTCGGCCAGCGCCTGCCCCAGCGCGGCCGCTTGCGCCAGGCCCGCCTCGTTCAAGGCGATGTCGATATGGCCCTGCAGGCGGCGGCCCGCATTCCAGGCCGTCTCGCCATGGCGTATCAATAAAATCGTGGTGCTCATGCGTTATTTCTTCAGAGTAAGTGCCAACTCGGGATTGAGCGAATAGGCGACGACGAGCTGGGCTTCGTCGAGGATGTGGCCGTAGAGCGCGGCATGGGCTTGCTGTCCCGTGAAACGCTCAGGCAAAGCCAGCTGCGGCACGTCGAGCGCATACAGGCGGAAAATATAGTGGTGGATGCGCTCGTCATTCCACGGCGGGCACGGGCCATCATAGCCGTAATAATCGCCGGCCATGGCGGCATCGCCGGCAAACCAGCCCGTGTAGTCGTTGATGCCCTGGCGCAGTCCAGTACCTGCAGCCTTGCCGCGCGGCGTGATGCCGCTGGAAAATTCGCCGGCGGCAATAGAACGCATGGCGGGCGGCAAGTCGAGCAAACTCCAGTGATAAAAGTCGCCGCGCAGCGCCGTCAGCGGCAGGGACTGGTCGTCGCGGTTGGCCAGGCGGGCGTCTTGCGGCGCATCGGAATCGATGCAGAACAGGGCCAGCGACTCGGTGCCGTTGGGCACCTCGTCCCAGGCCAGATGGGGATTGCGGTTGCCGGCGAGGCGCACGCGGCTGGCCGGATCGATCTCGGCAAAGGCATAGTCGGCCGGCATCAGGCCGCCATCACGAAACGTCTCGCTCCACAATTTCATCGCTTGCTCCTCTTTATAGTTATTGTTTGACGCTTATTTAGCGTTCACCTGCAGCCAGAATGTGACAGGTCCGTCATTGGTGAGCGACACCTGCATGTCGGCACCGAACTGCCCCGTTTGCACGGTCGCATGGCGGCTGCGCGCCTGATCCACGAAATGCGTGAACAGGCGCAAGCCGTCCTGCGGCGCGGCCGCCGGCGTAAACGACGGGCGCGTGCCGGACTTGGTATCGGCCGCCAGGGTGAACTGCGGCACCAGCAGCAAGCCGCCGGCCACGTCCGTCACGCTGCGGTTCATCTTGCCCGCTTCGTCGGCAAACACGCGATAGCCGAGCAGTTTGGTCAGCAGGGCGTCCGCTTCCTTTTCCGTATCGCCCCGCTCCGCGCACACGAGCACCATCAGGCCGGCGTCGATGGCGCCGACGGTGGCGCCGCCGACGTCGACTTTCGCCTGCGTGACTCTCTGCAGCAGCGCGATCATGCCGTCAAGGTGACGCGCGCGAAACTGCGCTTGCCAACTTGCAACACGAATTCGCCGGCCGCCACTTGCAGGCCCTTGTCGCTGATGACGGTGCCGTCGATACGCACGCCGCCCTGGTCGATCTTGCGCATGGCTTCCGATGTCGACGGGCACAGGCCCGCCTGTTTCAGCAATTGCGGAATGCCCAGCGGGGCGCCGGCCAGGGTTACTGCCGGGATATCCTCAGGAATGCCGCCCTTCGAGCGGTTGACGAAGTCGGCCAGCGCATCTTCGGCCGCCTGCTGCGAGTGGAAACGGGCGACGATTTCTTGCGCCAGCGCAACCTTGGCGTCGCGCGGATTGCGCCCTTCCTCGACTTCGCGCTTCAGCTGGGCCAGTTCGGCGATCGAGCGCCACGACAGCAGCTCGTAGTAGCGCCACATCATGACGTCGGAAATGCTCATCAGCTTGGCGAACATGGTGTTGCCCGGTTCCGTGATGCCGATGTAGTTATTCTTCGACTTGGACATTTTTTCCACGCCGTCCAAACCTTCCAGCAGCGGCATGGTCAAAATACACTGCTGCTCCTGTCCGTACTGCTTTTGCAGTTCGCGGCCCACCAGCAGGTTGAACTTCTGGTCCGTGCCGCCCAGTTCCAGGTCCGATTTCAGGGCCACCGAGTCGTAGCCTTGCATCAGCGGGTACAGGAATTCATGCACGGAAATCGGAATGCCGCCCTGGAAGCGCTTGGTGAAGTCGTCGCGCTCGATCATGCGCGCCACCGTGTAGTGGGAAGCGAGCTGGATGATGCCGCGCGCGCCCAGCGGATCGCACCACTCGGAGTTATAGCGGATTTCCGTCTTGCTGGCATCCAGCACTAAAGATGCTTGCGCGAAATACGTCATCGCGTTAATCTCGATCTGTTCCTTGGTCAGCGGCGGGCGCGTGACGTTGCGGCCCGAAGGGTCGCCGATCATGGAAGTAAAATCGCCGATGAGGAAAATGACTTGATGGCCGAGGTTTTGCAGCTGGCGCATCTTGTTCAGCACGACAGTGTGGCCCAGATGCAAGTCGGGTGCAGTCGGGTCCAGGCCCAGTTTGATGCGCAGTGGAACACCAGTTTTCTCGGAGCGCGCTAATTTTTGCGCAAATTCGCTTTCGATCAAGAGTTCGTCGACGCCACGCTTGGTAATCGCGAGGGCTTCTTGTACTCTGTCCGACAGTGGAAGCGCGGTCTGAGCGGCGTTAGCCTTTGTAGGCGATGCGGTGGTGTTGATTTCCATAAAATTTGACTATAAATCTCAAAATGGTGGTAGGTTTGCGGAGTTTGCTATAATGCTCGATCCCATCAATCTTGCCGTATGAAAACGAACCAAAATAACAATAACAAAGAGCACTAGTTCAGGTATCGTTCAAGGGCAAATTTTAACTGATTGCATGAACCCTATACATAAAATCACAGGCTCAAGCTTGTACACACAGCTGACGACGACACGCAAGGCGCGCATTATTGGCGCATCCGCGGTGCTGCTCGCCGTGGCCGCCTTCGGCGCGGTCGCTGTGTCGCCCATGGCGCCCGACGCATCGGACTTGCCGGTCACGTCCATCGCCCAGAACCTGGAAATGCCTGATCTCGCCTCGCAAATTTCCGCGATGGAACAGGTAGACCAGAATTTCACCCACGAAGAAAAAGTCCGCGCTGGCGATACCCTCGCCACCCTGCTGACCCGTCTCGGCGTGGATGATCCGGCGGCGGCCAATTTCATCAAAACCGACAAGATCGCGCGCGGCGTGATGTTGCTGAAATCAGGCAAGCGCGTGCAAGCGCAAACGACCGAAAACGGCGACCTCAACTGGATGCGCGCCACCCTCGTTGACGGCACCGACAAATCGGTCAAGAACATCCTGATCACCCGCAAGGGCGACAAGTTCGTGGCCACGGAAGTGGCAGCCCAGCTGGAACGCCGCGTTGAAATGCACGCGCGCAAGATCACTTCCACCCTGTTCGCCGCCACCGACTCCAGCTTGGACGGTACCCGCCTGCCAGACTCGATTTCCGCGCAAATCGTGGAAATGTTCTCCACCAATATCGACTTCCGTTCCGACCTGAAACGCGGCGACTCGTTTAATGTGGTCTACGAAACATTCTGGCAAGATGGCGAATTTGTCCGAGCGGGCCGCATCCTGGCCGGTGAATTCACCAACCGCGGCACGACTTACCAGTCCGTTTGGTTCGAAGACCCAGCCAGCAAGCAAGGCGGCGGTTACTACAGCTTCGACGGCAAGTCCCTCAAAAAAGCCTTCCTGAAATCCCCCCTCGAATTTTCCCGCATCTCGTCCGGCTTCTCCATGCGCGTGCACCCGATTTCCGGCAACTGGAAAGCACACAAGGGCATCGATTTCGCCGCAGCAACGGGTACCCCTATCCGCGCTTCCGGTGACGGCGTGGTCGATTCCGTCGGCAGCCAGAACGGCTACGGTAATGTTGTTGTTCTGAAACACTGGGCCAACTACAGCACCGCCTACGCCCACATGAGCCGCTTCGCTTCGGGCCTGAAAAAAGGTCAAAAAGTCAGCCAGGGCGATGTGATCGGCTACGTCGGCACCACCGGCTGGTCCACGGGCGCCCATTTGCACTATGAATTCCGTGTCGGCGGCGTGGCACAAGATCCAAGCAAGCTGAACGTACAAGCCCAGGCGCCATTGACGGCCGCCGAGCTGAGCCGCTTCCGCATGGTCTCCGCCGACATGATGCACCGCTTCACCCTGCTGCGTCCGAACGACACGGCACTGGCGTCGCGTTAAACGACATTCCAACACTGCCTTCGGGCAACCCATAAAGGCACCGCCCATGCAGATGGCCGGTGCCTTTGTTTTTTCCCGCGTGCACACGGCACAAATGCGGCACAATGCACCCCATCACTTATGCATTCAAGGACAACCCCCATGCTGTATATCGGTCTGATGTCTGGCACCAGCCTCGATGGCGTCGATGGCGCGCTGGTCGACTTTTCCGACGATGGCGGCACGCGCAGCCTGGGCGACGCCTACATTGCCTTTCCCGCCAGCCTGCGCGCCGACCTGATGGCCTTGCAAAGTGCCGGCCAAAATGAAATCGAACGCGAAGCGCTGGCGGCCAATCAGCTCGTGCGCCATTACGGCGAATGCGTCGCCCTGCTGTTGAGCGACGCGGGCATCGGCCCGGACGCCATCGCCGCCATCGGCGCGCATGGCCAGACCATCCGCCACCGCCCCGAGCTGGGCTTTACGCGCCAGTTGAACAACCCGGCCCTGCTGGCGGAACTGACGGGCATCGACGTCATCGCCGACTTGCGCAGCCGCGACGTGGCGGCCGGCGGCCAGGGCGCGCCGCTGGTGCCCGCTTTTCACCAGGCCATTTTCAACTTGCCCGGCCACACGCGCGTGCTGGCCAATATCGGCGGCATCAGCAATATCAGCGTGCTGCACGCGGACGGCACAGTGACGGGCTACGACACGGGTCCCGGCAATGCGCTGATGGATGGCTGGGCCTTGCGGCACCTGGGCCAGCCGTATGATGCCAACGGCGCCTGGGCCGCCACTGGCCAAGTCATCCCCGCCCTGCTGGCGGATTTGCTCGACGATCCCTATTTTGACTTGCCGGCGCCGAAAAGCACGGGCCGCGACCTGTTCCACGCCGACTGGCTGCAAGGCAAGCTGGCGAATCACCGTGGCGCCCAAGCCGCCGACGTGCAGGCGACCTTGACGCAGCTGACGGCCGTCAGCCTGGCGCAGGCCATCGCGCGCGACGGAGCGCACGCGGAAACCGTGTATGTGTGCGGCGGCGGCGCGCAGAACGCCGCGCTGATGGCAGCGCTGGCCCGGGAATTGCCGGGCATGGCGGTGGAGTCGACGGAGGCCTTGGGCGTGGCGCCCAGCCAGGTCGAGGCACTGGCGTTTGCCTGGCTGGCCTGGCGCTTTACACAGCGCAAGCCGGGCAATTTGCCGGCCGTGACGGGTGCTCAGGGCTTGCGGGTGCTGGGCGCGCTCTACCCGCGCTAAGCGGGCGCAGAAACACAAATAGCGGATCGATGATCCGCTATTTTTATATTGCGCCTGTAAACCGGCGCGCCTAAAAAACGTTCAGGGCAAGGCGCATTGCCAAAGACAGTACGAAGAGTACGGCGAGACAATGCAACGCCGCCATGGACGTTTTCTCAGGTGTACCAGCTTATACCGAGAACGACGAACCGCAACCGCAGGTCGACGTCGCGGTCGGGTTTTTAATCACGAACTGCGCGCCTTCCAGGTCATCCTTGTAGTCGATTTCCGCACCGACCAGGTACTGGTAGCTCATGGAGTCGATCAACAGCTGAACGCCGTTCTTGACCATGGTGGTGTCATCTTCGTTGACGATTTCGTCGAAGGTGAAACCGTACTGGAAGCCGGAACAGCCGCCGCCCTGCACGAAGACGCGCAATTTCAGGTCGGGATTGCCTTCTTCCTCGATCAGCTGCGCGACTTTTTCGGCGGCGCTATCGGTAAAGATGATAGGCGAAGGGATCACATCTTGCATTTCAGCGACTGCATTCATTTCAGACTCCTCAGAAAACATAGCCTCATTATAGACTGTTGGCACAACTCGCGCTGCGGCGTCCGCAGAGGCGGCTAGCCGGTGTTGTTCCTGCTCACATTTCCGATACGGCCAGGTGCAGCACGGGGTCGGCGCTGTCGTGGCGGCTGAGCTTGCCCTGCACCAATGCGCCGCTGTGCATTTCCAGCACCTTGTAATAGACCTCTCCTACAATGCGGGCTTTGGGCTGGATTTCAAGCATTTCGGACACATACACAGGGCCATTGATCTCGCCGCTGACAACCAGGCTCGAGCAGCGCACCTCGCCATCGATGCGCCCTGCCTCGCCCAGCACTATATGCGTGGGCTCGCCCGCCTCGCCCGTGACGTTGCCGCGCACATGGCCATCGATGCGCAAGCCGCCGCAAAACAGCAAGTCGCCTTCGATCCGCGTGGAAGCGCCAATCAGGGTGTCGATGGGGTTTTTCGCGTTGCGCTCGAACATGAACGTCATCCTGTTGGTATACGTGGCAGTCCAATTTAGCACAGGTCCGGCAAAAAGGCGCCGGACCCGCGCAAGCACGGCTGCCTATTTTTACGGCAGCAAGGCGATATGTTGCAAACCTGCCGTTTCTTTCAAGCCAAACATCAAGTTCATGCACTGCACGGCCTGGCCCGAAGCGCCCTTGACCAGGTTATCCTGCACCACCAGCACGATGACGGTATTGCCGCCCTCGGGACGGTGCAAGGCCAGGCGCAGCATGTTCGAGCCGCGCGTGGAACGGGTTTCCGGGTGCGAGCCGAATGGCATCACGTCGACGAAAGGCTCGTCCTTGTATTGCGTTTCGAACAAGGCTTGCAATTCTTCATTGCTGACATCCTTGTTCAGCTGCGCGTACAGGGTCGAATGCATGCCGCGGATCATCGGCACCAGGTGCGGCGTGAAGGTCAGCGCCACTTTCTCATCCGTGAAACGCTGCAGCTGCGCCGTCGTTTCCGGCAGGTGGCGGTGGCCAGCCACGCCATAGGCCTTGAAGCTGTCGCTGCTTTCCGAGAACAGGATGCCGATTTCCGCCTTGCGGCCGGCGCCGGACACGCCCGACTTGCAGTCGGCGATCAAGCCGCCCGCATTGACGAGGCCCGCCTTGAGCAGCGGGTAAAAGCCCAGCTGCATGGTGGTCGGGTAGCAACCGGGGTTGGCGATCAGCCTGGCCTGCTTGATGTCTTCGCGGTTCAGTTCCGGCAAGCCATACACGGCCTCGGCTATCAGCTCGGGGGCCGTGTGGGGAATCTTGTACCACTGCTCGAACTTGGCCTGGTCTTTCAGGCGGAAGTCAGCGGCCAGGTCGATGACTTTCACGCCGGCGGCCAGCAGAGCTGGCGCTTGCGCCATCGCAACACCATGCGGGGTCGCGAAGAAGACCACGTCGCACTGCTCCAGGTTCGCCTTGTCCGGCGAGGAAAACGCCAGCTTGACGTGGCCACGCAGGGAAGGATACATGTCGGCAACGGGCAAGCCATCTTCCTTGCGCGAGGTAATCGCCGTCAACTCGACATCTGGATGGGTAGCGAGCAAGCGCAGCAACTCCACGCCCGTGTATCCAGTGCCGCCGACGATGCCAACTTTGATCATGTTCTTTCCTTGTGTATAGATTGCATAAAGATGAAGGGAAACGCTCCCCCTGCGGGTTTTCCGCGTATTTTACAGCGCAACGCAGAGTCACGCTGAAATGCAAAAAAGCCGCGGGACCGAAGTCCAGCGGCTTTTCGACCAGCACCCCGCAAGGTGCTGTAGCGTAGAAATTAACGCTTCGAGAATTGCTTTGCGCGACGTGCTTTGCGCAGACCAACTTTTTTACGCTCGACTTCACGTGCATCGCGGGTCACGAAGCCGGCTTTCGCCAGTTCCGGTTTCAGCGCTGCATCGTAGTCGATCAGAGCGCGGGTGATGCCGTGACGAACTGCACCAGCCTGGCCCGACTCACCGCCGCCATGGACGTTGACTTTGATGTCGAAACGCTCGACATTGCCGGTCAGTTCCAGTGGTTGACGGATGACCATCAGACCCGTTTCGCGCGAAAAGTATTCGTTTGCTGGTTTGCCGTTAACAACGATCAAGCCTGTGCCAACTTTGATAAAAACCCGAGCCACTGCACTTTTGCGACGGCCGGTTCCATAATTGTAATTACCGATCATGTCAGTTCCTTAGAGAACAAGTGCTTTAGGTTGCTGAGCAGCGTGCGGATGGGAACCTTCCGCGTACACTTTCAGCTTCTTGATCATTGCGTAGCCGAGTGGGCCTTTAGGCAGCATGCCTTTGACCGCTTTCTCAAGCGCGCGACCTGGAAAACGCTGTTGCATTTTCTGGAAGTTGGTTTCGTAGATGCCGCCTGGATAGCCAGAGTGACGGTAGTAAATTTTCTCAGTAGCTTTGGTACCGGTCACACGCAGTTTGCCTGCGTTGATGACGACGATGAAGTCGCCGGTATCGACGTGAGGAGTAAATTCTGGTTTGTGTTTGCCGCGCAGTCGGAGTGCCACTTCGCTGGCAACACGTCCGAGGACTTTGTCCGTCGCGTCAACCACGAACCAATCGCGCTGGACTTCATGTCCTTTAGCGGAAAATGTTTTCATGTTGACTTCCTAATAGATTACACGCTCAAATGGTGGTTCCGCCGATGTTGCTATGCGGACTCTGCCTTATTTACTTTTCCTGAGCGAACGGAAAGCCGACAAGTATAAGCGGCTTTACCCTGCCGCGTCAAGCCACGATGCAGACCGGCTGCGGGCTGGCGGCCGGCACATGGATGGGCATTCCTCTATTACAATACAAAACGCTTACAATTTTCGGAGAGTACGATGGAATGCAAAGTCAGCTGGAATGGCCCGTCGGGCATGAGTTTTCGGGCAGAAACCGGTTCCGGCCACCTGGTGACCATGGATGGCGCGCCCGATGGCGGCGGCCACAACCTGGCGCCGCGCCCCATGGAAATGGTCTTGCTGGGCACGGGCGGCTGCACCGCCTATGACGTGGTGCTGATCCTGAAACGGGGCCGCGAAGCCGTCAACGGCTGCGAAGTGACCCTGAAAGCCGAGCGCGCCGACACCGACCCGAAAGTCTTTACCAAGATCCACTTCCACTTTACGGTACGGGGCAAGGCCCTGAAACCGACGGCCGTGGAACGGGCCGTTTCATTGTCGCATGATAAATATTGCTCGGCGTCCATCATGCTGGCGAAAACCGCGGAGATCACGCATTCCTTTGAAATCATCGAGGAGTAGGTCGGATTAGCGCGTGAGCGCGTAATCCGACGACACCGCCGGCGCCAACAATGTTGTCGGATTACGGCCTGCGGCCTAATCCGACCTACGCCGACCTACGCAGAAATATCAGATGTAATACGCGGTTTTTGTCATCACTTTGCCCATCAACCCCATCAACGCCTTCACGAGCGCCGGGGTGTCGATGGCGCCCAGTCGCTGGGCGGCGGCGCCGTGTTCCACCTCGTCGATGGCCATCTGCTTGACGATGGCGCGCGACTTGGCGTCTTGCGGCGGCAATTCCTGCAGGTGGCTGGCCAGGTGCGCTTCCACCTGGCGTTCCGTTTCCACCACAAAACCCAGGCTGCGGCCGTCGCCCATGCGTGCGGCGATGGTGCCCAGCGCAAACGAACCCGCATACCACAGGGGATTGAGCAGGCTCAGACGCGAGCCCAGCTCCGTCAGGCGCTGCGCCGTCCAGGCCAGGTGGTCTTCCTCTTCGCGTCCCGCCTCGTCGAACTGGGCGCGGATGGCCGGGCTGTGCGCATAGCGCGCCTGCGAGTTGTACAAGGCTTGCGCGCACACTTCGCCCACATGGTTGACGCGCATCAAGCCGGCGCTGTGGCGCTGCTCGGCCGGGCTCAGCTCCGCATCGGGCGCATGCGCGGCCGGCGTGGGGCGCGAGGCCGAAGCCACGCCCGCGATGACGCGCAAGGCCTTGTCGGCGCCAACAATCAAACGATCCAGGGGGTCAAAATGGCGGTTCGCGGTCATCGTGGGCTATTCATGTAAGGGAAAACATGAATTATAGGACGATCAGGGCCAGCCGTCCCCACGCCGCGCGCGGGCCGAACGGGGCTTTATTGACCTGTGCGCGCTTTTTCCTGCTCGATCCAGTCCACCACGGGGCCGACGGCATCGAGCCCGGACAGGCTTTTCGCCACGCCCAGGTTCAGTGAAATCAGAAAAGAAATGCTGTCGACGGGAATGTCCGGGCAGTATTCGGCAAACGCGGCGCGAAAACGCTCCGATTGCAGCACGCGCAAGACTTTCTCGCCGCTCATGAATTGCAGCACGCTGGCGATGCTGTGCCCGCCACCTAGCGAGTGGTAAATAAAACGGTTGTACTTCGCGTCGATCTGCTTGAAATCGAGGGTTTCTTCCGTCATCAGTCCGGCCAGATAGTACAGTCCCAGGCTGACGCGGAAGAAACCGATGGCTTCGGCACTGGTCATGCCGGCGCGGGCCACGGCCAATACCTTGTCCTGCATCGCCTGATCGATCGTTTGCATTACGCTCTCCCGCGCCGTCCGCCGGCGCCACCGGGCCAGCTTGCATGAAGATGCTGTTTTTTTCAATAGACCAAACGATATTTCCACCTTGCAAGTTACATTTTTTGCATGCTACTCTCGTTGTTCACCGTTGAATGGATGAAGCACATGATAGAGGTCAAGCACCTGGCAAAACGTTTCCGCATGCCGCCCCACAAGGGCAAGGACGTGCACGTGAGCGATCCGCGCGAACATGAGGGCTGGTTCCACGCCGTGCGCGACGTCAGTTTCAGCTGCGCCCCCGGCGAAGTGCTGGGCTTGCTGGGTCCGAATGGCGCCGGCAAGACGACCACCCTGCGCCTGCTGTCGACGGCCTTGCAGGCGGACGCGGGCAGCGCCCTCGTCAATGGCGTCGACGTGCTGCGCCAGCCGCTGGTGGCGCGCCAGAGCATCGGTTTCCTGTCCGGTTCGACGGGCTTGTACGGCCGCCTGACGGCGCGCGAAAACGTGGAATACTTTGGCCGCCTGCATGGCATGCCTGCCGACAAGCTGAAACGCCGCTGCGACGAACTGTTTTCCTTGCTGCAGATGGAAGAATACGGCGGCAAGCGGGCCGATCAATTGTCGACGGGCATGAAACAGAAGTGCGCGATCGCCCGCACCGTCGTGCACGAGCCGCAAGTGGTCATCCTCGACGAGCCGACCACGGGCCTGGACGTGATGTCGGCCAAGATCCTGCTCGACTTCATCGCCAGCTACAAGGCGCTGCGCGTGCCGCTGATCTTTTCCACGCACCACCTGCACGAGGTGGAAAAGCTGTGCGACCGCGTCTGCATCATCAACCGCGGCACCACCGCCTTCCATGGCACGGTCGACGAACTGCGCCACCTGGGCGGCAGTACCGATCTGTACGACGCCTTTGTCAGCGTCATCAACCAGGGAGCCTGAGCCATGTGGACCATTTATCTGAAAGAGTTGCTGGAACTCACGCGCGACCGCAAGACGCTGATTTTCACCATCCTCATCCCCATCTTTGCCATGCCGCTGATCTTTGGCGGCTTCGCTTATGTTTCAAGTAATATGTTCAAGAACGCCAAGACGGCGGAACTGCGCTACGCGCTGTTCGGCAAGGACCATTCGCCGGGCCTGAGCGCGCGGTTTGCGCAGCAGCACAACCTGCGCGAAGTACCGCTGGCCAGCGAGGCGGACATCCGCCGCGCCATCGGCGACGATACCATCAAGTTTGCCGTCGTCATCCCGCCGCATTTTGAACAAGCGCTGAAGCAGCAGGCGCAAGCCAAGGTGACCCTGCACTACAACAGCGCCAGCTCGGTGGACGTGACGCACCAGCGCGTGCGCGAAATCGTCGACGCCTACAACGCCAGCCTGCGCGAAGGAGCCTTGTCCGCCCTGAACCTGAGCCCTGCCCAGCTGGCCTATGCGCTCAATCCCATCGTGCTCGACAAGCAATCGACGGCCAACGAGCGCGAACAGATGGGCGCCATCATCGGCGGCATGGTGCCGTATCTGCTGCTGATGGTGTGCCTGACGGCAGCCATGTATCCGGCCATCGACCTGGGCGCCGGCGAAAAGGAACGGGGCACGCTGGAAACCCTGCTGCTGGCGCCCGTGCCGCGCAGCGCCATCGTGCTGGCCAAGTTCCTCGTGCTGTTTACGGTGGGCATGACCTCCGCCGTGCTGATGGTGGGCAGCATGGGCGTCCTGCTGGCCATCTTCGGCAGCTCGCTGGAAGGCCACATGGCCATCCTCGTGCACAGCATCGGCTTGCCCGACCTGGCCATGGTGACCCTGATGCTGGTGCCGACGGCCGCCATCTTCGCCTCGCTGCTGCTGTCGATCTCGATCTACGCGAAGAGCTACAAGGAGGCGGCCGGCATGATCACGCCGCTGATGCTGTTTGTCATCCTGCCCACGGTGACGGCCATGCTGCCCGGCGTCGAGCTGAACTGGATGTGGGCCATGGTGCCGCTGACGAACGTGTCGCTGGCCATGAAGGAACTGGTGAAAGGCACCATGGATTACCGCATGTTCGGCGTGATCCTGGCCTCGACGACGGTGATCGCCGGCGCGCTGCTGATGCTGTGCCGCTGGTGGTTTAACCGGGAATCGGTTTTGTTCCGTAACTGACACTCTCGTGGCGCGTCCGACAAGACCAGGACCGGCCCGCCATCCGCCCTCGCCAACTGCACTCTGGGCACGCGAAAATGCCGTGTATCGCATGCAACTGCCCAGTGCGTCCTAAATTCAATACAATGCCAGCATAGAGTAGCCCTGTCGCATCGGGCAGCAACGCATGAGTTAGGAGTTGTATGGAATTGCAGATCCGCAAATTGTCGAAGACCTACGCGAATGGCGTGGTGGCGCTGGACAACGTTTCGCTGACGATACCGCCCGGGATGTTTGGCTTGCTGGGCCCGAATGGCGCCGGCAAGTCGACCCTGATGCGCACCCTGGCCACCTTGCAGGAATGCGATTCCGGCTCCATCTTCTTCGGCGACTACGACGTACTCGACGACAAGGACGAAATCCGCCGCATGCTGGGCTACCTGCCGCAAGACTTCGGCCTGTACCCGAAAGTGACGGCCTACGAGCTGCTCGACCACTTCGCCATGTTAAAAGGCTTGTCGCAACGGGCGCGCCGGCGCGAAGTCGTCGACGGGCTGTTACAGCAAACCAATCTGTTCGACGTGCGCCACCAGCGCCTGGGCGGCTTTTCCGGCGGCATGCGCCAGCGCTTCGGCATCGCGCAAGCCCTGCTGGGCGACCCGAAACTGATCATCGTCGACGAGCCGACGGCCGGCCTCGACCCGCAGGAGAGAGTCCGCTTCCACAATCTGCTGTCCGACATCGGCGAAGACAAGACGGTGATCCTGTCGACGCATATCGTGTCCGACGTGGCCGACCTGTGCGCCAACATGGCCATCATCAACAAGGGGCATTTGCTGCTGTGCGGCAAGACCCAGGAACTGATCGATGAAGTCAGCTGCAAGATCTGGGCGCGCTTCGTCGAAAAGAAAGAACTGGCCAGCTTCCAGCAGCGCCACGCCGTCATTTCCACGCGCTTGCTGTCGGGCCGTACCCTGATCCACGTCTACAGCGACGACGACCCGGGCGACGGCTTCGAGGAAGCCATCGGCGACCTGGAAGACCTGTATTTCGCCACCATTGCCGGGCGCCACCGCGTCGCCCCGCAATGCGACTGAGGGGGCGGCCATGTTTGCCATCGCCCGCTTTGAAGCGCGACAGCGGCTCAAGCTGCTGTCGACCTGGGTGTATTTCGCCATGTTCCTGGCGCTGGCCATGCTGTGGATGGCCGCCGCCGGCGGCGTCTTCAAGGAAGCGAGCATCAGTTTCGGCGGCAAGTTCCTGATCAACGCCCCCCGTTCGCTGGCGTTCACGTGCAGCCTGCTGGGCTGCTTCGGCGCCGTGGTGGTGGCCGCCATGATGGGCCGCTCGGTGCAGCAGGATTTCGAGTACGGCATGCAGCATTTCTTTTTCAGCGCACCGATCAAAAAATACCAGTACGTCTTCGGCCGCTTCCTCGGCGCCTACCTGGTGCTGGCGGTGGTGTTTTCCAGCATCGTGATCGGCGCCTGGCTGGGCGCCTGGCTGCCCGGCATCGACCCGGAACGGCTGGGGCCGCAACGGGCGCTGGCCTACCTGATGCCCTACGTCTTTACCCTGCTGCCCAACCTGTTCATCTTCGGCGCCATCTTCTTCGTCATCGCGGCCCTGACGCGGCGCATGCTGCCCGTGTACATCAGCTCGGTGGTCATGCTGATCGGCTACCTGGTAGCGCCGTCGCTGGCGCGCGACCTCGACTACAAGACCCTGGCCGCCCTGATCGATCCTTTCGGCACCACGGCGCTGATACGCCTGACGGAATACTGGCCGAACGCGGAACGCAACACGCGCCTGGTGACGCTGGAAGGCGTATACCTGCTGAACCGCGCCATCTGGTCCGGCTTCGCCCTCGTGGCGTTGCTGCTCGGCTACTGGCGCTTCCAGTTCCACGCGACGACGGACGCGGGCGCCACCCGGCGCCGCAGCGAGGGCGAGGCGCCGCAGCGCCTGTCGAACGCTTCGCTGTCCACGCAGGAAACGCCGGACTTCGCGCAGCGCAACCTGGCCGCCCTGCTCGTCAAGATGAGCTGGCTGAACCTGCGCGAAACCATCAAGAACATCTATTTCGTCGTCATCGTGCTGGCCGGCGTGCTGACCATGTATGCGGGCGCGCTGGACATGGGTTCCATGTACGGCACGAATACCTATCCCGTGACGGAAAAGGTGCTGGACATGGTCAGCGCCTCGTTCGCCCTGTTCATGCTGATCATTACCACCTTCTACGCGGGCGAGCTGGTGTGGCGCGAACGGGAAGCGGGCACGTATCTGATGCTCGACGCCCTGCCCGTGCCGAACTGGCTGCCCCTGCTGTCGAAACTGTGTGCGCTGGTCGGCCTGCAAGCTTTGCTGAGCCTGGTCATCATGCTGTGCGGCATGTCGATCCAGGTCTTCAAGGGCTATTACCGCCTCGATCCCGGCCTGTACCTGGAATCGCTGTTCCTGTCGCACCTGCCCTACTATGCGCTGGTCGCCGTGCTGGCCATCTTCGTGCAAGTGCTGATCAATCAGAAATACCTGGCGTATTTCGCCATGATTCTGTACCACATCGCCAGCATCAGCTTTTCCTCGCTGGGCCTGGGCGACCCGCTGCTGCTGTACGGCAGCACGCCGGAGGTCGTGTATTCGGCCATGAACGGCGCCGGCCACTTTGTGTTGCGCGAGCGCTGGTACTTGCTGTACTGGAGCGGCGCGGCCGTCATGCTGACGGTGCTGTCGCTGCTGTTCTGGCCCCGCGGCGCGCAGGACAGCTGGCGTATCCGCCTGCGCCTGGCGCGCCACGGCCTCACGCATGGCGTGCTGGCCAGCTTTGCCGGCGGCGCCCTGATCTTCGTCGGCGCCGGTGGCGTGCTGTTTTACGTTTTCCACGTGGCCAACGATTACCAGTCCGAATTTTCCCGCGATGCGGACCGCGCCAGCATCGAGCGCCAGTACCGCAAGTTTGCCGCCACGCCGCAGCCGAGAATCACCGACGTGAAACTCGACGTGGCCATCTACCCGGCGCAGCGCACCCTGGCCGTCACGGGCCGCTATGTGCTGCAAAACAAGACCAGCTTGCCGATCAGCCACATTTTTGTGCAGCAAGACCCGACGGCCACCATGCGCCTGCGGTTCGATACGCGCGTGCATCCCGGCCTCGATGACGGCAAGCTGGGCTTTTACAGCTACCGCCTGGCCGCGCCGCTGGCGCCGGGCGCCACCCTGGGCCTCGATTTCGACATCCGCTATGCGCCGCGCGGCATCTTCGGCCTGGGCCAGGACACGCCCGTGGTGGCCAACGGCACTTTCTTCACGAATGCCGTGCTGCCGCACATCGGTTACCAGCCGCAGCTGGAATTGACGGACCCGCGCGACCGCAAGAAACACGGCTTGCCCGCGCGCGAACGGGCCTTGCCACGCGACGATGCGAAGGGATTGGCCGACAATTACGTCAGCAACGACGCCGACCGCATCAACTTTGACGCCACCGTCAGCACCGTCGACGGCCAGACGGCCATCGCGCCGGGCATGCTGGACAACGACTGGATCGCCAAGGGCCGCCATTACTTCCATTACACGATGGACCAGCCGATCCTGAATTTCTATGCGTTCCAGTCGGCCCGCTACGCCGTCAAGCACGAGCGCTGGCAAGACGTGGCCATCGACGTGTATTACCATCCTGGCCATGAATACAACCTCGAGCGTTTCGTGCGCGGCAGCAAGGAAGCGCTCGAGTACTACACGAAGAACTTCGGCCCCTACCAGCACAAGATCCTGCGCATCGTCGAATTCCCCCGCTACGCCACGTTTGCGCAATCGTTCCCGAACACGATACCGTACTCGGAAGGCCTGGGTTTTATCGCCAAGGTGGACGACAAGAACCCGAAGGACATCGACTATCCGTTCTACATCACGGCGCATGAAGTGGCGCACCAGTGGTGGGCGCATCAACTGGTGGGCGGCAATACGCGGGGCGCCACCGTGCTCAGCGAAACCCTGGCCGAATATTCGGCCCTGATGGTGATGAAGAAGACCGTGGGACCGGCCAAGATGCGCCGCTTCCTGCGCTATGACCTGAATCAATACCTGATGGGGCGCAGCGAGGAACGCAAGAAGGAATTGCCGCTGGCCGAGAATGAAAACCAGGCCTACATCCACTATCACAAGGGCAGCCTGGCTATGTACTTGCTGCAAGACATCATCGGCGAAGACAAGGTCAACGGCGTGCTGCGCGAGCTGCTCAAGACCTACGGCCAGAAAGGCCCGCCGTATGCGAGCGTGACGGCGCTGGTCCAGGGCTTGCGCCAGGTCACGCCGCCCGAGCAGGCTTACCTGATCGACGACCTGTTCGAGAAAATCGTGCTGTTCGACAACCGCGCCCTGTCGGCCACGGCCAAGAAACGCAGCGATGGCAAGTACGCCGTCACCATGAAGGTGCAGGCAAGCAAATTGACGGCCGGCGAACAGGGCGAGGAACACGACGCGCCGCTGCATGACTGGATCGAGATCGGCGTCGACGACGCGAATGGCCATCCGCTGCTGCGCGAACGCCTGCGCATGACGGCCCGTGAAGCGAGCTACACCGTCATCGTCGGCAGCCGCCCCGGCAAGGCGGGCATCGATCCTGACAACAAGCTGATCGACCGCAAGCCCGATGACAATATGGTCACCGTCGAGCTCGACGAGCCATGACGAAAAATGGCCGCCCGTTGATGGGCGGCCATTTTTTTGCGTGTCACACGGGAATCAGGCTGCGGCGCAGCGCGTCACCAGGCTCAGGCTGATGCCCATTTCCGTCAGGTGCTGCATGTCGGCCAGGCTCAAGTCGAGCGGCGCGTCGACCGTGTCGTCGCCATTCAGCTCCAGTTGCAGCTCGGCCACGATGCGCGGCATGGTGAACGTCACGCCGCGCGAACGGCATTCGGCCAGGTAGCTGCGTATGCGCGAGGGCAACACTTGCGATTTGGGCGCTTGCGCGATCAGCACGTCGAAGCCGGAATCGAGATGCACGCGATTCGCGCCCTTCGCCTCGCCCTTGCGCCATTGCCGCTCCGGATCGGTAGGCAAGACTTCGAGGATGGATTTGAGCGTGGGGTCGTCCCCATGCACGCACAGCTTCGCCATATTCATATTGCAAGACTTTCTAGTCAGGACGCCGCCAGGAAGGCGGCGCGATCATCAGACCGACAAGTCTACGCATGGAAGGCAAATATGTCCATACGGCAATATTTAGCATCCAACTCTAATAAGCTCTCATTTGTGCTGCATCAAACAGGCGGAACCAGCTTATTCCGCCTGCCACACACAATTACAGTGCCACGCCGCGGGCCTGCAAGGCGGCCCGCACGCCGGCGCCGTAGGCTGGGTCGGCCTGGTCGAAGTGAGCGAGCTGACGCTGCAAGGTTTCCGGCCGCACCTGACTCAGGGGGCCGGCCAGGTTGTCGAACAGGTTTTGCCTGGCCTGGGCCGACATCAAGCGAAACAGATTGCCGGCTTGCGTGTAATCGTCTTCCACGCCGCGCCCATCGTAGCGGGCCGCGCCGCCAGCCAGCGCCAGCGCCGGCTCGCCATGGCCCAGCCCTTGCGGCTGCGTGCCCGCCGCCGCCACGTTCGCGTAATTCTGCGCAGAACTGCCATTGTGGATCGCCATGCCGCCGTCGCGCTGCTGGTTATGGAAGGGGCAGCGCGCCGCATTCACGGGCAAATGCTGGTGGTTCGTGCCGACGCGGTACAGCTGGGCGTCGTGGTAGGCGAACAAGCGGCCTTGCAGCATCTTGTCCGGCGAGTATCCCATGCCGGGCACGGCGTTGGCCGGCGAAAAGGCGGCCTGCTCGACTTCCGCATGGTAATTGTCCGGATTGCGGTTCAGCTCGAAAATACCGACGGGCAACAGCGGGAAATCCGCGTGCGGCCACACCTTCGTCAGGTCGAACGGGTTCCAGCCCGTGCGCTGCTCCCAGGCATCGAGTTGCTCCTGCGTCGCCACCTGCAGCTTGACTTCCCACTGGGGGAAATCGCCGCGTTCGATGGCGCCGAACAGGTCGCGCTGGGCGTAGTCGGGATCGGCACCGGCCAGGCGGCCCGCCTCCGCCGCAGGCAAATTCTTGATGCCCTGGCGCGTCTTGAAGTGCCATTTCACGTACACACGCTGGCCGTCCGCATTGATCAGGCTATACGTATGGCTGCCGAAGCCATCCATGTGGCGGTAGCCGTCCGGCGTGCCCCGGTCCGAGAACAGCATGGTGACCTGGTGCAGGCTTTCCGGCGCATGGCTCCAGAAGTCGAACATCATCTCGGCCGATTTCAGGTTGCTTTGCGGATCGCGCTTTTGCGTGTGGACGAAATCGGGGAACTTGATCGGGTCCTTGATGAAGAACATCGGCGTGTTGTTGCCGACCAGGTCCCAGTTGCCCTCTTCCGTATAGAAACGCACGGCGAAGCCGCGCGGGTCGCGTTCCGTGTCTGCACTGCCGCGTTCGCCGCCGACGGTGGAAAAGCGGGCGAAGGTGGCCGTCTGCTTGCCCACTTCACTGAACAGCCTGGCCTTGGTGTAACGGGAAATATCGTGCGTGACGGTAAAGGTGCCGTAGGCGCCCGAGCCTTTGGCGTGCACCACGCGCTCGGGGATGCGCTCGCGGTTGAAATGCTGGAGTTTTTCGATCAGGTGGAAGTCTTGCAGCAGCAAGGGGCCGCGGGGGCCGGCGCTGATGGAGTTCTGGTTGTCGGCGACGGGGATGCCCGAGGCGGTACTGAATGGCGGCTGTTGACTCATGACTGCTTTTCCTTCGTTGTTGACTGATGAAACCTAGTGTAACGAGGTCAACAACAAAGGAAAAGCTAATTGATTTTATCGAACCGATAGCTATTTACAATGCACAGCCGTGAGCGTCGCACACGCCGCCGAGTTCCGCCTGCAACTTCGCAGGCTGGCCCAGGAAGCCGCCGATATCGATCACGGACAGCTTGCCGCTGCCATCGTCGAGCACGAACGTGGGAAAGCCCTGCCCGCCCACCCGCGCCAGCAGGGCCCGGCTGGCGTCGATGTGCTGTTGCGTGGCAGCGCCCGCCTGCCGGGCATATTCCGCCCCGAATGCGGCCCCGTCCATGCCCAGCTCTTGCGCCAAGGACACCAGCACGGGCACGTCGGCGATGCGCAAGCCGTCCACGTAATGGGCGCGCTGCACGCGCTGCAGCATGTCCAGGCCCTTGCCGGCCAGCGATTCAGCCGCCAGGATGGCCGTGATCGGCGGCTCGGAATCCATCATGGCCGTCGTGTCGTTCAGCAAGCCGTTGATATAGGCGTCGCCGAAGGGCTGGCCCGACATTTGCTCGATGCGCCGGTCGTGCGGCAGCACATAGCCGCGCCAGGCGGGCGTGATCTGGCGGCGATTGCTGCCCGTCATCATGCCGCCGCCGTGGAAAGCCACCGTCAGGCCGGGCACGGCGCGCGCCGCCTCGACCAGCGGCGCCGCGCCGTAGCACCAGCCGCACAGGGGGTCGAAAATGTAGTGCAATGTGGGCATGCCGGCCTTGCCGCTTACCATTGCATTTCACCCTTTGCCACCTTGGCGCTCGTTTCTAAAGCGCCATCGAGGCCGAGTTGCGGGTAGTGCTGTTTCATGGCGGCGATCAGGGCGGCCGAATTGGCGGCCTTCGCCGTTTCCGCTTCGAACGTCACCAGGTAGTCGCGCGTAAAACCGATGCTGTCGGGCGTCAGGGGCGAACCGACCTTGAAGTGGCCAGGCACGACGGTGACGGGCTGCAGCGCCGCGATGCCGTCGAGCGTCTTGAGCCAGTCCTGGCGCGATTGCAGGCTTTGCGTATCGGCCGTCCACACGTGCAAGTTACCAAACAGCACCACGCCGCCGACGACGGCCTTGATCGATGGAATCCACACATAGGTGCGCGCTGGCGTCGGGCCGGCGATATCGAGCGACTGGCCTTCCAGGCTGATGCGCTTGCCTTTCAAGGCTTCGGGAATGACGATGCCGTGCGGCGCATTGTCTTTCAGGATAGGCCCCCAGTAGGCGACCTTGGCGTCAGCCTTGCGGCGGATCTCGGCCACCGTTTCCGGCGTGGCAACGATCTTTGCCTGTGGGAAGGCTGCCTTGATCACGTCGAGGCCAAAGTAAAAATCGGGGTCGCTATGGCTGATATAGACCGTCGTCAGTTTCTTGCCGCTGGCGCGGATCTTCTCCACCAGCTTTTGCGCTTCGGCGCGCGAAAACTGCGCGTCGATCAGCACGGCGTCATGCTTGCCCGCCACCAGCACGGAAGCGACGGGGAAAATCGCCGCTTCGCCCGGGTTGAAGACTTCCAGGCTCAAGGGAGCGCTGGCGGCGGCAGAAGCGGCGCCGGCGGCAAACAGGGTGGAAACAAGAACGCTGCTGATGGATTTGGAGAACATGATCTGCCTTCACAAAATGATTGGGATGACGGCATCTTACGTTGCTTGATTCGGTAGAAAAACCCGTTAAAACGCAATAGTTTGTTGCTTATTTCGATGCAATATACCGATGTCGGGCATGCGACGGTGTATTTTTCCGGCGTAGACGTACGCGAAAGCCACACCGCTGCGGCGGTGTGGCGCCGTCACAAAACATGTCACAGCGTCATGAGGGTGTCACATTGGATTGCTATCTTGCTAGCTCTTTCAAACCTAGCCGGATGAACCACATGACACGCAGAAAAATTTCCGTCGCTGGCTGCAGCGTCGCCATCACCCTGATGCTGGCCGCCTGCGGCAGCGATGCAAAAAAAGAAGAGGTAGTGGCTGAAGCGCCGCCGAAAAACGTCATCTTCTTCCTCGGCGATGGCATGGGCCTGACCACCATGACGGCCGCGCGCATCTATTCGGTGGGCGAAGACGGTTCGCTGACCATGGACACCCTGCCGGAAACGGCCTTCGTCAAGACGTTCTCGAACGACGCGCAAGTGACCGACAGCGCGCCATCGATGGCCGCCTACATGACCGGCGTCAAGATGAACAATGAAGTCATCTCGATGTCGGCCAACACGGTCGCCATCGATCCGGGCACGGATGCGAACGGCAACAAGCTGGTCAACAAATGCGGCACCGGCAACGGCACGCCCGCCACCACCTTGCTGGAACTGGCCAAGGCCAAGGGCTTTGCCGCCGGCGTCGTCAGCACGGCGCGCGTGACGCACGCCACGCCGGCCGCGACCTACGCGCACATCTGCCACCGCGACCTGGAAAACGATATCGCCGCGGCCCTGGTGCCAGGCGGCACGGGCTACAACAGCGCCCTGGGCACCACCGGCCTGGAAGTGGTCCTCGGTGGGGGCGCGCAATTCTTTACGCCATTCAAGAGCGGCGGCAAGCGTTCCGACGACCGCGACCTGGTGGCCGAACTGAAAGCGAAGAGCTATACGGTCGCCAATAACGCCACCGACTTCAAGGCCGTCGATCCGGCCAAGACCGACCGTTTGTTCGGCGTGTTCACTTCCAGCCACATGAGCTACGACCTGGACCGCGATGCGGCCAAGGAGCCTAGCTTGGCGGAAATGACCACCAAGGCCATGGACGTGCTGGCCAAGAACAAGAAGGGTTACTTCCTGATGGTCGAAGGCGGCCGCATCGACCATGCGCTGCACGAAACGACGGCCAAGAAAGCGCTGCAAGACACGGTCGCGTTCGACAACGCCATCAAGGCCGCCATCGAAAAAGCCAAGCTCACCGATCCGACCCTGGCCAATACCCTGATCGTCGTCACGGCCGACCATGACCATACCCTGGTGCTGAACGGCTACGCCAAGCGCACGGGCAAGACGGCTGCCGGCAACCCTGGCGTGCTGGGCGTGGTGAAGAACTACGTCACCGGCGCGGTCGAGAAAGACCTGGACGGCGCACCGTATTCGATCATCGGCTTCGGCAATGGCGAAAACCGCACACAATCTAGCCGCGCCGCCATGGCCAGCCTCGATGAAACCGTCACCAGCGCCAATTCCTACCACCAGGAAGCGGTGATCCGCACGGCGGCAGGCAACGAGACCCACGGCGGCACCGACGTCTTCCTGGGCGCCATCGGCAAGGGTTCGGAAACCTTCCTGGGCACCATCGACAACACCAAAGTATTCGGCCTGGTCAAGACCGCCGGCGGTCTGTAATCCCCAAGAGACAAGAATTGGACAAGCACATGAAACTCGCATTGAAACCCGCCCTGAAACTCTCCTTGCTGACCACGCTCGTGGCCGCCAGCGTCGCCAGCGCCTACGCCGCCGACGCGAAGAACGTCATCTTCTTCCTCGGCGACGGCATGGGCCCGTCCGTCGTGACGGCGTCGCGCATCTACAAATACGGCGAAGACGGCAGCCTGACGATGGATACGCTGGAACGTACGGCGCGCATCAAGACGTTCTCGAACGATGCGCAAACGACGGACAGCGCGCCATCGATGGCCGCCTACATGACCGGCGTCAAGATGAACAATGAAGTCATCTCGATGGCGCAAGACACGATCGCCAAGGAACCCGGCCGCGACGCCAACGGCAACCTGGGCGTGGACAATTGCCCGGCCGGCGGCAAGAGCGTGCCGACCATCCTGGAACTGGCGAAAGCCAAGGGCAAGGCCGTGGGCGCCATCACCACCACGGAACTGACGCACGCCACGCCGGCGACGACGTTCTCGCACATCTGCAACCGCAATGCGCAATACGCGATCGCCGCGCAAGCGACACCCGGCGGCGCCGGCTACAACGCAGCCCTCGGCGATGGCGTCGACGTGCTGATGGGTGGCGGTCGCAACCATTTCACGCCTTGGTCGGCCAGCAACAAATATGGCCGCGCCGATGGCCGCAACCTGCTGACGGAATTTGCCGCCAAGGGCTACACCGTGGCCGCCAACAAGACGGAAATGGCGGCAGCGCCGAGCGGCAAGAAATTCATCGGCCTGTACAGCACCCGCAGCCACCTCGAATATGAACTGGACCGCACGGCCACGCCGCCGCTGGGCGAAGGCGCGACCCAGCCTAGCCTGTCGGAAATGACGCTCAAAGCCATCGACTTGCTGTCGAAAAACACGAACGGCTACTTCCTGATGGTCGAAGGCGGCCGCATCGACCACGCCTTGCACGGCATCAATGCCAAGCGCGCGCTGACGGACACCATCGCCTTCGACGACGCCATCAAGGCGGCCATCGCCAAGATCAAGGAAACCGACCCGACCCTGGCCAATACCCTGATCGTCGTCACGGCCGACCATGACCACACGCTGGCCTTCAACGGCTACGGCAAGCGCGGCAACAATATCCTCGACATCAACCGCGGCTACAAGGATAACCAGCCAAGCAAGGATGCCGATGGCAACACCTACACCACTTTGGTATTCGGCAATGGCCCGAACCGCCCTGACCTGCGCAGCAACGTCGACAGCGCCACGGCGCTGAAAGACAACTACCTGCAAGAAACAGGCGTGCGTCTGGCCAGCGAAACCCATGGCGGCGGCGACGTCAAGCTGCTGGCCACGGGCGCCGGCGCGAAGACCTTCAAGGGCACCCTGGACAACACCAAGGTGTTTGACTTGCTGAAGGCGGCCTTCGGCTTCTGATCCACATCAACACGGCAACCCCACCGGGGCGGATGGCGTATGCCCTCCGCCCCTCTGCACGTAAAGGCACCACCATGAAATCGTCCCTGATCGCCATCCTCCTCGCCGCCGGCTTTGCCGCCAGCGCCCAAGCCGCCCCCACCGCTGCTGCTCCTGCCGACCTGGACCTGGGCATCACCTATTACAGCCGCGTCCTGACGCCGGAAGGCGTGACGCGCGAAAGCCGCTACGAAGAAAAGATGCTGCGCCGCCCCGGCCACGTGTGGGTCGAGCGCGTGCTGGCGCCGTCGACGGACGCGCATGCGGGCCACAAGCATGGCAACAACACCAAAGTGGCACTGAAAGCTACGCAGCATGAACACAAGCACTTCAATCCCGTGCTCATCCCGCGCCACGTGATGCTGGAAAAGAACACCGTGCGCGTCGAATACATCGATGCGCACGACAAGATCGTCGTCTCGATTCCCAAGGCCGAATACGAAAACGTCAATTTCGACGGCTCCTGGGAAAACAGTTTTTATCTGCTGGACCCGAAACTGGTGGCCGCCATGCCCCTGTCGAAACAGGCATCGAACGTGACGGGGGCGCGCTGGCGCGAAGTGGAAAAGAACGGCGTGTTCCAGCGCATCCTGTGGGATGAACAAAAGCAGATTCCCCTGATCATCGAAAGCGGCGACCGCGCGAATACCTTCTATCGCCGGGTCGACGTCAAGCTGCAGCCAACCGTCAGCAAGGCGCAGCCGTGGGCGAATCTGCAGAATTACGCGCAGCGCGAGTACTCCGACTACCTGGACTAAGCCAGCCTCGGGACATAAAAAAAGCCAGGGAAATCCCTGGCTTTTGTCTGGCTGGCGTCCGATTACTCGGCCGTTGCCGCCTTCTTCGCCGGCGCCTTCTTGGCGGCCGGCTTTTTCACGGCCGTGGCCTTCTTGGCCGGTGCCTTTTTGACGGCTGCCGCTTTCCTGACGGCCGTTTTCTTCGCTGGCGCCGCGCCTTCTTCGCCTTCGACCTCGGCAGCGGCAGCCTTTGTCTTCGCACCCGGCTTGGCCTTGCGCTCTTCAAACTCGAAGCTCACCTTGCCATCCTTGCCGCGCACGAGGAAAGCCTTGAACGGACGGCGCGTGCGCTGCGATACGAAGCCCGGCAGCAAGTCCGTCTTGCCATCGTTGAGCAGTTTTGCCATTTGTTCCGGCAAGATTTCCTGCTGCAAGATGATGCGACCGCTGCGGAAATCGCACGTCTTCGGCTTGGCCACGCTGTGTTCGCACACATAGGCCAGGCCCATTTCGTACACGCCGGCATTGCACTTGGGGCACGGTCCCACGGGCGTCTGGCCCGTGAAATCGACGCCTTCGCCATCTTCGCTCTCGTCGTTCTGGCCGAAATCGAATTCCAGCTTGAAATTCTTGATCTCTTCATCACGCACGATGCGCAGGATGGCGGCGAACGGACGGCCCATCTTCGAGCGGAAGCCTTGCAGCGGGCCGATGGTGCGGTCCTTCAGCAATTGCTCCACTTCGGCGATTTCGAACTGGCGCGAACCCGGCGTCTTGCTCATCGAGAATTCGCACTTGGTGCAGGCGAAACGACGGTAGTTTTCCTTCACCACGCCGCCGCAATTCGGGCACGGCGTTTCCAGGGTCGCGTAGTCGCCGGGAATCGTGTCGTTGTCGTATTCCTTGGCGCGCTTGACGATGATTTGCGTCATCTGCGCGATTTCGCGCATGAATTCTTCGCGCGAAATCTTGCCTTTTTCCATCTGCGACAGCTTGTATTCCCACTCGCCCGTCAGCTCAGGCGCCGTCAATTCATTGACGCCCAGGCCTTTGAGCAAAGTCATCAGCTGCGATGCCTTGGCCGTCGGGATCAGTTCGCGGCCTTCGCGGATCAGGTAGCGTTCCGTCAGCAAGCCCTCGATGGTGGCCGCGCGCGTGGCCGGGGTTCCAAGCCCCTTGCCGGCCATCGCGTCGCGCAGCTCGTCGTCGTCGATCAGCTTGCCGGCGCCTTCCATGGCCGACAGCAAGGTCGCTTCCGTGAAACGCGCTGGCGGTTTCGTCACCAGCCCGTTGGCGGTGACGCTTTCCGTCTGCACTTTCTCGCCCTTGGCGACGGGCACCAGGTTGCCGTTGCCATTGCTTTCCTTGTCGGCGTCCGTCGACGCTTCCTTGCCGTAGATGGCCAGCCAGCCCGGATTGGTCATGACCTTGCCTTCAGTCTTGAACTGATGGCCGGACACTTCCGTATAGCGCGTGGTGACCTGGAATTCCGCAGGCGGGAAGAACACGGCCATAAAGCGGCGCGTGACCAGGTCGTACAACTTCTGTTCCGGCTCGGACAAATTCTTTGGCGCAATCGTCGTCGGGATGATCGCGAAGTGATCCGAGATTTTCGTGTTGTCGAAAATGCGCTTGTTCGGCTTGACCCAGCCCTTGTCGATGATCTGCTTGGCGAACTGGTGGTAGTTGCTGTTTTCCTTGACCGTTTCCAGCGCCTGCAGCACGGTCGGCATGTAGTCTTCCGGCAGGTGGCGCGAATCGGTACGCGGATACGTCAAGACCTTGTGCTTTTCATACAGCGCCTGTGCCAGGCCCAGCGTGTTCTTGGCGGAGAAGCCGAAACGCGAGTTCGCTTCGCGCTGCAGACTGGTCAGGTCGAACAGGCCCGGCGCCATCGAGGTGGTCGGTTTCGATTCTTCCGTGACGATGCCTTGGCGGCCGCGGCAGGCGGTGGCGATCGAGTCGGCAGCCGTCTTGCTCCACAGGCGCTCGGCGCGCTTCTCGGGGTCGTTCTCGTCCTTCTTGAACTTCGTGTCGAGCCAGCGGCCTTCATAGATGCCGGCCGCGCAGACGAATTCGGCGCGCACTTCCCAGAAGTCGCGCGGCACGAATTTCTTGATTTTGTCTTCGCGTTCAACGACGATGGACAGGGTCGGCGTTTGCACGCGGCCCACGGTGGTCAGGTAAAAACCGCCTTCTTTCGAATTAAACGCCGTCATGGCGCGCGTGCCATTGATGCCGATCAACCAATCGGCTTCCGAACGGCAGCGGGCCGCGTCGGCCAGCGGCAGCATTTCTTCGTCGCTGCGCAGGTGCGCAAAACCGTCGCGGATGGCGCCCGGCGTCATCGACTGCAGCCACAGGCGCTTGATCGGTTGCTTGGCCTTGGCGTTTTGCGCGATCAGGCGGAAAATCAGCTCGCCTTCGCGCCCCGCATCGCATGCGTTGATGAGGGTGGAAACGTCTTTACGTTTGATCAGCTTGTTTAATACTTTGAGGCGCGCTTCCGTCTTCGGGATGGGATTGAGCGCGAAATACGGTGGAATCATCGGCAAGTGCGCGAAACTCCATTTGCCGCGCTTCACGTCGAATTCTTCCGGTACGGCGATCTCCAGCAAGTGGCCGACCGCCGACGACAGGACGTATTCATCCGATTCAAAGTACTCATCGTGCTTGGTGAAGCCGCCAAGCGTCTTCGCGATATCGTTCGCGACAGAAGGCTTCTCGGCGATGATGAGGGTTTTTGTCATATTTTTTGGTCTCGAAAAATGCTCTAGGATAGTTTCAGCATGCGCATCATACAGTGCATTGCCAGGCGCCGACGCTTTTGTCTGCGCAAGGCCTTGTGACTTGTGGTCTTGTCAAGCGGCCAATGATAAGCGCCTATTGAAGAATTCGGCAAGTTATCTGCAAGCAAGAATGCGCAGGCGCAAACACAATGGACTGGCGTGCGCGCCGGTGCAGTGCATCTTAAAGGGGATGGCGCGGCAGCGGCGCCGGGGTGTCAGGCCAACGGCTGGAGGAGCAGCCAGCAAGCGCTGTATTATATTAGTGTAGCAGGCGGGGAGGCAGGTCTTCGTCGTCGACGAATAAATCGTCGAACATCAAGGCGTCCGGTTCCTTGCCCTGGCTCCACAACAGCATCAGCACGATGACTTTCAGCTTGCCCAGCGACACGGGCGCCTCGTCGAGCGCCAGCGCCCGTTCGATGACGATTTCGCGCTGCAGCGGCGACAGCACCTTGGCGCTTTCCAGGAACTGGATGAAGCCGATGGCGGCCGTGCCCAGCACGTCGCTTTCCTGCTGCACGTAGAAGCGCGTGCCCGTGGAACTGGCCGTCAGGGTTTGTTCGGCGCCGGCCATGGCGTTCAAGTCCGTCAGCCACACGAGCGCTTCGGAAATCTCCACGTCGTCGAAACCGACGGCCGACAGTTTGCGCGCCAGGACTGCCGGCTCGGGGCAGGCATCGGGGCGATAGTAAGTCTCGTAGAGGTACACCAGGATATCGAACATGGCTCTACTCTAGCAGCTAAGCTCGCTAAGACACAAGGGTGCGCGCAGACAAAGCGCGCCCGTGCGGCAAGGCCGCCACACAAGTGACAAGCTGTCATTTGCAGCGTTGAAACAGTCCTCCCGGCAAGCGTTCGACCCGGCCCGCCAGCTCCAGCGCCAGCAATTGCCCCATCAGTGCGCCCATGGCCAGGCCGCTGCGCGCGGCCAGGGTATCGGCGTCGTGCGGATCGTGGCCCAGCGCGGCCAGCAGCGGCGGCTCGTCCTCCACCGCGGCCGGCACGCTGGGGACGCCGCCCAGCCACTGCAGCTCTTGCAGCACGTCATCGGCCGATTCGACCAGCTTGGCACCCTGCTTGATGAGTGCATGACAACCCTTGGCCAAAGTCGCATGGATGGAGCCGGGCAAGGCATACACGTCGCGCCCCTGCTCGCCCGCCAGGCGCGCCGTGATCAGGGAACCCGACTGGGCCGCCGCCTCGATCACCAGCACGCCGCGCGCCAGGCCGCTGATCAGACGGTTGCGGCGCGGAAAATTCCCCGGCATGGCAGGCAGCCCCAGCGCGTACTCGCTGACGATGCAGCCCTGTTCGGCAATTCTTTGCGCCAGATCAAGGTTACGGCGTGGATACACCAAATCGGCGCCCGTGCCGATCACGGCCACCGTGCCGCCCGCGCCGCGCAAGCCGCCCTCGTGCGCGTGCGTGTCGATGCCGAGCGCCAGCCCTGAAATGATGGTCAAGCCTGCCGCGCTCAGCGCTTGGGCGAAGGCGGCCGCGTTCTGCATGCCTTGCGCGCTGGCATTGCGGCTGCCGATGATGGCCACGCCCGGACGCGACAGCAGTTCCGCCCGTCCCCGCACATATAACAACAGCGGCGGATCGGCGATTTCCAGCAGCAGGGGCGGATACGCGGCATCGGCCAGGGTCAGCACGGTATTGCCGGGCCGCTGCAGCCATTGCAGGGTCAGCGCCAGCTGGCTGTTGGCCACCGGCTTGGGCGGCTGCACGATGGCGCGCGCCACGCTGGCCGGCACCACCTCGCGCAGGATGTCGAACGGCGTGGCAAAGATTTGCGGCGGCAAGCCGAAGCGGGCCAGCAAGGCGCGCGCCGCCACCGGCCCCACACCGGCCAGATGCTGGAGGCGCAGCCAGCCCGCCAGTTCCGTGGCCGTGTCCGCCATCGTTGCAAGTGCATGCATGACAACCTCGTTATGTACTGTGGCATCCCATGCTAGCGCCATGGCGCGCACGCGATACCGACGCGCGCAAGGATGCGTGCAATGACGCCGCAAAACGGCCCGCCGTCCACAGGGCCATGGGCGTCTGTGATAAAATTTCCCTTTGCAGCAAACGAATAGCGCACTGGCAAACGCATCTGCCGCGCCGTTGCGCCACACGCGCCCAACCGTAGCGTACTCAAAAATAAAATAGCCCTGCCATCGTTCGCATGGCCCAGGCATGAATAATCCGGCGCACCGGCGCCCACCTTAACCAGTCGAATCCGTATGTCCATATTAAATATCCTGCGTTACCCCGATCCTCGCCTGCACACGATCGCCAAGCCCGTCACCGAATTTGACGCGCGCCTGCAAACCCTGATCGACGACATGGCCGAAACCATGTACGACGCCCCGGGCGTCGGCCTGGCTGCGTCGCAAGTGGACGAGCATATCCAGATGATGGTGATCGACACCACCGAAGAAAAAAACCAGCTGCAAGTATTCATCAACCCGGAAATCACCTGGTCCAGCGAAGAAAAGCAGGTCTACGACGAAGGCTGTCTGTCCGTGCCCGGCGTGTATGACGGCGTCGAGCGTCCGGCCCGCATCAAGGTGCGCGCCCTGGACCGCCACGGCAAGCAGTACGAGCTGGAAGCCGATGGCTTGCTGGCCGTCTGCATCCAGCATGAGATGGATCACTTGCTGGGCAAGGTATTCGTCGAATACCTGTCGCCGCTCAAGCGCAACCGCATCAAGACCAAGATGATCAAGGAAATCCGCGGTCTCGAGCGCGAAGCGAGCTTGCGCGCACAGAACCGTCGTTTCTAAGCCGCTGCTGATAGACTAAGCAACAATAGTCGTAACACCACGCCAGCCTGGCGCCTCCGGCCCGGGCCTGCGCACCTCACGTCAAGGAACGCTATGAAAGTGATCTTCGCAGGCACGCCTGAATTCGCCGCCACGGCCCTGAAAGACTTGCACGAAGCGGGATTCGAGATTCCGCTGGTGCTGACCCAGCCCGACCGTCCTGCCGGACGCGGCATGCAGCTGCACGCCTCGGCCGTCAAGCAGTACGCGCAGCAGCACGGCATCGAGGTGCTGCAACCGCTGTCCTTGCGCATGGACAGCAAGGACCCGCAGCGCGCCGCAGAGGCGAAGGCGGCCCATGAGCGCCTGCTGGCCACCGATTACGATGTGATGGTGGTGGCGGCCTACGGCTTGATCTTGCCGCGCAGCACCCTCGACATCAAACCCTGCATCAATATCCACGGTTCATTGCTGCCGCGCTGGCGCGGCGCCGCGCCGATCCACCGCGCCATCGAGGCCGGCGACGATGAAACGGGCGTGACCATCATGCAGATGGAAGAAGGCCTCGATACGGGCCCCATGCTGGCCATCGAGCGCACGCCCATCGAGGCGGGCGACTCCACCGCCACCCTGCACGACAAATTGGCCAAACTGGGCGGCAAGATGATCGTCGAGACCCTGCGCAAGATGCAGCAGCAGCCGCTGGAAGCGGTGCCGCAGCCGGAAGCGGGCGTCACCTATGCGGCAAAGATTGCCAAGGAAGAAGCGGCGCTCGATTTCAGCTTGCCGGCGCTGGAACTGGGCCTGAAAATCCGCGCCTTCAATCCGTTTCCCGGCGCCTGCGGCCAGGTCGATGGCGTCACCATCAAGATCTGGGCCGCCGAGGTGCTCGACGCGGACAGCAAGGAAGCGCCGGGCCAGGTGCTGGCGGCCGACGCCCAGCATGGCATCGTCGTGGCCTGCGGCAATGGCTCGCTGCGCCTGACGGAACTGCAAAAACCGGGCGGCAAGCGCCTGCCCGCAGCCGAGTTCATCAAGGGCTTCCCCCTCGAAGGCAAGCGTTTCGTTTAATTAAGCCATCGATACCGGCGGCAAGCGCCCATGGACCAGCTGACCGCCCTGCGCGCCTTGCGCCGCGTCGTGGAACTGGGCAGTTTCACGGCCGCCGGCGCCGCGCTCGGCATTTCCCACTCCATCGTGTCGCGCCAGATCCGCCAGCTGGAAAGCCAGCTGGGCGCCCAATTGCTCAACCGCACCACGCGCCGCTTCGCCCTGACGGCCGCCGGCCAGGAATACTATCTGGCCAGCCGCGACATCCTCGACGCCCTCGATGCGGCCGATCGCGCCGTCGCCATGCACCAGGCACAGCCGTCCGGCAGCCTGCGCATCAATGCGCCGATGGCCTTCGGCACCCTGGAACTGGCCGCCTGGCTGCCCAACTTTACGCGCCACTACCCGCACCTCCACATCGATCTCGTCTGCAATGACCGCATCGTTGACCTGATCGACGATGGCTTCGACGTGGCGCTGCGCCTGGCGCGCGGCTTGCCCGACTCCACCCTGGTGGCGCGCCAGCTGGGCAGCAGCCGCACCTTGGCCGTCGCCTCGCCCGCCTACGTGGCCCGCCATGGCCATCCGGCCACGCCGCAAGACCTGGCGCAGCACAATTGCCTGATGTACAGCTCCGGCGAGAAGCCGGCCGAGTGGTCGTTCACGGATGCGGGCGGCGCCGCGCACAAGGTAGCCGTGCGCGGCAGCCTGCAAGCCAATACCAGCGTGGCCCTGCGCGAGGCTGCCGTGGGCGGCATGGGCATTGCCGGCGCGCCCGGCTTCATCGTGCGCGACGCGCTGCGCAGCGGCCAGCTCGTGGAAGTCTTGCCCGGCTACACCTTGCGCCCACGCACCTTGTACGCGCTGTATCCGCACAGCCGCCAGCTGTCGCCGAAGGTCAGGGTCTTCATCGATTTTGCCGTGCAACACTATCAAAATCACCGCTAGGATTGATCAGGCCGGCTGCAGCGCCTTGCGCACGGCGCGGAACTGCTGCGTCAAGCCGCCGTAGCCCCAGGCCGCCTGGCGCGCGTCGTGCACGTGGATGTAGCTGACGTCATGCAAGGCGCCGAGATGCTCATGCATGGCAGCGAACACGGCGGCGATATACGCGGCCTTTTCCGCCGCCGTATTCGTTTCATCGCTGATCAGGATATCGAGGAAAAAGCTGGCCTTGCCCTGCACCTGCAGGGATGGCCCGCCGACAAACCAGTGCGCCGCGTCAAGATGGCTGATCGCCACCGACGTCAGTTCGGGCGCCTTGTGCAGCAACTGCGCCGTCAAGGCGCTCAAGGTGGCGGCGATGGCGGCCGACTGGCGCGCATCGGGCGTGGTGGACAAACGCAGGTTCAGAATGGGCATGGGATGCTCCGCAAGTGGATGAAGTCCCATTCTAGGCAGGCGGGAGGTAAAACGGCAGCCCTCGCCAGGTACAGGATCTGTGCATATTCCACACACAAAAAAAGGGCTTGCCGCGGCAAGCCCTCGTCGCATCGAGCCCGCTGGCTTAGCGGCGCTGCACCCTCATCAGGCGTGCGCCCACGGACGACGACAGGCTGACCTCGAAACGGCCGCCGGCCGGCAAGGCGCTGACGTCGACGCTGGCTTTGCCACCCGTCAAGTCACTGGCGACCACCGTCTTGCGGCCATCGGCGGCCACGTGCAGCACGGCGGCGTAGGGTTCCGCATCGGCATTCCAGACCAGCGCCAGCTTGCCGCCGCTTTGTGTCGCATCGAACGTGGCATCGTTGGCGGCGGCCCTGCTGCGGCGCGCAGAGCGCTCCAGCTTGGCTAAAGCCTTGCCATTTTGCAGCACTTGCACGTCGCTGATGTCGCCCGGGTTGGCGAAGCTGACGCGGAAATGACTCATGGCGTTGCCGCCATGATCAGCCACGGAAACGCCATCAAAAGGCAAGTCGATAGTCTGTCCCGACGCCGTCAGCACGCGCAGGGTATATGCATGGCCGCTGCCGCCGGCAGCGGGGCCGATGCGCGCAGACGAGGCAACGGCGGGACGCAGCCCCACACCGGCTGGCGTGATGCGGCCGGAAATGGTCAGATAGCCGTTCTCGGCCACGGACATGCTGGCGGCCAGCACATTGCTGCCCGTCACCTGCGTGCTGCGTCTTTCCAGGAATTGCTGTACCCGCACATAGCTGTAGTCGGAGAACCAGGCACCGCTGCAATAGCTCATCACGTCCTTCATCGGCGTAGCGCCATACACGGCCTTGCTCAACTGGCCAATGCTGCCCGCATAGTCGCTGTTGTACAGCGGTTGCGGGCCCAGTTCGCCATTCGGATACGGGTAGTCGGTGGCCGCACTGGCTGGACCGCCGCAGGCGACGTGCTGCAGCGAGTGGTTATGGCCAAGCTCATGCACAAGCGTGGTCAGCCATTCAGGCCAGTTATTACCAAAGGGATCGACGGAGGCAATGCTGTTGAACCTGGCATCGAGGCCGATGGCCGCCGTGAAGGCATTGCTGCTGCCCGTCGGGTTGATGTAGGCCAGGCCGGCGGTGCGCGTGGAAGACATTCTCGGCACGAAACCATAATAATAGGCGCCACTATCTTCCAGTGCACGCTTGTTGTCCAGCTTGTCCAAGGCATCGCTCCACCAGCTGTCGGCCGTGCTGCTGCCTGGCATGCTCAGCGCCGTGCGCGTGGTGATGCTGATATTTTCCGCCGCATACGGATACACGCGCGTCAGTGCAGCACGGATCACCTCGGCGTCCGGCAATTGCGCCACACCATCATCGGTGCTCAGCGGTACCAGCACCAGGTGAATTTTCGCTGCGCTGCCCACCACGGGCGCCGCTTCCTGGCTCACTTGCACGCCGTCATTGCCCACTGCCGTCACGCGCACGCGCACGCCGGGCAAGATCCAGCCAGCAGGCAGGACGGCGCTGAAATTGCCGTTGAAACTGTAATCGCTTTTCACCGTCGGCAAGACCGATGGGCCGCTCATGGTGATGCTGCCCAGGTTGCCGCCATTGGCGGCCGTCGCATTCAAGATCACGGCCGGGCTGGTCTGGCCTGTTTGCGTGGCCAGCACGGAGACGCGCACGGCGGCCGGCTTGCCGCGCGTCAAGCGCAAGGCGGCATCGCTGGAATTCAAGTTCAGTACCTGCGCGAAATCAATGCTGCCCAAGGTAAAGGCCGACACCGTGCCCGCATTCACGGCGATGCGCGAAGCGGCCGACAGCATCACGTTGCCCGTTGCCGACGCTGGCGCAGACAGCAGCAGCTGGCTGCTACTGGCGCTGACGATGACGGCTGGCGTACTGCCCACCGTTGCCGAGCTGACCTGGTCCAGATTGCTGCCCTGCAGCGTCACCGACAAGGTCGCGCCGTTGACGGCCGACGTGATCGACGTCACTGCCACGCTCGCCAGGACCGTGTACGTGTCGCTGCTGATCACATCGTTGTACGGACCGCGCACCGTCAGCGCGCCTGTCGCTGCGCCCGCAGGCACCACTACCGTCACGCTGCCGGCTGTCTGGCTTTGCGGCGTTGCCGCCGCGCCACTGCCGAACTGCACCGCCGTCACGGCGCCCATGCCGCCGCCCGCGATCGTCACGCTGGAACCGACGCCGCCCGTCGCCGGCGCGACGCTGCTCACGCTCAGCGGCAAGTACACATTGACGTTATAACTGGTGGTCGCCGTGCCGCTGGCGCTGACGAGGCTCAAGGCGCCCGTCACAGGGGTGCCCGGCATGGCCAGGGTCACGCTGGTGTCGCTGCTGGCACTGGCGGCAACGTTCACGCCGCCTACCTGGAAAGCCGTCACGCGGCTCAGATTCGTGCCCGTCACCACCAGCCTGCCGCCCACGGCGACATTCGCCGCCGAGACGGCCGTTACGGCAGGAACCACGGCAGGATTGCCCGACGTGGTCGCCACCGCCGTGTCACCACCGCCGCCACCGCCGCAAGCGGACAGGCCCAGCACAAGAAACAATGCAACAAGCAGATGGTTTTTCATGGATGGCAACCATGTTGGTGCAGCGCGATGCCGGGGAGGACACGAGAGAAATGTGACATATTGGTGACTTTTGGTGAGAATGTGATTTCGAAGAACCCATATTATCGGTTAATTCGATTCCCAAAGACAACTATTAATGCTTTTGATTCAATTGGTTTTGATAATAATAAAGTATTCGTCTGGAAATATTTATTTAAGAATTATTCGCCCCCACCTACATGGCCTTGAATCAAAATTATTTTCCTTTGCAGCTATTGCCATACAATCCATTAAAAACAGGCTGCTATGGCGCCAAGAATGTGGGAATTTTTCCACAGCCTGGAGGACATATCTTCCTGGCAATTTTGGCGGAAGAATTAACACTTTGAGTAAGATTTTCAGGAATGTCATTTCAGAATCAGGCGCGGCGCAAGCCGATCTGTTGCAAGCAAGCCTGCCGCGAGGCGAACGGCCGCTTTTGCTTAAAACCAAAGCAGCCTGATGCCGTATAATTTTAGACCCGGTGATTCAGGCGATTGCCACCTTCTGCCTGCCCTACCCGGCGGGCACACTCCGTCAGCTGATCCTGCTGGCCCGCAACCGCCTCGTACTGTCTTGTCGCCGCGCCGCCGCCCGTTTGCCTATTGAAAGCATGAAATGAACGATACCGTGATCCCCGCCATGTCCCCGACCGAAGCCACCTTGCGCGCCATCCTGGCGCAGCGGATCATGATCCTCGACGGCGCCATGGGCACGATCATCCAGCAGTACAAGCTCGACGAAGAAGCGTACCGTGGCGGTCCCGCCGGCCGCTTCATCGATTTCGCCGCGCCGGCCGACAGCGGCGCGCGCGAACTGTTCGTCAAAGGCAACAATGAGCTGCTGACCCTCACGCAGCCGCACATCATCCAGGAAATCCACGAGCGCTACCTGGCGGCGGGCGCCGACCTGATCGAAACGAATACCTTCGGCGCCACGACGATCGCGCAAGACGATTACCACATGGCCCACCTGGCCTATGAAATGAACGTCCAGGCGGCGAAACTGGCGCGTGCCGCCTGCGATAAATATTCCACCCCGGACAAGCCGCGCTTCGTCGCGGGCGCCCTGGGACCGACGCCAAAGACGGCATCGATCTCGCCCGACGTCAACGACCCGGCCGCGCGCAACGTCAGTTTCGACCAGCTGGTGGCCGCCTACCTGCAGCAGACGCAGGGCCTGGTGGAAGGGGGCGCCGACGTGCTGCTGGTGGAAACCATCTTCGATACCTTGAACTGCAAGGCGGCCCTGTTCGCCATCGACCTGTTCTACGAACAGAATCCTACCGTCGTGCGCCTGCCCTTGATGATTTCCGGCACCGTCACGGACGCCTCGGGCCGCATCCTGTCGGGCCAGACCGTGCCCGCCTTCTGGAATTCCGTGCGCCACGCGAAACCGCTGACCATCGGCCTGAACTGCGCGCTGGGCGCCGCCCTGATGCGCCCGTACGCGGAAGAACTGGCCAAGATCGCCGACACGTTTGTTTGCATCTACCCGAACGCGGGCTTGCCCAATCCCATGAGCGACACGGGCTTCGACGAGTTGCCAGCCGACACATCCGCCCTGCTGCGCGAATTTGCCGACGCGGGTTTTTTGAACATGGCGGGCGGCTGCTGCGGCACCACGCCCGAGCACATCGCCGCCATCGGCGAGTTGCTGTCGAAAAATACACCGCGCACCGTGCCGGCCCCGTCGCACGACTTGCGCCTGGCGGGCCTGGAACCGTTCGTCGTCAACGACGAGTCGCTGTTCGTCAACGTGGGCGAGCGCACCAACGTCACGGGCTCGAAAGCGTTCGCGCGCATGATTCTCAACGAGCAATACGACGAAGCCTTGTCCGTGGCGCGCCAGCAGGTGGAAAACGGCGCGCAAGTGATCGACATCAATATGGATGAGGCGATGCTCGATTCGCTGGCCGCCATGACGCGTTTCTTGAACCTGATCGCCTCGGAACCCGATATTTCGCGTGTGCCCATCATGGTCGACTCGTCGAAATGGTCGGTCATCGAAGCGGGCCTCAAATGCGTGCAGGGTAAGGCCATCGTCAACTCGATTTCCATGAAGGAAGGCGAAGAGGAATTCCTGCGCCAGGCGAAACTGTGCCGCCGCTACGGCGCGGCCGTCATCGTCATGGCTTTCGATGAAAAAGGGCAAGCCGACACCTTCGAGCGCAAGATCGAGATTTGCGCCCGCGCCTACCACCTGCTGATCGATGCGTTGGACTTCCCGCCGGAAGACATCATTTTCGACCCGAACATCTTTGCCGTGGCCACCGGCATCGAAGAGCACAACAACTACGCCGTCGACTTCATCAACGCCACGCGCTGGATCAAGGAAAACCTGCCGTACGCGAAGATCTCGGGCGGCGTGTCGAACGTGTCCTTCAGTTTCCGCGGCAACGATCCCGCCCGCGAAGCCATCCATACCGTCTTCCTGTACCACGCCATCAAGGCCGGCATGACCATGGGCATCGTCAACGCCGGCATGGTGGGCGTGTACGACAACCTGGATCCGGAATTGCGCGAGCGCGTGGAAGACGTGGTGCTGAACCGCCGCGAAGACTCGACCGAGCGCATGATCGAATTTGCCGGCACCCTGAAGGCGGGCGGCAAGGCCGAAGCGCAAACCCTGGCCTGGCGCGAGGGAACAGTACAGGAACGCCTGTCGCACGCGCTCGTGCATGGCATCACGCAATTCATCGTGGAAGACACGGAAGAAGCGCGCCAGGAACTGCTGCACAATGGCGGGCGCCCCATCCACGTGATCGAGGGACCGCTGATGGCCGGCATGGACGTGGTCGGCGACCTGTTTGGCCAAGGCAAGATGTTCCTGCCGCAAGTGGTGAAATCGGCGCGCGTGATGAAGCAGGCCGTGGCCCATCTGATTCCGTTCATCGAGGAAGAAAAGCTGCTCGAAGAGCAGCGCACGGGCATCGTCGCCAAGCCGAAGGGCAAGATCATCATGGCGACCGTGAAAGGCGACGTGCATGACATCGGCAAGAATATCGTCACGGTAGTCTTGCAATGCAATAACTTCGAAGTGGTCAACATGGGCGTGATGGTGCCGTGCTCGGAAATCCTCGCCCGCGCCAAGGTGGAAAACGCCGACATCATCGGTCTGTCGGGCCTGATCACGCCGTCGCTGGAAGAAATGGCGTATGTCGCCAAGGAAATGCAGCGCGACGAACACTTCCGCATGCTGAAGATTCCCCTGCTGATCGGCGGCGCCACCACCAGCCGCGCCCACACGGCCGTGAAAATCGCGCACAACTACGAAGGCCCCGTGATCTACGTGCCGGACGCTTCGCGTTCCGTGTCCGTGGCGCAATCGCTGCTGACGCCGGAACAGCGCGACAAGTACGTGGAAGACATCGAACTCGACTATGCGCGTATCCGCGAACAGCACGCCAACAAGAAGGCCCTGCCCATCCTGCCGCTGGCGCAGGCGCGCGCGAACAAGATGGTCGTGCCGTTCGACGGCCCGTGCACGCCCGTAAAGCCGAAGTTCATCGGCCGCCGCGTGTTCAAGAACGTGGATCTGGCCACGCTGGCCAACTATATCGACTGGGGCCCATTCTTCCAGACCTGGGACCTGGCCGGTCCCTTCCCCGCCATCTTGACGGATGAAGTGGTGGGCGACGCGGCCACCAAGGTGTACGCGGAAGGCCAGGCCTTGCTGAAAAAACTCATCGACGGACGCTGGCTGACGGCCAACGGCGTCGTCTCCTTGCTGCCAGCCAATAGCGTCAATGACGACGATATCGAGGTGTACACCGACGATACGCGCAGTACGGTGGCGTTCACGTATTACGGCATGCGCCAGCAAGGCGTCAAACCCGTGGTCGACGGCGTGCAGCGCCCGAACCAGTGCCTGGCCGACTTCATCGCGCCGAAGGCGTCGGGCGTGAAGGATTACATCGGCATGTTTGCCGTCACGTCCGGCCTGGGCATCGAAAAGTATGAAAAGCGCTTCGAGGATGCGCACGACGATTACTCGTCCATCATGCTCAAATCCCTGGCGGACCGCCTGGCCGAGGCGTTTGCCGAGTACCTGCACGAACGCGTGCGCAAGGATTTGTGGGGCTACGTGCCCGATGAACACTTGGGCAACGACGACATGATCGCCGAGAAATACGTGGGCATCCGTCCCGCGCCCGGCTACCCGGCCTGCCCTGAGCACACGGTCAAGAAAGAGATGTTCGAGGTCATGCAGGCCGAGGAAATCGGCATGCAGCTGACGGAATCGTATGCCATGTTCCCAGGCGCGGCCGTCTCCGGCTTTTATTTTGCCCACCCGGAGTCGAAATACTTCGTCGTCGGCAAGATCGGCATGGACCAGGTGGAAGACATGGCCAAGCGCCGTGGCGCCAGTATTGAGGACGTGGAACGCTGGCTGGCGCCCAACTTGTCGTAAGCACCATCGCCTTGCGCTGCGGCGCGCGGAACTTTTCGCGCGCCGCAGCGCACTAACGCAGTATGCCGGCCGGCATGCTGCATGCCCGCTCCGGCCCGTTCCCCAACTGGCAAGGAGGTAATATGGCAACCAACTTCAAACTGAAACGCTGGCAGGACCAAGTGATCCTGTTGCTGGGCCTGTGGCTGCTCGTCTCGCCCTGGGCCTTTTCCTATCCCGAAGGCTCGCCGCAGATGATCAACGCCTTTGTCTCGGGCCTGGTCATCGCCGTGCTGGCCGCCTTCGATCTGTACAAGACCTATTTCTGGGCCGTCGTCGTCAACCTGCTGGTGGGCGTCTGGGTCGCCGCCTCGCCGTGGGTGCTGCGGCTGGCAGATCAGCGCGTCGTCATGTGGAACGAGCTGATCGTCGGTATCGCCGTCGCCGTGCTGGCCCTGTGGGAGCTGCGCACCGACCCCGAGCTGCACAAGCACTGGCCCGGCGCAGCCGCGTAGCGCAGCTACCGGCGTAAAAAAACCCTGCCACGGCATGCCGTGCAGGGTTTTTTAAAAGTGGAAATCCGGGACGTTACAGCGGGTAGGTCGGATTAGCGCTTGCGCGTAATCCGACAACACCGGTCAGTGCCAACAATGTTGTGTCGGATTACGGCCCTTTGGGCCTCGGCGGCCCCACCTAATCCAACTTACAGCGCATAACGCACTACGTTATCGCTCCATTCGTAGGCCGCCATTTCCAGTTCCACCAGGTCGTCCGGCGACATGGCCAGGTCGCGCAAGGTCGGCACGATCTCGCCTTCCATGTCTTCGATGCGTTCGATGCATTCGGCCAGGCGCAGCAGGTCGCCGTAGAAGCCTTCGCGCGACAGCAGCGCTTCGGCCACTTCGTCGATCACTTCGATCTGGCTGAGGATTTCCGACATCGGCACGCCGAACAGGGTATCCATCAGCGACATGATGCCGACCGTAAAGGCGATATCGGCCGAATGGGCATGGTTCGGGCGCAGTTTATGCGCGAGCAATTCGAGCAAACGGCCGCGCGTGGTCGCCAGCATCAGCAGCGGCGTCATGCTATGGCCACGCTTGCTTGGCTCCGCGTACAGCATGATTTGCAGCCAGCGCTGCAGCTGGCGGCGGCCCAGCACGGTCACGGCCTGGCTCAGCGAATCGATGCGCTGGCGCGCACCCACGGCCGGCGTATTGACCAGGCGCAACAGGTTCAGGGCCAGCGACACGTCACGCTTGATGGCGCGCTCGATGTCCATGTTGTCGGCATCGGAGGTCACCAGTGTCATCAGTTCCATGACGGCCAGTTGCGACGGCGACAGCTTCTTGCCCGTCATGATGGCGGGCTTGGCAAAATAATAACCCTGGAAATAATCGAAGCCCAGGTCCAGGCCCGACTTGAATTCTTCGCGCGTCTCGACCTTCTCCGCCACCAGTTTCTTGTTTTCCTGCTTGAAACGGGGCGCCAGCGCTGCCAGCACTTTCGGGTCGACCGTGCTCATGTCCATCTTGACGTATTGCACCAACGGCAACAGTTCCTGCACTTGCGCCGTATCGGAGACGACGTTTTCCAGCGCGAAAGTAAAGCCGTGGCCCACCAGTTCGCTGATGCGCGCGCGCACTTCCGGCGTGACGGGCATCGATTCGACGATTTCCAGCACGACTTTTTCGCGCGGCAGGAAAACGAAGATGTCGCTCATGATCACGTCGGCGTCGACGTTGACGAAACCGAGCGCGTCGCCGATGACTTTTTCCATGCCCAGCTGGGAAGCGTGGGCGATCACGGAGGCCGTGGCGGACAGGTCGCTGGTAATGTTGGCGGGACCGACCGGAGCGTTGCGGAATAGCAACTCATAGCCGAACAGGGCCTGGTTGCGGTCGAGGATAGGTTGTCGCCCCAGATAGAACTCGCGCACGCGCAAGGGTTTCGGGGTGATGTCGTTGCTGGAAATATCGATCATTAACTCTTCATCAATCACGTCGAGTGACACCGGCCGCGCGGCGCCCGCATCAAGGTTCACTATTGACAATACTTTAGCTGAATTTCGCCCGCGCTGTGGGTATTTTGGCAGTAATCAAGGCTATTGTCGTCAAAAATCAGGCCACTGGCGTGTCTTGCACCATCCCATCGACAAATAATTTCAATTCGCCGGGCGCAAACGCCGTCCATTGTTCATTCGTCGTCAGCGGCTGGGTAACGATCACGGCCACTCTGTCCTGGGGCGTCGTCACCTGGGAAAAGTCCACGCTCAGGTCTTCATCGGAGAGTTTAGCAGTTGGAAACGGATGTTGTCGCACCAGATAGTGCAAACTGGTCGAGCAATGGGCAAACAGCGCCTCGCCGCTCGACAGCATCATGTTGAACGTGCCGTGGGCAGCAATGCCGGGCAACAGCTCCGCCAGCGCGGCATGCAGTTGCGGCAAGGCCGGCGGGGCGTCGCCGAAGCGCGCGTGCAATTCCTGCAGCAGGTAGCAGAAAGCCAGTTCGCTGTCCGTGCAGCCGACGGGGCGGTAGCTGCCCGTCAGCACGGGGTTGAACTCCTTCAAATCGCCATTGTGGGCAAAGACCCAGTAGCGGCCCCACAGTTCGCGCACGAACGGGTGGCAGTTTTCCAGCGCCACCTGGCCTTGCGTGGCCTTGCGGATGTGCGCGATGACATTGCGCGACTTGATGGGGTAGCGCTTGATCAGTTCGGCCACGGGCGAGGCGATGGCCGCTTGGTGATCGACGAAATGGCGCACGCCGGCGCCCTCGAAAAAGGCGATGCCCCAGCCGTCATGGTGGGTATCGGTATGGCCGCCGCGCATGGCGAAGCCGGTAAAACTAAAGACAATATCCGTGGGGACATTGCAATTCATTCCGAGAAGTTGGCACATGGTCTGTTTGCAGCGGGATAACATGCCCACCATACCACGCCGCCTTGCGGATTGGTATGGTGGCGATGGCCATCAGACAGCCAGAATCAGTGCAACAGGACCGGCTGGCTCATGAGGGAATCATAGCTGCCCAAAAATTCATCGATCTCTTCCATGCTCGGTTCGCTGGCGATCAATTCCGTGACGTCGCGGCGGAAGTTTTGCGCGAGGACTCCCGCGATGAAAGTCTCGCGTTTGCCGCCCTTGTCGACGATTTCATAGCCGCCGAAGCGCAGGGCTTCCAGGTCGCCATCGACGCCGAATTCCACGACGCTGTATTGTTCGCTGTTATAGATCAGGTTCATTTTGCATCCTTCGCTCAAGCAAGAGAAACTCTTGCGGTTTCAGGACAGAGGTGGGGTCCCCACGCCGCCATTTCAAGCGGCCGGGCCACCCTGCGGGCTACAGAGTTGTAACGAGATGCAAACTGCGACTGCGGTAATACCGTCAGAAAGCCGCGTTCAGGAAACAAGCAGGTCCGGTTCCAGCGCCAGCAGGACATCGTAGGGACTGGCCGTCAGCCAGGTGCGCAGCTGTTCGATATGCGAGGCGTCGGCCAGGCTGATGAACAGGCGCGCGGGTGGATGGCGCAGCAGACGATTTAATGTTACACGCAATACGAGATTGCCGCTGCAGCACAGGCAGCCGGGCGCAATACGCAACAGTTGCAGTGGAAACGATGGAGAAGGAGAAATTTGTTCGGCCAGGTCGGCCAGGATGGCGTTGCCGTCAGCGAGACCCTCGAGGATCACGGCGGCCGGCTGGCCAGGCTGCAAGGCTTGCGCGATGGCCGCCTCGCGCCCGGCCGCGCAACCACCGCTGACCAGGGTCAGCGGCGTCGGACGCCGTACGGCTGACGTCACAGGCCTTTCTTGGCCAGCTTGCCCGGTTCGACGCCCAGCTGTTTCAGTTTGCGGTACAAATGGGTGCGTTCGAGGCCCGTTTTTTCCGCCACGCGGGTCATGCTGCCGCCTTCGCGGCCCAGGTGGTGTTCGAAATACATGCGCTCGAACGCATCGCGCGCCTCGCGCAGCGGCAAGTCGAACGACAGGTTGTAGCCATGGCCTTCGGCCACCGCCGGTACGGCGATGCCTGGGCGCACCATCAGCTGTTGCGGCGCGCTGCCGCCAAAGCTGGGCACGGGATGGCTGCTTTCCTCGGTCACCACGGGTGCCGCGGGACGCGGCGCCACGCTCGGCGCGCGCACGGTTTCCTGTGCCCGCGTCAAGCCTTGCTGGACCGCTTTCAGCAGCTTTTGCAAGGCAATCGGTTTTTCCAGGAAATTCATGGCGCCGATGCGCGTCGCCTCGACCGCCGTATCGATGGTGGCGTGGCCCGACATCATGATCACCGGCATGGTCAGCAAGCCATCGCGCTGCCACTCCTTGAGCAAGGTGACGCCATCGGTGTCGGGCATCCAGATATCCAGCAATACCAGATCCGGTGCACCGGCGGCACGCGCTTCGCGCGCCTGCTGCGCATTTTCGGCCAGCTGGATAGCATGTCCTTCGTCGCCCAGAATTTCCGAGAGCAACTCACGGATACCCATTTCATCATCCACTACGAGTATGTTTGCCATTCGTGTCTTGCCTTCCTCATTTCGCCGGCCGTCGCGCACAAGATGTACACGGCGGACAACTATGATTTTATTAGTGTTTTAAATACTAAACCAGACCCTCACGCCAGGAATTCCTGGGCAGGAGTGTCGGGAGCTAACTTTAACAGCAAAATGACCACCGAAGCGCCATTGCCGTCGACCCGGTTCTCGATATCGATGCGTCCGCCGTGTTCATCGATAATTTTCTTGACCATCGCCAGGCCCAATCCCGTGCCGCGGGCCTTCGAGGTCACATACGGCTCGAAGGCGCGCGCCAGGATTTTTGGCGCAAAACCGGGACCGTTGTCCGTGATGGCCAGCCGCACGGCGATATTCACGCCGCCGTCCGCACTGCGATAATGAATTGCTTCCGTCCTTACGTCAATCCGCGGATGCGGCGAATCCGGCGGCAGGTCGGCCATGGCGTCCTGCGCGTTCTGCAGCAGGTTATGGATCACCTGGCGCAACTGGGTCGGATCGCCCATCACCATCGGCAGATTCGGCGCCAACAGCGGGTGGATGATGTCGCCATCGTCGCCGCGCAGATACAGGTTCAGGATCTCTTCGATCAGCTCGTTCAGGCGCAGGGGCACGAGCACGGCCGGCGGCGTGCGCGCATAGTCGCGGAAGTCGTCGACCATGCGCTTCATCGCATCGACCTGCTTGACGATGGTGGTGGTGGCGCGGCTGAGCAGATCGGCATCGGGCTGCTCCAGCTTGCCTTCGAGCTTCATCTGCAGGCGCTCGGCCGACAGCTGGATCGGCGTGAGCGGATTCTTGATTTCATGCGCCAGGCGGCGCGCCACCTCGCCCCAGGCGATCGAGCGCTGCGCGGAAATGACGTCGGAAATATCATCGAACACGACGATGTAGCCGCTGCCCGACTCCAGCGGCAGGCGCGAGCCGCGCGCCAGCAAGGTGATGTCATGCTCGTCGGCACTGCTGCCCAGACGGCGCGGAATCTCGATCTGGCGCTGCCAATGCAGGCGCTGCTGGTTGCGGCCCGACGCCGATTGCGCGCTTTGCGCCGTGAAGGCGCTGATGATGGCGCCGCCAAATTCTTCCATTCCAGCAATCTGCGCCAGCGGCTGGCCCACCATGCTCATCCCGGAATGCTGGAGGATGCGCTCGACCGATTCATTGCAGGTCACCAGCTTGAAGTCGCCATCGAGCACCATCACGCCGGCCGACATGTTGGCCAGTACCGATTCCAGGTGGGCCTTGGCGTTTTGCAGCGCGGCGCGGTTGCTTTCCACGGCCGTGCGCGCATCGAGCAGCTGGCGCGTCATGATGTTGAACGATTGCGTCAAGGTACCCAGTTCATCCTTGGTGGCGACGATGGGGCGCGGCGACAGGTCGCCCTCGGCCACGGCGCGCGTGCCCTCTGCCAGCAGCAGCAGGGGCTGGGCCAGGTTGCCCGCGATCAGGAAAGCACTGCCGATGGCGCCAAAGATAGCCAGCAGCAAGGTCAAGGTGAGGATTTCCATGTACATCTTGCGCAGTCCCACGCGCGCGACGAAACGTTCCTTGTACTCGCTGTAGGCGGCGCGCAGCACCTCGCCATTCGTCGCCAGCTTGGGCGGCACCGATTGCAGCAGTTGCAGGTAGCGGGGCGAGACGGACGGTCCCGGCACGGCCACCAGCACGCGCAGGCGCAGGCTGGCCGCCGTTTCCAGCGACGCCGGCAAGCCCGAGCGGAAACCGCCGCCGCCCGACTCCGTGCCGTCGTCGTGCAATTCCAGTCCCCCTTCGGCGGAGGCATAGCCGGCCGGCAAGGCTGCCTGCACCAGCATGGCCGGCGTCGGCAAGTCGGCCGCGCTGTGCGGCCCGGCGCTGGCCAGCAGCACGCCGTCGCCGCTGACGAGCATGGCATTTTGCATGCCCTCTTCGCGCAGCAGGCTGGTCAGCACGGCCGGGCCGGCCACCGGGTCGGCGCCCATTTCTTCGACGGCCTTGTGGCCCCGGTGATCGAGCTCGACCAGGGCCGCATCGAGGCCGGCACGGCCCAGCTCAATCCCCGATTCCAGCGCCGCTTCGATCTTGACGTTGAACCAGGATTCGATCGAGTGGGAGACAAATTGCACAGAGACAAGGAAAATCACCAGGCCCGGCAGGATGCCGACGGCGGCGAACAGCATCACCAGGCGCGTCATCAGCTTGGAGCCGAACTTGCCGCTCTTGTAGCGCGCGTACAGACGCCCCAGGGAAATACCCACCAGCGCCAGCAGGGACACGGCCACGGCCGCGTTCAGGCCCAGCAGCCAAGTGTAGTAACGGTCGAAAAAGCCGGAATTATCGGAAGCCGATGCCAGCAGGAACAGCAGGATACTGACTATGCCGCCGCCCACCACCAGCAGATAGCGCAATGCTTGACTCACTACTCCGCCGTATACAAGAAGGTTTTTTTATTCGAAGCCAGGCGCCAGTCGCTGTTATTGAAGGCATTGACCTGTATCGGCTTGGGCAGGTAATCGCGGTCCATGCCCATGCGCAAGGTGACGTTATACGTCTGCCCCACTTTCAGCTCGCCGCGCCGCGCCACCAGCCAGCGGCTGGGACGGCGGATCAGGAACAGCGCATCGTCGAGCGTGGGAAAGCTTTGCTGCAAGCCGCCGCCCGACACATGGTACTGGCGCGTGAGCACGTTGTACGACAGCTTGCTGGTCTGGCGCGCCACGATGGCTTTTTCATCGAACCAATACCAGCGGGGCCGGGTCAGTTCGATTTCCGTCGTGAAATACAGCGGCACGCCATGCTGCACGGCATCGTCGAGGTCATGATTGAGCTCGAAGGAATACGTGGCGGCCAGCTTGTAGCCCTCTTCGCTGGCCTCGATGTAGGCACGGGTGATCTCGACCATATCGGCGGCATGCGCGCGTGGCATGGTACATGCCAGCATCAGCAGCAGGGCCAGGAGTCGGAAGAGTCGTGTTGTCACAAGTGTGCCGGTAGTGTCCGTGAGAAAAGGTTCGACGAATCGCTCAAGCCGCATTTTTTTGGAATAGCGCATAGAACAAACCGTCGTGGTCCTGCTCCGCGCTGCCGGTCGGCAACAGCTGGCCAGGCGCTGTCAATCGGGTCGCATTATTGCGCACCGCAAATGCCGCTGCCTGTGCCTCGGACTCTTGCGGCCACAACGAACATGTCACGAACAGCAATTTACCATCGGGGCGCAGCATCTGCCACAGGTTGTCCAGAATTTTGGATGAAAGTGTTGCAAGTTGGAACGCGTCGCCCTTGCGGCGCAACCAGCGGATATCGGGATGGCGGCGCACGATGCCCGAGGCCGTGCACGGCACATCGGCCAGGATGCGGTCGTACTGCTGGCCGTCCCACCATGCGCTCGATTGCGCGTCCTGCGCCTTCAAGGTCGCGTCCAGGCCCAGGCGCTCGAGGTTTTCCGCGATGCGCGGCAGGCGCTTGGCGTCCGCATCGATGGCCGTCACGTGCACGTCGGCCAGTTCCAGGATATGGCACGTCTTGCCGCCCGGCGCCGCACAGGCATCGAGCACGCGCATGCCGTCCTGCAAATCCAGCAGCGGCGCGGCCAGTTGCGCGCCAGCATCCTGCACGGAGACGGCACCCTGCTCGAAGCCGGGAATCAGCGCTACGCCGATCGGCTTGTCCAGGCGCACGGCGAACGGCCCCACCTGGCGCGCGGCGATACCCGCCTCCGCCAGCACGGCCAGGTAGGCTTCTACCGTGCTCTTGCGGCGATTCACGCGCAAGGTCAATGGCGGCACGGCATTGCCGGCCGTCAAAATGGCTTGCCAGTCGCGCGGGTAAGCCAGGCGCAGCGAATCGATCCACCACTGCGGATAATTCCATTGCGCCAAAGGTTGCTGCAAGGCCGCTTCCAGCAAGGACTTGCGCTCGCGCAAGAAGCGGCGCAAGACGGCGTTGACCATGCCCTTGGCATGCGCCAGGTCAGGGTGCGAGGTGGCCACCGTGACCGCCTGGTCGACCACCGTGAACTCTTCGTACGGCTGCTCGCCCGGCTCGGCCGACATCAAGGACAGCGCGCAGCACAGCAGGGCTGCGAGCATCGGCGGCTCGGGCGCCTTCGACGTCATCAGGCCGACCAGCGTTTCGCTGCGGCCCAGCTGGCGCATGGTGCGGTAGGAAATATCCTGGATGGCGCCGCGCGCCTGCGGGCTGGCGTTCGATTGCGTAAACACCTTGGCCAGCGCCTGCGGCAGGGCCGTGCCCGTGCGCACTTGCGCCACGGCATTGGCCGCGCCCAGCAGGCAAAACGCCAGCGAGTCGGCGCGCAAATCGGGTTGGAAGCCTGGCTGCAAGACCGGTTTCAGGTCGGGATGGTAGCTGGGACGCAATTTCGGTGCGGCAGGCGCCTGGCCTGGCGCCGGCTTGGTTTTCAATTTCAGCGTGGGGCGCTTGTTCATAGTTATCCGGTGTGGCTGCGCGCGGCGGGCTGCATGGAGGCAAAGTCGCGGCCGCGCGTCATCAATAAAGGGTCGATTGTAGCGTTTGTGGCGTCCTCTGGCCCAAGCGATTGCAGCGATACATGTAAATTGCGGCAAAAAACTGCATATATACAAGCAGAATGCGCCATGCTGATGTTTTCGCGCACCAACATGGGCATGCTGTCCTGATAATATCGTGAAACGCGCCAGCACGGGGACACTGCCGGCTAGCGTATTGTTCCCGGCAGCAAACCAGTATAATTAACGCAGTCTGGGCGGCGATGTCATGGCCGTCCGTTTTGCTTTTCGATTCATTCTATTCATTCTTAACGCGGTTCCACCGCCATCCTGCTCATGCTCGCCCAACAGAAACAAGAAATCATCGCCCTGTTCCAGGCCGCCCTCGCTCCCGTCCTGGCCGGCACTTCGCTTGAGCCTACCGTGGTGCTCGAGCGACCACGCGATGCATCGCATGGCGACGTCGCCTGCAATATCGCCATGCAACTGGCCAAGCAGCTGAAACAGAACCCGCGCGAACTGGCGCAAACCATCGTGACGGCCGTGCTGGCCAACCCGGCCGGCAAGGGCCTGGTCGAGGCAGTGGAAATCGCCGGTCCCGGCTTCATCAACGTGCGCGTCTCCGCCGCCGCCAAGCAGGCCGTCATCAAGACCATCCTGGGCGAAAGCGATCGCTATGGCCGCAGCACGGCAGGCGCCGGCAAGCAAGTCATCCTCGAATTCGTCTCGGCCAACCCGACCGGTCCGCTGCACGTGGGCCATGGCCGCCAGGCGGCCCTGGGCGACGCCCTGTCCTCGCTGTTCGACGCGCAAGGCTACCAGGTGACGCGCGAGTTCTATTACAACGACGCGGGCGTGCAGATCCAGACCCTGGCCAACTCCGTACAGGCGCGCGCGCGCGGCTTCAAGCCCGGCGACGCCGAATGGCCCGAGTCCGCCTACAACGGCGACTACATCGCCGACATCGCCAGCGACTTCAAGGCCGGCAAGACGGTTGCGGCCAGCGACGGCTTGCCAGCGACGGCCAACGGCAATGTGGAAGACATCGATTCGATCCGCCCGTTCGCCGTCACCTACCTGCGCAACGAGCAGGACATCGACTTGCAGGCGTTTGGCGTGAAGTTCGACAATTACTACCTGGAATCGTCGCTGTACGCGGACGGCAAGGTCAACAGCGCAGTGGAAACCTTGATCAAGGCGGGCCACACCTACGAGCAGGATGGCGCGCTGTGGCTGCGCACCACCGACTTCGGCGATGACAAGGACAGAGTCATGCGCAAGACGGACGGCACCTACACGTATTTCGTGCCCGACGTCGCGTATCACCTGGTGAAATGGCAGCGCGGTTTCGTGCAGGCCATCAATATCCAGGGCAGCGACCACCACGGCACCATCGCGCGCGTGCGCGCCGGCCTGCAGGCCGTCGACATGGGCATCCCGCAAGGCTACCCCGACTACGTGCTGCACAAGATGGTCACCGTCATGAAGGACGGCGAAGAAGTCAAGATTTCGAAACGCGCCGGCTCCTACGTGACCGTGCGCGACCTGATCGAATGGTCGGGCGGCGGCGACATCGCCAAGGGCCGCGACGCCGTGCGCTTCTTCCTGATCTCGCGCAAGGCCGACACGGAATTCGTCTTCGACGTCGACGTGGCCCTGAAAACCACCGATGAAAACCCCGTCTATTACGTGCAGTACGCGCATGCGCGCATCTGCCGCATCCTGGAAAACTGGGGCGGCGATGAAAGCACGGTTGCCGGCGTGGACTTGTCCCCGCTGACGGCGCCGACCGAAGCGACCCTGCTGGCGACCCTGGCCGCCTACCCGGAAATGCTGGCGCGCGCACAAGCCGAACTGGGACCGCACCAGGTCGCCTTCTACCTGCGCGAGCTGGCCGCCAACCTGCACAGCTTCTACTTCGCCGAAAAAGTGCTGGTCGAGGACGACGCCGTCAAGATGGCCCGCCTGGCCCTCGTCGTCGCCGCGCGCCAGGTGCTGCGCAACGGCCTGGCACTGATCGGCGTGTCCGCGCCAAACAAAATGTAATCGCGAAGGTCAAACCGTCAATGAATCATGCTTCCCGCTTCTCTTCGACCCGGCGCCAGCAGGGCAATACCCTGGTCGGCATCATCATCGGCCTGGTCATCGGCCTGGGCATCGCCGTGGTGGTCGCCCTGGTGATCACCAAGGGCGCCTCGCCCTTCACCGACAAATCGGGCAAGGCCGGCAAGTCGGCCGAACCGACGGCCGGCCAGATCGCCGACCCGAACAAGCCGATGTACGGCAACAAGGAAGCGGCCAAGGAAGCGGCGCGCGACTTCTCCAAGGAGCCGCGCGAGATCGTCACGCCGACGCAGCCTGCCGCGCCGGCGCCGGCGCCCACCACCGCGCAGCAGCCGAAGGCACCGCCGCCGGACGCGCTGCAGGAATTGATCGGTACACTGAAGGACAAGCCGGCGCCGAAAACGCCGGCGGCCGCACCAGCGGCGCCAGCACCGCAAGCCAAGGCCGACGCGAAAGAAGCCAAGGCCGATGCAGCCAGCGACAAATGGATTTATTATCTGCAGGCCGGCGCCTTCCATGACATGTCGGACGCCGAAAGCACGCGCGGCAAACTGGCGCTGCTCGGTTTCGAAGCGGCCATCAGCGACCGCAGCACCGACGCCGGCGTGCTGCACCGCGTGCGCATCGGGCCGTTCAACCAGCTCGAAGCGATGAACCGCGCGCGCACCAAACTATCTGAAAACGGCATCGATGTCGCCGTCGTCCGTAACCAAAAATAAGGAACCAGCATGCGTTTTCTGAAGAAAATCCTGTTCGCCGCCGCCCTCTGCACCATCGCCCTGGGCGCGTCCGCCTCGCCTGCCGAGCCGAAGAACGGCGTCGAATACGAAACCCTGCCCGCGCAGCAGGCGACGGAATCGGGCAAGAAAATCGAAGTGACGGAATTCTTCGCCTATTACTGCCCGCATTGCAACGTGCTCGAGCCGCAACTGGCGGCGTGGGTCAAGAAACAGGGCGACAACATCGTCTTCAAGCGCGTGCACGTGTCGCGCGACGAGAGCGTGGCGCCGCAGCAGCGCCTGTTCTTCACCCTGCAAGCCATGGGCCTGGTCGACAAGCTGCACACCGGCGTCTTCCACGCCATGCACGTGGAACGCAACCGCCTTAACACCGACGACGCCGTCTTCGACTTCGTCGCCAAGCAGGGCGTGGACCGCCAGAAATTCATCGACACCTACCGTTCGATGGGCGTCTCGGCCCGCGTGCGCCGCGCGGATGCCATGATGCAGGGCTATAACGTGACGTTCTGGCCCATGATCGCCATCGACGGCCGCTACATCACCTCGCCTTCGCAAGCCGATCAGGGCAGCAAGTCGGCCAAGAACGAAGAGCAGCTGAACGCCCAGGCGCTCACCGTGATGGACGTGCTGGTCGCGAAAGCCAAAGCGGAAAAGAAATAAGCATGGCCACTTCCCTGGCGCGCCCGGGCATCGCCTGATGCATCGCGTTTTCATCACGGGCGCGTCGAGCGGACTGGGTGCCGCCCTGGCGCTGCAGTACGCGCGCCAGGGTGCCCAACTGGGCTTGCTGGCCCGCCGCGGCGACACGCTGCAGCAACTGATCGCTTCCCTGCCCCGCCCTGAACGCCACCGCGCCTACGCCGTCGACGTGTGCGACCACGCCGCCCTGAAAGGCGCAGCACAGGACTTCATCGCCCACGCCGGCGGCATCGACGTCGTCATCGCCAGCGCCGGCGTGTCCTACGGCACCCTGAGCGAACACGCGGAAGACCTCGACGCCTTCGCGCGCCTCATCGCCATCAACGTCACGGCCACCGTCGCCACCTTCGCGCCCTTCATCGCCGCCATGAAAAACCAGGGCAGCGGACGCCTGGTGGGCATCGGCAGCGTGGCCGGCATCCGCGGCCTGCCCGGCGCCGAAGCCTACAGCGCCTCGAAGGCGGCCGTCATCAGCTACTGCGAATCGCTGCGCCTGGAATTGAAACCGGCGGGCATCAAGGTCGTCACCATCACGCCCGGCTACATCGACACGCCGATGACGCGCCACAACGCCTACCGCATGCCCTTCCTGATGCCGGCCGAAAAATTCGCCGTGCGCGCCGCGCGCGCCATCGCCGACGGCGACAGCTACCGCGTGATCCCGTGGCAGATGGGCGTCGTCGCCAAGCTGCTGCGCGCATTGCCCAATGCCGTCTACGACCGGGCCTTCGCGAATGCGCCGCACAAGGCGCGCAACTGAACTGACCAACATGACGAAGCACTCAGACTTGAACAGCGCGGCCATCGCCGCCCATTGCGCCACCGGCGCCTCGCACGTGGCCATCGAAGTGGTCGATGAAACGGGATCGACCAACGCCGACCTGCTGGCGCGCTGCGCCACCCTGGCCGGCCCCACCCTGCGCATCGCCGGCCAGCAGACGGCCGGACGGGGGCGCGCCGGACGGCCGTGGGTGTCGCAGGCGGACGCCAGCCTGATGTTCTCGCTGGCCTGGCGCTTCAAGGGGCCGCTGCACCAGCTGGTCGGCCTGCCGCTGGCCGTCGGCGTGGCGCTGGCCGAAAGCATGACGGCGCTGGGCGTGCCGGTGCAACTGAAATGGCCGAACGACCTGCTCAAGGATGGCCACAAACTGGCCGGCATCCTCGTCGAAACGCAACAGGCACAGGGCGACGATAGCGGCGGCGTGTGGGCCGTCATCGGCTGCGGCATCAATCTCTTGATGCCCGATGCGCTGGAACGGCAGATCGGGCGCAGCGTCTCGGCCGTGCCCTGGCTGGCGCAGATGGAGCGCAACACCCTGGTGGCGGCGCTGCTGAGCCGCCTGGCCGGCGTGCTGGCCGAATTCGACGACACGGGCTTTGCACCGTTTGCGGAACGCTGGAACCTGCTGCACGCGTGGCAGGGCCAGCACGTGAAAATCCTCGACAACGGCCAGCTGCTGCAGCAAGGCGTGGCGGCCGGCGTCGATCAGCTGGGCCGTTTGCTGCTGCGCACCGACGGCGGCCTGCAGGAAGTCATGTCGGGCGACGTGTCCTTGCGCCTGGCCGGGGAGTGAGCGCATGCTGCTGCTGATCGACGCCGGCAATACGCGCATCAAATGGGCGCTCGTGGCCGCCGACAGCGCGGCCGGCGGCTGGCTGGCCAGCGGCGTCGTCGCGCATGCGCAGATCGAGACCCTGGCCGCGCACTGGGCGACTCTTGCCATCAGCGAAGCGCTGCTGTCGAACGTGGCGGGCGCCGTCATCGGCACGCGCCTGCGCGCCATGCTGCCGGTCGCGCCGCGTGACTTTGTCTCGCTGCCGCAGCTGGCCGGACTGACGAACGGCTACCGCGCGCCGTCGCAGCTGGGCTGCGACCGCTTTGCCGCCGCCATCGGCGCGCACGCGCTGGCGCCTGGCCAGGCCGTCATCGTCGCCAATTGCGGCACCGCCACCACCATCGACGCCATCACGGCCGACGGCGTTTTTCTCGGCGGGATGATCTTGCCTGGACTGGGACTGATGGCCAGCTCGCTGGCGCGCAATACGGCGCAGCTGCCGCACATCGCCAGCGACGCCGTGCTGCCGGCCGGCTTTGCCGACAACACGGACGACGCCATCCTCTCCGGCTGCCTGGCGGCGCAGGCGGGCGCCATCGAACGGGCCGTGCGCATGCACGGCGCCAGCGCCTGCCTGCTGTCGGGCGGCGCCGCACTGCGCATCGCACCGGCCCTGGCGCTGGCGGTGCCGCTGCATCTGGTCGACAATATCGTCATGATCGGCCTGCAGGCGGCCGCGCGCGCCGGGGCCGCAGGAACACAAGGAAACCACGTATGCTGAAATTCGTCTTCTGGCTGCTGGCCGGCGTCAACCTGCTGGTGCTGGCCATCGGCCAGGGTTATCTGGGCAGTTTTCGCAGCGAGACGCGCGAGCCGGCGCGCCTGAAAAACCAGCTGCAGGCGGGCAAGCTCACCTTGCTGACGCAGGAGCAGGCGACCGCACCGGCCGTGGCCACAGCGCCTGCGCCGGTCGCCGCAGAAACGCCGGCGCCGCCGCCATCGTATGCGTGCACGGAGGTGGGCAATTTCCTGCTGGCCGATGGCCGCCGCTTCGAAGCGCAAGTGGCCGCGCTGAGCCTGGGCGACCGCCAATCGCGCCGCAACGTCGCCGGCCAGGACATTTCCAGCTACATGGTGTACATCCCGCCGCAGGGCAGCAAGGAAGGCGCCGACCGCAAGGCCGGCGAATTGAAGCAGCTGGGCGTGACGAATTACTTCATCATGAACGAAAACAGCCCACTGCGCTGGGGCATTTCACTGGGCGTATTCAAGTCGGAAACGAGCGCGCAAAGCCAGCTGGCATCGCTCAACAAACAGGGCGTGCACAGCGCCCGCGTCGCGCCGCGCTACAGCGCCAGCAAGCAATTCGCCTACCAGTTCCGCGACCTCGACGCCGCCACGCGCGCGCGGCTGGCCGAGATCACGAAGCAGTTCGACGAGCAGGAACTGCGCTCCTGTAAATAAGCGCCGGACCAAACCTACTGCGCGTCCGGCATAGGCAACCTGCGATGCTCACTGTGCTTCAGCCAGGTAGGTCGGATTAGCGCTTGCGCGTAATCCGACAACGCCAGCGACGCCAACCATGGTGTCGGATTACGCGCTTGCACGCTAATCCGACCTACGCTCATCTCTCAATGACGATCGGTTTGACACCCGCCGACGCCGGCAGGCTGGCCGCCGCGCGCGCCGCATCGGTGCGGCTCGTGAACGGTCCGCCGTACAGGCGGAACAACGGGCCGGCCGGCACCACATCAAGATTGCCCAGCGTTTGCGCATACGGCGCCAGTTGCGCGCGGCCCGCTTCCGCATTGTCCGCACGCGAATAGGCGCCCAGCTGCAGGTAGAAGCCGGTGGCCAGCGCCGCTGGCGCGGGCGCGGCCACGGTGGCATCGACCGCTGACAGCGCGGTGATTTCAGGCTGCACCACGGCGCGCATTTCCGGTTCGCTGTCGGCCGGCGTATCGATGGAAATGGCCACCACCGACGGCACCGGCTTGGGCGCCGCGCGGGCCGCCAGGATGGCATCGATATCGGCCGGCAGCAGGCGTTCGACGACCACCTGGTGGCTGCCCTTGCCGAGAAAGCCCAGTTTCAGCGCCGCCGTGTACGACACGTCGATCACGCGCGTGGCGTGGAACGGGCCGCGGTCGTTGATGCGCACGATCACCTGCTCGCCGCTGTCGATGCTCGTCACGCGCGCATACGATGGAATCGGCAAGGTCGGATGGGCCGCCGTCATCTTGTACATATCGTAGATTTCACCCGACGAGGTGCGCTGGCCATGGAATTTCTTGCCATACCAGGTGCCCGTGCCCTTTTGCTTGAATGGCTCGTTGTCGGTGATCGGCGTGTACGTCTTGCCGAAGACGACATACGGGCGGTTCGAGCGCGTCGAATACGGCTCGTTGCGCACTTCCGCATCGGGCACGTCGCGCAGGTTGGCGGGCGGATTGTCGCCCGGACCGTCATCCTTGTAGTAGCCGCCGCGCCCGGAGCCGGCCGCCGGCAATACCGGCAAGGTGGGATCCTGGCGCACGGGCACCTTGACCTTGCCGCCCGACGGCAGCGGCACGTTGTTCGATGCGGGCTTGTGCGGCGCGGTGCCGCAGGCGGCCAGGGTCAGCAAGGCGGCAAGGCTGAGCCCGCGCATGGCGAAGGTATCGACAGGCGCCCGCATCAGGTCTGCACCAGCTTGCGGTGGCGCTGAATGCTCATCAGGATGCCGGTGGCCACGCCCAGGGTCAGCAGCGCGGTGCCGCCATAGCTGAGGAATGGAAGGGGAACGCCGACGACCGGCACGATGCCGCTGACCATGCCCATGTTGACAAACGCATACGTAAAGAAAATCATTGTTATCGCTCCTGCCAGCAGGCGAGTGAAAAAACTGGGGGCGTTGGCGGCGATCATCATCCCCCGTCCCACCAGCAGTAAATACATCAGCATCAGAATCAGATTACCCACCAGGCCGAACTCCTCCGAATACACGGCGAAGATGAAGTCGGTGGTGCGCTCCGGAACGAATTCCAGGTGGGCCTGCGTGCCGTGCGTCCAGCCCTTGCCCGTCATGCCGCCGGACCCGATGGCGATGATGGACTGGATGATATGGAAGCCCTTTCCCAGCGGGTCCTTGGTCGGGTCGATCAGCATCATCACGCGGTCGCGCTGGTAATCATGCAGGTGCGACCAGGCGATCGGCAGGCAGGAAACAAAGGTGATCAGCAAGCCGGCCAGCACCTTCCACGACAGGCCGGCCAGGAAGATGACGGTAAAGCCGGCCGCCACCACCAGCAGCGCCGTGCCCAGGTCGGGCTGGCGCGCGATCAGGTAGACGGGCACCAGCAGCAGCACGGCCGCCATCAGGAACGATTTCCAGCGCAGGGCGCCCGCATTATGCTGGAAGAACCAGGCCAGCATCAGCGGCGTGGCGATCTTCAGGAATTCGGACGGCTGGATGTCGATCACGCCGATATGCAGCCAGCGCCGCGCACCGAGCTTGATGGTGCCGAACAGCGCCACGGCCACCAGCAAGATCACCGATACCGTGTACGCCGGCACGGCGATGCGCATCATCATCTGCGGCGTGACGTTGGCCGCCACCCACATGACGAAAAAGCACAGCATGATGTTGCGCAGATGGTCCTCGATCTTGCCGGGGATGCCGATGCTGGCCGAATACAGGGTCAGCAGGCTGGTGCACAGCAGCATCAGGATGATGATCATCAGCGGCGGATCGAACACCGCCAGGTAGGGTTTGGCGCGCCGCCACAGCGAGCGCCTCTCGTTAATGGGCATGTGCTTCCTTATTGCCTGGCAGGCGGCGCCGGGGCGGCCTGCTCGTCGGTGATTTCTTCCAGGGTGCGCACTTCGTCGACATCTTCCTTGGGCACCTTGGTGGTGTCCTTTTCCTTGTCGCTCGGGCGCTTGCCCAGCAGGTAGTAGTCGAGCGCCTTGCGCGCGATCGGCGCGGCCACGCCGGCGCCGAAGCCCGCGTTTTCCACCACGATGGCGATCGCGATGCGCGGCTTGTCGGCCGGCGCGAAGGCCGTAAACAGGGCGTTGTCGCGCAGGCGCTCGGCCAGCAGCTTGGCATTGTACTTCTCGTTTTTCTTGATGCCGACCACCTGCGCCGTGCCCGTCTTGCCGCCCACCGTGTACTGCACGCCGGTGAAGATGCGCGCGGCCGTACCGCCCTGCTCGCTGGTCACGCCCACCATAGCGCGCTTGATGATGTCGATGTTTTCCTGCTTGAGCGCGATGCGGTAGCTTTCCTTCGGTACCGTCAGGGTGCGCGCACGCGTGCTCGCGTCTTCGATGATCTTCACCAGATGCGGCTTCATCACCACGCCGTTATTGGCCAGGTTGGCCGTCGCGTGGGCGATCTGCAGCGGCGTGTAGGAGTTGTAGCCGGAGCCGTTACTCACCGAAATCGTGTCGCCGCCCACCCATTTTTTCTGCTGCGGCGTCTTGAAGCGGTTGCGCTTCCACTCCGTCGACGGCAGCACGCCCGTCTTTTCATTATTCAGGTCGATGCCCGTCAGCTGGCCGAAACCGAACGGCTTCATGAAGTCGTGGATGGCGTCGATGCCCATGTCACGGCCCAGCTGATAGTAATAGGTGTTGCACGAGACGACGATGGACTTGTGCATGTCCACCGTGCCATGGCCGCCCACCTTGTCGTCGCGGAAGGTGTGGCCGCCGAGGATGAAGAAGCCGGGATCGGAAATCGACTGGCTCGGCGTGCGCTTGCCCAGTTCCAGCGCGGCCAGCGCCATGAAGGGCTTGAAGGTCGAACCGGGCGCGTAGGTACCGGACAGGGGACGGTTGACCATCGGCCGGTCCAGCGAGGTATTGAGTTCGTTCCAGCTTTGCTGGTCGATGCCGTCGACGAACAGGTTGGGGTCATAGCCTGGCTTGGAGACGTAGGCGAGGATGTCGCCCGTAGCCGGGTCGATGGCCACGGCCGCGCCGCGCCATTCGCCGAACGCTTCCTCTACCACCTTCTGCAGTTCGATGTCGATCGACAGGATCAGGTTGTTGCCGGGGGTGGCCGCCGTGCGCGACAGGGTGCGCATGGCGCGCCCGCCGGCCGACACTTCCACTTCTTCGTAGCCGGTGGTGCCATGCAGCTGCTTTTCGTAGCTTTTTTCCAGGCCTTCCTTGCCGATATGGTCGGTGCCGTTGTAGTTGGCCGCGTCCTCGCCCTCTTCCAGCGCCTTGGCTTCATTGCGGTTGATGCGGCCGATGAAGCCCACCACGTGCGAGGCCACCTCGCCCATCGGATACTGGCGGAACAGGCGCGCCTGCACTTCCACGCCGGGGAAGCGGAAACGCTGCGCCGTGAAGCGCGCCACTTCCTCGTCCGTCAGGCGCGTGCGCAGCGGCACGCTGACGAAGTTCTTCGATTCTTCCAGCAGCTTCTTGAAGCGGCGGCGGTCCTTGACGTCGATCTGCACCAGGGTCGACAGCTCGTCGATCACGGAATCGAGGCTGGCGCTCAATTTCGACGGCGTGATTTCCAGCGTGTAGGCCGAGTAATTGCGCGCCAGGACCACGCCGTTGCGGTCGAGGATCAGGCCGCGCGTGGGCACGATGGGCACCACGGCGATGCGGTTGTCCTCAGCCTTGGTCGCGTAGTCCTCGTGCTTGATCACCTGCAGCCAGATGAAGCGCGCCAGCAGCAGCGAAAAGCAGACGAAGACGAGCGCGCCCAGGATGGTCAGGCGCATGCGGAAAAAATGCAGTTCGCGCTCGGTATTTTTCAGTTCGGTCATGGCAGGCGCCCGTCAGATCGGCCGGTTATGGTCGCGGTCCACGGCGCGGCGCTGCGGCGCCAGCAGGATCCACGTCACGAAAGGCCAGAGGGCGACGGCGACGAAGCTCTCGATGAAATTGAGCCAGCCGGGGAAACGGCCCGAGACGATCAGCCGCGTCAGCAATTGCAGCGCCTGCGTCAGCAGCAGCAGCGGCAGCACGTGCAGTGCCTGCGTCAGGATGGGGAACCACAGCACGCGCCGGTGCATCATGATGGCGAAATACGACAGCAAGGTATACGCCAAGGCATTCTCGCCCAGCAGGGTCGAATCGTGCACGTCCATCATCAGGCCCATGAAGAACGCAACGCCGATGCCGACCTTGCGCGGCTGGTGGATGCCCCAGAAGACCAGCACCAGCGCGACGAAATCGGGCACGCCGACAAACTGGCCCCATGGCAGCAGATTCAGCAAAAAAGCGCACAGCAGGGAAAAACCGATGAACAGGGGGCTGACCGGCAGCAGGATGTAATGCGGGCGGTTCATCGTGTCGCTTCCTTCGGTGGCACGGCGGCAGGTGCTGGCGTTGTTACAGGCGTTGCGGCAGGTCCTGCCGGCGCCGCCGGTTTCGGCGCGGCGCTGGCGGGCGGCTTCGCGGCGGGGGCTGTCGCGGCGGCGGCAGGCTCCTTGGCCGGGTCCTTGATCGGCGCCATCTTGCCGGCGATCTTGCGGCCCGTCTTGACATCTTCGGCGGGCGGGCGCGGCGGAATATCGGGCGACGTCATCAGGATGAGCAGCTGGGTGTTGCGTTCGATACCGGCCAGCGGCTGGCACACGACGCGGCCGAACGGGCCATGCGCATTGCGCTCGACCAGGGTCACGCGCGCCACGGCCAGGCCAGCCGGGTACAGGCCGTCGAGGCCCGAGGTAATGACGATGTCGCCGATCTGGATGTCGGCGCTGGGGGCCGTGAAGCGCAGCTCCATGGTGCCCGACTTGCCGCGGCCGATGGCCACGCTGCGCACACCGTTGCGCAGCAGCTGCACGGGAATGGCCTGCTCTTCATCGGTCAAGAGCGTTACTTCGGAGGTGAACGGGAACACGCGCGTGACCTGCCCCACCACACCCAGGTTGTCGATCACGGGGCGGCCCAGTTCCACGCCATGCTGGATGCCGCGATCGAGCACGATCTTGCGCGTGGCCGAATCGCGCGTGTCGTACAGCACTTCGGCCATCATGGTCTTGACGGGCACGCGCTCGCGCGCTTCCATCAGCTTGCGCAGGTGGTTGTTTTCAACGATATTAAGCTGCGCCTGCTGCAGGATCTGCGCCGAGGCGATCTGTTCGTGCTTCAGGTCGCGCACCTGTTTTTCCAGGGCGGACAGCGAAGAAAAGTAGTTGCCGACGCCAAGCGCCACGTCGCGCGGCACCAGGGCCGCCATCTGCACCGGATACAGCACGGTGCCGACCGCCTGACGCACGGCCGTCAGCGCGTGCATGCGCGAATCGACCAGCAGCAGGGCGATAGAAATGCCGGCGAACACCATCATCTTGACGCGGGCGGAGGCGCCTTGTTTGAAAAGTGGCGGAGGACTGTATTCCATGACTTCCAATAATCAGGCCAGGCGCAGTGCGCCAACGTGCAGGCCCCGGTCAGACGCCGGCGCCAAAACCAAAAAAAGGCCGGAATGGTTTCCGGCCCTTCTGTCAGATTATTCGTAGGAGAAGATCGAGCCGAGCTTGTCCATACGTTCCAGTGCCATCCCGGAACCGCGCACCACGCAGGTGAGCGGGTCCTCGGCCACCAGCACCGGCAGGCCGGTTTCCTCCATCAGCAGGCGGTCCAGGTCGCGCAGCAGCGCGCCGCCGCCCGTCAGCATCATGCCTTTTTCGGCGATGTCGGCGCCCAGTTCCGGCGGCGTCTGTTCCAGCGCGTTTTTCACGGCCGAGACGATGTTGTTCAGCGGGTCGGTCAGCGCTTCGAGGATCTCGTTGCTGGAAATGGTGAACGAACGCGGGATGCCTTCGGACAGGTTGCGGCCCTTGACTTCCATTTCCTTCACTTCCGAACCAGGGAAGGCCGAACCGATGGCCTTCTTGATGGCTTCGGCCGTCTGTTCGCCGATCAGCATGCCGTAGTTGCGGCGGATGTAGTTGACGATGGCTTCATCGAACTTGTCGCCGCCCACGCGCACGGAACCCTTGTAGACCATGCCGCCGAGCGAGATGATGCCCACTTCCGTCGTGCCGCCGCCGATGTCGACCACCATCGAGCCGGTCGCCTCCGACACGGGCAAGCCCGCGCCGATGGCCGCTGCCATCGGTTCCTCGATCAGGTACACCTGCGAGGCGCCGGCGCCCAGGGCCGATTCGCGGATCGCGCGGCGTTCGACCTGGGTCGAACCGCACGGCACGCAAATGATGATGCGCGGCGATGGACGGAAGAATTTCGAGTCATGCACCATGCGGATGAATTGCTTGAGCATCTGCTCGGTCACGGTGAAGTCGGCGATCACGCCATCTTTCATCGGACGAATCGCTTCGATATTGCCCGGCACTTTGCCCAGCATCTGCTTGGCTTCCTTGCCGACTGCCTGAATGGTCTTCTTGCCATTCGGACCGCCTTCCTGGCGGATGGCGACGACGGATGGCTCGTCCAGGACGATACCGAGGCCGCGTACATAAATAAGGGTGTTGGCCGTGCCCAAGTCAATGGCCAGATCGGTGGAGATATACCTGCGTAAAAAACCAAACATGAGTGTCCTGTAGCGCATCGAGCTGCGCAAAAGCTGTTTATGGGGAGTTTCAAAGCGGGCGCTTTCAGGCACCCTGAAAATCCGTGGAGGCGATTTTTTCGGGTTTCGCTTGGCGCTTGCGCAATCTTTTCTATGCTGCGGCAGCGGTCCATCAGCGCCGGCAACGCATTAACCCGCCATTCTACCTTATAATTTGAATGCGATTTGCTCAAAAACCATGGAAAAGTGCGACTCTTGCAGCCGCGAGTTACGCGGCATTCCTCGATTTTTGTGAGCAAAATAGCAGTAAATACCCGCGTTTTATCAAAACGCCAACTTAATACTAATGCGCGGCACTCCGCGCCATTCGCCATGTCCCTGACACTCTCCGACGTAAAACGCATCGCCCACCTGGCCCAACTTGAAATGGCCGACGACCAGGCCGTCACGTCTTTGGCCCAATTGAACAAGATTTTCGCACTGGCAGAACAAATGCAAGCCGTCAATACCGATGGCGTGGCGCCCCTGAGCCACCCGCTGGCCGCCCACATGGACAATATCGCCCTGCGCCTGCGCGAGGACGTCGCCACGGAACAGAATCGCCGCGACGCCTACCAGGCCGTGGCGCCGAAGGTACAGGATGGACTCTATCTCGTTCCCAAGGTTATCGAATAAACACGCCGTTGCGCCGTTCCCGCCTTCTTGCCGAATATCACAATAGAAACGCCATGCATACAAAATCCATCAAACAGCTGTCCACGCTTTTGCAGAACAAGGAAATTTCCGCCGTTGCACTGGCGACGCATTTCCTCGACCGCATCGAAGCGGACAACTCGAACGCCTTCCTGCACGTCGACCGTGCCCTGACCCTGGCGCAAGCAGCCGACGCCGACGCGCGTATCGCCGCCGGCACGGCCACGCCATTGACGGGCGTGCCGATCGCGCACAAGGACTTGTTCGTCACGAAAGGCTGGCGTACGACGGCCGGCTCGAAAATGCTGGCCAACTACGCCAGCCCGTTTGACGCCACCGTGGTGGAAAAATTCCAGGCGGCCGGCATGGTCACTTTGGGCAAGGTCAACTGCGATGAATTCGCCATGGGTTCCGGCAACGAGAACTCGGCCTTCGGCGCCGTGCAGAACCCGTGGGATAAAACAGCCGTGCCGGGCGGCTCGTCCGGCGGCTCGGCCGCCGCCGTCGCCGCCGGCCTCACGCCAGCGGCTACCGGCACCGACACGGGCGGCTCGATCCGCCAGCCGGCCGCCTTCTGCGGCATCACCGGCATCAAGCCGACCTATGGCCGCGTCTCGCGCTTCGGCATGATCGCCTTTGCCTCGTCGCTGGACCAGGGCGGCCCGATGGCCCGCTCGGCCGAAGACTGCGCCCTGCTGCTCACCGCCATGGCCGGCTTCGACGAACGCGACTCGACCAGCCTGTCGCCGGAACAGGGCGGCGTGGCGGAAGATTTTTCACGTGAACTGGGCCAGCCGTTGACGGGCTTGCGCATCGGCGTGCCGCGCGAGTACTTCGGCGAGGGCCTGGCCAAGGACGTGGAAGCGGCCGTGCGCGGCGCGCTGGCGCAGTATGTAAAGCTGGGCGCCACCCTGGTCGACATCTCGCTGCCCAACACGGCCTTGTCGATTCCCGCCTACTACATGATCGCGCCGGCCGAAGCGTCGTCGAACCTGTCGCGCTACGACGGCGTGCGCTACGGCCACCGCGCGGCCGAGTACAAGGACTTGCAGGACATGTACAAGAAGTCGCGCGCCCAGGGCTTCGGTCCGGAAGTGCAGCGCCGCATCATGGTCGGCACCTACGTGCTGTGCCATGGCTACTACGACGCCTACTATCTGAAGGCGCAAAAGATCCGCCGCCTGATCGCGCAGGATTTCGACGCCGTGCTGAATGGCCCGGACGCCGTCTGCGACGTCATCATGGGCCCCGTCGCGCCGACCGTCGCCTGGGACCTGGGCGACAAGACGGACGACCCGGTGGCGAACTACCTGGCCGACATCTACACCCTGTCGACCAGCCTGGCCGGCCTGCCCGGCATGTCAATCCCTTGCGGTTTCGGTGCAGGCGAGAAGAATGGCAAGCGCCCCGTCGGCCTGCAAATCATCGGCAATTATTTTGGCGAAGCCAAACTGCTGAACGTGGCCCACCAGTTCCAGCAAGTGACGGACTGGCATACGCGTGCTCCAGGCAACGCAACGGCCGGCATCTAAGAAAAAAATCGCGCCGCCCAGGCGGCGCCACCAAAAAATAAGCGAGAACACTATGCAATGGGAAGTCGTCATCGGTCTTGAGAACCACGTGCAGCTCACGACCGAATCCAAAATTTTCAGCGGTTCGCCGATCAAGTACGGCGCCGAAGCCAACACGCAGGCGAGCCCCGTCGATCTGGCGCTGCCCGGCGTGCTGCCGGTGATGAACAAGCAAGCCGTCGACCGCGCCATCCGCTTCGGCCTGGCCGTGGGCGCCACCGTGGCGCCGCACTCGGTCTTCGCGCGCAAGAACTATTTTTATCCCGATTCGCCCAAGGGTTATCAGATCAGCCAGTTCGAGGACCCCGTCGTCATCGGCGGCGCCCTGACCTTCGGCTATGAAAAGGATGGCGAATTCGTCACCAAGACGGTCAACCTGACACGCGCCCACCTGGAGGAAGACGCCGGCAAATCCCTGCACGAAGACTATGCGGGCATGAGCGGCATCGACTTGAACCGCGCCGGCACGCCGCTGCTGGAAATCGTCTCGGAGCCGGAAATCCGCAGCGCCGCCGAAGCCGTGGCTTACGCCAAAGCGCTGCACTCGCTGGTCATGTGGCTGGGCGTTTGCGACGGCAACATGCAGGAAGGCTCGTTCCGCTGCGACGTCAACATTTCCGTGCGCCCCGTCGGCCAGAAGGAATTCGGCACGCGCTGCGAGATCAAGAACCTGAACTCCTTCCGCTTCATCGAGGAAGCCGTGCACGTCGAAGTGCGCCGCCAGATCGAACTGATCGAAGACGGCGGCAAGGTCGTGCAAGCGACGCGTTTGTACGATCCGGACCGCAAGGAAACGCGCGAAATGCGCAGCAAGGAAGACGCCCAGGATTACCGCTACTTCCCGGATCCGGACCTGCCGCCGCTGGTCATCTCGCAAGCGTGGATCGACACGGTCAAGGCCTCGATGCCGGAACTGCCGGCCGCCATGCGCGCCCGCTTCATCAGCGAATACGCACTGCCGGACTACGATGCGCTGGTGCTGACGCAATCGAAAGCCATGGCGACCTACTTCGTCGCCGTGGTCGAGAAGGCCGGCAAGGAAAACGCCAAGGCCGCCGCCAACTGGCTGATGGGCGACGTCTCGTCGACCCTGAACCGCGAAGGCGTGGACCTGGACGACGCCCCCGTCTCGGCCGCCCAGCTGGCCGCCATGCTCAAGCGCATCGCCGACGGCACGATCTCGAACAAGGCGGCAAAGGAAGTCTTCGCCGGCATGTGGGAAGCGAAATCGGACGACGAGCACCTGGTCGACGCCATCATCGACGCCAAGGGCTTGAAGCAGATCTCGGACTCGGGCGCGCTGGAAGCCATCGTCGATGAAGTACTGGCGGCCAACGCCAAGTCGGTGGAGCAGTACCGCGCCGGCAAGGAAGCGGCGATCAACGCGCTGATCGGCCAGGCCATGAAGGCATCCAAGGGCAAGGCCAACCCGGCCCAGCTGACGGAACTGCTGAAGGCCAAGCTGGCGGGATAATTTTCACTCGCCCCAAAAAAAAGACGCTGCGGCGTCTTTTTTTTTGCCTGTCGGATCTCCTCATAAACAAGCTTGTCTACTTTTTATGTCACGTCTGACAGGCGTTTATACGCCACTGAAAATTAAAGTATACATTTTTGTCTACAACGAGTAATCTAGCCATATTGAATTTCAGGCAAGAGGAAAACCGCATGACCAAGACGCACGACATCCCGAAACCGACGGCAGCCGAGCTCGATCTGCTGCAGGCGCTGTGGCCGCTGGGTGCGGCCACGGCCAAGCAGGTGCACGAGGCGCTGACGCTGGCCAAGCCGGCCATCACCTATGGCACCGTGCTGCGCCTGATGCAGATCATGCATGGCAAGGGCTTGCTGATCCGCGACGAAAGCCAGCGCTCGCACGTGTATGCGCCGGCCCAGGCGCAGGACAGCCTGCAGACGAATCTGCTGAAGGAACTGATGCAGAAGGCCTTTGCCGGTTCGGCCAAGGCGCTGGTGCTGGCGGCGCTGCGCACGGGCGTGTCGCGCGCCGAACGCGAGGAAATCGAAAAAATGCTCAAGGACGATCAGTCATGAGCGGCTTCGTGCCGGCGCTGGGCTGGACCCTGCTGCACTTCCTGTGGCAAGGGCTGCTGATCGGCTGCGCCACGGCGCTGGCGTGGGCGGCCCTGCGCAATGCGCGTCCCGAGGCGCGCTACGCCGTCGGTTGCGGCGCCCTGCTGGCCTGCCTGGCGTGGCCGGCGGCGGGCTTGTATCTGCGCCTGGCCGGGGCCGATGCCACGGGCGCGCTGTACTCCAGCGCCTTGCTGTCCGCCGCCCTGCTGGCGCCCGACAGCCTGCCCGACCTGGACCTGCTGCTGCGCGCCGTCGTCGGCGTCTGGGCCCTGTGCGCCGCCGTGCTGGCCGTGCGCATGGCGCTGGGCATGCTGTGGATAGAGCGCAGCGCCAGGAACACGGGCACCACGCATGCACAGCTGCAGACAAGGCTGTCGCGCATGGCGCACGATGCCGGCGTGGCGCGGCCCGTGCGGCTGCGCGTGCTCGACAACATCGCCAGTCCGCTCACGGCCGGCATCTGGCGCCCCATGGTGCTGGTGCCTGCGGCGCTGATCACCGGCATGCCGCCGCACCTGCTCGATGCGCTGCTGGCGCATGAACTGGCGCACATCCGGCGCCACGATTATCTGGTCAACCTGCTGCAAAACGCCATCGAGGCGCTGCTGTTCTTCCACCCTGCCGTCTGGTGGATTTCACGCGGCGTGCGCCTCGAACGCGAACATATTGCAGATGATTTCGCAGCAAGACAACTGGGCGAACCGCGGCGTCTGGCTCTTGCACTCTCGGAACTGGAACGTCTCCAGTTCTCAACCCACCACCTGGCCCAGGCGGCCAACGGAGGAGATCTTATGTCACGTATCAAACGATTGCTGCGCCCCGCACCACAAGCCCTGAACTGGAAGGCGGCCGTGCCGCTGCTGGCATTGGCCGGCGCCTGCCTCGGCATCTACGGCCAGGCCGTCGCCGCCGACAGCGCACCCGTGCTGGAGCGCCGCCCCGTCATCGACTTTGGCGTGTGCGGCAAACCGGTCTACCCGCCCGCATCGCTGCAGGCGAAGGAAACGGGCACGGTCAACCTGTCCTTTGATGTCGACGCCACCGGCAAGGTCCAAGGGTCAAGCGTGGTCAAGAGCAGCGGCCATCCTGCCCTCGACGAGGCGGCGCGCACTGGCATTGCCAAGTGCACGTTCAAGCCGGCCCTCGCTGGCGGCAAGCCGGTCAGCGCCAGCGTCAAGGTGCAATACGTCTGGAGCCTGAACTAAGATCCTATCCCAGTAGATGAATACATCTCTTGCAAGCGCCCCTCAGAAGCGGGGAGTCGTCGCGTGGCTCGCCACGCGTCCTCCTCGCGCCTTGTCCGCGCTCCTGATGTGCTGCTTGCAAAAGACGCTCCCTACTGGGATAGGCTCTAAAGCATGCGCGGCGGCATCGTGGCAGCATTGCTGCAGCGGTGCCGCCGCCCGCTTGCGGGTATGATCATGGATTCTTCCACGCACCTGTGAACCCGCCATGAACAAGATCAAAACCGGCCTGGTCGGCTACGGCTTTGCCGGCTCCACCTTCCACGCTCCCGTCCTGTCCGCCATCGATGCCCTGGAATTAACGGCCGTCGCCTCCAGCAAGCCCGAGCTCGTGCACAAGGATTGGCCGCACGCCACCGTGTATGCGGATGCGGCGCAGCTGTTTGCCGATCCGTCCATCGAGCTGGTCGTCATCGCCGCCCCCAACGAGGCGCACTTCAGCCTGGCGCAAGCGGCCCTGCAAGCGGGCAAGCACGTGGTGGTCGACAAGCCCTTCACCATTTCCAGCACCGAGGCGCAGAGTCTGATCGCGCTGGCGAAAGAGCGCAAGCTGGTGCTCAGCGTGTACCACAACCGGCGCTGGGATGGCGATTTCCTGACCCTGAAAGCGCTGCTGGCACAAGGCACGCTGGGGCGCATCGCCAGCGTCGAATCGCACTTCGACCGCTTCCGCCCCGAGATCCGCCAGCGCTGGCGCGAATCCGGCGCGCCGGGCGGCGGCTTGCTGTACGACCTGGGTCCGCACATGCTGGACCAGGCCATGCAGCTGTTCGGCAAGCCGGAAAAACTGTACGCCGATATCGTCCTGCAGCGCGATGGCGCGCAAGCCGTCGACTACATGCACATCGTTTTGTATTACGACCGGCTGCGCGTGGTGCTGCAAGCGGGCTGCCTGGTGAAGGCGCCGACGGCGCGCTTCGCCGTGCATGGCGAAAAGGGCAGTTTCGTGAAATTCGGCCTCGATCCGCAGGAAGATGCGCTTAAGGCGGGCGGCAGGCCGGGCCAGCCCGGCTGGGGCGTGGCCCCCGTGCGCGGCGCGCTGCACCTGGGCACGCAGCCGGACGGCCATTGCGAACACCTCGAAATGCAGGCGGGCCGCTACCAGGACTTTTACCAGGGCATGGCCGACGCCATCCGCCACGGCGCACCGGCGCCGGTGGCGGCCGAGGATGCGGCAGCGACGATACGCCTGATCGAACTGGCCTTGCAAAGCGCTGCCGAAGGGCGCGTGCTCGCGGTCAGCTGATTCGATGTCAGCTGATCGCGGTCAGTTGATGACGAAGGCCAGCACCACGGCGCCCAGCGCCAGCAGGGCCAGGCCGCAGATGAACAGCAGTTCGCCCCACGATTCGTAGCGCAAGCGCGACTGGCCGGGGCGCAGCGACATGAACGAGAGCACTGCGCTGACGAGAAAGACGATGGCATCGACGGCGAGCAGCTTGTCGATGGCCACGCGCATGTCGCCGCGCGGCGCCAGATGCCCGATCGACAGCACCGTCATGCACACGCCGACCATCGTCGCCGACGTGGGCAGGATATGCGCCGACAAGCCCCGCGCCGACAAGTCCCGTTCGGGCGCCTTGCCGTCGCCAGACATCAAGGCCGGCCCTGGTTCGTTCCCGCCGGCCAGACCAGCTCCACGCGCGCGGAACTGCCCGCCTTGATCTGCACCTTGCGCTCCAGCGACTTGCCGGCCAGGGTGGCGCGCAGGCTGTAGCTGCCTGGCGGCAGTTTCGCCAGCAGGAACGGTCCGCTGGCCGTCGTGTCCAGCACCGGAGCGCCCTTGGCATCGCGTATTTCCAGCTTCACGTCGGAGGCAAATTCCGCCTTGCCCGCCGCCTGCACGGAAAACACGAGACTCAAGGGCCAATGTCGGCTGGCGCTCTTGATGGCCGTCGACTCATCGAGGCCGATGCCGCCGCTCAGGTATTCCACCGCCCCGCTCTTCTGCACGGGCGGCAGTGCACCGTCGGTTTGCGCCTGCGCCGCACTTCCCAGCAACAGCCCGGCGGCCAGCATCGCCGCCGCCAGGCTCAGGGTACCGCGTCTGTTTGATGCCATCTCACTCTCCTCATGTCGGTTGAATCAAGATAGGAAGCGCAGCTTAAACAGGCCTTAGCCCTATATCAACGCCGGCGCATGGCGTCGGCGATCTTCTGGTCCGTCTTGTACTGGCTCAGCGCATACACGGCCCAGATCGTGGCCGGCAGCCAGCCGATCAAGGTGATTTGCAGGATCAGGCAAATGATGCCGGCGATCGGACGGCCGATCGTGAAAAAGGTCAGCCATGGGAGTAACAGGGCAATCAGCAAGCGCATCGTTCGTTCCTTGAGTATTCCCCTGTGCCGCGGGGACCGGGCCGGCAGGCGCCGGCGGTAAATGCAGTCAAGCCGATTATAACGATACCCGGCCGTCAAGCCTGCACGGGTGCCAGCAGTTTCTCCATCCAGGCCAGGATGGCGGCAAAGATCGCTTCGCGGTTCACTTCATTGAAATTCTCGTGATAATTGGCCGGATAAAAATGATAGTCGAGCAAGCCATCTGGCACGCTGCGCAGCAGGCTTTCCGTGGCGCGGCTGTCGGCCAGCTTGTCGTCGCCCGCCACTGCGGCGAACAGGGGGAAGCGCCAGTCCGACAGGCCGCCCGCCAGTTCCTTTTGCGCCGACGTCAGCGCATGGGCAAACCGCACCGACGCCGCACTGGCGCGGATGCCGTCGCGCTCGTCCTGGAAATGACGCGCGGTGATGGTTTGATCGTGCGTGAGCAGCATGGTCAGGTTACCCAGCGGCACCTTCATCGTGGGGAAGCGCCGCGCCAGCCAGCCCGACAGCATCTGCAGCACCTTCGGCACGGGAATCGCATTCACGTAATACGGCGATGAAATCACAAATCCCTTGATGGCCGGATCGCCCGCAAAGCGGCGCAGCCCCAGGTGGGTGGCGATCAGGCCGCCCATGGAGTGGCCCATGACGAAGATCGGCACGCCCGGATACGCCTGCTTGACCCAGGCGAGGAACAGCTCCTCGTCGTCGAGGAAGGCGTCGAACGAGGGGATGTCCACCTTGCGCTTGCCATCGTGGCCCACCATGTCGAAGCTGACGGTGGCGATGCCGTGCTGGCGGAAGTATAGCGCCGGCGTGACGTAGTCGCCCGCATGCGCCATGCCGCCGTGGATCGCCAGGATCACGGCGCGGGGATGCTCCGGCTGCCAGATGTGGATGGGCCGCTCGATCCGGTCGCTGCACAGCAGGCTGGCCATCTTGTCTTCTGAAAAACGCATCGCTGCTCCTGTCATGCCCTGTCACGCCTTCAGATGATCGATCAACTGGCGCGCATACAGGGGTAATTCACTGAACTGGCGCACGCAGATCGTCAGATTGCGTACCGACCAGGGATCGGATAATTCCAGGCAGCGCAGCGCCATCGTCTGCTGGCAGCGGCTGGCCGCCGCCAGCGGCACCACGCTGATGCCCACGCCGCTGGCCACCATGCGGCACACGGCATCGAAGCTGCGCAGGCGCACGCGCACCTTCAAGGGGCGGCCCAGGCGTGCCGCATGCATGCCCAGATACTGCTGCATCGCGCTGTCGTCGGCCAGGCCGATGAAATCGTGATCCAGCAGCGTGGAGAACGCGACGACGCCATCCTGGCCCAGGGCGCGGTGATGCACGCCGTCGGCCGCGGCGATCACCACCAGCCGGTCGGGGCGGAACAGAAACGTCTGCAAGCCGCGCATGTCGACCGAGTCGGACACGATGCCCATGTCGGCCAGCCCTTCCGAGACGGCCTTGACGATATCGTAACTGAGGCGCTCTTCCAGGTCGATGGTCAGGTTCGGATGGCGGTCGAGAAAAGCGCCTAGCGCCTCGGGCAAAAATTCGCTGAGCGCGGCCGTATTGCACAGCAGGCGCAACTGCCCTTTCAAGCCGCGCGCAAACTCGCCAAGCTCGCCACGCATTTTCTCCATTTGCAGCAAGACGAGGCGCGCGTGATGCAGCAAGGTCTGGCCCACGGGCGTCGGCTCCACGCCGCGCCGTCCGCGCAGCAGCAAGGGCATGCCCAGCATCTCTTCCATGCCGCGCACGCGCGCACTGCTGGAGGCCAATGCGAGATGGCTGCGCGCGGCGCCCGCCGTCAGGCTGCCCGCTTCCACCACGTTGACGAACAGCTGCAAATCGACCAGATCAAAGCGCATGACGGCTCCCCTTTTCACCATCTTACCAGCCTTCGTATTTTACTGAGGCTGACTCAAAATAATCCACCTTGGCGAAACCGCCCAGCGCGCGCAGAATCCACGCAATTCACTGTGGAACAGAAAAAATGGAGACGTCATTTCTGCTGGCCGTCGGCGCCAGCTTCCTCGTCGCTGGTTTCGTCAAAGGCGTAGTCGGATTGGGCTTGCCGACGGTGGCCATGGGCACGCTCAGCCTCGTCATGCCGCCCGTGCAGGCGGCAGCCCTCCTGATCGTGCCGTCGATGGTGACGAATGTGTGGCAACTGGCGGCCGGCCCCGGCCTGCGCGCCCTGCTGGGGCGCCTGTGGCCCATGCTGGCCGCCGTCATGGCCGCTACCGTGGCGGGCGGCGCCCTGCTGCCGGCCGACAGCGGTGCCTGGGCCGTCGTCGCGCTGGGCGTGGCGCTGATGCTGTATGCGCTGGCGGGCCTGTTCTCGCTGCAGCTGCGCGTGCCGGCGCGGCACGAAGCGTGGCTGGGGCCATTGGCCGGCGCGGCGACGGGACTGGTGACGGCCGCCACGGGCGTATTCGTGATCCCCGCCGTGCCATATCTGCAGGGACTGGGCCTGGCGCGCGACGCGCTGGTGCAGGCGCTGGGCCTGGCGTTTACGGCTTCGACCGTGGCGCTGGCGGCCAGCCTGGCCCTGCACGGCGACTTCAGCCTCGGCGCGGCCGGCGCATCCGCGTATGCGCTGCTGCCGGCGCTGGCCGGCATGCTGGCCGGTCAATGGCTGCGCGGGCGAATCGCGCAGCAGGTATTCAAGCGCTGCTTTTTTATCGGCCTGTTCGCCCTGGGCCTGCATGCGGCGGTCAAACCATGGCTGGCGTGATGCGGATAGACTGGCAAGGGGACAGCGCGCTGTGCGCGTGGATCGACGGCCAGCAGGTGGCCATGCTCGATATCAGCAGAGACGCCGATGAAGTGACGGTGAACATGCTGTTCGTGAAACCGCCGTTCCGCCGGCGCGGCATCGGCGGCGCGCTGCTGCAGCGGCTGCTGCAATGCCATCCGCAAGCTGGCGCCGCCTGCAGCGACCCGCGGCTGCGGGCGCTGCTGGAAAAGACGACTTAAATACCGTAGCGCGTGCGGTACGCGGAAACGGCATCCTTGTATTGGAGCAGTTCCGGATCGGCGCCCGCGCCGTTCAGGTAGCCGAACAAGTCGTCCAGGTTGCCGATCGAGATGACGGGAATGCCGTACTGTTTCGACACTTCCTGCACCGCCGAACTTGGCGACAGCTGGCCGTCCGGGCCCGAACGCTCCATGCGGTCCAGGGCGATCAGCACGGCGCATGGTTCGGCACCGGCGGCGCGGATCATGTCCACCGATTCGCGCACCGAAGTGCCGGCCGAGATCACATCGTCAATGATGACGACTTTACCATGCAGCTTGGCGCCGACGATGGTGCCGCCTTCGCCATGGTCCTTGGCTTCCTTGCGGTTGAAGGCGAACGAGGTGTTGCGGCCCTTGCCGGCCAGCGCCACGGCGGTGGCCGACGCCAGGGTGATGCCCTTGTAGGCGGGGCCGAACAGCATGTCGAATTCCACGCCCGAGTCGAGCAGGGTCTGCGCGTAGAACTGCGCCAGTTCGGCCAGGGTGGCGCCGTCATGGAACAGGCCCGCATTGAAGAAGTACGGCGATGATCGCCCGGCCTTGGTGGTGAACTCGCCAAACCGCAAGACTCCCTTGGATACTGAAAACGCGATAAACTGCTGGCGTAAATTATTCACATTAGCCTCATTTTTTAAAAGTGCCTGTATTTTAATCCGCGCGCAGCGGCGAGACAATCGCCATGCCGCGCCCGCCGGCCCCGTCCAGCGCCCTTTTCATTCTCACTCTATGCCAAAAATTATCTCCGCCAACCTGAACGGCATCCGTTCCGCCGCCAAAAAAGGCTTTTTCAACTGGATGGGCACGCAGACGGCCGATTTCATCTGCGTGCAGGAATTGAAGGCGCAGCTGCCCGACATGACGCCGGAATTCCTCAACCCGCACGGCTACCATGGCCATTTCCACTATGCCGAGAAAAAGGGCTACTCCGGCACGGGCGTATACAGCAAGGTGGAACCGGACGCCGTGCATATCGGTTTCGGCAGCCCTGAATTCGATGCCGAAGGCCGCTACGTGCGCTGCGATTTTGGCAACCTGTCCGTCATTTCCGTGTACTGCCCGTCCGGCTCGTCCGGGCCGGAACGCCAGGAAGCCAAGTTTCGCTTCATGGAACTGTTCCTGCCGCACCTGCTGGAATTGAAGGCGCTGGGCCGCGAAGTGGTCATCTGCGGCGACTGGAACATCGCCCACCATGAAATCGACCTGAAGAACTGGAAGGGCAACAAAAAGAATTCCGGCTTCCTGCCGGAAGAGCGTGCGTGGCTGACGCGCGTCTTCGACGAAGTGGGCTTTGTCGACGTGCACCGCGGCCTGGACAAGCGCGAAGACCAGTACACGTGGTGGAGCAACCGCGGACAAGCCTACGCGAAGAACGTGGGCTGGCGCATCGATTACCACGTCGCCACGCCCGGCATCGCAGCCCAGGCGCATACGGTCAGCGTCTACAAGGACGAGCGGTTTTCCGATCACGCACCGTTGATCATCGATTACACGGTCAAGGGCTGATCTGATACGTCCGTGGTGGTGTCGGCTTACGCGCTGCGCGCTAACCCGACCTACGCTGAATCTGCCGTAGGTCGGATTAGGTCCGCAGGACCGTAATCCGACAGCATTGTTGGCACGTCAGTGATGGTGGCGGATTAAGCATGCCACGCCAGCACGCGCCGGCTTTCGAAATGGCGCGGCTCGCCGCTCAAAGGGTCCGTGAAATCGATGGCCCGCGCCAGCAGCTGCAAGGGCTGCGACATGTCGTCTTCCTTGCACGGCAGGGCCACCGGGTAAAACGCATCGTTGACGATGGGGATGCCCAGCGAGGCCAGGTGCACGCGCAGCTGGTGCTTGCGCCCCGTATGCGGCTGCAGCCGGTACAGATTCACGCCGCCGCGCTCTTCGATCACGTCGATGACGGTTTCCGAGTTCGGCTCGCCCGCTTCCTCGCGCATGAGGAAAAACTGCGCGCCCTCGACCATGCGGCTGTGGTAGGTAAATGGAAAATCGCGTCCCGCCAGCACGGGCGCCAGCGCCTCGTACGTCTTGCGCACCTCGCGGCGCTGGAACAGCGACTGATAGGCGCCACGGCTGGCGATCTGGCGCGAAAAAATCACCACGCCGGCCGTCTCGCGGTCGAGGCGGTGGATCGGCGTGAGGTCGGCGCTATCGAGCCGTTTCTTCAGGCGCGTCAGCAAGGTCTCCTGCACGAAGCGCCCGCCCGGCGTCATGGGCAGGAAATGCGGCTTGTCGACCACGATCAGATGCTCGTCCTGAAACAGGATATCTTCCTGGAAGGGAATCGGCGTTTCCCGCTCCAGCTCGCGGTAGTAAAAAATGCGCATGCCGCGCTTGTATCCGCTGCCGGGCGCCAGCACGGCGCCGTCGCCATCGACCACTTCACCGCGCGCCATGCGGTCCCTCCATTGCGCGGCGCTGATCTGCGGATAGCGCTCGACCAGAAAGGACAGCATGTCCGGCCACTGCCCTTCCGGCAGCCACAGGTAGCTGGCCGCCACGCCGTCGCGCATGGGCAAAGGTGCGGCGGCGTGACGCTTGGTCATCCTAGCGCTGCGCGATGGCGTTGCTGCGGTATGGCGGCAAGGCGTCCACGCTGACGCCCTTGCTGCGCGCGTACAGGGGCAGCACTTGCGCCATGTGGCTGTTCATCTGCGAGATACGGTCCTTGCCCGACGGGTGCGTCGAGAGGAATTCCGGCGGCGCGCCCTTGCTCACGGCCGCCATTTTCTGCCACAGGATGACACCGGCGCGCGGGTCGAAACCGGCGCGCGCGGCCAGGTCCATGCCGATCAAGTCCGCTTCGCGTTCATCGTCGCGCGAAAACTTCAGCATCACGCCCTGCGCCGCCATATTCGTGGCGGTACTGGTGATGCTCGGATCGACACCGAGCCAGGCCGACAGTCCGGCGCCGGCCAGCTTGGCGCCGACGGCGGCCAGGTTGCCCTTGCCCGCCTGCGCCTGCGAGTGTTCGCGCAGCGCATGCGAGATTTCATGCCCCATGACGATGGCTACTTCGTCGTCGGTCAGATTGAGCTTGGTGATGATGCCGCTGTAAAAAGCGATCTGCCCGCCCGGCATGCAGAATGCATTGACCTGGTCGGAATTGAGCAGGTTGACCTGCCAGTTCCAGTCGGCCGCCGCCTCGTTCCAGCGCGTGGCAAACGGGATGATGCGCTGGGCGATGGCGCGCAGGCGTTTCACTTGCGGATCGCTGTCGGGCACCAGCGCATTTTTTTCCTTCGCCTCGTTGACCAGCTGCGCATATTGCTGCTTCGATTGTGCATTGAAATCGGCGCCGCCGGCAAAGATGCGCGACGTCGACAGGGGACGCACCTTGATGCCGTCCTGGACCGTCGCCTGCTGGGCATGGGCGGACAGGGGCGCCAGCGCGGTGGCCGCGCACAGGCTGGCCAGGATGGCGTAACGTTTAAGGGATATTGGTGCCATTGGCAGACCTCCATGGAGCAATTTTAGGCAGCATCATCATGGCCGGAAAGGCCAGGAAGAAGCACACGATGAAAAACGAGAACCAGCCCAATTCCGCGACCAGAAAGCCCACCGAGGCATTGATCAGGGTGCGCGGCACGGCGCTCAGGCTGGAAAACAAGGCATATTGCGTGGCCGTATAGCGCGGGTCCGTGGTGCGCGACAGGAACGCGACAAAGGCGGCCGCGCCCAGGCCCAGGCTGGCGAAGGCTTCAAAACCGATCACGGCGCTGAGCAGCATGGTATTCGGCCCCACCTGCGCCAGCCAGGCGAAACCCAGAATCGCGATCGCCTGCAGCGCGCCAAACACCCACAGGCCCCGGTTGATGCCCAGCTTGAGCATCCACACGCCACCGACCACGCCACCGGCCAGGCTGGCCCAGAAACCCGTGGTGTTGGCGGCCAGGCCGATCTGCGTCATGGAAAAACCCAGGTCCAGATAGAACTTCGTCGCCAGCGCCGTGGCCATGCTGTCGCCGATTTTGTAGAGTAATACGAAGGCAAGTATCCACATTGCGCTACGCCAACCATCGCGTGCGATGAATTCCTGGAACGGCAGGATGATCGCTTCGCGCATGGTCTTTGGCGGCGAGCCGTACACGGTGGGTTCCCTGATCAGCAAGGTGCACATGAGGCCCGGCAGCATGAAGGCGGCCGTGATCCAGAACACGGGCTGCCATGGCATGCGGTCGGCCAGGATCAGCGACAGCGCGCCCGGCACCATGCCCGCCACTTTATACGCGTTGACGATGACGGCCGCGCCCAGGCCCTGCTCGTTGTCGGCAAGGATTTCACGCCGGTAGGCGTCGATGACGATGTCCTGGCTGGCCGACAGAAAGGCCACGCCGCCGGCGGCGGCCGCGATCAGGCCGATCTGCGTGAGCGGATCGAGCATGCCCATGGCGCCGATGGAAAAGAACAGCGCCACTTGCGTGAGCGCCATCCAGCCGCGCCGGCGTCCCAGTCCCAGGATGCGGTAGCGGTCCATCAGGGGCGCCCACAGGAATTTCCAGATGTACGGGAACTGCACCAGGGCGAACAGCCCCAGCGCCTTGACGTTCAAGCCCGACTTGGCCAGCCATGCCTGCAGCAGGTACAGCAGGATGAACAGGGGCAGGCCGGAACTGAAGCCCAGCACCAGCACGGCCAGCATGCGGCCATTGGCATAGGAACGCCAGCCGGGCGCCGGGCTTGTGCTCATCAATGCACCGCTTTTTTACGCAGGCGGAAGACGGCCAGGTCGCCGCGCAGGTTCGGCAGCACGGAAACCATCTTGCCTTCGGCCAGGGCCACGCATTCGATCACTTCCAGGCCGCATTCCTCGGCCAGCTCGCGGAAGTCGTTGATGGTGGCGCAGCGCACGTTGGGCGTGTCGTACCACTGGTAGGGCAGCGACTTCGACACGGGCATGCGGCCTTTCAGCAAGGCCACGCGGTGCGGCCAGTAGGCAAAGTTGGGGAACGAGACGATAGCCTCGGCGCCCACGCGCACGATGTCGCGCAGCAGCGGCTCGACCTGCTTCATCATCTGCAGCGACGACAGGCACAACACCGTATCGAAACTGTTGTCGCCAAAGATGGCCAGGCCCTTTTCCATGTCCTGCTGAATCACGTTCACGCCGCGCAGGGTGCTGGCCAGCACCTTGTCGTCGGCGATCTCGATGCCATAGCCGCTGCACTCCTTGTCGCTTTGCAGATACTGCAGCATCACGCCTTCGCCGCAGCCCACGTCCAGCACATGCGCGTTGTTCGGCACCCAATGGGCGATGAAGGCCAGGTCGGGGCGCAGCGCGCTCAATTCGTCAAAAGTCATGCGGTCTCCTTGGCGCCCTGGCGGACGGCGGTGTGCGGTGCAGGAGCGGGCAAGCCCGCCCCGATGTCGTTCCAAACCTGGCCATAATAGGCGCGCACCATGTTCATGTAGCGCGCATCTTCCAGCAGGAAGGCGTCGTGGCCGTGCGGCGCGTCGATTTCGGCATACGTGACCTGGCGGCGGTTGCACACCAGCGCTTCGACGATTTCGCGGCTGCGCTCGGGCGAAAAACGCCAGTCGGTGGAAAACGAGGCGAGGAAGAACCTGGCCTTGGTACCCGACAGGGCTTTGGCCAGGTCGCCGCCATGCGCGCGCGCCGGATCGAAATAGTCGAGCGCCTTGGTGATCAATAAATACGTGTTCGCGTCGAAGTACTCGGAGAACTTGTCTCCCTGGTAGCGCAGATACGATTCGATCTCGAAGTCGATGCCGAAGCCGAATTTGTAGTCGCCCGTCTGCGCCGCGTCGCGCAGCTTGCGGCCGAATTTCTCGGCCATGTCGTCATTCGACAGATACGTGATGTGGCCCACCATGCGCGCCACGCGCAAGCCGTTCTTCGGCACCACGCCGTGCGCATAGAAGTCGCCGCCATGGTAATCGGGGTCGGACAGGATGGCCTGGCGCGCCACGTCATTGAAGGCGATGTTTTGCGCCGACAGCTTGGCCGTCGAGGCGATCACCACGCAGTGGCGCAGCCGCTCGGGGAACATGATGCTCCACGCCAGCGCCTGCATGCCGCCCAGCGATCCGCCCATCACGGCGGCGAACTGGGTGATGCCCAGTTCATCGGCCAGGCGCGCCTGCGCGCTGACCCAGTCTTCCACCGTCACGACGGGGAAGGAAGCGCCATATGGCTTGCCGGTGGCGGGATTGGTGTGCATGGGGCCCGTCGAGCCGAAGCAGGAGCCGAGGTTGTTGACGCCGATGACGAAGAATTTGTCCGTGTCGAGCGGCTTGCCGGGGCCGACCATATTGTCCCACCAGCCCGTGCTTTTCGGCTCGTCCGCATAGACGCCGGCCACGTGGTGCGAGGCGTTCAGGGCGTGGCAGACCAGCACCGCGTTCGATTTGTCGGCGTTCAGGGTGCCGTAGGTTTCATACATCAACATATAGTCCCGCAGCGATGCGCCGCTTTGCAGCTGCAGGGGTTGCGCAAAATACATAGTTTGCGGCGAAACGATTCCAATGGATGACATGTGTGTCGGTTTATAAAAGGGGGGCGGCCCCACGGGCCATGGTCGATGCAGCACCGCGATGATAGGTACTGCAACTTTAACATCAGGACACCTCTTGCCGCGCGCGATGTGTCCTGATGCTTAAGGTGACAGTTTACATGAGCTGCAGTTGCTGGACGGCTTCCGCGATCACATTTGGTTCCATCGAACGCATAATTTTGCGCATTTGTGGCGCAATCAGACCCAGGTCGCTGTTGAGGATCTCTTGCTTGACCGCCAACAGCTGCGCCGGATGCATGGAAAACTCGCGCAGCCCCATGCCCAGCAGCAAGCGCGTGAGCTTCACGTCGCCCGCCATCTCGCCGCACACGGCCACGTCGATGCCCGCCTTGTGGCCGGCCGCGATCGTCATGGAGATCAGCTGCAGCACGGCCGGATGCAGCGGATTGTACAAATGCGCCACTTCGTAGTCGACCCGGTCGATGGCCAGGGTGTACTGGATCAGATCGTTCGTGCCGATCGACAGGAAATCCATGCGCTTGACGAACATGGGCAGGGCCAGCGCGGCGGCCGGAATCTCGATCATGGCGCCCACTTCGACCTCGTCGTCGAACTTGACGCCCTCCTCGCGCAGGCTGGCCTTTGCTTGCGCGATCATGGACAGCGACTGGTCGATCTCGAACGCATGCGCGAGCATCGGGATCAGGATGCGCACCTTGCCGAAGGCCGAGGCGCGCAAAATCGCCCGCAGCTGCGTCAGGAACAGCTGCGGCTCGGCCAGGCAGTAACGGATGGCGCGCAGGCCCAGGGCGGGATTCAATGCCGTATGGTCGGACTGGTCGAGCGGCTTGTCGGCGCCGATGTCGAGCGTGCGGATGGTGACGACTTTTCCCTTCATCGACTGCACCGTGTTGCGGTAAGCCTCGAACTGCTCGTCCTCGGTGGGAATCTTGTGGGCGCGGCCCATGAACAGGAATTCGGAGCGGAACAGGCCCACGCCGCTGGCGCCCGACTCCAGCGCAAACGCGCAATCCTCGGGCAACTCGATATTCGCCAGCAGGGTGACGGGCGTGCCGCATTTGGTCACGGCCGGCGTCTTTTTCAGCTTGCCCAGCTTCTTGCGCGCGCGCTGCATGGCCACCTGGCGCTCGCGGTACTGTTCCAGCACCAGCGCGCTGGGGTTGGCGATGACGACGCCGGCGTCGCCGTCGATGATCAGCCAGTCATCCTGGTCGATCAGCATCGACGCCTGCGACATCCCGACGGCGGCCGGGATATCGAGGCTGCGTGCGACGATGGCCGTGTGCGAGTTCTGCCCGCCCACGTCGGTGATGAAACCGATGAAGGAGCGGTCGCGGAACTGCAGCATGTCGGCCGGAGAAATGTCGTGCGCGACGACGATCATCTGCGCCATCAATTCGTCTTCGGCCGCGGCCTTGGGCAGCAGCTGCTCCGTGCCCAGCAAGACTTTCAATACGCGCTCGGCCACCTGCTGGATGTCGGCCTTGCGTTCGCGCAGGTACGGGTCTTCGATTTCATCGAACTGCGCCGACAACTCATCGATCTGCGTCAACAGCGCCCATTCGGCGTTGTAATGGCGCTTGCGGATGATGTCGAGCGGAGCTTCGGAAATCATCGGGTCGGAGAGGATCAGCGCATGCACGTCGATGAACGCGCCCAGCTCCGTGGGCGCATCCTTGGGCAGCTCGTTCCACAGGGTCTGCAGTTCCTTGTGGACGGTGGCGATGGCGCTTTGCAGGCGCTGGACTTCGGCTTCGATCTGTTCCTGGGCGACCAGGTAATGTTTGACGTCAAGGGCGGCCGGCGCCAGCAGATGTGCGCGGCCGATGGCGATGCCGCGGGAAACCGGGATGCCGTGGAGCGTGAAAGATGCCATGGGTTGACCTGTCGGAATGCGGCTGCGGCTGCGTTCGGCGGGCATTACTCGCCTTCGCCAAACCTGTCATTAATCAGGGCGGTGAGCGCATCGACACATGCCTGCTCATCATCGCCCTCGGCTTCCAGGGTCACTTTCGCGCCCTTGCCGGCGGCCAGCATCATCACGCCCATGATGGACTTGGCGTTGATGCGGCGCGCGTTGCGGGTCAGCCAGACGTCGCTCTTGAACTTGGCGGCGAGCTGGGTAAATTTGGCGGAGGCGCGTGCGTGCAGTCCCAGCTTGTTGATGATTTCGAGTTCTTTTTGAATCATTTTTGTATGGTCTCTATCCCTGAATGCACTACGCTGATGACAATCTTGGCCTATAAAACCCGCCGCCTTCAGGGCGGCGGCCATGTACTTCCTTACTCGCCCACGCGAATGCGGTTATCGACGCGCACGGCGCCGCTTTGCGCGCCGGCCAGCGCCATCTCCACCACCACGTCGAGCGTGTCGCGGCGATACGTGATGGCGCGCAGCAGCATCGGCAGGCTGATGCCGGCGATGACTTCCACCCGGCCCGCATCGGCCAGCTTGTTGCAGCAGTTCGACGGCGTGCCGCCCTTCACGTCGGTGATCACCAGCACGCCGGAGCCGTCGTCAAGGCGGCAGATGGCGTCCGACGCCAGCTTCTGCACTTCCGCCAGGTCCTGGTCGGCGACGACGTCGATGGCTTCAAACCGTTCCGTTGGCCCGCGAAACACATGCGCGCAGGCGGCGATGAAAGCCTGTCCCAGCGGTGCATGTGTCATGAGCAAAATCCCTACCATAGTCAATACCCTCTAGCGCTGCTGCGCTTGCGCAACGCCATGCTCGACGGCGTCGACAAACATGGCAGCCACGTCAAAACCCGTTTGCTGCATGATTTCCTGGAAGCAGGTCGGGCTGGTGACATTGACTTCCGTCAGATAGTCGCCGATCACGTCCAATCCTACCAGCATCAGGCCACGCGCGGCCAGGATCGGGCCCAGCTTTTCTGCGATTTCCAGGTCGCGCGCCGTCAATGGCTGCGCCACGCCCGTGCCGCCGGCCGCCAGGTTGCCCCGCACTTCGCCCGCCTGCGGGATGCGCGCCAGCGAAAACGGCACCGGCTTGCCGCCGATGACGAGGATGCGCTTGTCGCCCTTGACAATGTCGGCGATGAAACGCTGCGCCATGATGGTCTGCGCGCCGTTCTCGCTCAAGGTCTCGATGATGGCGCCCAGGTTCAGGCCATCGGCCTTGACGCGGAAGATGCCCGTGCCGCCCATGCCGTCGAGCGGCTTGAAGATGACGTCCTGGTGTTTGGCGTGGAAGGCGCGCAGGCGCGCTTCATCCGACGTCACCAGGGTCGGCGACGTGAATTCGGAAAACTGGGCAATCGCCAGCTTTTCATTGTTGTCGCGGATGGCGGACGGCTTGTTGAAGACGTGCGCGCCCTGCTTTTCCGCCAGTTCCAGCAAATACGTGCCGTACACGTATTCCATGTCGAACGGCGGGTCCTTGCGCTCGATGATGGCGTCCAGGGCCGACAGGCGCACTTCCTCGGTCGAGACGACCTTGTACCAATCGTGTTCGTCGCCCGTCAGCGCGATGTGGTTTACCCGTGCCGTGACGATGCCCTCTTCCAGCGCCATGTCCTTCTGTTCGAACGCGTACACGGCATGACCGCGTTTGGCCGCCTCGCGCATCATGGCGAAGGTGGAATCTTTGTAAGTCTTGAAGCCTGCCAGCGGGTCGGCAAGGAATGCAATTTTCATGGTGCGTCCAATCGGGGAGCCTGATAAGGAATGCTTGATTCTAGCCGAGATCGCCAGGTGCGGTAGTCACCGCGCCCGGCAAGCTGCGGGGAGCGATCAATACACCTCGGGATTCGGGTCCGTGCGCTCCATTTCCAGCGACGCGGCCAGCAAGGCCAGGCGCGCCACCACGCCATACACATAGAAGCGGTTCGGCGCGGCCGTGCCCGGCTTGGCCTTCAAGTCCGGCACGGCATGCTGCTGGGCAAACGCCAGCGGCACGTACTGCGAGCCTGGGGCGTTCAGGTTCTGGTCGACACCCTTTTCCGCGTGCACGCGGTAGAAGCCGCCCACCACATAGCGGTCGATCATGTAGACGACGGGTTCGGCCACGGCATCCTTGATGCTTTCAAACGTGGGCACGCCTTCCTGGATGATGACGTCGGTGACGACCTTGCCATCCTTGACGATGGACATCTTGTCGCGCTGCTTGCGCGACAGGTCGCGCACTTCGCTGGCGTCGCGCACCGTCATGATGCCCGTGCCATACGTGCCCGCATCGGGCTTGACGATGACGAAGGGCTTTTCCTTGATGCCGTATTCCTTGTATTTCTTGCGGATCTTGGCCAGCAGCACGTCGACGCTGGCGGCCAGCGCATCTTCGCCCTCGCCTTCCTGGAAATTGACGTCGCTGCACTTGGCGTGGAAGGGATTGAGCATCCACGGGTCGACATCGATCATCTTGCCGAATTTTTTCACCACTTCATCGTAGGCCGTGTAGTGGTTGCTCTTGCGGCGCAAAGCCCAGCCCGCGTGCAAGGGCGGCAGCAAGCTTTGTTCATGAATATTTTGCAAGATATCGGGGATGCCGTCCGACAAGTCGTTATTCAGCAGAATCGTGCACGGGTCGAAATCCTTCAAGCCCAGGCGGCGACCGTTGTTCAGGCGCACGAGGGGCTCGATGACGAGCATGTTGCCGTCCGGCAGGGCCAGCGGTGTCGGCTGGGTGATCTCGGGCGACCACGAACCGAAGCGCACGTGCAGTCCCGTCTGGCGGAAGATTTGCATCAGGCGCGCCACGTTCTGCAGGTATTGCGGCGTGGTGTTGTGCAATTCCGGCACGATCAGCAGGTTGCGGGCGTCCGGGCAATACTTGTCGATGGCAGCCATGGCCGCCTGCACGGACAGGGGCAGCATTTCCGTGGCCAGGTTATGGAAACCGCCAGGGAACAGATTGGTATCGACGGGCGCCAGTTTGTAGCCGGCGTTACGCAAGTCTACCGAGCAATAGAAGGGCGGCGTGTGTTCTTGCCACTCCATGCGAAACCAGCGCTCAATGGCCGGCGTCGCGGCCAGAATCTTTTTTTCGAGGTCGAGCAGCGGTCCGGTCAGGGCCGTGACGAGATGGGGAACCATAGTTACATCCTTAAATTATGTGCAGTATTCAAAAAAGCACACAGAACTGCCGACTATATTACCGTGTAAGTACCCCAAATCGGGGCAAAACCCTTGTTTTAAAGACCTTTTCCATTCCCACAACGAAAAAAAGGCACCTCAATGAGGCGCCTTTCTGGCCGGACATGCCGCGCCGGGGCGCTGGCATGCCATATCCTTGTTATTTAACCATGATACGCTTGCTCGCCATGGCTGGTGATGTCGAGGCCTTCGCGCTCTTCTTCTTCCGGTACGCGCAAGCCGATGACGATGTCGACCAGTTTATAGGCGACGACGGAGACGACGGCCGACCACAGGATGGTGGTGCCGACCGCTTGCGCCTGCACCCACACCTGATGACCGATCGAATACGGATCGGCCGACATCTTGTTGGTGACATAGTCGAAGATGCCCTGGCCGCCCAATTGTGGTGCAGCAAACACGCCCGTCAGCAAGGCACCGAGGATACCGCCCACGCCATGCACGCCGAACACGTCGAGCGAATCGTCGGCGCCGATCAGGCGTTTCAGGCCATTCACGCCCCACAGGCAGACGATACCGGCCAGCAGGCCGATGACCAGGCCGCCCATCGGGCCGACAAAGCCGGCCGCCGGGGTGATCGCCACCAGGCCGGCCACGGCGCCGGACGCGCCACCGAGCATGGATGGCTTGCCTTTGCTGATCCACTCGCCAAATACCCACGACAGGGTGGCGGCGGCAGTGGCCAGCAAGGTGTTGACGAAGGCCAGGGCCGCCACGTCGCCCGCTTCCAGCGAGGAACCGGCATTGAAACCGAACCAGCCCACCCACAGCAGCGAGGCGCCGATCATGGTCATCGTCAGCGAGTGCGGCGCCATCGATTCGCGGCCGTAGCCGACGCGCTTGCCGATCATGATCGCGCCCACCAGGCCGGCGACGGCGGCATTGATGTGCACCACGGTGCCGCCGGCGAAGTCCAGCGCGCCTTTTTGCCAGATCCAGCCCGCTTTCAGGGCTTCGCTGGCCGAGGTGGCGGCATTGGTGATCAGGTCAGGACCGGTCCAGAACCACACCATGTGGGCCGCTGGCAGGTAGGCGAACGTGAACCACAGCACGACGAAGGCCAGCACGGCGGCAAACTTGGCGCGCTCGGCGAAAGCGCCGACGATCAGTGCGCAGGTGATGGCGGCAAACGTGCCCTGGAAGGCGACGAAGACGAACTCGGGAATGACGACACCCTTGCTGAAGGTGGCGGCGGCGGCAAACGTGCCCTTGGCCGGATCCCAGATACCGTTCAGGAACAGGCGGTCGAAGCCACCGAAGAAGGCGGTTTTTTCCGTGAAGGCGACCGAGTAACCGTAGATACACCACAGCACGATGACCAGCGCGAACACCATGAACACTTGCATCAGCACCGACAGCATGTTCTTCGAGCGCACCAGGCCGCCGTAGAACAGGGCCAGGCCGGGGATGGTCATCAAAATCACCAGCAAGGTGGAAATCATCATGAAACTGGTATCGCCCTTGTTGGCGACAGGGGCGGCAGCCGGTGCGGCAGCGGCCGGGGCCGGAGCCGGAGCGGCGGCAGCGGGCGCGGCGTCAGGCACGGGCGTGACGGCGGGAGCGGCGACGGCCGTGGTCGTGGCCGCCTCCGTCTTGGCGGGGGCATCGGCAAAGCTTGGCGCGGCGACGCCAAACGCACACAGACAGGCTATCCCAGCGAGCAATTTTGTTATATTTTTACGCATCAATATTCCCCTTAGAGCGCTTCGTTGCCGGTTTCACCGGTACGGATGCGGATGACTTGTTCCAGGTTGTAGACGAAAATCTTGCCGTCGCCGATTTTACCGGTACGCGCGGCGCCTTCGATCGCTTCGATGGCCTGGTCGACAATGGCGTCATCGACGGCTGCTTCAATCTTGGTTTTTGGCAAAAAATCAACGACATACTCGGCGCCACGGTAGAGTTCCGTATGGCCTTTCTGGCGGCCGAAACCTTTGACTTCGGTGACGGTAATGCCTTGCACATTGATAGCCGACAAGGCTTCGCGTACTTCGTCCAGTTTGAACGGTTTAATGATTGCAGTAATCATTTTCATGGCAGTCTCGCTTAAAAGGTTTTGGATACGGTCAGCACGAGACCGGATTTCGCCAGATTCTTGCCATTCGGTGCCAGCGACGTGATGTTGGCCTTGACGGCGGCCAGAGCCACGGTCACCACGCCGAAATCCTTGGTCACGCCGATCTTGTAATCGTTATAGCTGAGGGAATCGTTGTGCGCGACCTTCTGGCGTCCGGCATGCAGGTTCAGCATGTAGCCATCGTGCACATCGACGTTGGCACCCACATCGAGGTAGCCGCTGTTCTTGCTGTCAGGCACGCCGAACAGATTACTGGTCGAATGCGAGTACTTGATGTAGGCCGGGCCATAGCCGAGCTGGCCGTACAGTTCGAAGGTGTTCGCGTTCGTGCTCAGCCCATTCGAGGGATAGAAGTAGTACAGGCCGCCCACATCGTAGGTGAAATCCTTGCTGATCTCGCCACGTTTGCCGCCGTAGATATCCCATTCCAGGTTGGTATCGCCGCCGCCGTCTTTGATCCATTTGATGCTCGACAGCCAGGTCCCCACGTACAAACCCGTCGGATTGTGGGTATAGTCGGCGCCGCCGCTGATGGCAGGGTCGAGACGGCTTTGCGACACGCCACGGTAGCGGTAGTCGCTGGTCAGCGCCACGTTGTAGCTCACCACGTTATCAGGTACGGCTTCGGCCGCAGCAGGCGCCGCCACTGCATCCTGGGCCATGGCGCTGCCGCACAAGGCGGTCATGGCCAGCGTCAACGCTGCAGCTAAAGTCATGTTCTTGGACAGATTCTTCATGGCGATTCCCTTTTATTGAACTTTTAAAGCGGTTGAGGTTTAAAATCTTGGCTGGAGATCACAAAGCGTTCATACCTTCTTTAGCAGAATACGTGCCAGCTCTCTTGCCACCTTGACAGGTGCCTTTCCGGCCATACATACCGTGCAAGCCGCTGGGCATGCGGAAATACGTTGCTGAAGCGTTGTGGATTTGCCTATTTTCGCACCAGATTAACACCGCTGTGCACCGCAATGGTGCGATGCACATGCCGCACCATAAAAGGACTGAACATGGACATGAATACCTTCTTTAACGACTTGCAAGGCAAGATCCACCAGGCCATCGAGAACTCGCCGGCCAAGGATATCGAGAAAAACGTGAAATCGATGATGACCCAAGGCTTCGCCCGCCTCGATCTCGTCACGCGCGAGGAATTCGATATCCAGGCGCAAGTGCTGGCCAAGACCCGCGCCAAGCTCGACGCACTGGAATTGCGCCTGATCGAACTGGAAACCCGTCTGAACGAACCCAAGGCCAAGGTGTAAGGTTGTAAGCTGACGCCAGCCAGACCACGTTATTGACGGCCTTGCTGGCATAGCTCAAGCCTGACGGCGTTTCACGCGCTAGACTGAGACTGCCCGCGCCCGCGCCACAGGGGAGTTTGATGAGTCTGGCCGTCCTGAAAAGCCGCGCCCTGGCCGGCATGGAAGCGCCCGAGGTAAGTGTCGAAGTCCACCTTGCCAACGGTTTGCCTTCATTTACGATAGTCGGCCTGCCGGATACGGAAGTGAAGGAATCGCGCGACCGCGTCCGTGCCGCGCTGCAAAACTGCGGCTTTGAGATGCCGGCGCGGCGCATCACGGCCAACCTGGCGCCGGCGGACTTGCCCAAGGAATCGGGGCGCTTCGACCTGCCTATTGCCTTGGGTATCCTGGCCGCCTCGGGCCAGTTGCCGGGCGACCAATTACATCACTACGAATTCGCGGGCGAACTGTCGCTCTCTGGCCAGTTGCGTCCCATTCGCGGCGCCCTGGCCATGACCTTTGCCATGCAGCGCTGCCCGGCGGGCGCGCCACGCGCCTTCATCCTGCCGCAGGCGAATGCGGACGAGGCGGCGCTGGTCCGCGATGCCTGCATCTATCCCGCCCACAGCCTGCTCGAAGTCTGCGCGCATTTTGCCGCGCACGGCAGCCAGACCGCCCTGCAACGCCATCAGCCCATGCTGGCAGCGCACGTCTTTCCGTATCCTGACTTTGCCGACGTGCAAGGGCAACAGCAGGCGCGGCGGGCGCTGGAAGTGGCGGCCGCGGGCGGCCATAACGTCCTGATGGTCGGGCCGCCGGGCGCGGGCAAGACCATGCTGGCCAGCCGTTTTCCCGGCGTGCTGCCGCCCATGAGCGACGAAGAGGCGCTGGAATCGGCCGCCGTGCATTCGCTGGGCGGCCACTTCAAGGTGGAACACTGGAAACGCCGCCCCTATCGTGCCCCGCACCAGACGGCGTCCGGCGTGGCCCTGGTGGGCGGCGGCAACGTGCCGCGCCCCGGAGAAATCTCGCTCGCGCACTGCGGCGTGCTGTTTCTCGATGAAATCGCCGAATTCCAGCGCCGGGTGCTCGATGTGCTGCGCCAGCCCATGGAATCGGGCGTGATCAACATTTCACGCGCGGCCCGCCAGGCCGAGTTTCCTGCCCGCTTCCAGCTGATCGCCGCCATGAATCCCTGCCCGTGCGGCTATCTGGGCCACGCTTCGGGACGTTGCCGCTGCACGCCGGACGCCGTGCTCCGTTATCACAGCCGCCTGTCCGGTCCGCTACTCGACCGTATCGACCTGCAGATTGAAGTGGCCGCCATGCCGCCGGCGGCGCTGGGCCGGCACGCCGGCGCCGGAGAAAGCACGCGAGCCATCGCCACGCGGGTAGCGGCAGCCTTTGCCCTGCAGCTGGCACGCCAGGGAAAGGCGAATCAGCGCCTGAGCAGCACCGAAATCGAACAGCATTGTCGCCTGGAAACGCATGGCGAACAGCTGCTGCACGGCGCCATGGCGCGATTGCACTGGTCGGCGCGTACCTATCACCGCGTACTGCGCGTGGCGCGCAGCATCGCGGACCTGGAGGCTAGCCCCGGCATCACGCAGCCGCACGTCGCCGAAGCGATCCAGTACCGGCGCGTGCTGCGTGAAATATAAGGCGGCCCGTAAGTGCCGCACGTGCACGATTGCGCACGACTGGCGGCGCTGCTACCATCTGCTGATGAAAAAACCATCACTTGCCCTCTTTCTGGCTACGCTCGCGGCCGCCGGCATCTTGTCGGCCTGCAGTCCGAAGTTCGACTGGCGCGACTACCGCAGCCCCGACGCCCAGTTCACGGCCTTGTTTCCAGGCAAACCGGCCGTGCTGACGCGCGAGATCGATCTCGATGGCAAGAAAATCAGCCTGACCATGACGGCCAGCGAGGTCGATGGCAATACCTTCGCCATCGGCAGCGCCGTGCTCGACAGCGCAGAACAGGCGCAAGCGGCCCTGCCCGCCATGCAGACTGCCCTGTTAAAAAATATCAACGGCACCGTGCGCAGCGAAAAATCGGCATCGACGGCCAGCAGCACGGCGGCCGGAACACACCAGCGCAGTTCGCTCAGCATCGAGGCCAAAGGCACGCAGCAAGGCAAGCCGGTCTTGCTGGTCGGCCGTTTTGTGGCGCAGGATAAACGGATTTTCCAGATCATCATCCTCGGTGAAGAAAGCAAGCTGTCGCGTGACACCATCGACACTTTCATGGACTCGGTGAAACTGGATTGAGACTTAACGATCGCTTAAACGGGTGTTTTCACCGCAAGCAAGCTCTTGTAAATGCGTGCGTTGTCCAACAGATGGCCCTATCCGGCTTGCAAATGTGCAATCCGGGCAATCGGACGGCCTGTGCGACATTTCAAGTCGTGATATTGTTTCGACACTAACAACAAGTTTCAGAAAGCGCTTATGTTGATCTCATTCAAATCCAAATCCTCCCCTGAAGTGCTGATGTACCAGGAACATGCCCAGCGCATCCTCGACATCCTGCACAAGAACCCCACACGCGGCGTCATCACGCCAGCCGAAGCGGGCGATGCCCTGGCCCTGCTGGAAAAAGAAGTCGCGGAAAGCAAACTACATCCGGAAAATGACGTCGAACACGATGCGCATACGCCGGAAACGCTGGAAGATGGCGAAACGGGCGCCCATGCGCGCGCGCAAAAAGTGCATTTCTCGCAGCGCGCCTATCCCTTGATGGAGATGCTGCGCTCGGCCAAGGCGGAAAATGAAAGCATCACCTGGGGCATCTAGTCCGATGAATGCTGCAGACGAAAAAAAACCCCGCTGATGCGGGGTTTTTTTATATAACAAGCCTGACGATAACCTACTTTCACACTGGTTGCAGCACTATCATCGGCGCAAAGTTGTTTCACGGTCCTGTTCGGGATGGGAAGGGGTGGGACCAACTTGCTATGGTCATCAGGCATAACTTTTTCAACAGCCTGCTCCCAACGGGGCAGCAAACCATCTGATCTGAGGAGGCGAATTATACCGTAGGTCAGCTTGGCGCGCAAGCGCATAAGTCTCCCCTCGGACGCCAACAGTGTTGTCGGATTACGCGCTGCGCGCTAATCCGACCTACCTGGTTTGGTCGATGTCGGCCGATGTCCGTCGGCGCAGGTCGGCGTAGGTCGGCTTAGCGCAGCGTAAGCCGACAACCACCCGCGGCGCCCCGCAAAACCGTCAGACGAAAAAAAACCCCACCGGAATCCGGTGGGGTTTTTCTCTTACTGCGTATAACAAGCCTGACGATAACCTACTTTCACACTGGTTGCAGCACTATCATCGGCGCAAAGTTGTTTCACGGTCCTGTTCGGGATGGGAAGGGGTGGGACCAACTTGCTATGGTCATCAGGCATAACTTGTACTGACGCTTGTCTCCTGTAGGACGACAAGGCCATGAATCTGGAAGAAGCAAAGATTGGGGTAATGAATGGTATCAACACACACGCAACGTTGTACCGTCTTATCCTCTGTACCTGCTAAGGTTATAGGGACAAGCCGTACGGGCAATTAGTACTGGTTAGCTTAATGCATTACTGCACTTCCACACCCAGCCTATCAACGTCCTGGTCTCGAACGACCCTTCAAAGAGCTCAAGGCTCTGGGAAATCTCATCTCAAGGCAAGTTTCCCGCTTAGATGCTTTCAGCGGTTATCTCTTCCGAACTTAGCTACCCGGCAATGCCACTGGCGTGACAACCGGTACACCAGAGGTTCGTCCACTCCGGTCCTCTCGTACTAGGAGCAGCCCCCTTCAAATTTCCAACGCCCACGGCAGATAGGGACCAAACTGTCTCACGACGTTTTAAACCCAGCTCACGTACCACTTTAAATGGCGAACAGCCATACCCTTGGGACCGGCTACAGCCCCAGGATGTGATGAGCCGACATCGAGGTGCCAAACTCCCCCGTCGATATGAACTCTTGGGAGGAATCAGCCTGTTATCCCCAGAGTACCTTTTATCCGTTGAGCGATGGCCCTTCCATACAGAACCACCGGATCACTATGTCCTACTTTCGTACCTGCTCGACTTGTCAGTCTCGCAGTTAAGCACGCTTATGCCATTGCACTATCAACACGATGTCCGACCGTATCTAGCGTACCTTCGAACTCCTCCGTTACACTTTAGGAGGAGACCGCCCCAGTCAAACTGCCTACCATGCACTGTCCCCGATCCGGATAACGGACCAAGGTTAGAACCTCAAACAAACCAGGGTGGTATTTCAAGGTTGGCTCCACGAGAACTAGCGTCCCCGCTTCAAAGCCTCCCACCTATCCTACACAGATTGGTTCAAAGTCCAATGCAAAGCTACAGTAAAGGTTCATGGGGTCTTTCCGTCTAGCCGCGGGTAGATTGCATCATCACAAACATTTCAACTTCGCTGAGTCTCGGGAGGAGACAGTGTGGCCATCGTTACGCCATTCGTGCAGGTCGGAACTTACCCGACAAGGAATTTCGCTACCTTAGGACCGTTATAGTTACGGCCGCCGTTTACTGGGACTTCAATCAAGAGCTTGCACCCCATCATTTAATCTTCCAGCACCGGGCAGGCGTCACACCCTATACGTCCACTTTCGTGTTTGCAGAGTGCTGTGTTTTTATTAAACAGTCGCAGCCACCAGTTTATTGCAACCCTTTCACCCTTCTGGAGTAAACCAGTCAAGCTACCGGGGCGTACCTTTTCCCGAAGTTACGGTACCAATTTGCCGAGTTCCTTCTCCCGAGTTCTCTCAAGCGCCTTAGAATACTCATCTCGCCCACCTGTGTCGGTTTGCGGTACGGTCTCGTATGACTGAAGCTTAGAGGCTTTTCTTGGAACCACTTCCGATTGCTTCGTGAATAAATTCACTCGTCCCACTCCCTTGAATTCCGCACCCGGATTTGCCTAAGTGCCTTCTATGAAGCAGAAACTGACTATTCCAACAGTCAGACAACCTTCCGCGATCCGTCCCCCCATCGCATCATACGACGGTGCAGGAATATTAACCTGCTTCCCATCAGCTACGCATCTCTGCCTCGCCTTAGGGGCCGACTCACCCTGCTCCGATGAACGTTGAACAGGAAACCTTGGGCTTACGGCGTGGAGGCTTTTCACCCCCATTATCGCTACTCATGTCAGCATTCGCACTTCTGATACCTCCAGCATCCTTTACAAGACACCTTCGCAGGCTTACAGAACGCTCTCCTACCATATCCAATAAAGGATATCCGCAGCTTCGGTGACTGGCTTAGCCCCGTTACATCTTCCGCGCAGGACGACTCGATCAGTGAGCTATTACGCTTTCTTTAAATGATGGCTGCTTCTAAGCCAACATCCTGACTGTTTTAGCCTTCCCACTTCGTTTTCCACTTAGCCAATCTTTGGGACCTTAGCTGGCGGTCTGGGTTGTTTCCCTCTTGACGCCGGACGTTAGCACCCGACGTCTGTCTCCCAAGCTCGCACTCATCGGTATTCGGAGTTTGCAATGGTTTGGTAAGTCGCAATGACCCCCTAGCCATAACAGTGCTCTACCCCCGATGGTGATACTTGAGGCACTACCTAAATAGTTTTCGGAGAGAACCAGCTATTTCCAAGTTTGTTTAGCCTTTCACCCCTACCCACAGCTCATCCCCTAATTTTTCAACATTAGTGGGTTCGGACCTCCAGGGCGTGTTACCGCACCTTCATCCTGGCCATGAGTAGATCACTTGGTTTCGGGTCTACACCCAGCGACTGATCGCCCTATTCGGACTCGATTTCTCTACGGCTTCCCTATTCGGTTAACCTTGCCACTGAATGTAAGTCGCTGACCCATTATACAAAAGGTACGCAGTCACGGAACAAGTCCGCTCCTACTGTTTGTATGCACACGGTTTCAGGATCTATTTCACTCCCCTTCCGGGGTTCTTTTCGCCTTTCCCTCACGGTACTGGTTCACTATCGGTCGATTACGAGTATTTAGCCTTGGAGGATGGTCCCCCCATATTCAGACAGGATGTCACGTGTCCCGCCCTACTTGTCGTACGCTTAGTACCACCGGTCCGATTTCACATACGGGGCTATCACCCACTATGGCTCCTATTTCCAGAGGATTCTGTTATCGGTCCGACTATCACGTACAGGCTCTTCCCATTTCGCTCGCCGCTACTTTGGGAATCTCGGTTGATTTCTTTTCCTGCAGCTACTTAGATGTTTCAGTTCGCCGCGTTCGCCTTGCATACCTATGTATTCAGTATGCAATACCCTAAAAGGGTGGGTTGCCCCATTCGGAAATCTGCGGATCAAAGTGTGTTTGCTCACTCCCCGCAGCTTATCGCAAGCTACTACGTCCTTCATCGCCTGTAATCGCCAAGGCATCCACCATGTGCACTTATTCGCTTGTCCCTATAACGTTAGCCTCTGATTACCAGGTAATCAAAGAGCGCTACAGGGATAAGAAAGTACAACGTTGTTGCTTGTTTGTTGATACATACAATCATTACCCATCGATCTGCGTTTTACGGCAAACCGATCAATAAATAATCTTTACTTCTTCCAGATTGTTAAAGAACATACAGCACTTGATCTCGAAAAGACCAAACCTAAATCCCGGCGCCATCTGCGCTGATTTACGTTTGAACTTTTGGTGGAGGATGACGGGATCGAACCGACGACCCCCTGCTTGCAAAGCAGGTGCTCTCCCAGCTGAGCTAATCCCCCTAGGGTATTTCCAGACTACAGAAACTGGTAGGGCTGGTTGGACTCGAACCAACGACCCCCGCGTTATCAACACGGTGCTCTAACCAGCTGAGCTACAGCCCCAAATGCTGTTCTTTATATTAACAGCCGATAAGTGTGAACATTTGATGCGTGAACCAGTTACCTGATTCGTGCAAACTCTAGAAAGGAGGTGATCCAGCCGCACCTTCCGATACGGCTACCTTGTTACGACTTCACCCCAGTCACGAATCCTACCGTGGTAAGCGCCCTCCTTACGGTTAAGCTACCTACTTCTGGTAAAACCCGCTCCCATGGTGTGACGGGCGGTGTGTACAAGACCCGGGAACGTATTCACCGCGACATGCTGATCCGCGATTACTAGCGATTCCAACTTCATGCAGTCGAGTTGCAGACTACAATCCGGACTACGATACACTTTCTGCGATTAGCTCCCCCTCGCGGGTTGGCGGCGCTCTGTATGTACCATTGTATGACGTGTGAAGCCCTACCCATAAGGGCCATGAGGACTTGACGTCATCCCCACCTTCCTCCGGTTTGTCACCGGCAGTCTCATTAGAGTGCCCTTTCGTAGCAACTAATGACAAGGGTTGCGCTCGTTGCGGGACTTAACCCAACATCTCACGACACGAGCTGACGACAGCCATGCAGCACCTGTGTACTGGCTCTCTTTCGAGCACTCCCCAATCTCTCGGGGATTCCAGCCATGTCAAGGGTAGGTAAGGTTTTTCGCGTTGCATCGAATTAATCCACATCATCCACCGCTTGTGCGGGTCCCCGTCAATTCCTTTGAGTTTTAATCTTGCGACCGTACTCCCCAGGCGGTCTACTTCACGCGTTAGCTGCGTTACCAAGTCAATTAAGACCCGACAACTAGTAGACATCGTTTAGGGCGTGGACTACCAGGGTATCTAATCCTGTTTGCTCCCCACGCTTTCGTGCATGAGCGTCAATCTTGACCCAGGGGGCTGCCTTCGCCATCGGTGTTCCTCCACATATCTACGCATTTCACTGCTACACGTGGAATTCTACCCCCCTCTGCCAGATTCTAGCCTTGCAGTCTCCAATGCAATTCCCAGGTTGAGCCCGGGGATTTCACATCAGACTTACAAAACCGCCTGCGCACGCTTTACGCCCAGTAATTCCGATTAACGCTTGCACCCTACGTATTACCGCGGCTGCTGGCACGTAGTTAGCCGGTGCTTATTCTTCAGGTACCGTCATTAGCAAGAGATATTAGCTCTCACCGTTTCTTCCCTGACAAAAGAGCTTTACAACCCGAAGGCCTTCTTCACTCACGCGGCATTGCTGGATCAGGCTTTCGCCCATTGTCCAAAATTCCCCACTGCTGCCTCCCGTAGGAGTCTGGACCGTGTCTCAGTTCCAGTGTGGCTGGTCGTCCTCTCAGACCAGCTACTGATCGATGCCTTGGTAGGCTTTTACCCTACCAACTAGCTAATCAGATATCGGCCGCTCCACGAGCATGAGGTCTTGCGATCCCCCACTTTCATCCGTAGATCGTATGCGGTATTAGCGTAACTTTCGCTACGTTATCCCCCACTCCAGGGTACGTTCCGATATATTACTCACCCGTTCGCCACTCGCCACCAGAGCAAGCTCCGTGCTGCCGTTCGACTTGCATGTGTAAGGCATGCCGCCAGCGTTCAATCTGAGCCAGGATCAAACTCTTCAGTTTAATCTCTGTTACTTTGCCGTTTTACCGGCACCGTCATTGCTGACGGGTCGCTCACTTCAAAAACAACTGACAGGCCACTTCTTGCGAAGCGTCCTATTTCATTTATTTCTTCGTGAACATTTGATATTTTAAGTTTTACGCTGCTTGCGCAGCGCTGCACTTACATCAAATGCCCACACTTATCGACTGTTAATTGTTAAAGAACTGTATTCGGTGCTACTTTCGCGCTATCGACAAAGCGTTGTGTTTGTCAGCTGCGAAGAAGGAAGAGTATGAAGCATTTCGGCTAATTCGTCAACTTTCTTTTTTACTACCCAGCCCCGGAAGGCCGCCCCTTTTGTGCCGCAAACTAGTGCGTCTCATCGGGGAGGCGAATCATATCAAAGACCGTCGAAGTTTGGCAAGCGCTTTTCCAGGAAAGCGTGCATGCCTTCTTTTTGTGCAGGCGTGCCGAAGGCAGCCTGGAACAAGCGGCGCTCGTAGGCGACGCCATCGGTCAGGGTCGTTTCAAAGGCGCGGTTGACGCAATCCTTGATCATCATGGCCACCGAGGTCGGCATGGCGGCGATGGTCTTGGCGGCAGTCAGGGTTTCTTCCAGCAACTTATCGGCCGGCACCACGCGCGACACCAGGCCGATGCGTTCCGCCTCGGCGGCATCGATGGTGCGTGCCGTCAGCAGCAGATCCATGGCCTTGGCCTTGCCGATGGCGCGCGGCAGGCGCTGCGTACCGCCCGCGCCCGGCGTGACGCCAACCTTGATTTCCGGCTGGCCGAATTTGGCGCTGTCGGCGGCGATCAGGAAATCGCACATCATGGCCAGTTCGCAGCCGCCACCGAGCGCATAGCCGGCCACCGCGCCCACCACCGGTTTGCGCACGCGCAAGATATGTTCCCAGTTGCGGCTGATGTAGCCCTGGGTAAAGGTATCGGGATAAGTGTAGTCAGCCATGGCGGCGATGTCGGCGCCGGCGGCAAAGGCTTTTTCGCTGCCCGTGAGCACGATGCAGCCGATATTCTCATCGGCATCGAACTTCAGCAAGGCGTGGCCCAGCTCATTCATCATATTGTCGTTCAAGGCATTCAAGGCCTTGGGACGGTTCAGGCGGATGACCGCCACTTTGTCCTGGATGTCGATGATCAGGTCTTCGTATTGCATAGTGTCTCCTCTCGATGAACGGTGCAACGATTGTAGCGGCTAACGGCAGCGGCGCGGCAGGTGCGCTGCTATTATTGTGAGTCCGATCACCTTTATCGAGCAGCGTATTTTCTCCTCCTTCTTCCAGTACTGCACCCGCTATCTGCGCGGCGACGGCAGCGCCGCCAGCGTCAATTTCCGCCGCCTGTGGTTCAGCAACGGCCTCAATTGCTTCGGCGCCCAGATCACCTCGCTGGCCCTGCCCCTTTGCGCGGTACTGCTGCTGCATGCGACGCCGGAACAGATGGGCGTACTGGTCGCGCTACAGGCGCTGCCGTTCGCCCTGTTTGGCTTGCCCGTCGGCGTGCTGCTGGACAGGCGCAGCAAGCACCCGATCATGCTGTTCAGCGAAAGCATGTCCGGCCTGGCCCTGGCCAGCGTGGCCGTGGCCTACTGGTGCGGCGTGCTGTCGATGCCATGGTTATATATAGTGGGATTCATCATCGGCACGGGCTTCGTCGTCGGCGGCGGCGCCGAACAGGTGTTTCTGACTTTCCTCGTGGGCCGCGATGGCTTGATCGATGCGCAATCGAAATTTGCCGCCACGGAATCGGCTTCGCGCCTGATCGGCCCCGGCCTGGCCGGCGTGCTGGTGCAAATACTGTCGGCGCCCGTCGCCATCCTGTGCACGGCCTGCGGATACTTGATTTCCGTTTTCAATTTGCGCGCCATGAGCGTGCGCGACCCACGGCCGGCCCCCTCTGACAAGCACGCCTTGCGCGACATCGCCGACGGCTTGCTGTTCGTCTGGCGCGAGCCGCTGCTGCGCGCGCTGGTCTGGGGCGCCGGCATCTGGCACTTCCTGTTTTATGCCAGCATGGCTTTGACGGTGCTGTTCGCCACACGCGACCTGGGCATGAGCCCTGGCGTGCTGGGCATGACGCAGATGCTGGGCGGCGCCGGCGTCTTGCTCAGCGCCTTCATCGTCAAGCCGCTGACGAAGCGCTACGGCGCTGGCCGCACCATCCTGATCGGCCTGGCTTCGACCTCGCTCTGCTTTGCCCTGACGCCAACGATTCCCGCCGCGCTGTTCGGCAGCGCGGCGGCCAGTGCCGTCGCCTATGCCATATTGATGTTTTTTTTCGATTGCGGCGTGATGCTGTTCTTTATTCCCTACCTGGGCTTGCGCCAGAAAGTCACGCCCGATCCCATGCTGGGCCGCATGACATCGACCATGCGCTTCCTGACGGTGGCAACGGCGCCGCTGGGCGCGCTGGCCGCCGGCTGGGTCGCGGAACATTTTGGCGTGCGCAATGGCCTGGCCTGCATCGCGGCAGGCAGCATTGCGTTGACGGTCGCCATGGTATGGGGCACGCCGCTGCGTAGCGTGCGCACCTGAAGCGAGGAACGGGCATACACTGATGAAAGATTGCCTTGGCGACACTATTCATGCCAAAGCCTGTGAGGTTTGATTTACATCAATGTTTTAATTGATGTAAATCCATAAGCTGTCTTACATCACTTGAGGAGCACGCCATGTTTAACACCATCTTATTTCCCACCGACGGCTCGCCGTTGTCCGACAAAGCCGCCGAGACCGCCCTCGCCTTTGCCCAATTGAACAAGGCCAAGCTGGTCGCCATCAGCGTGGTGCAACCGTTCCCGTTCTCGCCGATGGCCGACGGCGGCATCGTCCTCGACGCCAGCCTGTATGAACAGCAGATGCAGGAAGCTTCGCAACGCGCGATCGACAAGATCGGCGCAGCGGCACGCGCCGCCGGCGTGGCTTTCGAAGGCGTGGTGGCAGTGTCACCGAGCCCGCACGACGAAATCGTCAATGCGGCGCAAACCTACCATTGCGACATCATCCTGATGGCCTCGCATGGCCGCAAGGGCTTGAACAAGCTGTTCGTGGGCAGCGAAACGCAAAAAGTGCTCGCGCATACGCATTTGCCGGTCATGGTTCTGCGTTAAGCCAGACAATAACTACCCCGGCGTCGCGCGCAGCAACTCACCGCGCCGGTGCCTGCTTCGGCAACAATACCCACACGGCGCCGCTCTGCTTCATGCGGCCCGCATTCTCGGCCGCTTCCGCGCCAAAGCCAAAGAAATAATCGACACGGATCGGCCCGCGAATGGCGCCGCCCGTATCCTGCGCCATCACCAGGCGCTGCATGGGAATCTCGCTATTGGCTTGCGTCGTGGACAAAAACACGGGCGCGCCCAGCGGCAGGAAGCGCGAATCGATGGCCACCGAGCGCTGCGGCGTCAACGGCACGCCCAGCGCACCCTTCGGCCCCACTTTCGGATCGGGCAAACGCTCTTCCTTGAAGAAGACATAGCTGGGGTTAGCGTTGAACAATTCATCCTTGCGCGTCGGGTGGCCGGCAATCCACGCCTTGATGCCTTGCGCGGACGCCTGGCTCAGGGTCAGCTCGCCCTTGTCGACCAGGTAGCGGCCAATCGACTTGTAGGGGTGGCCGTTTTGATCCGCATATGCCACGCGCACGGTTTCCTGCGTATCGGTCAGCTGCACGCGGCCGGAACCCTGCACCTGCAGGAAGAACGCCTCGACTTCGTCATCCACCCACAGCAATTCCTTGCCCGTGACGGACGTGGCGCGCTCGATGTCGGCACGGGTCGCGTACGGTATCACCTTCTTGCCGACCAGCTTGCCCCGCAGACGCATGTTCTTCAGTTCCGGATACACGCCAGCCAAGTCCACCGAGACCAGGTCGTCAGGCACCTTGTACAGTGGCGTCTGGTATGGACCGCCGCGCTTGCGCGCGCCGTGCAGCAGCGGCTCGTAGTAGCCGGTGACGAGGCCCGTGCTGGCACCATCGGCCGTAATGACTTGATTGGGCACAAAGAAGGTCTCGAAGAACAGACGGATGGCCTTGTCGCTGTCGGCATTCACCTGGCGCGCGATCGTGCACGATTCCTTCCAGTCCGGACGCTTCACCAGCACGCCGCACGAAGCCATGAAGGCTGGCCAGGCGGCGCGCATGTCGTCGCGGGCCCAGCCAGGCAAGGCGGCGAACTTGGCGGGCACAAAGGTGGGCGCTGCCACATCCGCGGCATCCTTGGCGTCGGCCGGCTTGGCGGGCACGGGCCTGACGACGGTCGGCGCGATGGGCGGCGCCTTGCCGCCGGCGGCGGCCGGTGGCGCCGATGGCGTGGTACAGGCGGAAAGCGCAAGCGCGACGGCGCCGATGGAAACGGGTAGACTACCGCGTGTCAACAGACGGCGGGTAAATACTAAGCTGCGGGTAAATAACATAGGGGTGCGTATGTGGATCTTGATGATAGAGGCGCTGGTGGCGTTCTTCTTGCTGGCATTTATAGTCTGGTGGACCATGTATTCGGGTAAAAAACCCGCGCCACCGGCACGCAAACAGCTCGGCGAAGAACAGGACGGCACCGAGAAACTGAAATAAGGGGCCAAGCCCCCCGGCGTTGCGTCAATGCAGGGTGCGCGGCACCGACAGCACGAACTCGGGAATCAAAGCTTCGAACTGATGGCCGTCTTCGGCCACGCAGAAGTATTCGCCATGCATCGAGCCTTGCGGCGTGCCCAGCATGGTGCCGCTCGTGTACTCGAACTGCTCGCCCGGCTGCAGCAGCGGCTGGTGGCCGACGGCGCCCAGGCCCCGTACCTCTTCCACCTTGTTGTTCGCATCCGTGATGACCCAGTGGCGCGAAATCAGTTGCGCGCCGGCCGTGCCCGTGTTGACGACGCGGATCGTGTAGCTGAACACGTGCCGCCCCTGGTCCGGTGCCGATTGCTCGGGCAGGTATTGCGTCTTGACCGTTACCGTAAATTCATAAGTCGCCATCGTCATTCCTATTCAGACATTGCCAGTCGTATTGTGTGTCGCGCGCGACGCATTGACCATCGCGCGATGCGTATTCTGTGTTTCACGGTCCTTCAATGAAGCATGGTACCGGCGTCAAGCGTAAAATAGCGCATCTTCGCATTTTCTACTCTCAGCCTTTAGCCACCATGACAACATTCCGTATCGCTCCCAGCATCCTGTCCGCCGACTTTGCCCGCCTCGGCGAGGAAGTGCGCAACGTCGTTACCGCCGGCGCCGACATCATCCACTTCGACGTGATGGATAACCATTATGTGCCGAACCTGACCATCGGCCCGCTGGTGTGCGAAGCGATCCGCCCGCACGTGCAAGTGCCCATCGACGTCCACCTGATGGTCAAGCCTGTCGATCGCATTATCCCGGATTTCGCCAAGGCTGGCGCGAACATCATCACCTTTCACCCGGAAGCGTCGGATCACGTCGACCGTTCCTTGCAGCTGATCCGCGACAATGGCTGCAAATCGGGCCTGGTCTTCAACCCGGGCACGCCGCTGCACTACCTGGAACACGTGATGGACAAGATCGACATCATCCTGATCATGTCGGTCAACCCGGGCTTCGGCGGCCAGTCCTTCATCCCGCAGGCGCTGAAGAAGATCGCCGAAGCGCGCCGCATGATCGACGAATCGGGCCGTGACATCATGCTGGAAGTCGATGGCGGCATCAAGATCGACAACATCGCCGCCGCCGCCGCGGCCGGCGCCGACACCTTCGTCGCCGGCTCGGCCATCTTCGGCAAGCCCGACTACAAGGCCGTCATCGACGCCATGCGCGCCGAGCTGGCATCCGTCAAGGGCGCCTGATGCAAGCGGGCACGGTGAAAGACCACGTACTGGCCGGCGTGCGCGCCGCCATCATCGACCTCGATGGCACGATGCTAGACACCCTGCCCGATTTTCATGTCGCCATCAATGGCATGCGCGCTGAACTGGACCTGGCACCCATCAGCGCCGAGGCCATCAAGCGGATGGTCGGCAAGGGCTCGGAAAACCTGATCCGCACCGTGCTGGCGCTCGACTTCGACGCGGCCGGCGTGGAACAGCATTTCGAGCAGGCGATGGACGGTTACCAGCGCCACTACCTGGCCATCAACGGCCAGTTCAGCACCCTGTATCCGGACGTGGAAGCGGGGCTGGCGGCGATGAAGGCGGCGGGCCTGCGCCTGGCCTGCGTCACCAACAAGCCGATCGCCTTTGCCCTGCCCCTGCTGAAACTGAAAAACCTCGACCAGTATTTCGAGATCGTCTACGGCGGCGATTCGCTGCCGAAGAAAAAACCGGATCCGCTGCCGCTGCTGCAAGTGTGCGCGGACTTCGACCTGGCGCCCGCCAAAGTGGTGGCCATCGGCGACTCCTCGAATGACGCGCAAGCGGCCAGGGCTGCGGCTTGCCCCGTATTGACGGTACCGTATGGCTACAATCACGGACACTCTATACACGATACCGATTCCGATGGTATAGTAAAGACACTGCTCGAAGCAGCACGTTTTATTGGCATGCAAAACTAAGCGGCATACTGACCAAACCCAACACCATATCGTGAACACGTTTCTCATCAAAAAACACAATGTCACCCAAACCGGCTCGATTGAGGCCTGGCTTTGGCGACGCTGGCAATCCTGGCAGGCTTAAGGGCCGAGCCGTTACGATTGCTGCCGGCTGCATACGCGTCCTTTGCGCCTCTTGCGCAAGTTCCATGTACCGGCAAGTTTTTTGATAACCCACCGCAGGGTTTGTGCACTATGCACACTCATACCCTGACGGCATGGAGAGAAACATGACCGAACTCGAATTCAAATCGCTGGGCCAGCAAGGCTACAACCGCATCCCCCTGATCGCGGAAGCGTTCGCCGACCTGGAAACCCCGCTCACCCTGTACCTGAAACTGGCACAGGCCCAACACGGTGGCAAAAACACCTTCCTGCTCGAATCCGTCGTCGGCGGCGAACGCTTCGGCCGCTACTCCTTCATCGGCTTGCCCGCCACGACCGTGTTGCGCAGCTACGGCAAACGCACCGAAATCGTCAAGAACGGCAGTGTGATCGAAGAACACGAAGGCAATCCGCTCGACTTCATCGAACAATTCCAGTCGCGCTTCAAGGTCGCCCTGCGCCCCGGCATGCCGCGCTTCTGCGGCGGCCTGGCCGGCTACTTCGGCTACGACACCGTGCGCCACATCGAGAAAAAACTGGCCGGCGGCGCGCCGAAAGATGACCTGAAGCTGCCCGACATCCAGCTGATGGTGACGGAAGAACTGGCCGTCATCGACAACCTGTCCGGTAAACTCTACCTGATCGTCTACGCCGACACGGCGCAGCCCGAATCGTTTTCGAAAGCACAGCAGCGCCTGAAGGACTTGCGCATGATGCTGCGCCGCGGTGTCGATGCGCCCGTCACCAGCGCTTCCGTGCGCACGGAAACCATCCGCGATTTTTCCAAGGAAGACTACCTGAAGGCGGTCGCCAAGGCGCATGAATACGTGATGGCGGGCGACCTGATGCAGGTGCAGATCGGCCAGCGCATCCGTAAACCCTATGTCGATTCGCCGCTGACCCTGTACCGCGCCTTGCGTTCGCTCAATCCATCGCCGTATATGTACTTCTATAATTTCGGCGACATGCAGATCATCGGCGCCTCGCCGGAAATCCTGGTGCGCAACGAGACGACGGCGGACGGCGGCAAGAAAGTCACTTTGCGTCCGATTGCCGGCACGCGTCCGCGCGGCGCCACGCCCGAGCGCGACGCCGAGCTGTCGGCCGAGCTGCTGGCCGATCCGAAAGAGATCGCCGAGCACGTGATGCTGATCGACCTGGCGCGCAACGACATCGGCCGCATCGCCGAAACGGGCAGCGTGCAAGTCACCGACCGCATGGTCATCGAAAAATACTCGCATGTGCAGCACATCGTCTCGAACGTGGAAGGCACCCTCAAGGAGGGCCTGTCGAACCTGGACGTGCTGCGCGCGACCTTCCCCGCCGGCACCCTGACGGGCGCGCCGAAAGTGCGCGCCATGGAAGTGATCGACGAACTGGAAATCACCAAGCGCGGCATCTACGGCGGCGCCTGCGGCTACCTGTCGTTTGGCGGCGAAATGGACGTGGCGATCGCCATCCGCACGGGCGTGGTCAAGGACGGCATGCTGTATGTGCAGGCCGCGGCCGGCATCGTGGCCGACTCCATCCCCGAAATGGAATGGCAGGAAACTGAAAACAAGGCGCGCGCCGTACTGCGTGCCGCCGAACAAGTGCAAGATGGCCTGGATGGAGGGTTTTAAGATGCTGCTAATGATCGACAACTACGACTCCTTCACCTACAACATCGTGCAGTATTTCGGTGAACTGGGCGAAGACGTGCGGGTCTACCGCAACGATGAAATCACGATCGCACAGATCGAGGCGCTGAACCCGGACCGCATCTGCATCTCGCCCGGCCCGAAAGCGCCGGCACAGGCGGGCATTTCGGTGGAAGTGCTCAAGCACTTCGCCGGCAAGAAGCCGATACTGGGCGTATGCTTGGGCCACCAGGCCATCGGCGATGCGTTTGGCGGCAAGGTCATCCGCGCCAAGCAGGTCATGCATGGCAAGACTTCCCTCATCGCGCATACGGGCGTGGGCGTCTTCAAGGACATTCCCAGCCCCTTCACAGTGATCCGCTACCACTCTTTGGCGATCGAACGCGCCTCGCTGCCTTCCTGTCTGGAAGTGACGGCGTGGACGGACGACGGCGAAATCATGGGCGTGCGCCACCGGGAATACGATATCGAGGGCGTGCAATTCCACCCTGAATCGATCCTCTCGGAGCACGGCCACGCCCTGCTGAAGAATTTCCTCGAGCGCTGATCCCATGCGCACGCCCCGGCGTGCCATCAGTGTCCTCCTGCGCCATCATTGAAGAAGGAAGCATCATGCCGATCACCCCACAAGAAGCCCTGCTGCGCTGCATCGAACACCGCGAAATCTTTCACGACGAAATGCTGTACCTGTTCCGCCAGATCATGTCCGGCGAAATGTCGCCCACCATGATCGCGGCCCTCACCATGGGCTTGCGCGTGAAAAAGGAAACCATCGGCGAAATCGCCGCCGCCGCGCAAGTGATGCGCGAGTTTTCCACCAAGGTGCCCATGGCCGACACCACCAACCTGCTCGACATCGTCGGCACGGGCGGCGACGGCGCGCACACGTTCAATATTTCCACCGCCTCGATGTTCGTGGCGGCGGCGGCGGGCGCCCGCGTGGCCAAGCATGGCGGGCGCAGCGTGTCGTCCTCGTCCGGCAGCGCCGACGTACTCGATTCCTTGGGCGTCAACATCAACCTGCAGCCCGAGCAGATCGCCCAGTCGATCGCGCAAACGGGCATCGGCTTCATGTACGCACCGAACCACCATGCGGCCATGAAGCATGCGGCGCCCGTGCGCAAGGAGCTGGGCGTGCGCACGATCTTCAATATCCTCGGTCCCTTGACCAATCCCGCCGGCGCGCCGAACATCCTGATGGGCGTGTTCCACGCCGACCTGGTCGGCATCCAGGTGCGTGTGCTGCAGCGCCTGGGCGCACAGCATGCGATCGTCGTGTATGGCCGCGACAATATGGATGAAGTGTCGCTGGGCGCGGCCACCATGGTGGGCGAATTGATCAACGGCGAGATCCGCGAATATGAAATCCATCCCGAAGACTTCGGCATGTCGATGATCGCCAGCCGCAATCTGAAGGTGGCCGATTCCATCGAATCGAAAGCGAAGATGATGGAAGCGCTGCGCGGCGATCCTGGTGCCGCCGCCGACATCGTGGCCCTGAATGCGGGCACGGCGTTGTACGCGGCCGGCGTGGCCAGCTCGATCGAAGACGGCCTGGCGCGTGCGCGCACCGCCGTCAGTTCGGGCGCCGCGCTGGCGAAACTCGACCAATTCGTGCGCGTGACGCAGCAGCTGGGCACCCCGCCGCAAGCGTAAGCTCTCCGCCCTCCTTGATAGAATAGCGACCATCATGTCCGACATACTCGATAAAATCCTGGCCGTGAAAGCCGACGAAGTGGCCAAGGCCAAAGCCCGCCGCAGCCTGGCCAGCCTGCGCGGCGACGTGGAAAGCGACAGCGCCCTGCGTGCCGGCCTGCGCGGCTTTGAAGCGAGCCTGCGCCAGCACATCGCCGCCGGCAAGCCCGGCATCATCGCCGAAGTCAAAAAGGCGTCACCGTCGAAAGGCGTGATCCGCGCCGACTTCCGTCCGGCAGACATCGCCGCCAGCTATGCGGCGCATGGCGCGGCCTGCCTGTCCGTGCTGACGGACGAACAGTTCTTCCAGGGATCCGTGGATTATCTGCAGCAGGCGCGCGCCGCCTGCGCCATTCCCGTGCTGCGCAAGGATTTCATGGTCGACATGTACCAGATCTATGAAGCGCGCGCCATGGGCGCCGACTGCATTCTCCTGATCGTCGCGGCGCTCGACCATGGCCTGATGGCCGAGATGGAAGCGTGCGCCCACGAACTGGGCATGGGCGTGCTGATCGAAAGCCACGACGGCGAAGAACTGACGGCGGCATTGAAACTCAAGAGTGCGCTGATCGGCATCAACAACCGCAACCTGCGCACGTTCGAGACGTCGCTCGACACGACCATCAATCTCTTGCCGCGCATCCCGCAGGACAAATTGATCATCACTGAATCGGGCATCCACAGCACGGCCGACGTGCAACGCATGCGCGATGCGCACATCCACAGCTTCCTCGTGGGCGAAGCGTTCATGCGCGCACCCGACCCCGGCGTGGAGCTGGAACGCCTGTTCAGTTAAACCATGGTAGGCTGGCAGCCATGAGACACGCGATTATCGTCCTTGCCACTGCTGCCCTGCTGTCGGCTTGCCAGACTGCGCCCCCGCCAACGGCGCCCATGCCCCCTCGCACGCCGGCCGCGATACAGCTTGCCGCCAGCATCGACGTCTACAAGTCGCTGGTGGCGCAGCAGATCATGGCGGCCAACGCAGAATACACGTTCAGCGGGCGCCTGCCGCCCATGCTGCCGGCCATCGTCGTGCTCGACCTGAGCGTGGGTCCCGATGGCGAACTGAAAAGCGTGCACGTGCACCGTTCGCGCGACAACGAAGCATCGGCCGCCGCGCTGGCCGCCGTGCGGCGCGTGCAGGTCCTCTTTCCGCCGGCCGCACACCTGATGCGCCGCCACGCCCGCACCTTCGATTTTTCCGAAACTTTCCTCTTCAACGACCAGTACCGCTTCCAGCTGCGGACATTGTCCGGTCCTCAGTAAACGCACAAGCATCGAGTTCGATGCGGTCTCGTCCACGCTCCTTGGCCAGGTACAGGGCCGCATCGGCGCGCGACAGCAACTGTTCCAGCCCTTCCACCACCGATGCCTGGCAAGCGACGCCGATGCTGACCGTACACGGTGGCAGCCCCGCATGACTGGGCTCGCGCAGCAAGGCGCGGATGCGTTCGGCCACGCCCAGCGCGTTATGCACCGGCATATCCGGCATCAGCACGACGAACTCCTCGCCGCCGAAACGCGCCACGCAATCCGATTCGCGCAGGGCGCCTTTGATAACGGCGGCCACATGCGCCAATACCTGGTCGCCCACCGCGTGACCGTAACGGTCATTGATCAATTTGAAGTAATCGAGGTCGATGCTGAGCAGTGTCAGCGGCAAACGGCGGCGCCGCAGATTGCCGATTTCGCGCGCATAGGCGTCGCCAAAGCCGCGCCGGTTCAGCACCTGCGTCAGCGGATCGTGGGTCGAGCGGCGCTCCAGTATCTGCTGCAGGCGCCGGGTCGCCACCGTCATGAAGCCTACCGTCAGCAGCAGCGCCATGAAATTGGCAACCGCCAGATAGATGCCGGCCGGCGTGCCGGCCACCGTCAGGTTCACGCTGGCGCCGCCATGCAGCAAGGCCGACACGCCGCGCGCCAGCACCACGACGGCTTGCAGCAGCATCAGCGCGCCAAAGAAAAAACTCGAGAAATGGCGTTCGCCATGACGCCACACCAGTTGCACCTGCCGCGCATAAAACAGGAAGACCAGCAGGGAGAAGAGCGCCACGCGCGCCGAGAAATCGGGGTGCGCCAGCAACCACCAGCAATTGCCGGCGATGGCCAGGACAAGTATCAGCAGATAGGCGCGGCGGCTGGGCGCCAGGCCAAAGAATTTCTCCGTGCCCAGCATCGACAGGCCGATGCCGGCCACCAGCGCCGCATTGGCCGCGATTATGGACAATGCCTGCGGCAGCACCTCGCGGGTGCCGAACAGCAAGGACGCGCATACCAGCAGCAGCAAACCGGCCGCCCAATGTCCGAGGCCATGCACCTCGCGCCGGAAACTGCGGTACACCGAGAACATGACGACGCTCATCGCCCCGCACATCAGGGTCGTCATCAGCATAATCGTTCGAGGATCGAGGGTTTGCACGTTGGGCGCGGTCGAAAAGAATCAGTTCGGCAATTTTAGTTTAGTTAAAGAAAAATTAGTTCATTTGCAGTAAATATGATGGCAATACGCCAATTTCAGGGGAGGCGTCACATTGAGACATTGCTGCCTGAAATAGAAAACCGGCCAGTGAGGCCGGTTTTCTGTCTTACTGCATGACAAACAGCATCATGCCGCGCTAGGACGCTTCGGCCCCGTGGCCTTCTTGGGCGCCGGCAGCAGGGCCAAGCTGACACCGGGCACGCGGTCACCCTGCAGCACGGCGGCAAACGTCATCAGCTCGTCGCGGCGGAAGGCGTGCACCGTCACTTTGGCACCGACGGCATAGCGGCCCAGCAAGGTGTCCAGGTTCGCCGGGTTGCCCGTCACGCGCAAGCCATCGACGGCCACCAGCACGTCGCCCGCCGACAGGCCGGCCACGTGGGCGGCGCCGCCCTGGTGCACCTGCGCCAATTTGGCGTCGTTGCCGTCGCGGCCCAGGTTGACGTCCAGGCTGGCTTTTTCCGCCTTGCGCGCGTCGCTGTATTTCACGCCGAACGGCGCCAGCAGGCGCGCCAGCGGCACGTCGTCCGTGCCGCGGATGTAGCGCTCGAAGAACGGTTTCATGCGCGTGCCTGAAACCTCGTCGAACAGGGCTTCGACTTCGGCCGGCGTCACGCCGCGTGCTTTACCCTTGTAGAAATCGCGGCCATAGCGCTGCCACAGCGCCTGCATCACATCGTCCAGCGATTTTGCGCCATTCGTCTTGCTGCGCAAAGTCAAATCGAAAGCCAGCGCGATCAGCGAACCCTTGGTGTAGTAGCTGACGATGGCGTTCGGCGCGTTTTCATCCTGGCGGTAGTACTTGCCCCAGGCGTCGAAGCTGGAGTCGGCCACGCTTTGCTTGGTGCGGCCGCTGCCGCGCAGCACGCTGTTGACGGTCTTGCCCAGCAATTTGAAATAGGCCGCCTCGTCGATCAGGCCAGCGCGCACCAGCATCAGGTCGTCGTAATAGCTGGTGAAACCCTCGAACAGCCACAGCAGCGGCGAATAGCTTTCCGCCTGCAGGTTGTACGGCGCGAAGGCGGCCGGCTTGATGCGCTTGACGTTCCAGGTGTGGAAGTACTCGTGGCTGCACAGGCCCAGGAATTTCAGGTAGCCGTCGCCGATTTCCGTGCCGTTTGACGCCGTCGTCGGCAGGTCAGCGCGCGCGCAGATCAGCGCCGTCGAGGCGCGGTGTTCGAGGCCGCCGTAACCATCGCCGACGGCCATGGCCATGAACACATAGCGGTCCATCGGCGCTTTTTTTGTCTTCGGCTCGAAGAAGGCGATCTGCGTTTCGCAGATGGCTTTCAGGTCGCGGCACAAACGGGGCAAGTCCAGGTTCGGCACCTTGCCCGTGACGACGATATCGTGCGGCACGCCATATGCGGTGAAGGTGGCCAGCGCGAAGTCGCCCATTTCCACCGGATGGTCGATCAGCTCATCGTAGTTGGCCGCCTGGTAGCTGCCGAAACCGTAGCGCTTGGCCTTCAGTTCCGGCAGGGTGGTGGCGACTCGCCAGGTCCTGCAGGCGGCATCCTTGGGCTGCACGATATGCACTTCATGGGCGTCGGATTCCTGGCCCAGCACGCGCAAAAACACGCTGGTGCCGTTGAAGAAGCCGTGATTCTGGTCCAGGTGGGCGGCGCGCACGGACAGGTCCCAGGCGTAGACGTCGTATTCGACCGTCAATGGACCCTTGCACGGGGCGGCTTGCCACGAATGCTTGTCCAGTTTGGTCAGCGCCACGGCCTTGCCCTCGGACTCGGCGCGGATGCTGACGATGTTGCGCGAAAATTCGCGGATCATGTAGCTGCCCGGGATCCAGGCCGGCAAGGCAAATACCTGGCCGATGGCGGCTGGCGACTTGACGGTCAACGTCACCTTGAACATGTGGCCAGCCAGATCGGCGGCGGCGATGCTGTAGATGATGCCGGCGGCCGGCGTGGTTTTCACTGCGATTTTCACTGCGGTTTTCGCCGCGGCTTTGCTTGTGGCTTTGCCGCTTGCCTTGGCTCCCGCCTTGGCGGTGATTTTTTGAATCGGTGCTTTCTTCATGTTTTCCTCGTGTCTGGCATGGATGTTCTACAATCGCCCGGGCGCGCCAGGCACCGGCGACAAATCGTCAGGGGTATCAATATCGCGCAAGATGCCGCCGTCGTCCACTGTCACTTCGCATACGGCATGGCTGTTGACGATGCTGCGCGCGCCCTGGTCGCCATCGAGCGCCAGCAGCAGCGGCAAGTGAAAGGCGCTGAATGCGACAGGATTGCCGCGCCGTCCCTGGAACACGGGCACGGCGATGTGCGCACCATCGCCGACGGCTTGCGACAAGGCGGCGATTGTAGCCGCTTCCACGAAAGGCATGTCGCCCAGGGCGATCAGCCAACCCGGCGCGCCGCGCACGTAATCGATGGCGCAGGTCAGCGACGCGGCCATGCCCGTGTCGGCGTCATGGCAGACGCGTACCTCGCAGCCGAGCGCGCCGAGCACGCGCGCCACCTGCGTATCGTCGGCGCGCACCACGGCCAGCACGCGCGGCAGGGCCGCCAGCATGTTCCTGGCCGCTGCCACTACCACGGGCAAGCCCGCATGCGGGCCTTCGGCCAGCGGCTGCAATAATTTGTTCTGTACGCCGGAAGGGTCGAACCTGCGTCCCCTTCCGGCTGCCAGCAAGATGCCGACCGTACTCAAAAAGCCGCTGCCGTCATGCGGCCGCCAGGTCGAACGGCAGCTTGCGCAGGCGCTTGCCCGTCAGGGCGAACAGCGCGTTGGCGAAGGCGGGCGCCAGCGGCGGCACGCCCGGTTCGCCCATGCCCGTCGGCGCATCGCCCGACGGCACCAGGTGCACCTCGATAACAGGCATGTCGGGCATGCGCGGCACGGGGTAGTCGCCGAAGTTCTGCTGCTCCACCACGCCATCCTTGAGCGTGATGGCCGCGCCGGGGATGGTCATGCCCAGCGCCATCAGCGCGGCGCCCTGCACTTGCGCCTCGATCGTCAAGGGGTTGACGGCCAGGTTGCAATGCACGCCCGCCCATACCTGGTGCAGCTTGGACGCCCCCTCCACCACGGAGGCCGTCACCACGTAGGCGACGACAGAGTTGAACGACTCGTGCATGGCCACGCCCCAGGCCTGCCCTTTCGGCAGCTTCTTCTTGCCATAGCCGGACTTGGCCACGGCAAGGTCCAGCGCGGCGATGTGGCGCGTGTGCTTGGCGTCGATCAGCTGCTTGCGGTAGGCGACGGGATCCATCTTCGCCACGTGCGCCGCTTCGTCGATCAGTGTCTCCATGACGAAGGCCGTATGCGTCGAGCCGACGGAGCGCCACCACAGCACGGGCACGTTTGCCTTGGCAGTATGCACGGACAGCTTCATCGGCAGGGTGTACGGCTCGCCCATGCCTTCGACCATGGTGCCGTCGACGCCATTTTTCACCATGAACGCTTCGAACGGCGTGCCGGCCATGATGGACTGGCCCACGATGGTGTGGTCCCAGGCGAGTATCTTGCCCTTGGCGTCGAGGCCGATCTGCGCGCGGTGCACATGCGACGGCCGGTAGTAGCCGCCCTTGATGTCATCCTCGCGGCTCCACATCAGCTTTAATGGACCGCTCTTGCCCGCAGCCCGGTACGCCTTGGCGACGTTGACGGCTTCGACCACGTAGTCGGACGAGGGCACGGCGCGCCGGCCGAAGCCGCCGCCCGCCATCATCGTGTGCAGGGTCACCTGCTCGGGTTTCAGGCCGGAAGTAGCGGCAATCGCCGCCTGGTCGCCCGTCTGGAATTGCGAACCGACCCACATCGTGCATTTGTCGGCCTGCAGGTCGACCACGCAATTGAGCGGCTCCATCGGCGCGTGCGCCAGGTAGGGGAATTCGTAGACGGCTTCGATCTTCTTCGGCGCCTTGGCCAATGCCGAGACATCGAATGCGCGCGCCACCGTGCCCGGCGTCCTGGCCAGCGCCTTGAAGGCGGCCAGTTGCTGGTCGCTGCTGACCTTTTCCACGGCGCTGCTGTCCCACTCGATCACCAGCGCATCGCGCCCCTGCTTGGCGGGCCAGTAACCGTCGGCGATGACGGCCACGCCGCTGCCGCCACGGTCGGTTTTCACTTCCAGCACCTCCAGCACGCCCTTGATGGCTTTCGCCTTGCTGGCGTCGAATTTCGCCACCTTCGCGCCAAACACGGGCGGGCGCGCCACCATGGCCACCTTCGCGCCGGGCGGCTTGAAGTCGATTCCGAACTGCTGTTTTCCCGTGGACTTGGCGGCCGCGTCCAGGCGTTTCACGGGTTTGCCGATGATGGAAAATTCGCGCGGGTCCTTCAGCTTGACGGTGGCGGGCAAGGGCTGGCGCATGGCCGCGTCGGCAAACTCGCCATACGTCGCCTTTTGTCCGCCGGGGCCATACAGCACGCCCTTGGCGGCCCGTACCTGGTCGGGATTGACTTTCCACTGCGCGGCGGCGGCGCCCACCAGCATGGCGCGCGCCTTGGCGCCGATTTCGCGGTACTGCGTAAACGAATGGGCGATGCTGCCCGAGCCGCCCGTCATCTGCATGCCATAGGCGGCATCCTTGTACTGCTCGCCAGCCGGCGCCAGTGCGCCATGCACCAGGCTCCAGTCGGCGTCGAGTTCCTCGGCGATCAGCATGGGCAAGCTCGTTTGCACGCCCTGGCCGAATTCCAGCCGGTTCACCTGCACCGTCACCGTGTTATCTGGGGCGATGTGCAAGAAGGCGTTCGGCGCATACACGGGCTTGGCGGGGGCGGCATCGGCCGCCTGCGCCAGCTTGCCCGCGCCGGGCAGGAAAAATCCCAGCATCAAGCCGCCGCCGGCCACCGCGCCGGCCTTCATGAATCCACGCCGCGAGACGCCATCGGCCACCGGCGCCGATGCCAGCGCCGTGCCCAAGGTCACTGCGCCCTGCTGCAATGCTTCCTGATTCAACCATTCGATACGCATGTCGCTCTCCTCAGGCCAGGGTCTTGGCCGCGTCCTTGATGGCTGCGCGGATCCGTTGATAGGTGCCGCAGCGGCAGATATTGCCGCTCATGGCGCCGTCGATGTCGGCATCGCTGGGCGACTTGTTGGTGCGCAGCAGCGCCGTCGCGCTCATCACCTGGCCGCTTTGACAGTAGCCGCATTGCGGCACGTCGTGGCGCACCCATGCCGCCTGCACGGCCTTGCCCACCTGGTCGTTTTCCATCGCTTCGATGGTGGTGATCTTTTGCGCGCCCACAGATGAAATGGGCGTGATGCACGAGCGGATCGGCTGGCCGTCGAGGTGCACCGTGCAGGCGCCGCACAGGGCCGCGCCGCAACCGAACTTGGTGCCCGTCATGTTCAGGTTATCGCGCAGCGCCCACAAGATGGGCGTGGAAGGATCGGCGTCGACTTGCGTGTCGCGTCCGTTGATATTCAAGGTAATCATCTGCTGCTTCCCCTTTTTTGGATTGTTATGGCGTCTACGAACTACACTTGATGATACGACAGCGGAAAAAACGCAAAAAAAACGCGCCTTGCGAGGGCGCGCCGTCCAGCCTTCCTGGCGACAGCCCGGATTACTTAATGGTCGAGAATTTCTGTTCCAGCGTCTTCGCATCGACCGCGCCCGGAATGCGGCTGCCGTCGGCAAAGAAGATGGCTGGCGTGCCCGAGACGCGCAATTGCTGGCCCAGGGCGAGGATTTTTTCGTGCGGGTTGGCGCAAGTGGCGGCGACCGTGGCTGGAGCCTTGCCGTTCAACATCCAGTCATCCCAGGCCTTGTTGCGGTCCGGCGCGCACCAGACATTACGCGACTTGACGATGGAGTCCGGCGACAGGATGTTGTACATGAAGGTGTAGACGGTGACGTTGTCGATTTCCTTCAGCGCGTTCTGGCGGAAGCGCTTGCAGTAGCCGCAGTTCGGATCTTCGAACACGGCGATCACGCGCTTGCCATTGCCCTTGACGGTTTTCATGGCCGAATCGAGCGGCAGGTCCGAGAACTTGATGCGGTTGACTTCGTCCAGGCGCACCTTGGTCAGGTCCTGCGACGTCTTGGCGTCGAAGACGTGGCCGACGAACAGGTATTGCGCGGATTTGTCCGTGTACAGGATGTCGCCGCCCGTGCGCACTTCGTACAGGCCGCCGTACGGGGTTTCCTTGACCGAGTCCACCTTGGCGCCTTCGCCCAGGCGCGGCTCGATCAGCTTTTTGATGCTCGCTTCCGTCGGCGTTTCCGCGCCGGCGCACGACATCATCAGGCCCGAGGCCAGTACCAATGCGATTCTGCTCATTTTGATCACTATCACTTCTCCACTTGAAACGCCCGGCGGGACTGGCCTCTGGCCCGGCGTCGTTATCTTTTCGACAAAACGATCGCCGCAGACCAGCTGCGGCGACCTTGAATTTTCACTGCTGCCATTATCCGGCGATATCTTAAGATACGCTGATATTTACGGATGTCCCAATGCGTGCGAGATCATTTTTCGCTTCAGGGCAGGTAATTTATCCAGCAAGTTTAATCCCAAATTGCGAACCACGCGCAACGGCTCCAGATCGGCGCCGAATAACCGCGCCAGGCCGTCGGTCGCCAGCTGCATCAGCAGCACGTCTTCCTTGCGCGCGCGCGCATAGCGGGCCAGCACGCGTTCGTCGCCGATGCCGCGGTGCGCTTCGCGTTCGCCGATCGTCTTGACCAGCTGCGCCACGTCGGCAAAACCCAGGTTCATGCCGTGGCCAGCCATCGGGTGCACCACGTGGGCGGCGTCGCCCACCAGGGCCACGCGCGGCGCGACCATGGCATGCGGGCGCATCAGGGTCAGCGGGAACGCGCGCACCAGCTCCGGCTGCAGCGGCGTGAGTTTACCCAGCTTATCGTGGCAATACGCGGCCAGGCGCGCGGCCAGGGCGTCGGCCGGTTCGGACATCAAGGTATCGGCCAGCGCATCGGGCGCCGACCAGACGAGAGAGACGCGCTCGCCCGGCAGCGGCAGCAGCGCGACGATGCCTTCGCTGCCCGTAAACCACTGGTGGGCCGCGCCATGGTGCGGCTTTTCGCAGGCGAAGTTGCTGACCACGCCGCGCTGGCCGTAGGAGCGGTAATCGAGACCGATGTCGCACTGGCCCCGCACCCACGACTGGGCGCCGTCGGCGCCCACGACCAGCGCGCAGGTGATGGTGTCGCCGCCGTCGAGGTGCACGATGGCCGAGTCGTTCGTCCATTCCAGGCGGCTGGCGCGGCCCTGCAGCACGCTGACGTTCGGCGCGAATTTCAGGGCGGCGTCCAGCGCCTGGCCCAGGTTGCGGTCTTCGATGATCCACGCCAGTGCGCCCACATGGGCGCCGTAGGCGTCGAAACCGAGTCCGCCCGCCTGCGCGCCGTCGCCGTTGACCAGCATGGCATCGACGGGCGCCACCCTGTCGCCCTCCAGCGCGCCCCATACCTTCAGCGACGACAGCAGCTGGTGCGCAGTATGATTGAGCGCATACACGCGCACATCCCAGCTGGCTTCGACCGGCCTGGCGGTGGGTGCCGGAGGGTTCGCCGGGGATAACAGCGTGACGCTTTGTCCTGCCTGGGCAAACGCCAGCGCCGTGGTTTTCGCGATGGCGCCATTGCCGACGATGCAAACGTCGCTGTGGCTGTGCATGAAGCGCCGCATGGTGGGGGGAGTGGGACTGTTCATGCGGTCATTATAGCGTTTGCCGCCCCCGTTTCAGCTAGTCAGGAAGTACAGAACGCATGCCCCAGGTCAAGCGGCGCCATGAAACACGGGCAGCACGTATTCGCCGATCTCCTGCATCGTCTCGGCCAGCGGGCGGCGGTTCTGCCGCAGCTGCAGGCCAATATGCCGCACGTCGGCCGCGCGCATGGCGTGCAGCTCGGCGATCAGGCCATCGCGCCCCGTGCGCCCGCCGAAGCGGAAACGCTGCAGCGGCAAGGTCGGATCGTCGTCCAGGTCCAGGTGGATGAAGCTGACATACGGCTTGTCGTCCCCGGCCACGGCCCGCCATTGGGCCGCACGCCGCGCATGGTCTTCCGGCGTGCCCGGATAGGCGAGCCAGCCGTCCATCTGCGCGCCTATCCAGGCCGGCGATTGCTGCGCCAGCCCCGCCACCAGCAGCGGCAACGGTGCGGCCGGCTTGGGCAGCAGACGGATGCCGGGCGGCAGGCGCGTCTGGCCCCAGTCGCGCAGCATGGCCACCTGCTCGCGGAAGGCGGCGCCGCGCTGATCGAAGTCGCGGCCGAAGACGGGATACTCGACGGGCCGGTCGCCGCTGGCCACGCCCAGCAGCAAACGCCCGCCGCTCAACTGCTCGACGCTGGCCGCCGCTTTTAAAGTCAGCACCGGTTCGCGCAGCGGCAGCACCACGGCGGCCGTGCCCAGCAAGATGTTCTCGGTGATCCCGGCCAGGTAGCCCAGATACGTAAATACCTCGAAGACCTGGGCCGCGTCGCCGAACGACGGATCGTACAGGGGCACGTCGCGCAGCCACAGGGCCCGGAAACCCAGGCGGTCGGCCAGCTTTGCCAGCGCCGCATGCTGTTGCAGGTCCGGCTCGCCCGGCACGCGGCCGCAGGCCGGATGCGCCTGGCGCCCCGTGGACGACCAGTCATTATCGAGCGGCAGTTCCAGGCCGATACTGAAACCGCCCTGCCCCAGCTTCGTCATGGCGCCCATCTCAATCCCACTGCGGCGCCAGGCCGTCCGGGTTGGCCAGGCGCTCGCCCCGTTCCAGGGCGGCCATCTGCGCCATCTCGTCCGGCGACAGGGTGATGCGCTGGAAATGCAGGTTCGCTTCCAGGTTGGCGCGCCTGGTCGACGACGGAATCACGGCAAAGCCCTGCTGCAGCGACCAGCTCAAGGCCACTTGCGCCGGCGTCACGCCGTGTCTGGCCGCAATCGCCATGATGACCGGATCGACGACCACCTTACCGTACGCGAGCGGCATATAGGCCGTGACGTGGATGCCCTGGCTGCGCGCGAAATCGACGACCTTGCGGTTTTGCAGGAAGGGGTGGATCTCGACCTGCTGCGTGGCGATTTCCGCCGCGCCCACCGTATCGATGGCTTGCCGCAGCTGCGCATTCGTGAAATTCGATACGCCGATGGCCTTGGTCAGCCCCTGCGCCTTGGCCTGCGCCAGCGCCGCCATGTACTCGGCCACGGGAATCGCGTCCTGCGGCGACGGCCAATGAATCAGCGTCAAATCCAGCTGCTCCAGCCGCAGCTTGTGCAGGCTGTCTTTTAAACTGGGAATCAGCTTGTCGCGCTGCAGATTGTCGATCCATATCTTGGTGGTGACGAACAACTCGTCGCGCGCAACGGCGCTGGCCGCGATCGCCTGACCCACGTCGGCTTCATTGCCGTAGATTTGCGCCGTATCGATATGGCGGTAGCCGACGTCGAGGCCCGTCGTGACGGAATCGATGACGACCTGGCCCTGCAGGCGGAAGGTGCCCAGACCGATGGCGGGAATGGCGGTGTGATGGGTGGTGGCGTGCATGCGGTAATCCTCTCAAGTCAGTAACGATGGCCACACTATGCGCCCTTCCTTTATTGAGAAAAATACCGTTTATATCAAATCATATTTGACCCATGCGCAAGTAATGGAGTGCAAATCCTGGAAATGCAGGAAAAGTCGCAGCTGGCTCTTGCATTCCCGTTTTGGTCTGCTATAATTCGCCACCTTGGCCTGGTAGCTCAGTCGGTAGAGCAGAGGATTGAAAATCCTTGTGTCGGTGGTTCGATTCCGCCCCGGGCCACCAAGAATTAGTAATACTTTCAAAAACGCCACCTTCGGGTGGCGTTTTTGTTTGTGGGCGCTGAAATTTCAACTGAAGCCTGACCTACCTCTGATACCGATACGGCTTGCTCCGCTATGATGCAACGGTACGCCTTCAACTCTTGTTGACTCAAAATACTATACGGCCATCAACTTCGAGGAAACACCACGGATGGGACGTTACTGGAGAGCACAGGCGACCGGACACCACACGGACATGTATGTATAATTTACCCACAATGGAACGAATTCATTCGATCAATGCGTCCCGAATAGCTTGGTGCTGCGCTGACCACGGCATGACTACTGACGAACTTGCGGCTGAGGTCAATATCACGCCGAATAGCATGGATCGCCTCATGAATGGCGGAGGCCTGACATTCACTCAACTAAGTAAAATTGCTGAATATTTTGGACGAGGGGTATTATTTTTTCTCGAACCAGGCCCGGCAATTGAAGAGCAAGTACACACCTTGGCTTTCCGCACACTTGCGAACCAAAAGCCTGAGATGACAACGAAGCTAAAGAAATTCATCGAACGTGTGGAACGCCAGCGTTCGGTTTATTTAAGCTTGCGTGATGAACTGAGCAATCAAGATTTGCCAATTTTCGCACCACCAGATCTTCCCCTCGACAACCCACGTGAAGCGGCAAAAATTGCAAGAAACTGGTTGCAATTAAATGTCACCAATACGTTTGATACATATCGCGATGCTGTCGAAGCGCGGGGAATTCTCGTGTTCCTTAGTAATGGATACAATGGGAAGTGGCAAATTGCGAAAGAAAATCCAATTCTCGGTTTTGCGCTGTACGATCCCGAGTGCCCAGTCATTGTGGTCAAGAAGCAGCAATGGCATCCGCAACAATCATTTACACTCATGCATGAACTGGGGCATCTCCTGCTACACAAAGCAAGTTCAATCGATGACGAAGATGATATGCATTCGCACCGCGGCTTAGAACGTGATGCAAATGCGTTTGCAGGTCATATGCTGGTGCCGGACGATTTTTTGGCCAGCATCGATGATGCGACTCGCCCAGCCAACGCGGCAGAATTCGATACTTGGTTGTCGTGGGAGCGAAAAGCTTGGGGCGTCAGTGCCGAAGTCATTTTACGACGATTGCTTGATAGCGGACGATTACAACAACATCAATATTCGGCTTACCGTGAATGGCGATCCAATTTGGTTTTTCCAGAGGGCGATGGCGGATCGCGGGCCTATCGACATCGAGAACCCAAACATATTTTCGGGGATACATTTGTTCGCACGGTATTAAATGCCCTCAGCGGCCGCCATATTACCCTTTCGAAAGCTAGCAGCTATCTTGATGGTCTAAAACTTAACGATCTGCATCAACTGGAACGTTACTATGCAGGTGTTTGACGCATCCGCTATTGTCTATGCTTGGGACAACTATCCCTTAGCCCAGTTCCCTAGCATGTGGCGATGGATAGCAGATAAATTAATCGATCACACTATCACAATGCCTAATGTCGCATTGTCTGAAGTCGGACATGTGGCACCTGAGTGCGCGCGGTGGCTCGAAGACAACAAGATAGGCACGTTTGCCATGAGCGATGCCATTCTTCAAGATGCCGTACGCATTAAAAATTTACTTGGAATCATCGGCGATCAATACGGGGGTGGGGTCGACGAGAATGACCTAATGATTATCGCCACCGCACGCGCCGCTCAAGCGCGTCTTATTTCCAATGAGGCAGCACAGCCTGGTCGCCCAAAATCAATGGCAAATTATAAAATTCCAGCGGTATGCGCATTGCCAGAAGTTAGGGTGAATTGCATCGCTTTCGTAGAATTCATCAAGCAATCCAAAGTCGTATTCGGCTAACAATCACCTTATCACCCGTTGTCTTCACCCAGAACCGCAGCGTCCTGTTTTACCACATCAAATCATCGGGAATCTGGAACGCCGCGTACGGATCGTCCTCGTCCACTTGCGTGCTGGCCTGCTTCACGCGCACGACGATGGCGGGGTCGCGTTCGGCGATCTTGTCGGCGATGATGCGCGGCACCAGCTCCACGGCGCCGCCGAGGCAGACGATCACCAAACGGCCCGCCACCAGGTGGGCTTGCACGGCGGCCGTCACGTAGATGCGCTCGATCTTGTTGTTGAACGTGAAGTTATACGGCACGTCGCCGTTGTTGCCCTTGCTCTGGCGGTTCTTTTGCACCATTTGCGCGATTTGCGCCACGATGGCTTTCTGGTTGGCGGCCGCGTCGCGCTGGGCGTTCAGTTCGCGCGCGCGTTCCGCGTTCTTGCGCTGGGTCTCGAGCGCGGCCAGGCGCACCTCGTCGACGCTTTGCGTGCCGCTCTTGCGCTCGTCCTTTTTTTGCTTGCTCTTGTCCTGGTTGGCCAATTTGACCTTCTTTTTGTCGACCAGGCCGGCCTTTAAAAACTGCTCTTGCAACGAGACCATAACTACTCCGTATTGAGGGTGCGCCGGCCAAGGCAGCGGCATCGGCCGGTGGAAAGACGCTAGCATAGCAAAAAATGGGGCCGCTGCCGCCGCAACATGGCGGCCCGGGCCAGCCGGCGGAGGCCTGGCGCCTGGCAGTAACAAAAAGACACACTCGAGTGGAAATTTTGTTGATAAATGTCATATAGTTAGTTACGTTCTGCATATCGGCAGTTTCCAGCCGGTTGCATGCCCCTTCCATCGTTTGCGTCTAAAGGATTTGCCATGAAACAATTAATCGCCCTCTGCATCGCCGCCGCGTTTGCCAGCACCGCCTTTGCCGCCGCACCGGAAGCGACGCCCGTCGCCAAGACGGCGCAACAGTCGAAAATGACCACCTGCAATGCGGATGCCGCCGGCAAGAAAGGCGATGAACGCAAAACCTTCATGAAGGAATGCCTGAGCGCCAAGCCGGCGCCGGCCATGACGCAGCAAAACAAGATGAAGGCGTGCAATGTCGACGCCAAGGACATGAAGGGCGACGCGCGCAAGGCGTTCATGAAAGAATGCCTGAGCGCGCCGAAGAAATAAGCGCCGCTTCGAAGCGCCCGTGTGCGCTTCACCCCACAGCGCCAGCCGACAGGCTGGCTTTTTTTTGCTCCCATCAAACGGCGCGGCGCCCAGGGCAGAATGACCATCCCCGCCAAAGGGCCGATGAATGAGGCGGCAACGCTGAACGCCGGCAATCATGACCAATGATCAAGATGACAAGAGGATTGATAGCGCGTAATATTTACTCAGCAGTAATGCACGGCGCGGCGGCAGCTTACCCCAGGGGAAGGATGGCAGCGTGGCGATATCGAGCGATCTCGCGCACTGGCGCGGCCTGGTCTTTACCCGCCTGTTGCAGGTGGTGCTGCTGCTTGGAATCGTCACGGCCATTCCCAGCGCGCTGCTGGCCGCGAGCGAGGCGATCTGGTCCATCGTCGTCCTCGACTTGCTGGCCATCGGCTGGATCGGCCTCATCTGGCATCTGCACGCCATGCCCTACCGCTGGCGCGTGTGGCAATTCCTCATCGTCGCCTATCTGGTGGGCGTGGGCCTGCTGCTGAAAATCGGTCCCGTCAGCCAGATTTACATGATGCTCATGCCCGTGCTGGCGGCACTGCTGCTGGGCATGCGGCCAGCCTTGTCGACCCTGGTCCTGACCACGCTGACCATCTTTTTCCTCGGCCTGCATCCCGACGTCGCCCTGCGCCTGCCGGGCACGCCCGATTCTCCCGTGCTGCGCGCGCTGATCGTGGCCCTGAACTTTCTGTTCATCGCCGCCGTGCTGACCCTGTCCTGCGCCTTTCTGCTGCGCCACCTGGAAGACAGCAGCCAGGCCTTGTCGCAGCTGAACGCCGAGCTGCGCCTGACGGCCACGGCGCTGGCCCGCCTGAACGACATGGTGATGATCGCCGAAGTGCTGGACGGCCCGCCCGACCCCGGCGCCGGGACGGTATCGGCCACGCGCATCATCTTCGTCAATGACGCCTTCGAACGCAGCAGCGGCTATGCGCGCGCCGAGGTGCTGGGCCGCAGCCTGCTGTTCCAGCAAGGCCCCGCCACCGATGCGGACGAACTGGCGCGCATCGCCGCCGCCATGGCCCGTGCCCAGCCGGCCAGGGCGGAATTGCTGAACTACAACAAGGCGGGCAAGGCGTACTGGGTCGAAGCGGAACTGGTGCCGTTCACGGATGCGGAAGGCAGGCAGACGCACTGGGTGGCCGTCGAGCGGGAAATCGACGAGCGCAAGAAATCGGAAGCGGACATCCACCGCCTGGCCTTCTACGACGTGCTGACGGGCTTGCCCAACCGGCGCCTGCTGACGGACCGCATCGGCCACCTGCTGGCCGCCGCGCCGCGCAACCAGACCATCAGCGCGCTGATGTTCATCGACCTCGATCACTTCAAGCACATCAACGACGCGCGCGGCCACGCCACGGGCGACGCACTGCTGCGCCTGGCGGGCGAACGGCTGGCGCAGCTGATGCGCAAGGCCGACACGGTGGCGCGCATCGGCGGCGACGAATTCGTCGTGCTGCTGGCGCACCTGGCCGATGACCTGGACAGCGCCGCCCGCGCGGCGGCCCAGGTGGCCGAGAAAATCCGCGCCGCCATCGCGCGCGACTTCGAGATCGGCGCGCAGTCCTATCATTGCAGCGCCAGCATCGGCGTGACCCTGCTGCCGAAAGCGGGCCAGCAGGCGCACGACCTGCTGCGCGAAGCGGACATCGCCATGTACCGCGCCAAGGCGGAAGGACGCAACGGCATCGCCTTCTTTGAAGCGGCCATGCAGGCGGGCGTGGAGCGCCGCCTGACCCTGGAACGGGCGCTGGCGCGCGCCCTCGACCTGGGGCAATTGTGCATGCACGTACAGCCGCAGGTCGACCGCCACAGCCGGGTGACGGGCGCCGAATTGCTGATGCGCTGGCCGCAGGCGGACGGCGGCCATATCGCGCCGGATATCTTCATTCCGATTGCCGAGGAATCTGGACTGATCGTCAGGCTCGGGCACTGGGCCCTGCGCGAAGCGTGCCGCGCCGCCAGCCTGCTGGCGCAGGCGGGCCGGCCCGTCCCCCTGTCCGTGAACGTCAGTCCGGCGCAGTTTCGCCAGCCCGATTTCGCCGCCCGCGTGCAGGCGGCGCTGGCCGAACACGGCACGCCGGCCGGCGCCCTGATCCTGGAACTGACGGAAGGCTTGCTGATCGACCAGCGCGACGCCTCGCTGGCGCGTATGCGCGAACTGGCGGACCTGGGCATCCGCTTTTCCATCGACGATTTCGGCACCGGTTATTCCAGCCTCGCCTACCTGACCTCGATGCCGCTGTACGAACTGAAAATCGACAAGCGCTTCATCGACGACACGCCGCGCGATGCGCGCGACACGGCCATCGTGCAGGCGATCCTGGCCATGGCGCGCCACCTGGGCTTGCGCGTCGTGGCCGAAGGCGTGGAAACGCAGGAGCAGGCCGACTTCCTCGTCGCCCACGATTGCGACGGCTTGCAAGGCTTCCTGTATGCGCGGCCGATGCCGCTCGATGAGTTTCTCGTCTGGCTGGCCCGGCATCAAGCTTAGCTTTCCGACATTTCCTGCACGAAACTCCTCCGCTAGAATACCGGCCTCATAGCCTGTACCTTCACCATCCCCTCTCGTTAAAGTGATCTCCGATGCGTCTGGTTCTTCCCCTGCTGCCGCTCCTGCTGCTATCTCTGCTGCCCGCCGCCAACGCGGCCCCCTCTGCCACCGCGCCCACGCCGATCACGCTGGACCAGGCCATGGCCGATCCCGACTGGATCGGCACACCCGTCGAAGCGGCGTGGTGGGGCTGGAACGGCCAGCTCTACTACAAACAAAAACGCCTCGGCTCGTCCCTGCGCGACACGTTTCATGTATCTGGCGCGCATGCGAAACTCAATAGCGGCAAGAAGGTCGACGATGCGCAACTGGCGAACCTCGACGGCCAGCAGATGATCGTCAACCGGGCCGGCACGCGCGCCATCCTGCTGCGCAACGGCGACTTGTTCGAGCGCGACCTGAAAAACGGCGCCCTGGTCCAGATCACGCGGGGCGTCTCCGCCATCAGCGACCCGCAGTATTCCGCCGACGGCAGCGCCGTGCAGTACCGCAGCGGCAGCGACTGGTTCAGCTGGAGCCGCGCTGACCGCCTGAGCGCCCCCGTCGCCCTGCTGCGCGCGGCCAAGGACCCGGACGCCAAGCCGGAAGCGGACGCCCTGCGCGAGCTGCAGCTGCGCCTGATCGTCAACCTGGCGCGCCAGAAGGACGACCGCGACGCCAGCCGCGAGCGCCGCCACGAAGAGCGCCGCCTGGACGCCACGCGTGCGCCGGAACCGATCTACCTGGGCGACAAAGTGACCATTTCCGGCAGTGCCCTGTCGCCGGACGGCCGCTGGCTGCTGTTCGTCACGCAAGACAAGGCCGCCGAAAAGGGCAAGCTGGGCAAACTGGCACGCTACGTCACGGAAACGGGCTATCCGGAAGCGGACGACGAGCGCACGCGCGTGGGCCGCAACATGCCGATCGCGCAAAGCCTGAAACTGGCGGACCTGCGCACGGGCCAGGTACGCGAGATCGCTTTCGACAGCCTGCCCGGCATCGCCACCGACCCGCTGGCCAGCCTGCGCGCCGAACAGAAGCTGCCGCCGCTGAAAGGCAACCGCCCCGTGCGCATCGACGCCCAGCGCGACGGCATCGCCTGGACCGATGACGGTTCCAAAGCGGCCGTGCGCGTGCGCGCCATCGACAACAAGGACGGCTGGCTCGCCACCGTCGACCTGGCCAACGGCGCCCTCGTGCCCGCGCACCGCATCAGCGACACGGCCTGGGTCAACCGCCGCGCCGAGCAATTCGGCTGGCTGCCCGACAACGCCACCCTGTGGTATCTGTCCGAGGAAAGCGGCTACGCCCACCTGTACACGAAAACGGGCGCCGCACCCGCGCGCGCCTTGACCAGCGGGCAATGGGAAGTGAGCGCCGTCGAATGGAGCCGCGACGGCAAGACCGCCTATTTTATGTGCAACCCGCAAGCGCCAGGCACGTATGAAGTGTGCGCCAGCACGGCCAGGGATGGCGGCGCGCGCGAAGTCACCAGTTTGAAAGGCGTGGAAAACTTCGGCCTGTCGCCCGATGGCGGCAAGCTGCTGCTGCGCTATTCGACCAGCTATATGCCGGCCCAGCTGGCGACCATTTCCGTCGCAGGCGGCAAGGCGAATATCCTGACCGATACGCGCAGCGACGCCTTCAAGGCCCGCAACTGGGTCATGCCGGAACTGGTGCAAGTGCCATCCACGCATGGCGCGGCGCCCATCTGGGCCAAGCTGTATCGCCCCGCGCAGTTGGAAGCGGGCAAGCGCTACCCGATCGTCATGTTCGCGCACGGCGCCGGCTACCTGCAGAACGTCACCGAGCGCTACCCCGTGTACTTCCGCGAACAGATGTTCCACAACCTGCTGGTGGAGCAAGGCTATATCGTACTCGACGTCGACTACCGCGCCTCGCTCGGTTACGGCAGCGCCTGGCGCACGGCCATCTACCGCCAGATGGGCCACCCGGAACTGGAAGATTTCATCGATGGCGCCAACTGGCTGGCAGCCCGGCACCAGGGCGATATCAAGAACGTGGGCATCTATGGCGGCAGTTATGGCGGCTTCATGAGCCTGATGGCCCTGATGCGCGCGCCGGAAATCTTCAAGTCCGGCGCCGCCCTGCGTCCCGTGACGGACTGGACCACGTACAACCACGAGTACACGGCCAACATCCTGAACACGCCGGACGTCGATCCGCAGGCGTATCAAATCTCGTCGCCCATCGAATACGCCGACAAGCTGACGGGCAACCTCCTGATCGCCCACGGCATGATCGACGACAACGTGTTTTACCAGGATTCCGTGCGCCTGGCGCAGCGCTTGATCGAGCTCAAAAAGGACAACTGGGAAATGGCCAGCTACCCGATGGAGCGCCACGGCTTCGTGCAGCCGGAAGCGTGGTATGACCAGTACCGCCGTATCTATCAGCTGTTCAATCGTACGTTGAAATAAGCGATATCAACAAAAAATGTCGGATTACGCGGCTGCGCCGCTAATCCGACCTACTCGCTGAGGTGTAGGTCGGATTAGCCCGCAAGGGCGTAATCCGACACCACACCCACCACAAGCACTCAGTCAAACGGCACCGGCCGCGGCGTCGTGTCGCTCGATGGCGGCAGGATCGGCAGCACGAGGTGCGGCTGCTTGCCCGTGAGTGTTTTCAGGAAAGCGACGAGTTGCGCGTTTTCATCGGGCGCAAACGTGCGGCCCAGCTGTAAACGGCCCATCACATCGACGGCCTGCGTCAGGGTGGCCGCTTCGCCATCGTGGAAGTAGGGATACGTCAATTCCACGTTGCGCAGGGTCGGCACCTTGAAGTTGAAGCGGTCGGCATCCTTGCCCGTCACGGCCGAGCGCCCTTGCGCCGTCATCGCCGTCTTGTACGGTTCCACCACACCCATCTTCTGGAAAGTATTGCCGCCGACGGCGGGGCCGTTATGGCAGGCGATGCAGCCGCTGGATTTGAACAGCTGGTAGCCGGCCAGCTCGTCTTTCGTCAGCGCGCTTTTCTTGCCCATCAGCCATTGGTCGAAGCGCGAACCGGGCGTCACCAGCACTTCCTCGAAGGCGGCGATGGCACGCGTGACTTGCTCGATGGTCAATTTATCCTGGCCAAATACTTGCCGGAATTCCGCGCGGTAGGCGGGAATCGAGGCCAGCACGTCGATGGCCAGCTCGTGCGTAAAAGCCATCTCGCCCGGATTGGCGATGGGGCCGCCCGCCTGCTCCTGCAAATCCTTGGCGCGGCCATCCCAGAATTGCGCCACGTTCATGCTGGAATTGAGTACCGTCGGTGAGTTGATGGGTCCGCGCTGCCAGTTGTGGCCGATCGACGTCTTGATGTTATCCGTGCCGCCCATGCTCAGGTTATGGCAGCTATTACAGGAAATAAATCCGGAACGCGACAGCCGCGGATCGAAAAACAGTTTCTTGCCCAGTTCGACCATGGCCGGATTGGCCACCTTGGCGGCCGTGATGGGCTGGATCGGCTCCTTGCTGGCGGCGTGCAGCGTGCCGCTGAAAGCGAGGCTGGCGATGAAGACAAAGGGGGAGAGGGTACGGCGCATAGTCTAACTCCTGGAAGCATTCCCGAATCGGCGGTGCACGCCGGCGCGGGAATGCAGCGCGGCGGCCCGGTCGCCACCCGACCATCGCTGATTGGATGTTGATTTATATTAACTTTGACGGCTTGATAATGAAAATGACCGGCGTCAAGGATCGTCCAGCGCGCGAATCGCGCTTGCCATTTGGGCAAGCGTGGCACATGATGAAGGCATGCATACACCTACCTACTCCGCCCTGCGCACCGCGTGCGCCGCCATCCTGCTGCTGGCTACCAGTGCCTGCGGCAGCGCCCCCGCACAAGATGCGCCACCCGCGCCCGGCAATGCCGGCTTGCTGGCGCAAATTCAGGCGGAAGTGGGCGCCGCCGCCTGCGATTCCACCCAGCAATGCCAAACCATCGCCATCGGCGCCAAAGCCTGCGGCGGTCCCGAGCGCTATCTGGCCTGGTCCAGCAAGGACAATGACGGCAAAAAACTCAAGGCCTTGGCCCAGGCGCAAGCCGAGGCCAGCCGCAAGCAGCAGCAGGCTGACGGCATGATGTCGACCTGCTCCATCGTCACGGACCCGGGCGCCACCTGCGAGGCGGGACGCTGCGTGCTGCAAAAGAGCGCCATGGGCGGCAGCTCGGCGATGTAAAAAAGCCGCTGGATCAGCGGCTTGCGTGATGATGCGGCAACACGTCAGGATTGCAGCTGCAAGGTCTTGACGATCTTGCTTTCCACCTTCTCGCCCGCGCCCGAGGTGGCATTCTTGCTTTCCTTGCGCAGCAACAATAAATGGTCGCCGCTGACGCCATACTGGCGCGTCTCGTCCGTCTTTTGCGTAAAGCTGACGACGACAAAGGCGCGCCCGCTCACATCAAAGTGGAAATGGCTGGCCAGCGGCGTGCCGTCGGCGGCGATCCACACCTCGATGCCGCCTTCGAACTTCTTCACATACTTGCGGTCTTTCTCCGGCACCTTGTCGAGCGACAAGGTAAAGCTGAGCAGGCGCGCCGGCTTGCCCTTGTAGCTATCGATCTTTTCCCCGCTGAACACGGCTTCCTCGATCTCGCGCGACAGGGAATCGGCCGCCGACACCATGGAACGCAACTCCGCCGCCTTCATCTCCCCCAGCGCAAAGCCGATCGGCGTCTTGACCTTCGGATCCTTCACCCTGGCGCGCTGCTCGGCCTCCACTTTCGCCAGCAAATCCTTGCTGTAGAGCACTTGCAAGCCCGCCGGTCCGCCCTCGACAGCCACCGTGGCCTGGCCGCTATCCTCTTCCGCCGCCTTGCCCTCGCCCTCACGGCGCCAGCTTTTCGATTCCACCTGCGCCTTGATGGGCATCTGGCCCTGCAATCGGGCCAGCGCCGCATTCAAATCGGCCAACCCATCGGCCCGCGCAGCGCCGCAAAACAAACTGAACAAGCCCGCCACCGCCAGGCCCTGCACTCCAATACGTCGCTGCATCGCCACATCCCTTCGGGTCATACAAGGATGCCAAAACACCATGTTTTGGCCATCTGTTGCATTTGAACACAGCTAGCTCTGGTCAGGTAGAAAGTCTTTCTGCTATAATTCGCCGCCTTGGCCTGGTAGCTCAGTCGGTAGAGCAGAGGATTGAAAATCCTTGTGTCGGTGGTTCGATTCCGCCCCGGGCCACCAAGAATTCAGCAGAACATAGCAAAAAGCCAACCTCCGGGTTGGCTTTTTTGTTTACCGGCTCAAAAGTCTTTGCCCCGGTCCATCCATGGTGTCCGGTAGGCCAGCATACTTCGGACGGCTCTTCTCCTTGCTCGCGTTTATTTGCTCCGCCATACAAACGTGTCGACTTAAAGCTCATTCACGCCACGCCTTCCGTCGCCGCGGAGGACGACCGCCTCAAATCAGAGTGCAGGCTTATTCGGTACTTGGCACCCATTCAGCACTACATAGCAAAAAGCCAGCCTTCGGCTTGGCTTTTTTTTCAGCGTTGCTCGCTCTCGCTACGGCCTCATCGCCAGTCACGCAGCGTTACGCACAGCGATAGCTTGCCCAACGCTCTGGCGGGGCACGCCTTCGTCAAATTCATCGGCTGGATTTGAAATAAGCAATATTGCTCAAAAGATATATAATTTACATCAGCAGCCTGACTCTGGCCACACCAGGCCATTTCAGTACGACCCAAGCACAGGCATCACTTAAAAATTAGAAATGGATAGATTCAATGAAGATACTGGCAACTGTACTTAGTTCGTGCATGCTCGTTGCATGCGGTGGCGGTGGTGGCTCGTCACCTGTTCCTGTCACCCCAACAAGTCTAACAGTCAACGGCACTGCCGCAACGGGGAAGGCCATTGCTGGCGCCACTATTACTGCCAAATGCCAGACAGGCACCGGCAACGCCACGACGCTGGCTGACGGCAGCTACAGCCTTGCCGTAGCCGGCGGCAACCTACCGTGCCTGCTCCAGATCACCGATCCGGCGGATGGCTCAAAATTACACACGCTCGTGCTGGGAAACGGCAGCGCCGCCACTGCCAACATAACGCCACTAACCGAAATGCTGACGGCGCGGGTACTGGGGAGCGAACCGACGGTCTTCTTTGCCGCGTTTGACGCCACGATTGCCAACAACAAGGTCACTCCCACTGCAGTGAAGGCAGCGCAGGCTGATGTGGGGACGGTACTCAACGGTGTCGTCGACACGAGCCCCCTCGTTGATTTCCTTGCCACGCCATTGAAAGCCGCGACACAGGGCAACCCGGCCGGCGGCGATGCGCAGGACAGGCTTCTGGATGCGCTCAGAGTAAAAATCAACGCCGCCCGGCTCACCCAGGTCGTCACCGCGCTGGCCAAGATCACCAATACAGACGCCATCAAGCAAATCATCGCCGATATTGCTGCCGTCCCCCCTGTCGCCCAGGCGGGACCGCTACAAAGCGTGGTGACGGGGACTGTCGTCACGCTCGATGGCAGCGCCAGTTCGGCCGATGCCGGCCGTACGCTCAGCTATGCATGGACCCTGCAATCCAGACCGGCAGGCAGTACGGCAAGCTTGTCGTCGCCGACCTCCGTCAGACCCACTTTTACGGCGGATGTGGCCGGCACCTATGTTGCCAGCGTCATCGTCAACGACGGCAAGGTCAGCAGCAACGCGGCAGCGGTCAGTATTACGGCCAGTGTAGCCAATGCGGCGCCGGTGGCGAACGCAGGCTACGCGCAAAATGTCTTGTCCGGCAGCGTGGTGGAACTCGATGGCAGCGCCAGTTCGGACGCCAATGGCGATGTCTTGACTTTTGCCTGGGAGCTGACGACAAAACCGGCGAACAGCAAGGCCTCCTTGTTTTCCGCCAGCTCGGCCAAGAGCACCTTTACCGCCGATACCACCGGTTTGTATGTAGCTAAACTCATCGTCAACGATGGCAAGGCGAGCAGTGCGGACGCAACTGTTACTGTCACTGCCAGCGCCGTCGACAACTCCGGCCCCAACGTGTCGGCCATCACTGTCACCCCCGCCATCATTGACGTCTCGCAGACAAGTCAACAGGTGACGGCCACCGTCAGCGTGACAGATGCCACCGGCGTCAATCTCAACGCCCTGCCCGCCCCCCATTGGTACAACGTCGCCGACATCGGCGGCACCCGCATCAACAGCCAATGGAAACTGGCGTCCGGCGACGCGAAGCATGCCACCTTCAGTTCGACGGTGACGATCCCCGCAGGCGCCAAAGCAGGCGAATGGCTGGTCGGCTCGCTCGCCTTCCGTGACGTATTAGACTATACGAGTACAAATGGCGGCTACAGCCAGGGTTTCACCGTGCAAAGTAATGAACTCAGCGACACATCGGGTCCCACCGTGTCAGCCATCACCGTCAATCCCACCACCGTTGATGTCTCCCAGACAAGTCAACTGGTGACGACCACCGTCACCGTGACAGATGCCACCGGGATCAATCTCAACGCCCTGCCCAATCCCTATTGGTACAACAGCGCCGATATCGGCGGCACCCGCATCGACAGCAAATGGGTGCTGGCATCCGGCGACGCGAAGCATGCTACGTTCAGTTCGACGGTGACGATACCCGCAGGCGCCAAAGCCGGCTCCTGGACGGTTGGCTGGACAGCGTTCCGTGACACATTAGGATATACGAGTACGAATGGCGGCTACAGCCAGGGTTTCACCGTGCAAAGCAATGGGCTCAGCGACACGTCAGGGCCCGCCGTTTCTGCCATCACTGTCACCCCCGCCATCGTTGACGTCTCGCAGACAAGTCAACTGGTGACGACCACCGTCACCGTGACAGATGCCACCGGGATCAATCTCAACGCCCTGCCCAATCCCTATTGGTACAACAGCGCCGATATCGGCGGCACCCGCATCGACAGCAAATGGGTGCTGGCATCCGGCGACGCGAAGCATGCTACTTTCAGTTCAACGGTGACGATACCCGCAGGCGCCAAAGCGGGGCAATGGGTGGTTGGCTGGACAGCGTTCCGTGACACATTAGGATATACAAGTACGAATGGTGGCTACGACAAAAGTTTCACCGTTAAATAAACGCGCCAGGCAGCACCAGACGGTCAATCAGGGAGCTGCCAGCCTGCTCTGAACATCCTCAGCCAACCTCCGGGTTGGCTTTTTTGTTTGCCTTGCACAAAACCTCCACCCCACCCCGCCGCTATGTACGCAAACGAACGGACTGCAGCCACCCAAGGGCCCATGCTGCAGGCAGACCATCACTTTCCCTCCCGCCGCCAGCGCCCTGCGCGACACGGCTGATGGGTCGGCTGGTCAGCTCTCCCCGCCACACCGCCATGCGAAACTCGCGCCCGACGCCGTCGAGCCGTTCCGTACATTACGGCTCACTGCCAAAGGATGCATCATGAAACCTACCTTGATATTGCTCGCGCTCGCCTCTACCCTCGCCCTGACCGCTTGCCAGCGCGAAGCGCCACCCGCACCGACCGTCGTCCAAGTCGTTCCCGGCCCTGCCGGCGCGCCTGGTCCTGCCGGCGCCACGGGCGCCAAGGGCGCTGAAGCCCCTGCCGGCGCGACCGGTGCCACCGGCGCCACGGGCCAGACCGGCGACAGCGGTGCCGCCGGATACGATGGCGCCAAGGGCGCTACCGGTGCGCAAGGCAACGACGGCGCCAAGGGCGACGACGGTGCCAAGGGCAAGACGGGCGACACGGTGATCGTCGTCCCGCAACGCTAATACGCCTCACGCCAGACACTACAACGCCAACCCCTGCGGTTGGCGTTGCTCCGTATGCGCTGTACCGCACAGTCACATCGGCCGCATCGGCCTACCCTGTCGTCATGACACAGGGAGATATCGCATGCTGACGCTCATACTGATGGTGGCCCTGCTGGGCCTGGTTGTACTGTTCGCGCCCGGCCCCGTGCGCCGCGCACTGATTACCCCGCACCTGCTGGCCCTGTTCAAACGCATCCTGCCGACGATGTCCGACACGGAACGCGACGCGCTCGAAGCGGGCACCACGTGGTGGGATGCCGAGCTGTTTTCCGGCAAGCCCGACTGGACAAAATTGCTGGGCTATGGCCGCGCCACGCTCAGCGCCAAAGAGCGCCATTTTCTTGACCATGACGTCGAGCGCTTGTGCGAACTGGTCGACGACTGGGAAACCCAACAGGCGCAGGATTTGCCACCGCAAGCCTGGGCCTACATGAAAAGCCAGGGTTTCCTCGGCATGATCATTCCCAAGCAATACGGCGGCAAACAGTTCTCCGCCTACATGCATTCGCAGGTGGTGATGAAACTGTCGAGCCGCTGCTCGGCGCTGGCCGTGACCGTGATGGTGCCCAATTCGCTGGGACCGGCCGAGTTGTTGTTGCACTACGGCACCGAGGAACAGAAAAACCATTACTTGCCGCGATTGGCTGCCGGCACTGAGATCCCGTGTTTCGCGCTGACCAGCCCGTATGCGGGCTCCGACGCGGCCGCCATCCCCGACCTGGGCGTCGTGTGCATGGGCATGCATGAAGGTCGCCCCACCCTGGGTTTCCGCCTCACGTGGAACAAGCGCTACATCACCCTGGCGCCCGTGGCGACCTTGCTGGGGCTGGCTTTCCAGACCAGCGATCCCGACCACTTGCTCTCCGACAACGATACGCCCGGCATCACCTGCGCCCTGATCCCCGCCAGCCACGACGGCGTGGTGATCGGCCGCCGCCACCATCCGCTCAATGCCGCCTTCCAGAACGGCCCCACCTCCGGCAACGATGTCTTTATCCCTATCGACTGGGTCATCGGCGGCCAGGCGCAAGTGGGGAAAGGATGGCGCATGCTGATGGAATGCCTGGCGGCGGGACGCGCCATCTCGCTGCCCTCGTCCAGCGTGGGCATGGGCAAGATGGCCGTGCGCGGCACCGGTGCGTATGCGGCCGTGCGGCGCCAGTTCAACATGCCCATCGGCAAGTTCGAAGGGGTGCAGGAAGCGCTGGCCCGCATGGGCGCCAACCTGTACCTGATGGATGCGGCCCGCACTCTGGCCGCGCACGCCGTCGACCTGGGCGAGAAGCCGGCCGTCATTTCCGCCATCGTCAAATACCATGTGACGGAACGGGGCCGCGCGCTCGTCAACGACGGCATGGACATTCTCGGCGGCAAGGGCATCTGCGTGGGTCCGAACAATTTCCTCGCCAGCGCCTACCAGCAAATCCCCATCGCGATCACCGTCGAAGGGGCCAACATCCTCACGCGCAGCCTGATCATCTTCGGCCAGGGCGCCATCCGCGCGCATCCGTATGTACTGAGGGAAATGGCCGCCGTCAACGAAAGCGACGGCCGCAAGGCCTTGCGCGATTTCGACGCGGCCTTCTTCGGCCATGTGGGCTTTGTGCTGGGCAACGTGGCCAGGGGCTTGTGGTACGGACTGGGCGGCGCGCGCCTGGCGGCCGTGCCCGACGCCGGCGCCCCGGCACTGGCGCCCTACTACCGCGCCCTGACGCGGCTGTCGACGGCGTTTGCCGTCATGACGGATATGTCGATGTTCGTGCTTGGTGGCGAACTCAAGCGCCGCGAGCGGCTGTCCGCCAGATTGGGCGACGTGCTGGCGCAACTGTACCTGGCTTCTTCAGTGCTGAAGCGCTACGAGGACGATGGCCGGCCCGAGGCCGACCTGCCCTACGTGCACTGGTCGCTGCAGGATGCGCTGGTCAAGGCGCAGCAGGGCTTGACGGGCGTGCTCGACAATTTCCCCGCGCGCGTGCTGGCCGTGCTGCTGCGCACCTTGCTGTTCCCGTTCGGCCTGCCCCACCGCCCGCCGTCCGACGAGCTGGGCAGCGAAGTGGCGCTGGCCCTGCAAACACCGGGCGCGGACCGCGAACGCCTGCTGGCCGACGGCCATGTCGCCAGCGAGGGCAACGATCCCGTCGCCTGCGCCGAGCGGGCGCTGGCCCTGCTGCCCGAGGTTTTGCACATCGAAAAACGCCTGAAGGACACGCCCGAAGGCGCGGCCCTGCGGCACCTGCCGCAAAGCCTGTCCGCCATGCAGCCGTGGCTGGCAGCGGCCAAGGCCACAGGCAACGTCAATTGCCAGGAGCACAATAGCTTGCTGGAATATGCACGCCTGGTCGATGGTTTGATCCAGGTCGACGATTTTGCGCCCGCCGCAGCGCACGAAACGCCGGACGCCTATCCCCGCGATGACGCCGGCGTGGTCGAGGCCAACGACAAGCCCAGCACGAGCGGCACCAGTGCCGCATACACGACGATCACCGACAACCAGACGGCGCCGGGCCAGTACGCCCTGACGCCAAAATAAATGCTGGAAAATACCAGCGGGCACAGCACGGATGCCAGGCTCACGGACGAGGCCAGCACGCCCTGAAACTGGCCTTGCCTGTCCTCGGCAACTTGCCGCGTGGCCAACGACTGCAGGGCCGGCGCGCCGATGCCGCCCAGGGCAAACACGGGCATGATGGCGAAGATCATCCAGCTGCGGGTGGCGAAGGCCATGACGACCAGCGCGACGCAGGCGCAGGCCACGCCCGCCAGGATGGTGGCGCGTTCGCCCAGCAGCTTCACGGCCGGGCCGGGCAGAAAAGCCTGGGCCAGCGCCTGGCACACGCCAAACGCGCCCAGCGACAGGCCGATCCACAGCCCGTTCCATTCGAACGCATCGTGGCCCCACAGCGCCCAGCACACGCCATACACCTCGCCCGCCGCGCTGAAGGTAAAGAAGATGGCGGTGATCGGCAGCAAGCTTTTCTGCGATAACACCCAGCGCAGCGGGCGCAATGGATTCAATGCCAGCAGGTCGATTTTTTCGCCCGTGGGCCGACGTGATTCTGGCAACGTCAGCAACGCCAGCAGCAGGTTGCCGGCATTCAAGATGGCCGCCGTCATGAACGGCAAGCGCAGCCCGTAATCGCCCAGCGCGCCGCCGAGCACGGGGCCAATGATGAAGCCGGCGCCGAACATGGCGTTGAGCAAGCCGAAACGGCGCGCCCGCGTTTCCTCGGGAGAAATATCGGTGATGTAGGCCGTGGCCACGGACACATTGGCGCTCGTCAAGCCCGCAATGGCGCGCCCCAGCAGCAGCATCCACAGGCTGGGCGCAAACGCGAGGAACAGGTAATTGACGGCCGCGCCCGCCAGCGAAAGCAGCAGCACGGGGCGCCGCCCCAGGCGGTCGCTCAGCGCGCCCAGCACGGGCGCAAAGATGAACTGCATCAACGCATACAGGGCCGTCATGATGCCGATATACGCCGCCACGTTATCGGCATGCGTGACGTCGCGCAGCAGCGCGGGCAAGATGGGGAAGACCAGGCCGATGCCGACGGCGTCGAGCACGACCGTGGCAAAGATGACAGGCAGCGCTGTCGCCGGAACGACTATTTTCATATACTCAATCTAAATATGTACTCAGTATATAAATAGTACGCCCAGCCTGGCTACACCATCAAGCCTTATCTGTACTCAGTACACTTCGTGTATGATCGGGGCAACATGACGATTCCTTCCGACCTCCGCTCCCGCAAACGCCTTGCCACCCGGCAAGCCATCTCAAATGCCGCCACGCGTTTGTTTTTCGTGCGCGGCTTCGAGCAGGTGACGGTGGACGAGATCGCGGCGGCTGCCAGCGTGGGGCGCATGACGGTGTTCAACCACTTCCCCCGCAAGGAAGACATGTTCTTCGACCGCGAGGAAGAGGGACGCGAACTGCTGCGCGCCGCCTTGCGCCAGCGTGATCCCATGGTGCCCCCGGTCGAAACGCTGCGCCTGCTGGCGCACCGCCTGGTACGGAAAGACAGTCCCTACGTCACGTTTTCCGCCGCCGGCCAGGGTTTTATTGCCACCATCGAGGCCAGCGAGACCCTGAAAGCGCGGGCGCGGGCGATCCGCGACGAGTTGGCGCAAGTGGTGGCAACGGCGCTGACCGACAGCACGGGGCGCGACGCGCACGATCCCCAGGCCCGGCTGGCGGCCAGCCTGCTGCTGGCCACCTGGAGCACGGCCCTGATCGAAGCGCACCGGCACTTCCGCCAGCATGGCGACACACAGCTGGCCAAGACCTGCTTTCTGTCTTTGGTGGACCAGGGGCATGTCGGTCTGAAGGCAGCGTTGGCGGGCACGCCTTACGTCTGACGTTGCCGGGCATCGGATGTCAATCCCTTGACCCAAGGCAAGGCAATCCGGCGCCAGCCCGCCTACAATCGCCGGCTTTGCCCATCCCATGCGCCACGCTCCCGAACTCCTCCTGCCTGCCGGCTCCCTGGCCAAGATGCATGCCGCCTTCGACTATGGCGCCGACGCCGTCTACGCGGGCCAGCCGCGCTACAGCTTGCGCGTGCGCAATAACGATTTTTCGACCTTGCAAGCCTTGCAAGAAGGCATTGATGGCGCGCATGCGCGCGGCAAGCAATTCTTTGTCGCCAGCAATATCTTTGCCCACAACGCCAAGCTGAAAACGTATCTGCGCGACATGGAACCGGTGATCGCCATGCGCCCCGACGCCCTGATCATGGCCGATCCGGGCCTGATCATGATGGTGCGCGACAAGTGGCCGGAGATTCCCGTGCACTTATCGGTGCAGGCGAATGCCGTCAACTGGGCCGACGTGAAGTTCTGGCACCGCATGGGACTGACCCGCGTGATCCTGTCGCGCGAACTGTCGCTCGACGAGATCGAGGAAATCCGCCAGCGCTGCCCGGAAATGGAACTCGAAGTGTTCGTCCATGGCGCCTTGTGCATCGCCTATTCGGGCCGCTGCCTGCTGTCCGGCTATTTCAACCACCGCGACCCGAACCAGGGCACATGCACGAATTCCTGCCGCTGGGATTACAAGGTGAAAAATACCGCCGAAGACGCCAGCGGCGACCTGGGCGGCATGCAGGTGGTGCCGCTGGAATTTCATCAGGCGCTGGCCGAGGCCGACAATAACGCGTTTTCCGCCCTGCACCAGCAGCCGCGCCACCCGCTGGCCGACCAGCCCTACTTCATCGAAGAAGCGCAGCGCCCGGGCCAGCTGATGCCCATCCTCGAAGACGAGCACGGCACCTACATCATGAATTCGAAGGACTTGCGCGCCGTCGAGCACATCGAGCGCCTGGTCAAGATCGGCGTCGATTCGCTGAAGGTCGAGGGCCGCACCAAGTCGCTGTACTACGCGGCGCGCACGGCGCAAGTCTACCGCCAGGCCATCGACGACGCCGTGGCGGGCCGCCCCTTCGATATCAGCCTGCTGGGCCAGCTGCAAGGCCTGGCCAACCGCGGCTACACGGACGGTTTTTACCAGCGCCACCACACGCAGACGCACCAGAACTACATGCGCGGCGCGTCCGAGGCGGACCGCAGCCAGTACGTGGGCGACGTGCTGAGCGTGACGGATGGCTGGGCCAGGGTGGACGTGAAAAACCGCTTCGCCGTGGGCGACCGCATCGAAGCCCTGCACCCGGGCGGCAACCGCGACTTCACCATCGCCCGCATGCTGGCCGATGACGGCAGCGAAATCCAGGTGGCGCCAGGCAGCGGCCACTTCGTGCACATCGAACTCGACGGGGCGCTAAATAAAGCCTTGCTGGCGCGCTATTTGTAACCACCAGTCTGGCGCGCGCGGTGGCGAGCAGTTTACAAGTGTTTGATTTGACAAGAAAAAATCTGCAGACCACCGCTTAAACAATTTGTTTAAGCTTCAACATTGCTATACGATACGGCCACCCTGCGCCCGGGGCCGTTATCGGCATCCGGTGCGTCCCTGACACGTTCACCGGAATCCCCGATGCCACCTGCCACACCCGCCCTGATCACCAACGATGCCGTCGTCCTCGGCCTGCTCGCCATGACCCTGGGGGGCGTCTTCTGGACCGCCTCGCGCGCCAACGGCTTCTGGAAAAAGTTCTACGCCTATATCCCGTCGCTGCTGATGTGCTACCTGATCCCGGCGCTGCTCAACACCTTCGGCATCATCGACGGCAACGCTTCCGGCCTGTACGCCGTGGCGCGCGACTACCTGCTGCCCAGCGCGCTGGTGCTGCTGTGCGTGGCCATCGATTTCGGCGGCATCGTCCGCCTGGGGCCCAAGGCCATCATCATGTTTTTGACCGGCACCCTCGGCGTCATGCTGGGCGCCCTCGTCTCGTTCGAGGCGCTGCGTTTGATCCACCCGGAAACGGTGGCGGGCGACACCTGGCGCGGCATGACGACTGTCGCCGGCTCGTGGATAGGCGGCGGCGCCAACCAGGCCGCCATGAAGGAAGTGTTTGAAGTGGACGCCACCCTGTTCGGCCAGTTCGTCGCCGTCGACGTGCTCGTGGCCAACGTCTGGACGGCCGTGCTGCTGTTCCTGGCCGGCCGCGCGGGCGCCTTCGACCGCTGGACCGGTGCCGACTTGACGGCCATCAATGCGCTCAAGGACAGCATCGAAAGCTACCGGGCCCAGCATGCACGCGTCGCCAATCTGACCGACATCATGATCATCCTCGGCGTGGGCCTGGGCGTGACGGGCCTGTCGCATTTCCTGGCCGGCCCCATCATCAGCTGGATCACCACCCTGCCGGCAGAATGGCGCCTGCAGGATTACAGCCTGACGTCGAACTTCTTCTGGATCGTCGTGCTCGCCACCACCTTCGGCCTGCTGCTGAGTTTTACCCGGGCGCGCAGCCTGGAAGGCGCGGGCGCCTCGACCATCGGCTCGGCCATGCTGTACGTGCTGGTGGCCACCATCGGCATGCACATGGACTTGAAAGCCCTGTTCGACAAGCCTTTCCTGTTCCTGCTGGGCCTGATCTGGATCGCCGTGCACGGCGGCCTGATGCTGCTCGTCGCCAAGCTGATCCGCGCGCCCCTGTTCTTCATGGCCGTCGGATCGCAAGCGAACATCGGCGGCGCCGCCTCGGCCCCCGTCATCGCCAGCGCCTTCCACCCGGCCCTGGCCCCCGTGGGCGTCCTGCTGGCCGTGCTCGGCTACGCGCTGGGCACCTATGGCGCCTACATCACGGGCTTGATCCTGCGCAGCATGGCGGGGTGATGCCCATCCCGGCTTGACCAGCCAAGCTTGCAACGACAACGCCAGCCTTCGGGCTGGCGTTGTCGTTTACTGCTCGCATCGGCCGCAGTGTCCTGAAAACTCCCCACAATGTAGCAGAAACCCCTCAAAACCAAATTTCTGCACCATTTTTGTGCGAAATCTGCGATGATAGTTGCCCAAATAACCGATTACCTCCATGGAATTCTGATGAAATACGCATCTGCTCACGAGTATGTCCAGCATGTCGCCGCACGCAATCCAGGTCAGCCCGAGTTTCTGCAAGCCGTCACCGAAGTCATGGAGAGCTTGTGGCCGTTCCTGGAACAGCACCCGAAATACGCGGAACAAGGCTTGCTGGAACGCTTGATCGAGCCGGAGCGCGTGGTGATGTTCCGCGTGTCGTGGGTCGATGACCATGGGCAGGTGCAAGTCAACCGCGGCTACCGCATCCAGCACAGCATGGCCATCGGGCCATACAAGGGCGGCATCCGCTTCCACCCTTCCGTCACCCTGTCCGTGCTGAAATTCCTTGCCTTCGAACAGACGTTCAAGAATGCGCTGACCACGTTACCCATGGGCGGCGGCAAGGGCGGCGCCGATTTCGATCCGAAGGGCAAGAGCCCGGGCGAAGTGATGCGCTTCTGCCAGGCGTTTGTCAGCGAACTGTTCCGTCACGTGGGTGCGGATACGGACGTGCCGGCCGGCGACATCGGCGTGGGCGGGCGCGAAGTGGGCTATATGGCCGGCATGATGAAAAAGCTCAGCAACCGCGCCGACTGCGTGTTTACGGGCAAGGGCGCCAGCTTCGGCGGTTCGCTGATGCGGCCGGAAGCGACGGGCTACGGCACCGTGTATTTTGCGCAAGAAATGCTGAAGACGCGGGGCCGCTCGTTCGAAGGCATGCGCGTGTCCGTTTCCGGCTCCGGCAACGTGGCGCAGTACGCGGTGGAAAAAGCCATGGCCATGGGCGCGAAAGTCATCACCGTCTCCGATTCGAGCGGCACCGTAATCGACGAAGACGGTTTTACGCCGGGAAAGCTGGCCATTCTGATGGAGGTCAAGAACCATCTGTATGGCCGCGTGAGCGATTACGCCGCGCGCACGGGCGTGCGCTTCGAAGCGGGCGTGTCGCCATGGCATGTGCCGGTCGACATCGCCCTGCCCTGCGCCACACAAAATGAGCTCGATATCGCCGATGCGCGCCTGCTCATCGCCAATGGCGTGCAGTGCGTGGCCGAAGGGGCCAACATGCCCACCACTATCGAGGCAGCCAAGGCCTTCGAGGCGGCCGGCGTGCTGTACGCGCCGGGCAAGGCCAGCAATGCGGGCGGCGTGGCCACTTCCGGCCTGGAAATGAGCCAGAACGCGGCCCGCATTTCCTGGCCGCGCGAAGAAGTCGACGCGCGTTTGCTGCAGATCATGCAGGGCATCCATGCCGCGTGCAAGCAATACGGCACGCGCGCCGATGGTTCCGTCAGCTATGTGGATGGCGCGAATATCGCCGGCTTCGTCAAAGTGGCCGATGCGATGCTGGCGCAGGGGGTGATTTAAGCGTCAACAATGTCGTCAGATTACGCGCGGCATAGCCGCGCTAATCCGACCTACGACATTTCAGGTTTCATCAGGCTCTTGCGGCTGATCGTGCGGCCCGACACCATGAACTCGCCGTTGCCCCGGTAGTGCAGGGTTTCGGGCAGCTTGGGCGAGGTGGCCACGTGGGCTTTCACGCACTCGAAGATGAAGAAGCCGCCCTTCGGGTTGCCCGCCACCTGGGCCAGCTTGCATTCGAAGTTGGCGTAGCACTCGGTGATCAGCGGCGCGCCCACCAGCTCGGCCGGCTGCGGCGTCAGGCCGAAGGCCGTGAACTTGTCCGTGTCTTCGCCGCTGCAATTGCCGATGGCGACCACCTGGTCGACCATGTCGGCCGTGGGCAGGTTGATCACGCACTCCATGCTGCGCTTGATCATTTCATAGCTGTGGTTCGCGTCGGAAATAAAGCAGCCCAGCAACGATGGCGTAAATTCCATCAGCATATGCCAGGCCATGGTCATGACGTCGCTTTCGCCCTGCCACGTTGAACTGACGAGCACCACCGGGCCCGGCTCGAGGAAGCGGCGGATATCGGCGACGGGATAATCTTCTTTGTGATAATTTTTCATCTGCTCTCCAGGACGCGGTACGCCATAGCATAGACCAATGGCGCCTTCGCGGGCGCGCGGCTGGGCGATGGCGGCGTGTCATCCGCGCCGCGATTTGCGCCGTTCATTGCAAATTTCTCCCCGTTGGAGATGTTGCAACATAGAATACACTGATCAACTACTCAAGGAAACCGCCATGCGTCCTCTGTTCCTGTTGCCAGTCCTGTCCCTCGCTTGCCTCGCTACCGTCGCGCATGCCGACGAGCAAACCCGCACGGTCGCCGCCTTCAACGCCATCGACATTCGCGGCCCCATCAGCATGGAAGTGGAATCGGGCAAGGAGCAAAGCCTGCTGCTGCGCGGCGACCAGAAATTCCTCAGCGGCGTGATCACGGAAGTGGTCGATGGCGAGCTGAAAATTTCCATGAAGGATAAAGATATCAAGAAGACCGAGGGCGACCCGCGCATCATTATCACCATGCCCACCTTGCGCAAGCTGATCGCGGAAGGCGCGGGCGAGAAGATCTTGACCAAGCTCAATGGTCCAAGAGTCGACATCAGCTACAAGGGCGCGGGCCGCCTGGCCGCCGATGGCCAGGTCGACTGGCTGCGCCTGAAGGCGCAGGGCGTGGGCGAAGTCGATACGAAAGCCTTGCTGGCGAAAAACGTCGACGTCAATTTCGAGGGCATCGGCTCCGTCAAAGTGTATTCCTCGGGCGAGCTGAACGCCGTGGTGCGCGGCATGGGCGAACTGACGTATTACGGCAAGCCGAAGATCGTGCACAAGTCGATCGCGGGCATCGGCAGCGTCAACGCCGCCAAGTAAGCTTTTCCATAAAAACAGGCCATCAGGCCACTGGAGACCGCATGACCGTTTTAGAACATACCGAGGCGCCGCTGGTGCTGCGCGAGGACGAGGGTGGGCTCGTCACCCTGCGCCTGAACCGTCCCCTGCAATTCAATGCCCTGTCGGAAGCCATGTTGGCCGCGCTGCAGGAAGCGTTTGATGCCATCGCGCAGCAGCCGCACGTGCGCTGCGTGGTGCTGGCCGCCGAAGGCAAGGCGTTTTGCGCGGGCCACGATTTGCGCCAGATGCAGGCCACGCGCCAGCTTGATTACTATCAAACCCTGTTCGCGCAATGCTCGCGCGTGATGCAAGCCATTCAAACCTTGCCCGTGCCCGTGATCGCCCGCGTGCATGGCATCGCCACGGCGGCCGGCTGCCAACTGGTCGCCAGCTGCGACCTGGCCGTGGCGGGCGCGTCCGCCCGCTTTGCCGTGTCCGGCATCAACGTGGGCCTGTTTTGCGCCACGCCGTCCGTCGCCCTGTCGCGCAATGTGTCGCCCAAGCGGGCTTTCGACATGCTGGTGACGGGCCGCTTCATCGACGCCGACACGGCCGCCGACTGGGGCCTGATCAATGAAACGGTAGCCGACGCGGCGCTCGACGAGGCCGTGGCGCGCCTGGCGCAGCAGATCATGGCGAAAAGCCCGACGGCCATCCGCTACGGCAAGCAGATGTTCTACCGGCAGCGCCAGCTGCCGCTGGACGAGGCGTATGCGTATGCGGGCGACGTGATGGCGCGCAATATGATGGAAGAGGATGCGGAGGAAGGCGTTGCCGCCTTTTTAGAGAAGCGGCCGCCCGGCTGGGCGCGGCCTTGAGTACCTGACCGAACCTACTGCGCGTCGGTATAGGCAGCCTGCGATGCTCACCGTACTTCAGTACGGTTGCGCTTCTCGGCTACCTCTCCCTTCCGCTCGCTACGGTTCGGTCAGGTACTCTTGAACTTCCTGGTCTTAACGACTGTCCTTCATCTGCTGCTGCACGGAAAGACTCAAGGTACCGAGGTCTTCCTTGCCCAGCAGCGGCAGTTGCGCCAGCAGCTGCATCAGGGCCGAGCTGCCCGTCACGTCCAGCTCGGACGACTGCACCAGCACCGTGCCGGCACCCGTGAAGTCGATCTGCTTTTCCTCGCCCGACAGGGTAAAACCCGTGAGCGCGCCGGCGGCCGAGGCCCAGCCCTGCACGTGGGCGTAATCGTAGTGATACGAGGGGCTGGGGCAATCGGCCCAGCCCAGCACGGCCTGCTCGTCCACGCGGCACGGCAATTCCAGGAAGTGCACGGGGCCGTTCGACGAGGCGATCACTTTACCGGTGCCTATCATGGTCAGATAGCCGGGCAAGGTCGATTCCTGGCAAATCACGTCCTTGGTAAACCCCAGCAGGTTTTTCGCGCGGATGGTCATGTTGGCGTTGTCCAGGTCGTAGCACGCCAGGTCGTTGCCGTTGTCGCCCAGGATCAACTGACCTTGCCCTTGCGCCACGACAAAGTGGTGCACATACTTCGGCGCATTGAAGGCATTGCGCACGATCAGGTCGAGCACGCTGCTGCCCATGGCTTCGAAGCGCAGCTCGCCATAGAAGGCAATCATCTTGCCCTTGCGAATGAAGATCTGTTCCTTGACATCGATGACATACGAAAAACGGTTCAGGTTATCGTTCTTCGGCAAGGTATCGGGATTGTAAATCGTCATGGCTTACCTTTCGCTCGCTTGGATGTAGACCGTGCCCTGGCCCGTAAACTTCACCTGGTACGATTCGCCGGACGCCTGGCCGACAAAGGTTTTCCAGTTCAGGTCCGTGACGATGGTCGAGCTCAGCTGGCCCGTGTGGCCGATATACGCTTGCGGGTCGACGAAGACGGGCACGTCCGGCGTGACGGGCAAGCCGATGGCATTGCCGTCGGACAAAATCGCCACTTCGCCCGTGCCTTGCAAGGTAGTGGTAAACAAGCCCTGGCCCGAGGCCATGCCGCGCACCACGCCCTGCACGCCGCCCTGGTTGCCGAGGAACATGGTGCCGGCCGTCAGGCGCCCATCGAAGGCCAGCAGGGATTCGCTTTCCACATAGAACGTTTCGCCGCGCACGGGGACGATGGTAACGAACAGGCCGCCCTGCGCATAAAACACGCTGCCCGTGCCGCGCGCCGACATCAGGGCATAGCCCTCGTTCGTGACGGCGCGCATGGCCAGGCTTTGCACGCCCTGGCCGGCCAGAAAGGAGCGGCTGAACGCCACGTCGCCCTGGTAGGACACCATGGCGCCCTTGCGGGCGAACACTTCTTCATTGCCGAGTTTAACCTCGAGCATCTTTTCATTGATTTGCTGATAGACAGGCATCGCGGGTCCTCGCTGACTTAACGTTCGGCGGGCTGGATGAACACCACGCCCTGGCCTGTGAATTTGTGCTGGTACGATTCGCCCGAGCTCTGGCCGATCATGGTGCGCCAGTTGACATCAAAAACGAATTCCTGGCGGATATCGCCCTTGAAGCCGACGAAGGCGTCCGGGTCCACGCGCAGCGGGTGCGCCGGCGTCACTTCCAGCATGATCAGGTTGCCGCGCGAAATGACGGCCAGGTTGCCGTGGCCTTCGACGGTGGTGGAAAACAGGCCCTGGCCGGAACTGGCGCCGCGCAGGCCCGCAAAGCTGGTACCCGTCTTCAGGCTCGTGTCGTAGGCCAGCAGGCTGCTGCTTTCGATAGTCAGCTTTTCGCCGGCCAGCGCCATGACGGTGATTTCGGCCGCATTCTGCGCGAAAAACACGGTACCCGTGCCGGCGGCCTGCATCACCTGCATGCCTTCGTTCGTCACCTTGCGCTTGAGCGCGCCGAAGATGCCCTCGCCGCCCAGCAGGGATTTTTCAAATTTGATGCTGCCCGTGTAGGCGACCATCGCGCCGGCAATCGCCAGCACTTTTTCATCCTGCAGGCGCACTTCCAGCAGGCGGTCGGTATTGGTGCGGAAACTGGTCACGCGCGACTCCCCAAGAATGCCAGGACACAAAGCCATGGCTATCCGACAAGATACCGGGGGCGTTACCGCCATGCAAGTGCTATTCCTCCCGAACGGGGGTGAGTGCATAAAAAAAGGCGTGCCCGAAGGCACACCTTGTGTTCATACCATGAGCGGCTTATTCGGCCGGCACCGGCCTGGCGCTGCGCGCGTTCTGGAACAGCGGCACGGGATCGTTGGTATTGACCTCGACCACCGTGACGCCCTGCACCACGCCAGCGACCTGATAGCCGACGGCGCCCAGGTGACGCTTGCCTTCGGCCAGGTTGGACCAGCTCAGGGAGACCGTCGCCGTGCCGCCCGTGTAGGCCGTGCCCGGCATCAGCGCCTTGAAGTTGCCGTTGTTCAAGCCCGGCGCCAGCACCCACGACGACAGGGTGTAGTCGGCCTGGCCGTTTTGCGGCGCAAAGCCGATCACGCACACCTTGTACGTGCCGGCGGCCGGCAGGCGCAGTTCCACCTGCTCATTGGAACTTTCATTGCCGCTGCTGCCGACCAGTACATTGGCGGCGTTGTAGACCTCCATGTCCATGTCGGTATTCGCGCCGCCCGTCGTTTCCGCGTCGTAGGTGGCAAAGCGCGCCGCCAGGGTGCCGGCCGGGATCACCACGTTGTGCACGTTCACACCCGTGGCGCCGCCCGCCTTGCAGGCAGCCGATGCGGCAGCGCCCGTCGTCGCCTGGCCGATCGTGCGCGTCTGGCGCACGGCTTCGACGAGACCCGACTTGACGCCGACCAGCGCCCCCGAGAAGCCCGTGCCCAGGGTCAGCACCTTGCTGCCCGTGGCCGCTTCGCTGCTGACCAGCGGAATGGCGGCCAGCGAGGTGCCGCGCGCCGTCAGCGGGCTGCGCACCGTGTGCGTGCCATCCGTCCAGCTCAGGGCGCCGTAGGTCCAGGTATTGGCCGGCGCCGTGGTGCGCGTCAGCTTGACCTGGTACTGCGCCTTGGCGCCCGGCGCCAGGCTCAGGCTCGTTGGCGTCACCGCCACCGTGTAGCCGGGCAGGCTGGCCGAGACGTTGTAGACGGCGCTGCTGGCACCCACGTTGGTCACCGTGCGCGTCAGCACTTGCGTGCCCAGTACGTTGGCCGCCGTCAGCGACGCCAGATTCAGGTTGTAGGCGGGAATGGTGCCGACGGCCTGGCAGGTGGCGGGACTGTAGACCTTCAGGTTCAGGCCGCACAAGAAACGCGCATAGTCGATTTCCGACACGTCGTACACGAGGCCGGGATCGGCGGCGCCGTTCGGCGCGATGTGGCCGGCGCCCTGGCCCCACGGCAACTGGCCCGAGTTCTTCGCCGTGGCATCCCACGACACGGAACCGTTCAAGCCATCGGGATACGTGCTGAACGCCGTCGTCATCAGCGCCGACTTGATGGCCGCGGGCGACCAGCTCGGATGCTGCTGCTTGAGCAGCGCCGCCACGCCGGCCACGTGCGGACTGGCCATCGAGGTGCCGGAATAGAAATCCCACTCCGCTGCTGGCGCCACACCACCGGCGGCCACGGCATCGCGCTGCGCCGGCGTCAGGTCGGCCGTCACGCCGGCCAGGATGTTGGTGCCGGGCGCCGACAGATCGGGTTTCAGGATGTTCGCGTTGGCCACGTTCGGCCCGCGCGAGGAGCGGTCGCTGACGATCGGCGCCTGCACCGTGGTGTCGGCGATGGTGTGGATTTCGCCCAATGCCGCCGTGCCGTCCGGATTGGCCGCCATGAACGCCTTCAGCGCGTCGCCCTGCGCCTGCGCCAGGTGCACGGTCGACAGCACGTGCGCCTGATTGATGATGGTATTGGCGCCGCCGGCCACGTTGGCGATGACCACGCCCGCCGCGCCCGCCGTCTTGGCATTCGCGCTCTTGTTGACCAGCACGTTGCCGCCGCGGTCGCACACGAGTATCTTGCCCGCCACTTTCGCCGGGTCCAGATAAGCCGGGGCGGCATCGGCCGCGCCGAAGCAGCGCAGCAGATTGACGTCCGTCGGCGACACGCCAGCCAGGCCCGCGTCGCGCGAGCGGATCAGCGGCAGCGCCGGCGTCTTCGCGTTGCTCGATGCGCCTTCCAGCTTGCTGCCGTTGCTGAGGATGACGTTGCCCGCGTACAGGCGGTTGTGGGTGGAATTGGCCACCGTTGCCAGCCAGGGGCTGATGTGCGAGACGGGCGCCGGCACGTCGGGCGCCGGCGTGGATGGACCGGAATTGCCGCCGGAGGTGGCGACGAAGACGCCGGCCGCCGCCGCGCCGAGGAAGGCGACTTCCGTCGGTTCGTCGAAGGCGCCGCCGCCCGCGTTCGGGCCGATGGAGAAGTTAATGACGTTGACGCCATCCTTGACCGCCTGGTCGATGGCGGCCACGCTGTCGGCCGTGGCGCAGCCGTTGCGGCCAGTCGAAGCGGCCGTCCAGCAGACTTTATAGGCGGCGATACGGGCGCGCGGCGCCATGCCCGAGGCCTTGCCCAGCGACACACCGTTCGAGGTGGCGATGGCGCCATTGTTGCCGCCGGCCGTGGAGGCCGTGTGCGTGCCATGGCCGCCGTGCCCCGTCAGGCCGGCGACGGAATCGCGCGGCGACAGGAACTCCGTCCAGTGCAGCGCCGCCGTGGAAGCGCGGTAGTAGCGCGCGCCGATCAACTTGTTGTTGCAATTCTCGGCGGAGAATCCCTCGCCCGTCTGGCACGTGCCTTGCCAGCTGGCCGGCGGCGCGCCGTACACGACATTGCTGCCGCTGTGGCTGGGCACGCCGTTCTCGTCAAGGCGGTCGGCAAAGGCCGTGTTCTCGGGCCAGATGCCGCTGTCGACGATGCCGATGACGATGTCTTCGCCCGCGTGCGCCTTGCCGCCCAGCTGCTCCCACAGGCCGCCCGGCTTGTCCAGGCCCAGGAAGCTGGGCGTGTAGGTGGTGTCGAGCTGCAGGATGGAGTCGGCGCTGATGCTGGCCACGCCGCTGTTTTTCTTCAGGGCCCGCACTTCATCGTCCGTCAGCAAGGCGGAAAAACCGTTGAAGACGACGCTGTACTGGTGCGTGATTTCAGCCGCGCTGACGGTGCCGGCCACGGCGGCCTGCTTGCTGTCGAGGTAGCTCAAATAGGCCTGCACGTCGGCGGCGCCCACGTTGATGCGCGCGCCCGGGGCCGGCTTGGTGGCGGCCAGGCCGTCGACCTGGCCCGTGTAGGTGGCAGCCGGCTTGTCGACCAGCTGCACGATGTAGGAACGGCGTTCCTGCGCCTGCGCCGTTTGCGCCAGGCTGGCGGCCAGCAGGAGGATGGCGAGTGAAACGGGACGTAATTTCATCTCACGCTCCTTGCACGGTGAACGCGGCGAACTTGCGGGCGCGGCGGCGCGACAGCATGCCGATGGCGCCCAGGCCGGCCAGCAGCAGCAGGTAGGTCGACGGTTCCGGCACGGCGCTGACGTTGATATTGTCGAGCGCAAACTGGCCCTGGTTAAAGGCGGGGAAATCGATGGAATTGCTGCACACGCCAGTGTCATTGAAAATGCAGGCGTTGAAGGTCAGGCCCGTAAACGCATAGTTGCTGAAACCGCCCAGCAGGGAAGCGCCCTGGAAATGGTAATTGCCATCGCTGCCCTGGCCGGGAAACGCCAGCGAGGTGCTGACCACCTGGCCGTTGCTGAGGGTGCCGCTCAGCTGCAGTTCGCCCCACTGCATGTTGGGCAAGCCGGAGACGGGGGCGATGAAGGAATAGTCGAATCCGGCCAGGCTGAACGCCTGGCGGTCGGCACGCGCGAAATTCACGCCGCCATCGTTGAGGATGGCCAGGTAGTTGCCGGTGGCACCCTGCGGGCAGGCGGCGATATCGCACGACGAACCCGCGCGGCCATCGAGGATGGCACCCACGCCGCTGACGCCGCCGCCGGCAGCCGTGGTCGGATCGGCCAGGAACCGCAGATTGTAGCTCGACGTATTGAGCGTCTGGCCGCTTTCATACACGTCGGGACGCAAATTATCGAAGGTCAGGACATCGGCCATGGCCGGCGCCGAGACCAGCACGGACACGGCGGCCAGCGCGGCCAGGACGGTGGTGCGGCCGCGGGTAGCGGGCGGATAGACGGTGGCGGGTGATACCCGCGCATGTGATGGACGATTCATTCTATTCCCTTGTTTGTTGTGGATAGATAGGTCGGCAGGTCTGGTGCCCGCTTTCAGCTTTTTCACAAAAGTGTCAACAAATATAGCAAATCGCATAAAACAAATATCATATTTTTAATATCATTTATTTATTTTTTATCTAAGCCTGCGAAACTTTGTTTTGTTTTATCTATGAAAGTTTGAGTAAGCTCAACGTTACATTGGAACAACAATGCATCGCACTGCAGGCGTGCGCGCCAGCGTGCCGGCGCGACTTCAGATAAGCTCGAAAACCGTGCCTGCGGCCAGCGCAAGCGCCCACCGTCACATCGCGGTACACCTGTTCCATCCTGGAACAGTCATCCCCTCCCCTGCCCCGCATGACGCGCCCCCCAGAGACCCCTGCGCCGATGGCATGAAGCTTGCACAACAAAGAGATCGACCGTGCTCAGGGAGCAGCATCATGGAACACTACCAACTGGCCGGCAGCGGCCGCGCAGGCACGCGGCCGGCCCGGCGCATCCTCGTGTGCTGCGCGCTGGCACTGGCTTTTTTCCTGCTGGCCGCCAGGCTGGACCTGGCCGAACGGCTGACGCACGCGCTCTGGCGCCAGGAACGCTGGCAACTCGATGAACTGGCCCTGAGCCTGTTGCTGCTGACGCTGGCGCTGGCCGGCTTTGCCGTGCGGCGCGGACGCCAGGTGGCGCTGCTGCTGGCGCAAAACCGCGCCCTCACGCAGCGCCTGCTGCGCGCGCAGGAAGAGGAGCGCTGCGCGCTGGCGCGCGAGCTGCACGATGAAGTGGGACAGGACTGCACGGCCATCCGCGCCGCCGCCAGCTACATCCTGCGCGCGCGCGACGGCGACCAGGCGAACGTGCAGGCCTGCGCGGCCAGCATCGCCCGCTCGTCGGAAGCGCTGCATGCGATGGTGCGCACGATGCTGCGCCGGCTGCGTCCGCCCGTGCTCGACAGCCTGGGATTGGCGCCGGCCCTGCAGGCGCTGTGCGACAGCTGGGCCCAGCAGCACGGCATCGCCTGCCATTTCGCGCCGCACGCCGTCCCCGCCAGCCTCGACGACTGCACCGCCACCGCCGTCTACCGCCTGGTGCAGGAAGGCTTGACGAACGTGGCGCGCCACGCGGGCGCCGACCGTGCCACGGTGGAATTGCGCGCCGATGCGCACGGCGTGCTGCACCTGGCCATCGAAGACAATGGCCAGGGTTTTGGTCCGGATAGAACGCCAGCAGATGGCTTCGGCATGCTGGGCATGCGCGAGCGCGTGGCCGGCCTGCGCGGCCATATCCGCTGGATCAGCGCGCTGGGCAACGGCTTGCGCATCGAAGTGGCGATGCCGCTGGCGGCCGGTGCGGCATGAACGCGGCCATGACCCCGATCCGCGTGATGCTGGTCGACGACCACCCGGTGGTGCGCACGGGCTACCGGCGGCTGCTGGAACAGGGCGGCGACATCGCCGTCGTGGCCGAGGCCGGCAATGGCGAAACGGCGTATGCCCTGTACCAGGAGCACGCGCCCGACGTCTGCGTGACGGATTTGTCCATGCCCGGCATCGGCGGCCTGGAATTGCTGCGCAAGCTGCTCGCGCGCGACGCAGGCGCGCGCGTGCTCGTGTTTACCATGCACGACACGCCGCAGCTGATCGCGCGTGCGTTGGACGGCGGCGCCTGCGGCTTCGTCAGCAAGCAGGCCGACCCGGAACACCTGGTCGACGCCGTGCGCGCGGCCCACGCGGGCCGGCGCTACCTCGATCCGCACAGCGTACCTGGCGTGCTGCACGGTACGGCCCGCATGGAAGCGCAGCGTTTGAGCAGCCTGAGCCAGCGCGAATTCGAAATCTTCCGCCTGCTGGCCGAAGGCCGCAGCGCCGCCGACTGCGCCCGCCTGCTGCACCTGAGCAGCAAGACGGTGGCCAACCACCAGACCTGCATAAAGGAAAAGCTCGACGTGCCCGGCCCCGCAGCCCTCGTGCACCTGGCGCTGCGCAATGGCGTCATCGAGCACGTCCAGCCTTAAAACGCGTAGCGCAGACCCGCATTCACGCTGCGCGGCGCGCCGGCCGCATAGAACGTCGCGTTGACCATCGGATAGTCGCCGTTCACGGCGGGCAATGGCCGGGCGGCAAAATTGCCGTTGGCGTCGAAGCCCGTGGCGCCCAGTTGCGCCGCCGTCGCGTACTGGCGGTCGAACAGATTATTCACCTGGGCGAACACGCTGAGCCGTGGCGTCAGCTGGACGTTGCCGTTCAGCTCCACCACGGCGTAGCCGCCGCTCTTGCCCGCGCCCAGGTAGGCCGGGCCGCCCGCCTGGTGCCGGTTGTTTTCATTGCCGCGCGCGTAGGAACTCGACACGGCCGTCATGGCCAGGCCCACCGTCCAGTCGCGTCCGCCCTGATAGTCCACGTGCGCCTTGAAGATATGGCTCGGTGTCAGCGGTATCCGGTTGCCGGGCGTGATGACGATATTGCCTTCCAGGCCGGGCGCCTGCGCATCGCTGCTGCTGTTGGCGCTGCCGTTGACGAGCTCCCGGCTTTGATACGTCGCCTGCAGCCACGTGTAGTTAACGCCGAAGTCCAGCGCACCGGCCTTGCCACCCGCCGCCAGTTCCACGCCCTGGTGGCGCGTCTTGCCGAAATTCTTGAAGTAGCCGAAACCGGCCTGATTGTCGGCCACGAACAGGATATCGTCGTGGTTTTCCGCGCGGAACACGCCGGCGCTCCAGCGGGCCACGTCGGCGAGCTTGCCGCGCAGACCCGCTTCCCACGTCTTGGTGACGACCTGTTTCAAGGGCGGATCGCCCGCCATGGCGTTGGGCAGGCGGCACGGGTTGTCCGGGTCGGCGCAGCCGAGTTCGATGGCCGTCGGCGTGCGGCTGCCTTCGTTGTAGCCGAGATAGGCGCTCACGCCATCGGCCGGCGCATAGGCCAGACCGATGGCGGGATTGAAGCGGCTGAAACGGTGGTCGCCATCGAGCGAGCCGCTGCCGCCGCCGGGCGTGATGGCGTCGCGGTTGCGCACGGTGCTGCGGTTGTAGCGGCCGGAGATGGTCAAGGTCAATGCTTGATTCAGCGCCATGCTGTCGCTCGCATACACGCTCCACGTGCGCATGCGCCCGCTCAAGTCGACGCGGTTGTCGACGGGCGTGCCGTCGTCGTCGATTTCCGTACCGTCGGCAAAGAAGTCGACGGGCGTGATGCTGCGGTCCGGGTTCAGATAGCCGAACTGGCTGGTCTGGCGAAACGTGGCGTGGCTGGCATCGAAGGCGGCGCCGACCGTGACGGCGTGGCGCTGCCCGGCCAGGTCGGCCAGCGCCGTGAACTGACCCGACAAACCATAGTTTTCCTGCTGCGTATGGCTGCGGTTGAGCATGCCGTTGCATTTTTCGGCCGGTTCATCGTTCAGCAGCACGTTGCCGATGCAGCGCCACTTCGGGAAAGGCGTATTCGACGCGTTCGCCCCGCTGGCGGGAAAGCCCGTGTAGCCGGCCGCCGCCAGGGCCGCCCGCTCGGCCGCGCCGGGCTGGTAGACGGACTGGTCGAGCGACTCGTCGTTCAGGTCGCCATTGAACGTGTGCGTGTCGATCTTGCGGTAGTACACATTGCCGGACAAGAGCAGGCCGGCGCCGGCCTGGTGCTTGCCCGTCAGGTTCAGCAGGGTCGACCTGTTTTCCGTCAGGTCCGGCTTGGTGTAGACGCTGCGGTAATCGCGCGCCAGCATGCGCTGCTCCTGCAAGCCGTTGCCCGTCAACGCATTGTCCGCGTGGGCCACGGTGACGGCGATGTCCGTGCGCGCATCGCTCCAGCCCAGCTTGCCAAACAACTGGCGCACGTCGGACGGGGAATCGTCGCGCCAGCCGTCTTCCTTGAAACGGTTGCCCGTCGCATACCAGTGCCAGCCGCTGGCATGGCTGCCGCCATGTTCGACCTCGACGGCGCGCCGCTGATGCGAACCCAGGCGCGCCTCGACGGCTGTGCCGGGATTGCTCTTGCCATCCTTGGTCTGCAGGGCCAGCGCGCCGCCCAGGGTATTCAGGCCGAACAGGGGGTTCGAGCCTGGCATCAGGGTCAGCGAGGCGATGGCCATGCGCGGGATCAAATCCCAGCTGACGACATCGCCAAACGGCTGGTTCAGCCGCATGCCGTCGAGGTACACGGAAAGTCCTTGCGGCGTGCCCAGCAGGGGCGAGGCCGTGTAGCCGCGGTAGCTGACGTCGGGCTGGAAGGGGTTGTTCTGCACCTCGTTCACATAGACGCTGCCCAGGTTGCGGCGCAGGAAGGCGGAGATATCGAGCGCGCCGCTGCCGGCGATCTGCTGCGCGCTGGCCGTCTGCACGGGCGCGGCAAAGGCATCGCGCGGCCGCTCCACGGTGGGCAGCGGCATGCTGCCCGTGATAATGACGGTGGGCAAATCGTACGCCGGCTCCAGGTTGGCAGGATGGGCAAGCTCGGCGGCTTGCGCCTGGCACAGCGCCATGGCGGCGGCCGCGAATAAGGTCAGTCTCATGCAGGTCCCCGATTTATCGTGTTTTTTATTACTGCCCAGTATCGGACAGCCACCGGGGGATGGGCTAGGGAAAAACTCCCGCCGTGCTGGGAAGGGATAACAAAAGTCAGCGCTGCAAGGGAAGATAGCTTTGCTTGAGCTGGCGCAACACGAAACTCGATTTGCTGTGGCGGATACCGGGAATTTTATACAGGCGCTCGCGCAGCAGGCGTTCGTAGTCGCGCGTGTCGCTCACCGCGATGCGCAGGTAGTAATCGTAGTCGCCGGACACAAGAAACGCTTCCAGCACTTCCGGGATCATGGCCAGCGCGTGGCCGAATTCGAACAGGGCCTGGTCGGAATGGTCGTCCAGGGTGACTTGCACGATGACGGTATCGGCCAGTCCCACCTTGGCCGCGTTGACGTTCACCGTATAACCCTCGATGACGCCATCGTCTTCCATGCGCTTGATGCGCGCCCAGCACGGCGACGAGGTCAGGCCCACCTTGGCGCTCAGGTCGTGCAGGCTGATGCGGGCATCCTGCTGCAGGGCCGTCAGGATGGCGAGGTCGAATTTGTCGAGCTTCATTCCGTTAATTCCCTATTTCACAGCAAATTTTGCTGAATACCACATTCTATACGAGAAAACCAGCAGCCTTTTCTGCCGCATCAGGCAGAAAATAAGGCCATGAAACCCGATCCAGCTCCCCTCCTCGCGCGCGCCTCGCATAACGGCGCCAGCACCCTGATCGACACCCTGCTGGCGCTGGGCGTCGATACCGTCTTCGGCTATCCGGGCGGCGCCGTGCTGCCCCTGTACGACGCGCTGCACGCCCAGCCCCGCCTGCGCCATATTCTCGTGCGCCACGAACAGGCGGCCGTGCACGCGGCCGAAGGTTACGCACGTAGCACGGGCCGGCCCGGCGTCGTCTTCGTCACGTCCGGCCCCGGCATGAGCAATACCACCACGGGCTTGCTCGACGCCCTGTGCGATTCGATCCCCGTGATTTGCATCAGCGGCCAGGTGGCTACCACCAGCATCGGCACGAACGCCTTCCAGGAATGCGACGCGCTGGGCATTTCGCGCCCCGTCACCAAGTGGAACCGGCAAATCCGCGCGGCAGAGGAAACGGCGGCCGTCGTGCGCGAGGCGTACGCGCAGGCCACGCAAGGCCGGCCCGGCCCTGTGCTGGTCGACTTTCCCAAGGATCTGCAGCTGGCACCGGTGCGGGAAACGACGGTGCTGGCCCCTGCCACGCCGGCCCCGATGCCGATGCCGGCAGCCTCCGATCTTGAACGGGCCGCCAGCCTGATCGCCGCCGCGCGCCAGCCCGTGTTCTATGGCGGCGGGGGCCTCGTCAATTCCGGCCCCGCCGCCTGCGCCGCGTTTCAACAACTGGTGAAACTGGCGGCCGCGCCGTGCACCCTGACCTTATTGGGCCTGGGCGCCTTTCCCGCCTCGCACCCCGCCTTCCTGGGCATGCTGGGCATGCACGGCACCCTGGAAGCGAACCTGGCGATGCACCATGCGGACCTGATCGTCTGCGTGGGTGCCCGCTTCGACGACCGGGTGACGGGCAGGCTGGACGCCTTTTGTCCCGGCGCAAAGGTCATCCACGTCGATATCGACCCGGCGTCGATCCACAAGGTGGTGCGCGCCGACGTGGCCCTGCGCGGCGACTGCGCGCCCGTGCTGAATGCCCTGCTGACGCAGCTGCGCGGACGATTGCTGGCGGACCGCCAGCCGTGGTGGCAGCGCATCGACGGCTGGCGCACGCAGGACTCGCTGGCGTTCGACGACACGCCGGACGTGATCGCGCCGCAGGCGCTGATGCGGCGGCTGCAGGCAGCGCTGGACAGCATGAATGGCGGGGACGCCATCGTCTCCACCGACGTGGGCCAGCACCAGATGTGGGCCGCGCAGCATTTGCGCTTCGAGCAGCCGCGCCGCTGGCTCACCTCGGGCGGCGCCGGCACCATGGGCTATGGCTTGCCGGCCGCCATCGGCGCGCAGATCGCCCACCCGGACAAGTGCGTCGTGTGCGTCAGCGGCGACGCCTCGATCCTGATGAATATCCAGGAACTGGCCACGGCCGTGCAGCACCGCCTGCCCGTGAAAGTGGTGCTGTCGAACAATGGCTACATGGGCATGGTGCGCCAGTGGCAGGAACTGATACACGGCGGGCGCTACAGCCACAGCTACACCGAAGCGCTGCCCGACTTCGTCGCTCTGGCGCGCGCGTTCGGCTGGCAGGCGCACACGGTGAGCCGGCGCGAGGAACTCGACGGGGCACTGGCCGCCTGCCTGGCGTCCGAAGGCCCGTACTTCCTCGACGTGCGCGTGCACGGCGCGGAAAACTGCTTCCCCATGATGGCCCCCGGCGCGGGGCACCATGAAGTGACCTTATCCAAGGGCAAGGTGTACAAGGAACGGTAGGTCGGATGAGCGGCGGGACGCCGCGTAATCCGACACCAGCGTCTTGCAACAATATTGTCGGATTACGCGAGGCGAAGCCTCGCTAATCCGACCTACACCAACTTTCCCATGATGACGCCCGGCACGAGGCGCCATGAAGCTGCCTGATCAAGGGCAAAATGTACAGCGGACGGCAGGTCGGATTAGCGGGGCAACGCCTCGCGTAATCCGACACCACCACCGGCCGCGCCAACGAGGTTGTCGGATTACGCTCTACGAGCTCATCCGACCTACGCCAGCTTTCCCATGATGGCGCCCGGCGCGGGGCACCATGAAGTAACCTTATCCAAGAGCAAAATGTACAGCGGACGGCAGGTCGGATTAGCGGGGCAGCGCCTGCGTAATCCGACACCACCACCGGCCGCGCCAACGAGGTTGTCGGATTACGCTCTACGAGCGAATCCGACCTACGCCAGCTTTCCCATGATGGCGCCCGGCACGAGGCGCCATGAAGCTGCCTGATCAAGGGCAAAATGTACAGCGGACGGTAGGTCGGATTAGCGGGGCAACGCCTCGCGTAATCCGACACCAGCGTCTTGCAACAATGTTGTCGGATTACGCTCTACGAGCTAATCCGACCTACGCCCATATCCGGTAGATCCAGTAGCTTTCATCTTCTTTCATGGCGCGCGCCAGTTCCGTGGGACTCAAGCCCGTGATTTCGCGCGTCTCGCGGCAGAAATGCGCCTGGTCGGCGTAGCCGCCGCTGGCGGCGACGTCGGACCATGACGCCGTGCCCTGCAGGATGGCGCCGCGCTCGTCGAGGAACAGTTGTTCCGCGCGGCGCATGCGGCGCAAGGTGCGCATGGGCTGGCCGGCCCAGGCCTTGATGCGCCGCTCGATATGGCGCGCGCTGCTGGCCAGGCCCGTCGATGCGGCCTGCACGCCCAGCCGGCGCACCCAGTCCTGGATGGCGCCGGCCGGTTGGTCGCCATTCTTGCGCGCCAGCAGCCAGCGCGGCGCGAGAAAATCCTCCACCAGCCTGACGCGGGCGGCATCGTCCGGCGCGGCCAGCACGGCGTCGGACAGGGCCAGCCAGTCGGCATCGAACAGCGCGCCGAGGGGGCGGAACTGGTCCAGCAAGGCATCCATCGATATGCCCGTCAACGCATGCAGGGCGGCCGGATAAAACATCACGACAAACGAGTGCACGGGGCCGGGGTTGTAGCTGACCAGCGGATACGAACGGGGGCCGCCGAACAGCGCGGGCGGCATGCGCACGTCCGGCAGCGACAGGCCCGGCGCAGCCGCTTCCACGTGGCCGGCGACGGTCCAGACGATGCTGCACATGGGCGCGGCGGGAAAGCGGTTCAGGCGCTGCGCCGGCGGCAAGGGCGCGCAGCCCGTGGTGTCGCGCACGAGGATGGCGCGCACGCAGGAAGCGAGCGCGGCGCGCGGGGCGCGCGGGGCGATCAAACGGGTCAGGGGCGTAGGGGCGGCTGGCATGGCGGCGATTGTACCGGCAATTTCTGGCCGCGCACGATGTCGTATTCGTTCAATACAAACGGGCCGCAATCGCGTAGAGTGTGGCCATTATTGCAAGCAATCCTCGTACTTTTACCGTATCGACAGGAGATGTTCATGCCGCCACTCGACCACGCCGCCCCCGCCGTCGCCACGCCCCTGCGCCAGATCCGCCGCCTGCCGGGGCCCTTCGCCTTGCCCATCGTCGGCAACAGCCTGCAGCTCAAGCTCACGCGCATCCACCGCGACGTAGAACGATGGGTACAGCGCTACGGCCCCTTCATGCGCGCCTGGTTCGGCCGCACCCTGGTACTGGTGGTGGCCGACAGCGAGGCCGTCGGCGCCGTGCTGCGCGACCGGCCCGACGGGTTTCGCCGCCCCCTGAGCAGTTCGGTGGTCTCCGACGAAATGGGCGGCGTGCCCGGCCTGTTCCTGGCCGAGGGCACGGAATGGCGCAACCAGCGCCGCATGGTCATGGCCGGCATGGCGCCCGGCGCCATCAAAGCCTACTTCCCCGCGCTGGTGACGGTGGCGCAGCGCCTGCAGCGGCGCTGGCATCTGGCCGCCACGCAAGGCCAGGCGATCGACCTCGATGGCGACCTGAAACGCTACACGGTCGACATCATCGCCGGCCTGGCCTTCGGCACGGAAGTCAATACGCTCGAATCGGGCGAAGACGTGATCCAGCGCCACATGGACGATATCCTGCCCGCCGTGGCGCGGCGCAGCCTGTCCATGTTCCCGTACTGGCGCTATGTCAAGCTGCCCATCGACCGCCGGCTGGACCGCGACGTGGCGGCCCTGTCCGCCGCCGTGGCGGACTTGGTGCAGCAGGCGCGCGCGCGCATGGCGCACGACCCGGCGCGCCGCGCGCATCCGCCCAACCTGCTCGAAGCCATGATCGCCGCCGCCGACCTGGAAGGCAGCGGCGTGACGGACCGCAACGTGGCCGGCAATGTGCTGACCATGCTGCTGGCGGGCGAGGATACAACGGCCAACACGGTGTCCTGGATGATTTATTTGCTGCAGCGCAATCCGCAGACTCTGGCGAAGGCGCGCGACGAAGTGCGGCGCCTGGCGCCCGACGCGGCCCAGTTCACGATCGAGCAGATGGATAGCCTCGACTACCTGGGCGCCTGCGCCAGCGAAGCCATGCGCTTGAAGCCGGTGGCGCCCTTCCTTCCCGTCGAGGCGCTGCGCGACACGGTCATCGGCGACATCGCCGTGCCGGCCGGCACCCTCGTCTGGTGCGTGATGCGCAACGACACCGTATCGGATGCGCACTTTCCCGACCCGCTGGCCTTCCAGCCCGAGCGCTGGCTGGCGGACAGCGGCGAGGCCAACAACAAGCGCGCTTCGATGCCCTTCGGCGCCGGCTTGCGCACGTGCCCGGGCCGCTACCTGGCCTTGCTGGAAATCAAGATTGCCATGGCCATGCTGCTGGGCAGCTTCGACATCGCCGGCGTCGACACGCCCGATGGCGGCGAGGCGCAGGAACTGATGGGGTTTGTGATGTCGCCCATCGGCCTGACGATGCGCCTGGCGCGGCCGCAGTGATACCATGGGGGAATCTCAGTCAACGTGCTTTCCCCCATGCAAATTCACCTGGAATCGCCGCAGCAAGCGGACGTGCAAACCCTGATCGCCGAGCTGGATGCCTATCAACAAACGCTGTATCCGGCCGAATGCGTCTACTCGCTGGACCTGGCATCGTTGCCGCCGGAAACCCTGCTGTTTGCCGTCGCCCGCGATGCGGCAGGTGCGGCGCGCGCCTGCGGCGCCATCGTCGTCACGCCCGATTTCGGCGAGGTCAAGCGCATGTATGTGCACCCGGACAGCCGCGGTCTGGGCCTGGCCAAGCGCCTGCTGGCCGTGCTGGAAGAACAGGCGCTGGCGCGCGGCTGCCGCTTGCTGACCCTGGAGACGGGCATCCACCAGCCCGAGGCTATCGCCCTGTACGCGCGCCACGGCTACCAGCGGCGCGGACCGTACGGCGACTATCGCGACGATCCGTTCAGTGTCTTCATGGAAAAACCGCTGCAGGCGGCCACATGAGCGCCCCATCCGACAGCCTGCTCGACATCCGCGCGCGCCTGCGCGCCTTTGCCGACGAGCGCGACTGGGACCAGTTCCACACACCGAAAAACCTAGCCATGGCCCTGTCCGTGGAAGTGGCGGAACTGGCCGAGCACTACCAGTGGCTGCCCACGGGCGCGGATGCCGAGCTGGACGAGGCCAAGCGCACGGGCATCCGCCACGAGCTGGCCGACGTGCTGATGTATCTGGTGCGCCTGGCCGACAAGAGCGGCGTCGACCTGCATGCGGCCGTGCTGGAAAAGATGGCACTGAACGCGCAGAAATACCCGGCGCAGCAGGTGCGCGGCGACGCGCGCAAATATAGCGAGTACTGATAGGCCCACCCGTGCGTGACTGCCGCGCAAAAAGGCGTAGCATCAAGCCATGCCTACTTACCGCCCTCTTCTGCTGCCCCTGCTGGCAATGCTGTTCCATGGCACTGTTGCGCTGGCGCAAACCGCGCCCGTGCCGCAAGTCAAGGTGGACGCCACGCGCGACCCCGTCGACAAATCGTATCGCAAGATGCTGCAGGGCGTCGACCGCTTCGAGCGCGACCATGCGCTGGCGCCGCAGGCCGTGCTGCGCTTTCGTCTGCTGCCGCGCCAGCCCGGCGTGGACATGACGGGCGTGCAGCTGCGCATCGCCGGCGACACCGTCAGCATCCCCTTGCCGCTGGCCGAGGACAACAGCTTTGCCCCCGTGCGCAATGCACAGGCCGCGCGCGAGGATGCCGTGCTGATCGCCAACCGCAAGGCGACCACCATGAGCTGGCGCGCGCAGGTCATCACGCCCGGCTTGCCGCCCGGCACGCGGCGCCTGGGCGACCTGCGCCTGGAATGCCGCGCCGGCATGGATTCGGGCCTGATCTCGAACGACCCGCAAATCATCGCCTGGCTGTCCAGCATGCTCTACAGCACCGACAAGGTCTGCTCGCAGCCGGACGGCAATTATCTGTTCTTCACGGACCGGCCCCTGTTCGGCGTGACCCTCGTGCATGGGGAGCGGCGCCTGGCCCTGCCGTTCACCATGCTGTATGCGGGCGGCGAGCAGACGCCCGCCTCGCTGCCCTATTGCGATTGCCAGGTCTTGCTCGACCGCACGTATTACGCGCCCCTGTGGGATGCCAGCTGGCCCGACGATACCCTGCTGGAATTTGACTATATGGACGAGGTGGCGCCATGAAGTGGCTGGTATTTCCCGTGCTGGCATTGCTGGCTGCCTGTTCCGGCACGCGCGCCTTGCAGGCAAGCAAGAACGTGCCTTACGCCACCCTGGAACAGACGGTGCAGCCGGGCAGCAGCACGCGCGAACAGGTGCGCGCCGCGCTGGGCGAGAGCACGGCCATCCGTTTCGACAGCGGCAATGAAGTGTGGATGTACACCTACCCGGCCGCCTCTGGCGCACCGGGAGAATATGTGATTCTGTTTGGCGGGGATGGGGTGGTGAAGAAGGTGCGCAGCGGGGACGTGTACCGGGTGAAGAAGTAAGAGTAACCCCACAGACAAAACCCGGGGGGGAATGCTCCCAATGGGAAGCATTCCGGTCACGCAGTGACTGACCCCAGCCTTTCGCCGTTGGGGTAATTATCTTGCCTTCAGCAAGGCCCGCGACGCAACGCTGGGGCTACGCCCCACGCCGGCAGCCTTGCGCTTGGGCGAGGCCTTCAATTTGAAGATGCCGATCGACTGGGCCACGCTCTCCGTACGCTGCGCCAGGCTGGTGGCGGCCGCGGCCGCCTGCTCGACCAGGGCCGCATTCTGTTGCGTGATGCCATCCATGTGGATCACGGCCTGGTTGACTTGGCCGATACCCTGGTTCTGCTCGCGCGTGGTCGAGGAAATCTCGTCCATCACTTCCGTCACGCGGGCCACCGAGGCGATCACTTCCGTCATGGTGGCGCCCGCATTGCTGGTCAGCACGCTGCCCGCATTCACGGTGGCGATCGAATGGTCGATCAGGTTTTTCACCTCTTTCGCCGCCGTGGCCGAGCGCTGCGCCAGGCTGCGTACCTCGCCCGCCACGACGGCGAAGCCGCGGCCGTGCTCGCCTGCGCGCGCCGCTTCCACGGCCGCGTTCAAGGCGAGGATGTTCGTCTGGAAGGCGATGCCGTCGATCAAGCCGATGATGTCGAGAATCTTGCGCGACGACGAGCTGATCTCGTCCATCGTGGTGACCACTTCGCTGACGATGGTGCCGCCCCTGGCCGCGACGGTCGACGCCTGCACCGCCAGGTCGTTGGCCGTGGCCACGTGGTCGGCGCTGTTTTGCACGGTGGACGTCAACTCTTCCATGCTGGCCGCCGTCTGCTCCAGGCTGGACGCCTGCGATTCCGTGCGGCTCGACAAGTCCATATTGCCTGTGGCGATTTCCGCCGTGGTGATGCGGATATCCTCGAAGTTGGCGCGCACGTCGCCGATGATGCTGTGCAAGTTGATATTGGTCTGGCGCAAGGCCGCCATCAATTGACCCATGTCATCGTCGCGCACCTTGTCGATCACGCCCGTCAAGTCGCCCCCGGCCATCTTGCGCGCCACCGTGATGGCGTCGCCCAGCGGCGCGACGATGGAGTTGTGCAGATGGGCCCAGAAATACAGCATCAGCGCCACGGCGGCGGCAGCCGCGCCGCTGAGCCAGCTGCGCGTGGCCGTGCTCGTATCGCCGTCAATATTCCACACGGCGCAGCCAAGGATGGCCAGCACCACGCCCAAGATGATGCAATGCAGGGCGATGTCCTGCGACAGGCTCAGCTTGCGCCACTCGGCCAGCTTGGCGGCCCATCCCTGGCGCACGACGCGGCCATTGCGGATCGCCAGGTTCGCGCTATTGCCGTCTTTAAAACTTTTATACAGGGCTGCCGCTTCGTTGATCTGCTCGCGCGTGGGCTTCGTGCGCACGGACATATAGCCGATCGGGCGGCCGTTTTCGATGACGGGTGTGATATTGGCGAAGACCCAGTAAAAGTCACCATTCTTGCAGCGGTTCTTGACCATGCCGGTCCACGGCATGCCCGTCTTGATGGTGTCCCACAGGTCGGCAAACGCTTCAGCCGGCATATCGGGATGACGCAGGATATTCTGTGGCGCACCCAGCAGTTCCATTTCTGAAAAACCGCTGACCTCAATGAAATACTGATTGGCGTAATTGATGTTTCCCTGTAAATCCGTGGTGGAAACAATCGTCATGCCTTCATTTAATACGTATTCATTTTGCGTGATAGGCGTATTGACCCGCATCGTCGCTCCTCTATTTTTATCAACTAGCATAACAAAATCATAAAAACAATATACCACATCAAGCACCCATGATATATCGCCCCGGCGGCAGTGACACTGGTCAAAAAATTTAATAAAAACCAATTCATTTATGTTTTAGAATTTACTTTGATTCAACTAGATTGATTTTATTGAATGTAAAATTCAAATTGAACGCAGACACAATAATTAATAAAAAATTATGTATCGATGCGGCAGTCAATAAATATGGTGTTTGCGCCGATAAAAAGACGCGCAAGCGCCGCAATAAGCGCCGGCCCATGACGGGGCCTGCCGCCAACCATAACGCCGCAACCACGAACATTTCTTGAGGGAAAATAAAAACTGGCGCGAACGCGCCAGTGGGGGAACTGTCTCCAATCCGCTACACAGGCGCCGGGGAGGCGCCTGTGCAGGGACAGCTTACTTGAATGATTTACGCGGTGGCGATTTCGGACGCGGCGGCGCAGGCTTGCGCTCCGTCGTGCCGTCATCGAGGCTGATGCGCAGTTTCTGGCCCGACACGACGACCGATTTCAGGTGGTCGAGGATTTCCGGCGGCATGCCTTCCGGCAGGTCCAGCACGCTGTAGTTGTCAAAGATATCGATGCGGCCGATATGCTTGGCTTCCAGGTTCGCTTCGTTGGCGATGGCACCCACGATGTTGCTTGGCGTCACGGCGTGCTCACGGCCTACTTCGATGCGGTAAGCCGTCACGCCTGGACGTGGACGTTCCTTCTTCGGTGCGCGCGGCGCAGGTGCTGCGTCGCCCGCGTCCGCTGGCGCATCCTTGAACGCTGGCGCGGACTTGGCTGCGAACGGCTTGCGCGGCGCGGCTGGCGGCGCCAGGTCCGGCGCGTCGCCATCGCGGCTGATGCGCAGCTGCTGGCCCGCCACCCACACGGTCTTCAGCTGATCCAGCAATTCTTTCGGCATGCTGTCTGGCAAGTCCAGGACGCTGTAGTCGTCATAGATTTCGATGCGGCCGATGTTTTTCGAATCGATGCCCGCTTCGTTGGCGATGGCGCCCACGATATTGCCCGGTTTCACGCCATGCTGATGACCGACTTCAATACGGAAGGTCTGCATGCCGGCATCGGCCGGACGCTGGACGCGTTCCTTTTTCGGGAAGGCCGGGCGTTCGCTGCGCTCGTTACGGTCGAAGCGGTCGCCCCGTTCCGGACGGTCGTTGCGCTCAAAACGGTCCTGGCGCACAGGACGGTCGTCTTGCCACGTGGCTTGCTCGCGCGCCTTGTTCTTGTCCAGCAGCAGCGGCGTATTGCCACGCGCCATCTTCGCCAGGGCGGCGGCGATCTCGATGGCGGGAATATTCTGTTCGCGCTCGAAGTCCTCGATCAGCGACTGGAACTGCTCCAGTTCGCCCAAGGCCAGGGTTTCGCTGATCTGTTCCTTGAACTTGGCGATGCGCACGTCGTTGACGGCCTGGATCGTCGGCAATTCCAGCATGCCGATCGGCTGGCGGGTCGAGCGTTCGATGGCTTTCAACAAGTTCTTTTCACGCGGGGTGATGAACAGGATCGCTTCGCCGCTGCGGCCGGCGCGGCCCGTGCGGCCGATGCGGTGGGTATAGCTTTCCGGATCGTGCGGCACGTCGTAGTTGACGACGTGGCTGATGCGCTCGACGTCCAGGCCGCGGGCGGCCACGTCGGTTGCCACGAGGATGTCGATCTTGCCGTCTTTCAACTGCTGGATCGTGCGCTCGCGCTGGGCTTGCTGGATGTCGCCATTGATGGCGGCGGCCGAGAAGCCACGCGCTTGCAGCTTGCTGGCCAGCTCTTCCGTGCCCAGCTTGGTGCGGGCGAAGATGATCATGCCGTCAAACGCTTCCGCTTCCAGGATGCGCGTCAGCGCGTCGAGCTTGTGCATGCCCGACACGAGCCAGTAGCGCTGGCGGATGTTGTCGGCCGTGCCCGTCTTGGCGGCGACCGTCACTTCGGCCGGGTTCACCAGGTAGGTGGTGGCGATGCGCTTGATGACGGAAGGCATGGTGGCCGAGAACAGGGCCGTTTGATGGCCGTCTGGCGTTTCTTTCAAGATACGTTCGACGTCGTCGATAAAGCCCATGCGCAGCATTTCATCGGCTTCGTCCAGCACCAGGGTTTTCAGCTTGGACAGGTCGAGCGAACCCTTGTCCAGGTGATCGATGACGCGGCCAGGCGTGCCGACTATGACGTGCACGCCGCGGCGCAGGGCCGACAGCTGCGGGCCGTAGCTTTGGCCGCCGTAGATCGGCAGCACGTGGAAGCCGGGAATGTGGGCGGCGTACACCTGGAACGCTTCGGCGACCTGGATGGCCAGTTCGCGCGTCGGTGCCAGGACCAGGGCTTGGGGTGAGCTTTGTTTCAGATCGATGCGCGACAGGATAGGCAAGGCGAAGGCGGCGGTTTTACCCGTGCCCGTTTGCGCCTGGCCCAGCACGTCGCGGTTGGCGAGCAATAATGGAATCGTGGCCGCCTGGATAGGCGACGGTGTTTCGTAACCGACATCCTTGAGCGCGCGAATCAGCGGCTCGCTCAGGTTAAGGTCGGAAAATAAGGAAATTGGTGTATCAGACATGAAATCACTCACAAGTTCGCTCGAATCGCCCAATGCGAAAGAGTGTATCTGCTAGTTTACTCTTTACTGGACCTTACCGGGTGGAACGAGGCGGCAGAACGCCATTTTTTGCATCCTAAAACGCAGAAAAATCGGCGATCCGCACGCAATTGGTGCAAAAACCAAGCAATATTATGTGTTTTGCAATAGATTCGGCTGTTTTACAGATGCGCCTCGATATTGCTTGCCGCATCGACCGAGTGGCGCAAGAACTCCAGCAAGTCCTCGTTCAGGCGGTCCTTGTGCGTCGTCGCCAGGCCGTGCGGCGCGCCCGCATACACGAGCAATTTGCTGCCGATGATGAGCTCAGCCGTGCGCCGCGCCGAGGCGGCGATCGGCACGATCTGGTCGTCGTCGCCATGGATCACCAGGGTCGGCACGTCGAATTTGGCCAGGTCGCCCGTGAAATCCGTCTCGGAAAATTGCTTGATGCACAGGTAGGACGCCGGCATGCCCGCCTGCATGCCTTGCCGCCAGAAGCTGTCGCGCACGCCCTGCGACGGTGTCGCGCCGGGCCGGTTATAGCCATAGAAGGCCTCGCTCAAGTCGCGGAAGAATTGGCTGCGGTCGGCCTGCACGCCCGCGCGGATGGCGTCAAACGCGGACAGCGGCAAGCCCAGCGGGTTTTCCGTGGTTTGCAGCATCAGCGGCGGCACGGCGCCCACCAGCACGGCGCCCGCCAGGCGCTGCGTGCCATGGCGGCCGATGTAGCGCGCCACTTCGCCGCCGCCCGTCGAGTGACCGACGAGGGTGGCGCCCGTCAGGTCGAGCGCGTCGATCAGGGCGGCCAGGTCGTCGGCATAGGTATCCATGTCGTTGCCATCGAAGGGCTGGCTGGAGCGGCCATGGCCGCGCCGGTCGTGCGCGATGACGCGGTAGCCGTGCGCGGCCAGATAAAACATCTGGTCTTCCCAGGCGTCGGACGACAATGGCCAGCCGTGGCTGAAGACGACGGGCGGGCCGCTGCCCCAGTCCTTGTAATAAATCAAGGTGCCGTCGGCGGTACGCAGGGTATTGCTCGTTTGCAAATCGGTGGCAGTCATGGAACGCTCCTTGTCGGTGGGCCAGCGGCCATTGTGGCCGCAATCGGCTTGCGCACGCCGCGCGCTACGCCAGAGCATTGCGGTAGAGTAAGATTGCCGCTGCTTTGCTTTCCCGTATTCACTTTTGGAGTTGTCATGCGCTTTCCCGTCGTCCTCGCCGCCAGCCTGTTCAGCACGGCTGCCCTCGCCCAACCGCTCGTTGCCGAAGCGCCCTTGCGCGCCCATTTGTCCTTCCTGGCCGACGATTTGCTCGAAGGACGCGGCACGGGCCAGCGCGGCGGCGACCTGGCCGTGCGCTACCTGGAAACGCAGGCGGCCGTGGCCGGCTTGCAGCCATTGAAAGATGGCAGCTACCGCCAGGCGCTGACCATCGTCGGCAGCAAGGCATTGCCATCGAGTAAGGTGACGTTCAGCGCGGGCGGCAAGACCTTGTCTCCCGCCTTCGGCAAGGACATCGTCTTTGGCGCGGCGAATGGCCAGCAGACAGTGGCGTTCGACGCGCCCGTCGTGTTTGCCGGCTACGGCATCCGCGCGCCCGAGGAACGCTGGGACGATTTCAAGGGCATCGACTTGAAGGGCAAGCTCGTCATCATGATGGTCAACGACCCGCAGCCGACCGCAGCCGAGCCAAACCGTTTTGCCGGCAAGTCCCTCACGTATTACGGCCGCTGGGTCTACAAGTACGAGGAAGCGCTGCGCCAGGGCGCCGCCGGCGTGCTGCTGATCCATACGACCGAGTCCGCTTCCTACCCATGGTCGGTGCCCGCCAACGGTTTCGGCCATGAACGCTTCAACCTGGCCGGCGCGGGCAATGCGATGGAAGGCTGGCTGCAGGAAGACATGGCGCGCGCCCTGTTCCAGGCGGGCGGACAGGACCTGGACGCCTTGCGCGCCCAGGCGGAAACGCGCGAATTCCGCCCCGTGGCCCTGAACGCGACGGTCAGGGTGGCACTGAATAGCCAGGTGCGCAGCATCGAGCAATTCAACGTGGCCGGCATCGTGCCGGGCACGGACCCGAAGCTCAAGGATGAAGCCGTCATTTACTCGGCCCACTGGGACCACCTGGGCAAGGATGAGGAAGGCAGCGCCCGCGCAGGACAGAGCGACCATATCTACAACGGCGCCATCGACAATGCCTCGGGCGCGGCGGCCCTGCTGGCCATGGCGCAAGTGGCCGTAAAACAGCCGGCGCGGCGCACGCAGATCTTCCTGTGGCCGGCCGGCGAGGAAACGGGCATGCTGGGCAGCACGGCTTACACGCGCAAGCCCTTGTGGCCGCTGGCGAAGACGGCCGCCGACCTCAACCTCGACAGCATGAACTTCGTCGGCAAGACGCACGACATCGGCGTGGCCGGCGCCGAGCGCAGCAGCCTGTACGCAAGCGCCGCCAAGGTCGCCAAGCGCATGGGCTTGCGTTTGGCGCCGACCATCCCCGACCTGTCCGGCGCCTTTTACCGGGCCGACCATTTTGCCTTCGCCAAGGCCGGCGTGCCCGCCTTCAACGTGGGCTCGGCCGTGTTTTCCGGCGACGGCTCGTTCGACTTCGTCAAGGAGCCGACAGCGTCGAGCGAGCGTCTGGTCGCGTTTAAAAAGGATTACCACCAGGTCACCGATGAGTATCACCCGTCGTGGGACTTGTCCGGCATGGTGCAGCAGGCGCAGTTCACCTTGAACCTGGGCTACGAAGTGGCGAACGACAAGAATTTGCCGGTATGGAACAAGGGCGAGGCATTTGGAAAAGTGAAACGCTGACGTCAAGCGTAGGTCGGATTAGCGGGGCATCGCCCTGCGTAATCCGACAACATTGTCAGCAGAGTTGGTGGTGTCGGATTACGCGGCGTAGCCGCTAATCCGACCTACCTCGTTGATTCAAATCGCCATGATGCGTTTCAGGTCGACGAATGCCGTCTCGTACAAATGCTGGAACGCGCCCACCATGACCTCTTCCACGCCTTCGGCCGCGTCGAACTCGCTAGACCATTCGGCCACACAGGAAGCGGCGCCCGGTTCGCCCGTGACGCGCAATGTGGAACGGTAGTTCTTGACGGGGATCGGGCCCGAGACGATGGTGTAGCTGTAGCTCTTGTCCGCTTCGCTGTAGCTTTGCAGGCGTTCGGCGATGATGGCGCCGTCCGTGGTTTTCAGGCGGCGCACGCGGCCGCCATGCTCGGACAAACTGGTCTTGATGGAGCTCGACCATTCAGCCAGCGACTGGAAGCCGCCGATAAAATCCCACACTCTTTCGGCGCTTGCCGCCAATGTTACAGAAACAATTACTTGGGCCATCTTTAATTCGGTTCCTCATCCAGGTTTGCCGGGCGCCGCGCCCGGCCGGCCGGAGTTGCCCGGCACAGCCGCTATTTTAGCGCCCATGCGGCTTTGCTGCTGAGCAAACCATGGCCACTGGCCAGCCTGGGATGGCTGCCTTACAGATTTTCCGCCAAGAAAATCAGCGAATTGCCATGCGCGTGGGCCGCGGCACGCTGCTGGTAGCTGTCGCGGTGGGTGCAGTTGAAACCGTGCTCGGCGCCCGGGTAGATATGGATTTCCACGTCTTGCCGGTCTTCGAAGCGTTCGGCGATCTTTTGCACGGCTTCCGGCGGAATATGGCTGTCCTGGCCGCCGAAATGCATGAGCAGCGGCACCTGGATCTTGTCGGCCAGGTCCAGCTTGTTCTGGATGCCGCCGCCGTAATAGGCGATGGCGGCGTCGACCAGACCGGCCGCGGCGGCCTGGTACGACAGGCGGCCGCCGAAGCAGTAGCCGACCGAAGCGAGCTTGCCCGTCACTTCCGGACGCGCGCGCAGGACGGCGACGGTGGCGGCGATATCGGCGTCGGCGTGCGGATTGTCGGTGGCCTGCATCAGTTCGACGGCACGCTTCCAGCCGTCCGCGTCATAGCCGAGTTCAATGTGCGCGCCGGCGCGCCAGAACAGGTCCGGCACCAGCACCACATAGCCATCGGCCGCGTACTGGTCGGCCACGGCACGGATGTGCTCGTTGACGCCGAAAATTTCCTGCAACAGGATGATGGCCGGGCCCTTGCCCACGTGCGGCACGGCCAGGTAAGCCTGGAAGCTGCCGTCCGGGCCGGCGATATCGATCCACTGCGAAGTTGTGCTCATAGAAACTCCAGTCTGAGGTTGGGGAGGATGTCACAAGCAGGCATGTTACTGGTTTTTCGCCGTGTCTGCGCCCGCCCTTGGTCCAGGCTCAATACATCTCGCGCAGGTAAATCACGGGACCCGATCTGAGGATGCCAAAGACGACGTGCCCCAGGGTGCTGGGCAGGTAATGCAAGCCGCTGACAGACACGTCGACGCTACCCGCCACGCCGGGTGCCAGCAAGACCAGTTGCCCATTGGGTGGAGGCAAGGCGCCTTGCTTGAATGCATAGGTGCCGCCCTGCACTTTCAGAACGCCATTGCACGCGCCAGTGCCCGAGGTAAATCCCTTGCCGCAGTTGGCTAGCGTGACCCCGGCACTCCCGAACTGCGTGACGCTATCGGACACATTGCCCAGCCAGCCGCTATTCCAGTATTGCACCTGTACGGGCAGGCGTATAGGCAGGCGCTCGGAACCGTAGCTATGGGGCACCATGATGCGGCCCGTAAGTATGGTCAGCTTCGCTTCCGTGCCGGCATCGGACGGCGCCGACGTCACGACGGTGCCGCCGGCATAGGTAGTGGTGGCACGGAACAGCACGTCGGTCGGCGGCGCCAGCGCGACCGTACCGGCCGGTACCGCAAATGCGCCGGGAAAGCGGTAGGCGATCTGGCTGCTGGCCACGCCCGCCGTGAAGCTGGCCGGCGCGATGCCCGTCACGGTCGTTTGCGCGGCAGTCCCGTCGCTCAGCCGGCTGCCCGACGGCGCCGCCGGCGGAAAGGCCGTCAGGCCCGTGGCGGCATCGTAGGCGCGCAAGGCCACCTGGGCCGTCAGGGCCGTGTCGCGCCCGTCGAAGTTGAGCGTCGTCCCGTTCGCGGCATTCTGCGCCGTGACGCGCAGCTTGAACGGCTGCTGCGCATAGATGAAACTGCCCGCCGCGCAGGACAATGGCGCCTTGCAAGGCATGGGCTCAGTGCCAGGCACCTCCGTGACGAAGTGGTGCGGGATGAATTGCACGCTGTTGCTGGCGCCCGTGGTGAACGGCGGGATGACGCCGTTGACGGCGGGCGGCGGGGCCCCGAGGTAGGTGGCCATCGTCGCCGTAAACTGGATGGTGCCCGCTTCCGCCCAGCTCAGGTTGCTGGCGGTGCCGATGCCGTTGTTAAAAGTCAGGCTGCCCGCGACTGCGGGGTTGGCGGCGCCGGAAAAGGTGGGCGCGACGAGACTACTGCTCAGCAGCACCGTCTGCGCCGTCGTTTCCCTGCCAAAATTGGCCGTCACGGCGTCGGCCACGTTCACGGCCGATACGCTGATGCGGGTGGCCGGCGCCACGGGCAGCACTGCCAGGCCCGCCCGCTGCGGCGTGGCGATGGCGCTGAACACGAAACGCCGGGGTCCCACGATGACGTTGCCGCTGCCCGTCATGGTCAGGCCGCTGTCGCTGCCGCTGGTCGGGGCATACGTGGCCGTCAGGCCCAGCGCACCCGCATCGGCGTACAGCATGTTCGGCGTGGCCAGGCCGTCGGCATCGAAGGCCAGTTGCACGGGCGCACCGGTCGCGCTGCAGGCGCTGCCCGCGTTGGCGGCCAGGGGTTTATACGTGCCATCCTTGTCCTGTATGCGCGCGGGCAAGGTGCCCGTGCCGGGATTGGCGTAGTTGCAGCGCAACTGCAAGGTCTTGTTCTGGTTGGCAAACAAGGGCACGCAGGCGCGCGGGTTCGACGGCGACACCTGCAGCGCGCTGATGGCGATGGGCCCCTCGGCCTCAGAATAACGGGGGAGGCCGCTCACCTGCAGCGCGCTGCTGACAAATGCCATCTGACAATTGGTCACGCTGCCGTCGACGCTGCTCTTGCATACCAGCGCCCCCGTCGTCGCCGGCGTGCTGCTCAGGCCCAAGGGAACGTTGCTGGCCGGCGTGGTCTGCGCCACGCTGGACGCGGCCGTGCCTGTCGCCGGTAGGGTCGCGTTGAGTTGTGCCACGGCGCCGCCCGGCGTCAGCGTGACCTGGGCCGCGCCCGTGTAGACGGTGCTGCAGGCCGCGTCGGCGCAGGCCGTCACAGTCACGGGCGCGGGCGCACAACTGAGCGCCGAAGGCGGATGCGTGATCTGGAAGTGATCCGGCCCGGCCTGGGTGCCCGGGCCGCACTTCGGCCCCATCGGCTCACTGAAAGCCCAGCCGCTGTTGTTCGTCACGCAACTGCACGGGTTCGACGGCGTGTACGCCTTGCAAGTGATCGTCTGCTGCACGCGGCCCTGCCAGCCCAGGGTGATGTGGTCGACCTTGGCGTTGCCCGTGATATAGGCGTTGGACGAGTCGAGCGTCACCTCGCCGGCGTCCACATTACCCTTGATGCCATTGCCGGAAGCGATCGACAAGGAATTGCTGGCGTCCACGTCGCCCGTGACGAGCAGGCCCGATGCCTTCAAGTCGATCGTCGGCGATTTCAGATTGCCCGTCACCTGGCTGCCGGAACCGATGGTCAGCGAGGTGGTCGCCGTGATATCGCCCTGGATGCGGGTACTGGAGGCCAGGATATTGACGACGGTGCCGCTGATGGGACCGTTGATGACGGAACCCGAGGCGATTTCCACCGGGCCCTTGGCGCTGATCTTGCCAGTCACCTTGACGTTGTTCGAGCCCATCTTGATGGTGGTGGCGGAAATATTTGCCGTAATGGTCTGTTCCTGCGCGCCCATGAGGAAAGTGCCGCCCTCGGCGCTCAAGCTGCCCCCCGTCACTTTCAGGTTCGACGGATTGATGTCCTTGATGTCGAGATTGCCCTTGACCGTCAGCGCGGCATTGCCGCTCATCGTCAAGCCCTGGTTGTAGCTCATCGCCAGGGAACTGTTGACCGTCACGCCATACGCGCTGCCGATGACGATGACGTCGGTGGAGCCCGGCGCCAGCGAGGCGCACGTGTATTGCAAGCCGTCCGTGCTCAGGCTGCAGCCGCTGACGGTGCCGCCATTGAAGTTGAGCGTGGCCGCGTGGGCAAGCGAGGAGCCCAGCAGCAATGTCAGGGCGGCAAAAAAGTGAAGTAAGCGCACGATATCGAGGAATCCGGTGGGTGGGGAGCCAGCGGGCACGCGGATTATTCCATGCTAATCTACGCCATCGCTGTTATTGCATTATGGCAGTATTTATCTCCTTCACGCATATCGCATGATCAAGCAAAGCCCCAAAGAATTCCCCCTGCGCACCGTCGACATCATCGTCTATCCCGGCTTCAAGGCGCTCGAAGCCATCGGCGCCATGAAAGTGTTTGACTACGCCAACACCCATTTGCGCCTGCGCAATCTGCCCGGCGGCTACGACGTGCGCATCGCCTCGACGGCCATCGGTCCCGTCGAGTCCGACACCCTGATGTCGCTGCACGCCAGCAAGGCGCTCGACGCCAGCCGCCTGCCCGACCTGGCCGTCATCGTCGGCTGCCACCACGTCGAGCAAGTCTTGCAGGACATTCCCGCCCTCGCCGCCTGGGTGGCCGAGGCGGCGCCCCGCATCGATACGCTGGCGGCGCTGTGCACGGGCTGCTTCTTCCTGGCCGAGGCCGGTGTACTCGACGGCAAGAGCGCCGCCACGCACTGGAGCGCCGTGGACAGCCTGCGCCAGCGCTACCCCCAGATACAGGTCAATGCCGATGCGATTTTCGTGCGGGAAGGGAAATTCTGGACGTCGGCCGGCGTGACGGCCGGCATCGACCTGGCGCTGGCCCTGGTGGAAGACGATTTCAGCCGCGATATCGCGCTCGAAGTGGCGCGCGACCTGGTCGTGTATCTGAAGCGGCCCGGCGGCCAGTCGCAGTTTTCCGTGCACCTGTCGAGCCAGATGACGACGCATCCCACCATCCGGCAATTGCAGGGCTGGATCATGGAGCACCTGGCCGACGAGCTCACGGTGCCGCTGCTGGCAGCCAGGCTGGCCATGAGCGAGCGCAATTTTACGCGCGTCTTCCAGCGCGAAACGGGCACCAGTCCCACGGAATTCATCGACACGGCCCGCTTCGAAGTGGCGCGCCGTTTGCTGGAAGACAATGTATCTTCCTTAAAACAGGTGGCCGTGCAGGCGGGCTTGCACAGCGAGGACAGGCTGCGGCGCCTGTTTCAAAAGAAACTCGCCATCACGCCGCGCGACTACCGCGAACGCTTTTCCAGCACGGCGCGCTAGGCGCAGCGAAGGTCAGCGCGGCTTGCCGTGCCGCACGTGGCGCGTGGCCACTTGGCGGCTTTGCCGGGCCAGCGGCGTAAACAGCAGTGCGCATAGCAGATAGGTGGCCAGCAGCGCCAGCCAGATGGCGGGCGTGGCGAGGATGGCGACATTGCTCCACCACAAGGCCAGCAGGGAAGACAGGGCCGCGCCGAGGAAGACGGGCAGCATGCGGCGCAAGGTCGCGAGATAGGCAGTGGCAAACATGGACGGCTCCCAAAGCAAGACATGATGTCTTCACACTAGCAGGGGCAGGCAGCGAAGTACAGCCTGCCGCCCAGCCCCGTCCGTCAAGTGTTGCGCAATGAGGACATCCGATAAGATTAGTACAACACGACGGAACGGATCGATTCGCCGCTCTTCATCAGGTCGAAGCCTTCGTTGATGCGTTCGAGCGGCAAGCGGTGCGTGATCAGGTCGTCAATGTTGAGCTTGCCTTCCATATACCAGTCGACGATCTTCGGCACGTCCGTGCGCCCGCGCGCGCCGCCGAAGGCCGAACCGCGCCATTCGCGTCCCGTCACCAGCTGGAACGGACGGGTGGAAATTTCCTGGCCGGCCGCCGCCACGCCGATGATGAACGATTTGCCCCAGCCTTTATGCGTGCATTCGAGCGCCTGGCGCATCAAGTTGGTGTTGCCCACGCATTCGAAACTGTAGTCGGCGCCGCCGTCCGTCAGCTGCACGATGGCGTCGACGACGTTTTCCACCTCGTTCGGGTTGATAAAATGCGTCATGCCGAACTTGCGGGCGATGGCCTGGCGCGCCGGGTTGATGTCGATGCCGATGATCTTGTCGGCGCCGACCATCTTCGCCGCCTGGATCACGTTCAGGCCGATGCCGCCCAGGCCGAACACGGCCACGTTGGCGCCCGCCTCGACCTTGGCCGAGAACAGCACGGCGCCCACGCCCGTCGTCACGCCGCAGCCGATGTAGCAGACCTTGTCGAACGGCGCGTCTTCGCGGATTTTTGCGAGAGCGATTTCCGGCACGACGATGTAATTGGAAAAGGTGGACGTGCCCATGTAATGGAACAGCGGCTGGCCATTCAGCGAAAAGCGGCTGGTGGCGTCCGGCATCAGGCCGCGGCCCTGGGTCGAACGGATGGCCTGGCACAGATTCGTCTTTTGCGACAGGCAGAATTTGCACTGGCGGCATTCCGGCGTGTACAGGGGAATGACGTGGTCGTCCTTTTTCAGGGTCGTCACGCCCGGGCCCACGTCGACGACGACGCCGGCGCCTTCATGGCCGAGAATGGCAGGGAAGATGCCTTCCGGATCGGCGCCGGACAAGGTGTAGTAATCGGTATGGCAAATGCCCGTGGCTTTCAGCTCGACCAGTACTTCGCCGGCGCGCGGGCCGGCCAGGTCGACTTCTTCGATGGTCAGCGGGGCACCCGCCTTCCAGGCAATCGCGGCTTTGGTTTTCATGGGGTGTCTTCCTGCTCGGTTTCAGATGCGCCATTATCGGACGCCGGTGAGCGGGGCGGCGCAAGGGACCCCGCGCTTGTCTGAAAACGCGGCGCATTTGTCCGATGGCGCCGCACGTTTGTGCCAGCTCAATCTTCCCGCCCTACAGACGCGCATTCTTGGCACAAGCCCAGCACCGATCGAGCAGCCATTGCCGCGTTCCCGCAGGAGACTGACATGCGCCCTTTCCTTCACCGCTCTGCCCGCCCCTGGCTGGCCCTGCTGCTGGCATGCTGCCTGGCCCTGCTGGCCGCCTGTGGCGGCGGCCATCACCACCCTGTGCCCGGCGCGACCACGGGCGATCTGACCGTCACCATCGGCGGCTTGCCGGCCGGCGTGGCGGGCGCCGTCACGGTCACGGGGCCTGCGTCGTACAGCAAGACATTGACGGCCACCACCACGCTCACCAGCCTGGCGCCCGGCGCCTACACCATCAATGCCACCAGCGTGGCGCAAGGCACGGGAAGCCTGGCGCCCACGCCCGTCACGCAACAGGTGCAAGTCAATGCGGGCACCACGGCCAGCGCCAGCGTCCTGTATGCGGCGGCCGCGCCGCTGGCCCTGCGCCTGCAGGAAGTGGCCAGCGGCTTGAGCTCCCCCCTCTTCCTCACGGCGCCGCCCGGCGACAGCCGCCTTTTCATCGTGGAGCGTCCCGGCCGCATCCGCGTGGTGCAGAACGGCAACCTGCTGGCCACGCCCTTCCTCGACATCAGCACGCTCACCACCACCAGCGGCGAACGGGGCTTGCTGTCGATGGCCTTCCATCCGCAGTACGCCAGCAATGGCTATTTTTTCATCTACTACACCAACCTGGCCGGCGATATCGTCATCGAGCGCAGGCAAGTGTCGGCCGGCAACGCCAACGTGGCCGATCCCCTGTCCGCGCTGACCATCCTCACGATTGCCCACCCCACGTTCAGCAACCACTATGGCGGCTTGCTCAGTTTTGGGCCGGAAGGCTATCTGTATGCGGGCACAGGCGACGGCGGCGGTGGCGGCGACCCGCCCCGCAATGCGCAAAACACGAATGTGCTGCTGGGCAAGCTGCTGCGCCTGGATGTCAACGCCAGCACGGTAGCCCAGCCTTACGCCATTCCGCCCGGCAACCCATTTGCCGGCACGGCGGACGGGCGCGGGGAAATCTGGGCCTACGGCTTGCGCAATCCGTGGCGCTACGCCTTCGACGTACCGGCCCAGCTGCTGTACATCGCCGACGTGGGCCAGGCCAACTGGGAGGAAGTCGATGTGCGTCCCGTGGGCCAGGCGGGCAACAACTATGGCTGGAACATCATGGAAGGCGCGCACTGTTACAACAGCGCCAGTTGCAATCAGGCGGGTCTGGTATTGCCCGTTATCGAATACGACACCGGCAGTGCGGGCAACTGCTCCATCACGGGCGGCTATGTGTACCGGGGCATGGCCTTGCCGGAACTGGCGGGACAATACCTGTATTCCGACTACTGCGGCGGCTGGCTGAAAAGTTTCAGCTACAGCAATGGCGCCGCCTCCGCTGTGACAGACTGGGGCATCACGAACGTGGGCAACATCCTGTCGTTTGGCCAGGATGCGCAAAACGAGCTGTACATGCTGAGCGGCACGGGCAAGGTGTACCGGATTGTCCGTAAATAAGCATAGGCCAGTCAGCGTGCGCAAGCAGTCATGGCAGCGCACGCCTGAGGCGGCGTTTTTCGACGGGGCACGGCGAACCGGCTAGAATTGGATTTTTTCGCCGCGCCCTGCGCACCAGCCCAAGAGAACACCATGGCCCGTTTGAAACTTGAATTCCCTGAAGACCAGTACTGCTATTCCTCGCAACTGACGGTACGCACGACGGACATCAACGCTGGCAACCATCTCGGCAACGATTCCATGATTTCCATGATTTCCGAGGCGCGCGCCCGCTTCCTGTTCGAATATGGCGTGCGCGACATCGAAGCGGACGGCACCGGCATCATCGTCACCGACCTGGCCACCACCTACCGCGCCGAAGCCCATGCGCGCGACCAGCTGCTGTTCGAAGTGGGCGTCATGGATTTCAACAAGTATGGCGGCGACATCACCTTCCGCATCACGCGTCCGCGCGACAACACCCTGATCGCGATGGCCAAGTCCGGCTTTGTCTTCTTCAACTACAAGCGCAGCCAGGTCGTGCCCATGGCGGAAGAGTTCGCAAGCAAGTTTCCACTGGTGAACTGGATCGATTGAAGGATCGATTAAACGGGCCGTCATGCCGCCATGCTGTATGCTTATCAGGAAGACATTAAATCTGGAGCGGCATGCAATCAGCAATCACGGCAAGACTGTGCCTGACCCTGGCCCTGCTGGGCATGTTGCCGCCCGCCCTGGCCGCGCCGCAAACCGTGATCCTGTACGGCGACGATGACTATGCGCCGTACAGCTATGTGGAAAACGGCGCTTTCAAGGGCATGTACATCGATATCCTGCGCCAGGCGGCCAGCCGGATGCCCGGGTACCGGCTGGAACTGCAGCCGCGCCCCTGGAAACGGGGGCTCGATGCGCTGGAAAAAGGCAAGGTTTTCGGCTTGTTCCCGCCCGGACGCAAGACGGAACGGCCATACGTGCAGCCGTACTCGGCCATGCTGCACCGCGAATCGGTGGTGCTGTTTTGCCATGACGCCGTCATGCGCACGCCGCGCACGCACTTCCCGGCCGACTTTGCGGGCCTGACCATCGGCGTCAACACAGGATTTTTACTGTCGGAAAAATTGATGGCGCCCGCCCGCCAGGGGCTGCTGCGCCTGGATGCGGCCAAGGGCAATGAGGCGAATCTGAAGAAACTGGCCCTGCGGCGCATCGATTGCTACGCCAGCGACCGCGGCGCGGCACGCCATACGGCGCGCCGGCTGCAAGGCGAACTGGCCAGCTACGGTTTTCACTTGCGCGAAGTGCTGGAACTGTCGTCCGAAGCCACCTACATCGCCTACAGCGCGCGCAACACGCCTTCCTACAAGACCGATTTCATCGAGAAAATGAATGCCGCCCTGCTTGCCATGCGGCAGAACGGCCAGCTGGCGCACATCGAAGACGCTTATTTGCGTTGATTACCTGCGCTGAACGGCGCGCGGCTGCAAGGTCAGGACGGGACTGCTGCGGCCCTGGGGCTTGACGCCGAAGGTATTCTTGAACACTCGTCGATCATGCGCTTTTCATAGCGCAAGGCATCGTTGCTGGAATAACGGTTGATATGTTGCAAATAGGACATATCCGACAGATAAGCGTTGCCGCTGGCAATGACTTTGCCATGCTGCTCGAGCGTATAGCGCAAACGCAGGCGCGGCCAGTCAGCACGGCCCGTCATCACGCGCACATCGAAGGCGCCGCGGCGGGCCGGGTCTTCGCGTCCCGCCAGGTCGACATCGGTGATTTCGATCCTGAGGTCCTGACCGGGGGGCAAGCTCTTGCCCAACCAGCTGAAGTGATCCGCCAGGCCCGCCAGCACCTGCTCCCTGTCGCGCGAGCTGAACGGCACGTCAGAATAGTCGTCGGGTTTTTCGAACGTCACCTGGACGCCCGCCCAGGCACTGCTGCCCGCAGCCAGCGCCAAGGCGGCTATCCATGTTTTCGTCATCGTGGAAATACGCATATGCCTTCCCTCCAGAAAGTTCACGGCCCGGCGGCAGCTCCATGCCGGCCTCTGCCTGTCCTGCTTGACTATAGCCTGAAGTGAACATTTCCGTAGCGCAATACGTTTCGCGTGGCGCCACGCGGCTGACCGGGCCGCTTACTTGCGCGCGTGGCGCTTTACCTTGATGCCAAAGGTATCGGCATACCAGTCATCGATCATCAACTTTTCATAGCGCAACTTTTCATTGCTGAAGTAAGGATTGAGACGGGTCAGGTACGACATGTCGGACAGGGCAGCATCGCCGCTGCTGATGACCTTGCCATCCTGTTCCAGCACATAGTGCAGGCGCATGCGCGGCCAGTCGACCCGGCCGTTCATGACGCGGATATCCTGGCCGGCACGCAGCGATGGATTTTCACGTCCCGCCAGGTCCACGTCCGTGACGTCGATTTTCAAGGTTTGCCCGGGCGGCAGCGAGGCGCCCAGTTTCTCGAAATGCCGGCTCAGTTCCTTCAATACCTCGTCACGGTCCTGCGGGTTGAACGGAACGTCCGTGTATTGATCCGGTTTGCTGAACCGCACTTCAGTTCCTGCCCAGGCCGCGCTGCTGGCCAGCAAGGCCAGGCCGGCGATCAGGGCGCGCGTCGTTTGCTTTTGCATGATGTACCCTTTCAGGAAATGTGAGTGGCATGGAGCCACCTCTTATGCCTGTCTAATATAGCGCGCTCCAGTCCATTCTGACGCGGAATTCATACCTTGTTACTTTTCTGCTTTTCCGCCGGGAAGGAAAGGCGCCGTCTTTTTTTGCAGATTCATTAGCAATATTAATTAAAACAAAGTATTGTCTTGAAAATATAGTTGCCTAAGCGATAAAGTATAGATAGTGTAGACAGCATGGATTTAAAGTGCTTTTTTAGCACGTGTGTTGCATGATTTTAGTCAATTTTTCTTGCTTATTGTTAATACTTAGCGGTCGGTCTACAATCGACAGAATGCGCCCGAAAAACGCGCAACGCCGGTCATGGCGCACAGGAATTCCTGGCGCGGGCGTCTCAGCATTGCGTCAGTTATGCCTTTTAGCGGAACTCGCCCTTATGTCATTTTTGTCATCTGCATCGCCCAAGTTACCTCCCTGGAAAGTCCTGCTCGTCGATGATGAACCCGACATCCACGACATCACCGAACTCACGCTGAGCCGTTTCCGTCTCGAGGGCCGCGCCCTGAGCTTCGTGCACGCGTACAGCGGCGCCGAGGCCAAGCAGGTGCTGGCGCGCGAAGAAGGCATCGCGCTCGTCTTCCTCGACGTGGTGATGGAACGCGAAGACAGCGGCCTGGAGGTGGCGCGCTGGATGCGCGAAGACCTGGGCAACCAGTTTACGCGCATCGTGCTGCGCACGGGGCAGCCGGGACAGGCGCCGGAAGAACGGGTGATCGTCAACTACGACATCAACGACTACAAGGAAAAAACCGAGCTCGACCGCACCAAGCTGTTTACCACCACCTTTGCCGCCCTGCGCGCCTACCGCGACATCATGAAGGTGGAAGAGGCGCGCCAGGCCCAGCTGCACTACCGCGAAGGCCTCGAGCGCGTCATCGCCGCCTCGGCGCACATTTTCAAGCAGCGCAACCTGCGCGACTTCGCCAGCGGCCTGCTGCAGCAAGTCGTCGCCCTGCTGCGCCTGGAAACGAGCATGCTGCTGCGCCTGCGCGGCGCCAGCGCCATCACGGGCGAGCAGGACTATGAAATCCTCGCGCAGATCGGCGACCATGAAGCCGATGGCGGCATCCTCAGCCCGTCCCTGCTGTCGCAGCTGGACGACGCCAAGAGCAATAAAATTTCGCGCCTGCATGGCGACACCTATGTCGGCTATTTCCCCAACAGCAGCGGCAAGGCCTCCCTGCTGGTGCTCAAGGGCGTGGAAGAAATTTCCGACCTCGACGCGCAGCTGCTGGAAGTATTTTGTTCCGGCGTGGCGATCGCCTTCGACAACATCCTGCTGACGCAGGAAATCACCGATACCCAGGCCGAGCTGATCCTGCGCCTCGGCGACGTGGTCGAATCGCGCTCGCACGAAGGCGGCAACCACGTGCGCCGCATGGCCGAAGTGTGCCAGCTGCTGGCGCAGGCCTCCGGCATGTCGGAAGAAGAAACCATGGTGCTGCGCCACGCGGCGCCCATGCACGACATCGGCAAGATTTCCACGCCCGATGCCGTGCTGCTGAAACCTGGCAAGCTCGACGCGGCCGAGTGGGAAATCATGAAGCAGCATCCGACGGTGGGCATGTCCATCCTCGACGGTTCGCAGCGCCCGCTCTTGAAAGCGGCCGCCGTGATCGCCCACCAGCACCATGAAAAATTCGACGGCAGCGGCTACCCGCAAGGGCTGGTGGGCGACAACATCCACAAATACGCGCGCATCGCCGCCGTCGCCGACGTCTTCGACGCCCTCATGCACAAGCGCTGCTACAAGGATGCCTGGCCCCTCGAGCGCGTGGTGGGCTACCTGCGTGAAGTGAGCGGCAGCCATTTGGACCCGCAGTATGTGGAGTTGCTGATTGCGAACCTGGACGAGGCCCTGGCGCTGAATCAACGTTTCCCCGATTAAAAGCTGGCGGTGGTGTCGGATTACGCGGCCTTGCCGCTAATCCGACCTACCTGGCTGGCGTTGAATCAACGCTTCCCTGATTAAAAGCTGGCGTAGGTCGGATTAGGCCGCAGGCCGTAATCCGACACCACCACCGGCCACGCCAACGGTGTTGTCGGATTACGCGGCCTTGCCGCTAATCCGACCTACCTGGCATGCCTTGAACTAACGCTTCCCCGATAAAAAGCTGGCGTAGGTCGGATTAGGCCGCAGGCCGTAATCCGACACCACCGGCAGCCACGCCAACGATGTTGTCGGATTACGCGATCTGCACACCAGCAAAACACGCTTCGGCCCAAGCCCCCAACACAGGTATTCCTGGCCAAGCGGGCCTGAAAAATATCGAGGGCAAGGCGCGGCGACGCAGACAGTACGCATGTACGGCAAGGAGCCGCAACGCCGCCATCGGCATTTTCTCAGGCCCGCGTCTCCGGCCCGCCGTTTTTAGCCTAGCCGCCGGCGTCGGATTACGCGGCCTTGCCGCTAATCCGACCTACGTGGCTCCAGCGGAAAGCGTATCTTGTAATGCAACCCCATCCCCGGCGCACTGACCACCTTCACCGTCCCGCCCAGCGGCCCCGTCACCAGGTTGTACAGGATGTGCGCACCGAGGCCGCTGCCGCCCGAGCCCCGCTTGGTCGTGAAGAAGGGATCGAACAACTGGCCCAGGGTGGCGCTGTCCATGCCCATGCCGTCGTCGCTGTAGTCGAGTTCCAGCATGTCGCCAGCCGTCCTGGCACTGATCTTGATCCTGCCCGGCTCGCCTTCCGCAAAGCCGTGCACCAGTGAATTGACCACCATGTTCGTGACGATCTGCGAGACGGCGCCCGGATAGCTGCGCAGTTGCACCTCGGGCGCGCAGTCGATCTCCACCTTGACCGGCTTGCCCTTGAGCTTGGGTTGCAAGGACAGCAGGATTTCATCGAGGTATTTGCGCAAGTTAAAGCTGCGCAGCTCATCCGAGGACTGGTCCACGGCCACCTGCTTGAAGCTGCGCACCAGCGCCGCGGCGCGCTGCGTGTTCGTCGTCATGATGCGCAAGGTCTGGTCAATGATGTCGAAAAATTGCCGCAAGCCGTCTTCATCGAGCTGGCCGCCGTCCAGGTCTTCGCGCGTGAGCTTCAATTCCTGCACCAGGTGGCTGGTGGCCGTCACGCAGATGCCCAGCGGCGTATTGATTTCATGCGCCACGCCCGCCACCAGGCGTCCCAGGGATGCCAGCTTTTCCTGGCGCACCAGTTCCGACTGCGCTTCCTGCAAGGCGCTCAAGGCGCTGTTCAGGGCCGCATTCTGCTCTTCCAGCGCTTCCTTGGCCTGGCGCATGGCGCTGTCGGCCTGGATGCGGGCCATCGCCACGGCCACATGGCTGGCCATGAAGGCCAGCACGTCCAGTTCCGCCTGCCCATACACGACGGATTCGTCGTAGCTTTGCACGATGATCACGCCATACTTTCTCTCGCCCAGCAGCATGGGCGCGCCCATCCAGCTGGCGATGCCCACATTGCCCAGCGGCTCGTCCATCTCGCCGCTGGCCACCAGCGCCGAATAGCTGTCCGCATCGAGCAGGCACGCCTGCCGGCGCGCCAGCACATAGGAACTCATGCCGATGCCGTAATGAAAGCGTTTTACGGGCGCCTGCGCATCTTTCTCGTCGACGAAATACGGGATCGTGATGTCCTTGTTGTCCGGGTGGTACAGGGCGATGAGGAAATTCTTTGCCGTCACCAGTTCGCTGATGATGGCGTGCAGGCGCGCATACAGGGTCGTCGCGTCGGCCGCCTGCGCCGACAGGTTGGCGATTTCATACAGCGCATGCTGCAGGTTTTCCGCGCGCCGGCGCTCGGCCACCTCGTGCGCCAGCAGGGCCGTGCGCTCCTGCACCGCCTTTTCCAGCCGGTCCATGCTTTGCATGCCTTGCAGGGCGCTCGACACGTGCGTGGCGATCAGCGCGAACAGGGCCTGGTCTTCCAGGCTGAAACGGTGCTGGGCGTCGTAGCTCTGGATGACGATGGCACCGAGCACCTGGTGCTGCTGGTCCAGCAGCGGGCAGCCGATCCAGTGCTCGGCCGCCGTGCCGCCGCCCCATGCGCCGCCGCCGATGGCGCGCATGGCGTCGTCGTCGGCCGTCATCACCAGCTGCTTGCGGTTGACGATGACCCAGGCCGTGGGCGACTGCGCGGCGCTGGCCAGGCGCACGCCCTCGTCCGGATCGGGCGCGGCGTCGAATTCGTCGACAAAGTAGGGAAAGCGCACGAGGCCGTCGTCGCGGTCGCTGAGCGCCACGTAAAAGTTGGCCGCATACATGATGCGTCCCAGCGCCGCATGCACCGCCTGCAGGAATTCGCTGATATCGCTGCAGGTGCTCGAGCGCTGCCCGATTTCCAGCAACACGGTTTGAACGGCTTCCAGGCGGCTGAGACGGCTTTCCATGGGTGACTATGTACCTTGTGCAAGTATATGTTCTGAAAATCAATATTATCAGTTCAGCCCAGCCTTGGCACGGCATAAAACGCAGAATCTTGCCTTGAGCGATAGCAACACTCGCCACGCGCGCATTTGCCACCTGGCCGATACAGTGGCAGACTAGGCCCCTTCCTACAGACCAGACCGTCCTCATGACTGCCACGCTACGCGCCTCGCTTCGCCCCTACACCCTCGCCGGCCTGCTGGCCTTTGCCGCGCTGGGCATGCCGCCATTGTGCGCCGCGCCAGCCAAGGCGCCGGCGGCGGAAACGGCCGATGGCGGACGCTATTTCGGTCCCCTCGTCGCGGGCAAGATGCACGGCCAGGGCCGGCTCGAATACGCGAGCGGCGCGTTTTACGAAGGGGGCTTCGCGCGCGGCGTGTTTTCCGGCCAGGGCAAGCTGCGCCAGGCGTCCGGCGTCGAATACACGGGCGCCTTCCGCCAGGGCGCCTTCGACGGCATCGGCCGCTACACCTCGCCCAAGGGTGAAATCTATGCGGGCAGCTTCGTCAACGGCAGCTTCGAGGGGCAAGGCCGCTTCCAGGGCGCCGACGGCGCCACCTTCGAGGGCCATTTCAAGCACTGGCGCCCGCACGGCGCCGGCAAGCTGACCGACACGGACGGCACCGTCTTCGAAGGCGAATTCGTCCAGGGACAGGTGCAGGGCAAGGCGAAGGTCACCACCAGCGACGGCATCCACTATGAAGGCGAGCTGAAAGACTGGAAATTCGAGGGTACAGGCGTGCTGCGCACGGCCGACGGCGACGAATACCGGGGCGGCTTCAAGAATGGCCAGTTCGACGGCAAGGGCGTGCTGCGCTACGCCGTGGCGCAGGCGGACGGCCGCCGCGAAGACAGCGGCAACTGGACGGAAGGCCAGCTGGACGACCCGGCCGCAGACAAGCTCACGCGCGACAATATCGAGCTGGCCCTGTACAACCAGCGCACCCTGCTCGACGGCGCCCTGGCCCGGATCGCGCCGCGCGATGCGGCAAAAAAGATCAACCTGTACCTGCTGGGCGTGGCTGGCGATGGCGCGCAGGAAGTGTTTCACCGCGAAACGGCCTTCGTGCAGCGCCAGTTCGACCGCGATTACGGCACCGTGGGCCGCTCCCTGATGCTGGTCAACAGCCGCAACACGGTGGCGCAGCAGCCGATGGCCACGCGCACCAGCATCGCCGCCAGCCTCGACGCCCTGGGCGCGAAGATGGACAAGGCCAACGACATCCTGTTTTTATTCCTCACCAGCCACGGCTCGCCCGAGCACGAACTGGCGCTGGCGCAAAACGGCATGGATTTGCACGGCCTGCCCGCGCAGGAACTGGCGGGCATGCTCAAGCACAGCGGCATCCGCTGGAAAGTCATCGTGATCTCGGCCTGCTATGCGGGCGGCTTCATTGCGCCATTAAAAGATGACAATACCCTCATCATCACGGCCGCGCGCAGCGACCGCACCTCGTTCGGCTGCGACGACCAGAACGATTTTACTTACTTCAGCGAAGCGTATTTCAAGGAAGCATTGCCCAAGAGCGCAGGCTTTGCCGAGGCGTTCGACAAGGCCAAGGTGCTGGTGCAGGCGCGCGAGGCGGCCGATTTCCTCGAAGGCGGCATGGAGGCGGAAGAGCATTCCGAGCCGCAGCTATTCCAGGGCAAGGCGATTGCCGCGCAGCTGAAGGCGTGGCGCGCCCAGCCACGCTAAGCGCTTCTTTCTGTACAATAGCCGTCACCATGCGCCGATTCTTCCTCATTTTGCTGCTGTTCGTGCTTCCGCTCCAGATGTCCTGGGCCGCGGCGAGCGCGTATTGCCTGCACGAGGAGGGCAAGGCGGCGCAGCACCTGGGCCACCACAGCCACCAGCACAAGGCCGATGCGGACAAACAACCCGCCGGCGATAAAGCTGAGCAGCAGAAAAAAGGCCAGCCGCACAGCGATTGCAATGTCTGCCATGGCATCGGCCACGCATGGCTGCCGGCCGGCTCCAGCCTGCCCGTCGGCGACATGGCGTCCGTCAACGCGGACACGTCCCCCTTCTTTTACGCTTCCCACATCCCGGACGCTCCCAAGCGCCCTGACTGGTCGTCGGCCATCTAGGCCGACGGGACGCTTCTTTCACTGATCGCAATATGCGGGCCTGACTAAAGCAGGCGCCAGCCTGCGCGTCCCGTCGAATTCTTTTTCCATTCCCTGGAGAATTCGATGTACCAAATCATCTTGTTACTTTCCGCTGGCCTGCTGGCCGGCAACTTTGCCCATGCGCAAACACCTGCGGAACCCGCCGGTCCCCTGACCCTGCCCGCCGCGCTGCTGCTGGCCGAAGGCGGCAACGCCACCCTGTCGGCCGCCCGCCATGAACTGGCGGCCCAGGGCGGCGCCCTGCAGCAGGCGCGCGCCCTGCCCAACCCGGAACTGCAAACCGTGCTGGAAGACACGCGGCGCGCCACGCGCAGCACCACCGTGCAACTGAACCAGCTCATAGAACTGGGCGGCAAACGGGGTGCGCGCGCCGCCGTCGCGCAGCAGGGCCAGGAACTGGCGCAGGCCGGCCTGTCACTGCAGCAAGCCGACACGCGCGCGCTAGTGACCACCGCCTTTGTCGACGTGCTGGCGGCGCAGGAAGGCTTGCGCCTGGCCGACAGCGCGCAAGCCTTGGCCGCGCGCGCCAGCGACATCACGGCGCGCCGGGTGACGGCCGGCAAGGCCTCGCCTGTCGAGGAAACCCGCGCCAGGGTTGCCGAAGCGAGCGTGCGGCTGGAACTAAACCTGGCCCGCAGCACGCTGACCAGCGCCCGCAAGCGCCTGGCCGCCCTGTGGGGCAATGCCGCGCCCCGCTTTAGCGTAGCCGAGGGTCGCCTGGAAACCTTGCCCGAGCTGCCGCCACGCAGCGAACTGGCGGCACGGCTGGAGCAAGCGCCGGCCGTGCGCCAGGCGCGCAGCGCGCTGGCCCAGCGGCAAGCCATGCTGGACGTGGAACAGCGGCGCGCCACGCCCGACGTCACGCTCAGCATCGGCATGAAGCGCTCGGAAGAACTGGGCCGCAACCAGGCCATCATCGGCCTGGCCCTGCCGCTGCCTTTGTTCGACCGCAATGCCGGCAACAAGCTCGACGCCTTGCGCCGCAGCGACAAGGCCAGCGACGAGCTGGCCGCCGCCCGCATCGCCGTGCAGACGGACGTGGCCGCCGCCAGCGAACGCCTGGCCACGGCCCGGCTCGACGTGGAAAGCTTGCGCCTGGATATCTTGCCCGGCGCCCAAAGCGCCTACGACGCGGCCAGCAAGGGCTTTGAGTTCGGCAAGTTCGCCTTCCTCGACGTGCTCGATGCCCAGCGCACCTTGCTGCAAGCCAAAAACCAATACCTGCGCGCGCTGACGGAAGCGCAGCACGCCGCCGCCGAGATCGAGCGCCTGCTGGGCACACCAGCTCCCCTGTAAGGAATACCCTCCATGAACATCACACTGAACAAAAAGCAGGCGATCGCCATCGCTTCCATCGCGGCCGCCGGCATCGTGCTGGCCATCCTCATCCTCGGCACGGGCAATTCCAGGACCGCGCCGTCCACCGCCGTCAAGGTGGAAGCCCACGCTGAAAAGAAAGACGAACACGGCCACGAGGAAGTGGAAGGCAAGCTGGAATTGACGGCGGCGCAAAGCCGCGCGGCCGGCGTCGTCATCGCCACGGCCGCGCCCGGCCGCATCAAGACGACGGTCGCCCTGCCCGGCGAAATCCGTTTCAATGAAGACCGCACGGCCCACGTCGTGCCCCGTCTGGCCGGCGTGGTGGAAGCCGTGCAGGCGGACCTGGGCCAGCTGGTGAAAAAGGGGCAGGTACTGGCCGTCATCGCCAGCACGGAACTGTCGGAACAGCGTAGCGCGCTGCTGTCGGCGCAGCGGCGGCTCTCCCTGGCCCGCTCTACATACGAGCGCGAAGAAAAACTGTGGCGCGAGAAAATTTCGGCCGAACAGGATTACCTGCAGGCGCAGCAGGCGTGGCGCGAGGCGGAAATCGCCGTGCAGAATGCGCAGCAAAAACTCAGCGCGCTGGGCGCCAGCGGCGCCGGGACCGGGGCCAGCAAAGGGCCGCTGAACCGCTACGAGATCCGCGCGCCGTTCGACGGCATGGTGCTGGAAAAGCACATCACCCTGGGTGAAGCCGTCAAGGAAGACGCGAACATCTTCGTCATTTCCGACCTGTCGACCGTGTGGGCGGAAATCGCCGTGCCGGCAAAAGACCTGGCCACCGTGCGCATGGGAGGCAAGGCAGAAGTCAAAGCCAGCGCTTTCGACGCCAGCGCGCAAGGCACGATCACCTACGTGGGCGCACTGCTGGGCGAGCAGACGCGCACGGCCAAGGCACGCATCAGCTTGCAGAACCCGGACATGGCCTGGCGCCCGGGCCTGTTCGTCACGGTGGAAGTGGTGTCCGGCGAAGCGGACGCGCCCGTTACCGTGCAGAGCACGGCCATCCAGACGGTGGAAGACAAGCCCGTCGTCTTCGTGCAGGTCAAGGAGGGCTACCAGGCCACGCCCGTGGTGCTGGGCCGCAGCGATGGCACCTTGACGCACATCAAGCAGGGCCTGGCCGCCGGCACGCCGTACGCGGCGCAAGGCAGTTTTGTCCTGAAGTCCGAGCTGGGCAAGGACTCCGCCGGCCACGAACATTGATCACGTCAAAGCTAAGGAAACCATCATGTTTGAACGCTTGATCCGCTTCGCCATCGACCAGCGCTGGCTGGTGATGCTGGCCGTGGCCGCGATGGCCGGCCTGGGCATCTACAGCTATCAAAAGCTGCCCATCGACGCCGTGCCCGACATCACCAACGTGCAGGTGCAAATCAATACCCAGTCCGCCGGCTATTCGCCGCTGGAAACCGAGCAGCGAGTCACTTTCCCCATCGAGACGGCCATGGCCGGCTTGCCCAACCTGGAGCAGACGCGCTCGCTGTCGCGCTATGGTTTGTCGCAAGTGACCGTGATCTTTAAGGATGGCACGGACATCTATTTTGCCCGCCAGATGATCAACGAACGCCTGCAGGAAGCCAGGGAAAGCTTGCCGGCCGGCATCACGCCCAAGATGGGGCCCGTCTCCACGGGTCTCGGTGAAATCTACCTGTGGACGGTGGAAACGCAGGAGGGCGCGAAAAAGCCCGACGGCACGCCGTACACGCCGACGGACTTGCGCGAAATCCAGGACTGGATCATCAAGCCGCAGTTGCGCAATGTCACGGGCGTCACGGAAATCAATGCCATCGGCGGTTACGCCAAGCAATACCAGGTGGCGCCGTATCCGGAAAAACTGGCCGCCTACGGCATCAGCCTGCAAGACGTGGTGACGGCGCTCGAGCGCAACAACAGCAACGTGGGCGCCGGCTACATCGAAAAGCAGGGCGAGCAGCTGCTGATACGCGCGCCGGGCCAGGTGGCGTCCAAGGACGACATCGGCAACATCGTCGTCGCCAATGTGCAGGGCGTGGCGATCCGCATCCGCGACGTGGCCGACGTGGTGCTGGGGCGCGAGCTGCGCACGGGCGCGGCCACGGAAAACGGCCGCGAAGTGGTGCTCGGTACCGTCTTCATGCTGATCGGACAGAACAGCCGCGCCGTGTCGCAAGCCGTCGATAAGAAGATGATCGAAATCAACCGCAGCCTGCCGAAAGGCGTGCACGCCGTCACCGTGTATGACCGCACGGTGCTCGTCGACAAGGCCATCAATACGGTGAAGAAAAACCTGCTGGAAGGGGCGGTATTGGTGATCGCCATTTTGTTTTTGTTCCTCGGCAATATCCGCGCGGCCGTCATCACGGCCATGGTGATACCGCTGGCCATGCTGTTCACGTTTACGGGCATGGTGCAATACCATGTGAGCGCCAACCTGATGAGCCTGGGGGCGCTCGATTTCGGCATCATCATCGATGGCGCCGTGGTCATCGTGGAAAACTGCGTGCGCCGCCTGGCCCATGCGCAGCAGAAGCTGGGACGGCCGCTGACCTTGCAGGAGCGTTTTCATGAAGTGTTTGCGGCATCGCAAGAAGCGCGCCGCCCCTTGCTGTACGGGCAGCTGATCATCATGGTCGTGTACCTGCCCATCTTCGCGCTGACGGGCGTGGAGGGCCGCATGTTTACGCCGATGGCCCTGACGGTGGTCATCGCCCTGCTCGGCGCCATGCTGCTGTCGATCACCTTCATTCCCGCCGCCGTCGCGCTGTTTATCGGCGACAAGGTGGCGGAGAAGGAAAACGCCATCATGCGCGCCGCCAAGCGCTGGTATGCGCCGCTGCTGGACCAGGTGATGCGCAACACGCCCGTCGTGTTGACGGGCGCGGCGGTAGCCGTCGTGCTGTCCGGCTTGCTGGCCACGCGCATGGGCAGCGAATTCGTGCCCAGCCTGAACGAGGGCGACATCGCCATCCAGGCCCTGCGCATCCCCGGCACCAGCTTGACGCAATCGCTGGCCATGCAGCAGCAGCTGGAAAGCAAGCTGATGGCAAACCACAAGGAAATCGCGCGCGTGTTCGCCCGTACGGGAACGGCCGAGATCGCCTCCGACCCCATGCCGCCGAATATTTCCGATGGCTACATCATGCTGAAACCCCGCGACGCATGGCCGGAACCGAAGAAGTCGCGCGAGCAATTGCTGGCTGAAATCGAAGCGACGGCCACGAGCTTGCCGGGCAATAACTATGAGTTTTCGCAGCCGATCCAGCTGCGCTTCAATGAACTGATTTCCGGCGTGCGCAGCGACGTGGCCGTGAAACTGTTCGGCGACGATATGAGCGTGCTCGACAGCACGGCGGCGAAGATTGCGGGCGTGCTGGGCAAGATTCCGGGCGCAACAGAGGTAAAAGTCGAGCAGACGACGGGCCTGCCCATGCTGACGGTGCAGATCGACCGCGAGCAGACGGCCCGCTACGGCCTCAATATTGCCGACGTGCAAGCGGCGATCGCCACGGCCATCGGCGGGCAAGAGGCGGGCACCCTGTTCCAGGGCGACCGCCGCTTCGACATCGTCGTGCGCCTGCCCGACAGCCTGCGCAACGACCTGGAGCAACTCAAACGCCTGCCCATCGCCCTGCCCCTGGGCGCGGCGGCGGAAGGCCGTGCCCGCTTCATCCCGCTCGGTGAAGTGGCCAGCCTGCAAGTGGCGCCGGGGCCGAACCAGATCAGCCGCGAAGACGGCAAGCGCCGCATCGTCATCAGCGCCAACGTGCGCGGGCGCGATATCGGCTCCTTCGTGGCCGACGCCACGCAGCAGTTGCAATCGCAGGTGGCCATTCCTGCCGGCTACTGGACCAGCTGGGGCGGCCAGTTCGAGCAATTGCAGTCGGCCACGAAACGCCTGGAACTGGTGGTGCCCGTGGCGCTGGCGCTCGTGTTTGTGTTGCTGTTTGCCATGTTCGGCAACGTGAAAGATGGCTTATTGGTCTTCAGCGGCATCCCGTTCGCCTTGACGGGCGGCATCGTCGCCCTGTGGCTGCGCGACATTCCCATGTCGATTTCGGCCGCAGTCGGCTTCATCGCCCTGTCCGGCGTGGCCGTGCTCAACGGCCTGGTGATGATCGCCTACATCCGCCAGCTGCGCGAACAGGGCATGCCCTTGCAGGATGCGATACGCGAGGGGGCCATCACGCGTTTGCGGCCCGTCTTGATGACGGCGTTGGTGGCGTCGCTCGGTTTCGTGCCGATGGCCATTGCCACGGGCACGGGCGCCGAAGTGCAGCGTCCGCTGGCCACCGTGGTGATCGGCGGCATTTTATCGTCGACGGCATTGACGCTGCTGGTGCTGCCGCTGTTGTACCGGCTGGCGTATGCCGTAAGAGGCAGGTCGGATTAGCGGGGGCCGCCGAGGTCGCAAGCGCGTCATCCGACACATTATTGACGCTGGTGGTAACGTCGGATGACGGCCTTGCAGGCCTGATCCGACCTACCTGGCCATGCGTCGGTTCCGCGGACGTAGGTCGGATTAGCTCCGAAGGAGCGTCATCCGACACATTGTTGACGCTGGCGGTAACGTCGGATGACGGCCTTGCAGGCCTGATCCGACCCACCTGGCCATGCGTCGATTCCGCGGGCGTAGGTCAGATTAGCTCCGAAGGAGCGTCATCCGACACATTGTTGACGCTGGCGGTAACGTCGGATGACGGCCTTGCAGGCCTGATCCGACCTACCTGGCCATGCGCCGATTCCGCGGACGCAGGTCAGATTAGCTCCGAAGGAGCGTCATCCGACACATTATTGACGCTGGTGGTGACGTCGGATGACGGCCTTGCAGGCCTGATCCGACCTACCTGTCCATGCGTCGATTCCGCGGGCGTAGGTCGGATTAGCTCCGAAGGAGCGTCATCCGACACCAGCACCGGCGCCAACAATATGCAGCTTAGGGCCGGCGGTAGCCGCCTTCGATCCAGTTCGCGGCGGACGTGGCGTTGAACTTGAACGCGGCCGAGGTGCGCACCTTGGCGATCTGTTCGCCGTCGGCGTCGTAGGCGCTCAGTTCCGCGTACGGGTGGTCTTCGTCGGGCACGATGTCGAACATCACCTTGATCTGCCCCTCGTCGGTGGCGACGAACAGGTTCTTGTGCAGTTGCGCATGCAGCTGCTGCTCGTGGCGGCGCAGCACCTCGGACGCCGTCTTGACCAGGGTGTTGAAGGCGTTGACGTCGAGCGGCTTCGGGTTTTTCTTGTCGCGGCCCATGGTCCACGGGCCCACGAGGGCCGGCTCCGGTTCGCCATCCTTGATCATGGCCACGGCCCAGCCTTCATCTTCCTCGTTCTTGATCACGCGCGCCGTCCAGCCATTGCCTACCCACAGGCGCGGCTCCTGGATCGGGGCGTCATTGTCCTGCTCGGCTGCTTCTTCGGAAAAGTCGGGGAAATCGGTACTCATGGCGGTGCTCGTGATGGAAGGTCGGGGCTAGCATGATAGTCGAAAACGCCCGCCCGTGCCGCCTTCACGGCGGCATGGGTGAACGTTCAACGCTTCCGTCCGGCATCTTCCCAGGCAACTGTCAGCACATGGACATGGCAGGCCGGCTGGGCCAGGTCAGCGGCGGACCGGGCGGTACCCAGCGCGGGTCGATGGCCGGCAGCGGCGCATGATAATTAAAAGGATTGATGATGATCGGCGGTATCGCCGATGGCGCGCCGACGGGCTCGGCGCAGGACTGCGTGGCGCTACGCTGGCGCGTGGTTCGATGGTGAAAAAGGGATAGCGATTGATCCCCGGTATCTGCAAACAAAAGCATGTTGCCCTCCTTGCGAGACTGAGGTGTTCAGTATAGGACGGCTTGCGCACATTACAAGAAAAGAAATCTTGTTCCAGATCAGTGTTTTTCTGGCCGCCAGCGCCTTCCATACCGTGAAAATGACGGCCTGTCGCACGCCGCTGGCGGCAAGCGGGGCGCGCGCCTACAGTGTGACCATGCAATACCCGATCACCCACACACCGAGGCTTACCATGAAAAAATTGCTCACCTTCGTCCTCATCGTCATGCTCGCCTGCCTGTTCCTCGACAAAATCGGCGCCACGGACATGCACATGCAGCTCAACGGCGACGAGATCGACGGACCGCTGGAGTGGCTGTTCGGCCTGGTGTTTGCCGGCGGCGGCTTGCTGATCGCCGCCATTGCGCTGGTATGCGGCGCCGTCGTCACGGGCGTGGTACTGGCCGGCGTGGGCGTGGTGCTGATCGCCGTCGTGGCCCTGTGTGTGGCGCTGGCGCTGGCCTTGAGCACGCCCGTGCTGCTGCCGCTCTTGATTCCCGTCGCCATCGTCTGGCTGATCGTCAGCCGCAACCGCAAGCAGGCACAGACGCGTCAGCACAGCCTGTAATCACTGCGCCATGAACTTGCTGAGCACGCCGTCGCCGCCGCCGTCATTCTGTTCGATGCGGTTGCGCCCGCCCCGCTTGGCCCGGTACAGCGCCTCGTCGGCGCGCGCCAGCACGGCGTCGCAATCGGCATCGGTACCGACCATGGCGGCCATGCCGATGCTCACCGTGATGGTGAGCACAATGCCGCCATCGATGGTCAGCGAACTTTCCGCCACGCGCCGGCGCAGCCGTTCGGCAAACACGGCGGCAGCGCTCAGATCCGTGCCCGGCAGCAAGATGGCGAATTCCTCGCCGCCCACGCGGCCCGGCACGTCGACCTTGCGCAGCGCCTGGCACATCAGCGCGCCCAGGTGGCGCAGCACGGCATCGCCCACGGCGTGGCCATGCTCGTCGTTGACGCGCTTGAAGTGATCGATGTCGAGCATCAGCACGCTGGCGCAGCTGGCCAGCTCGCGCTGCAAGCGAGCATGCTCGTTTTCCAGCGATGCCATGAAGTGACGGCGGTTCGGCAAGCCGGTCAGGAAATCCGTGGTGGCCAGCTGCAGCAGTTCCGCGTTCATGCGCTTGCGCTCGGTGATATCGAGCGAAGACACCATGACGAAATCGAGGCTGTCCGCATGCCCGGGCATCACCAGCAGGCTCAATTCATTTTGCCGCGCCGCGCCGTCGAGACGCACGAAGCTGCTTTCGCACTCGTACAGGTGGGCGCCGCCAGCCAGCGCCAGCAACGCATCGCCGAAACGGGGCAAGGCGCTGTCATCGAAATTCTGTGCCAGGCTCAGCGCGCCGCGGCGCTGGTCGTCCTCGTTGGCGCGCACCTGCGCCAGCGCGGCGCCGTTCGCATCGATGATGCGCACCAGGCCCGCCAGCTTCCGCAGCGCGTCCGGATTGGCCTGGAAATGGGCGCCCAGGTCGCGCACGCCTGCCTGCTCGAGCGCGTCGAGCGCGGCGCGCACGGCCGACCAGTCCTGCTCCCACAGGGCCACGGGCGCGTGGTCGTACAGGCTGCGGAAACGCGCCTCGCCGGCGCGCAGGGCCAGCGCCACCTGCGCCTGCTCGATGGCCATGCCGGCCAGGTGCGCCGCCTCGCTGAGCCGCGCCAGATGCGCCGCGCCCGGCAAGGTCGGCTGGCGGTGATACGCCATCAGCACCCCGAGCAGCTTGCCCGAGCCGCCACGCACGGGCTCGGCCCAGCATGATTGCAGCTGGGCCCGGTACGCCAGTTCCATCGTTTCCTGCACATTGGCATGCAGGTCGCCGACGATCACGCGCTGGCCGTCGCGCACGGCTTGCGCGGCGATGCCATGCACGCCCTGCAGGGTGTCGAGGTCGTGGCCGTGGCTGGACAGGTTGAAAAACGCGGGCAAGCTCGGCGCCGCGCCCAGCACCAGGCGGTGGCGGCTTTCATCGAGCAGCAAGATGCTGCACAGCATGGCGGGATGGTCGGCTTGCACGCTGAGCACCACGCTTTCCAGCACCCGTTCCAGCGGCGCGCCCGTGGCCAGCATTTCCAGCACTTGCCGCCGCGTATGCTCGCGCCGCTCCATCTGGCTGCGCTCGCTGATATCGCGGAACGTCCATAGGCGCGCCTGCTCATTGCCCAACTGCATGCTGCGCACATATTGTTCGACCACCCGTCCATCGCGCAGGTGCAGCACGTCGCGCCGCTCGCGGTGGCCGTGCGGCGCATGGGCGCGTGCTCCAAGGAAAGGCGCCGCCTGCTCCAGCAGGCCTTCCACATGCCGCACCAGCGCCGCGCCATCGGCTTGCCAGTCGAGCGCGTCGGGCACTTGCCACAGGTCGCGGAAACGCCGGTTCGAGGTAAAGATGCGGCCATTGATATTGTCGACCAGAATGCCGTCGATGGTCGAATCGAGGATGCTGCGCAGCATGGCCTGGCTCCGTTGCGCCGCCTCGGCCATCGCCAGCACGCTCGCCTGCCCCTGCTCGAGCTGGCCGGCCAGCTCGCTCGAGCGCGCCAGCGCCGCCTGGGCGCGGGCGCGGCCCGCCGCCAGCAGCCAGGCCGCCAGCGCCAGCACGATGCTGGCCAGCAAACCGGTCCAGGCCACCAGGCGCGGCCGCGCCAGCAGCTCGCCATCGAAGCCCGGCATGGCGCGCACGCGCAAGGTCCACGGCCGGCCGGCGATGGTGATGACTTGCCGCGATAACAGGCTGTCCGAGGCGGCAGAGGACAAGCCGCCCGGCAGGCTGTCGTACATCAGGGCCGCCTCGGCCAGCTGCGCGCCGTCATAGATTTCCAGGTCCAGCTGGCGCGCCGCCTCGCCGCCCACGCCCGCCATCAGGTCGCCCATGCGGAACGGCGCAAACACCCAGGCGCGCAAGGCGGCGCGCCGCTGCTCCACGCTGGCATGCGGCAAGCCGTTGTCATACACGGGCAGCACAACCAGGAAACCATGCGCCTGGTCGCTGCCGCCATCCTGCACCAGGTGTATCTTGCCTGTCATGGCGGCCTGGCCCGTGTCGCGCGCCTGCTCGAGCGCGGTGCGGCGCACGGATTCGGACCAGATGTCATAGCCGAAGGCTAGCAGGTTGCTGTCGCTTAAAGGTTCCAGATACGTGATGGGCGCATGCCAGACCCGCTGGCCTTGTGGACGCACGGCATAGCCGGGATAGCCTTCCGCGCGTACGCTGGCCTCGTGCCGCGCCAGGGCGGCGCCGGGCACCAGCGGCAGGTAGCCGATGCCGTGAATGCCGGGAAAGTTTCGGTCGACCTGCTGCACCGCCAGATAGGCATGGAATTCGCGGCGCGTGACTTCCTGCGAACTGGCATACAGTCCCTGCACCCCGTGCAGCACCTGGATATAGGTCCGCATGCGGCCGGCGATGTTGTTCACCAGTTCGCGCACGCGGAAATCGAAATCAGCCTGCACCTGCTGTTCGCTGGCGTCGTGGGCATTGCGCCAGGCGCCATACGTCAATCCCAGGCACAGCGCCAGCACCAGCGTGGCCAAGGCGCGCGGCCCCACCCAGTGCGACACTGGCCGGGAAAACCACGACGAAGACGCGCGTGTAGACATGGCAGGCTGACAGGCAGGACGACATCAAACCGCGACACTGCCGGCAACATGGCTGGCAGCGGGCTGCACGATTACCATCGGTAGTCGATGAGAATGATAGTACGTTACAGCGGGCGGCCTTGCAATGCCGAATATTGTATTAAAAAGACCACATATTTCATCGATGCAATGATGTGTACTCCAGGAAAATTCAATGCCATGAAAACCATTCCCGCCGGCTGCTATGATCGCCCCGTCATCCATCATCAGGGAGCCGCGTTTGCAGCACGATAGCTGGCAGGGAACACTGTGGCTGGCGCCGGATTTTGCCATCTTGCATGGCGCAGCGGGCGCCACGGACAGCCACGCCCATTATGCGCACCAACTGATGCTGAGCACGGGAGCGCCCTTCACGGTCGAGCTCGACGGCATCGTCCACACAGCGCGGCACTTGCTGGTCGAAAGCCTGCGCCCGCACGCCATCGTCGCCGCACCGGCGCCCATGCTGACCATCTATGCGGAACCGCAGCGCCTGGGCGGTGACGCCTTGCTGGCGGCCGCCGGCGGCGCAGGCGCTCCCACCCTGGACGGCATCGCCGCCGCCCTGCAGGCCCAGCCCCGGGAAATCCTGTCCGACGCCCGCGTGCGGCGCGCGCTGGAGCAGGTCGACATATTGTTGTCGGGCAAGGTCAGCGCGGCCGCCGTGGCCGGGGCCGCGCATTTGTCGCTGAGCCAGCTGGAACGCCTGTTCAGCGCCCAGCTGGGCTTGCCCGTGCGGCGGCTGGTGCTGTGGCGCCGCTTGCGCCTGGCCATCCGTTTCATCTTGCTCGGCAGCACTCTGACGGACGCGGCCCACGGCGCCGGCTTTGCCGATGCCGCGCATTTTTCGCGCACCATGCGCAGCCTGTTCGGCGTGCGCGCCGACCGCAGCTTGCGCCAGCTCGACGTCAAGCTGCTCGATTGACCTGCCGGCTACGACCCGTGGCGCAAGCCGGCCGGCAGCTCGGGCGCGCGCACGCCCTCTTCCGCGCGGAACGGCTCGATCAATTGCGCCCCATATGCGACGGGGTAATCGGGCCGGCTGCCGATGCCCAGGTCCTCGCTCCGCATGCGGTAGCCCGGGGCGTCGAAACAGGTGCCCAGCAGGCGGTCCCAGCACGTAAAAAACAGGCCGAAATTCACGTCGCCGGCCGTGCCGTATTTCATGTGATGAAAACGGTGCAGCGGCGCCCAGGCAAACACGTGGCGCAGCGGCCCCATGCGCATGTCGACATTCGCGTGCTGCAGCAACAGCTGGATCGCTACGGCAAACGCCAGCACGGCCATGACACGCTCAGGTATGCCCAGCAGCAATAAGGGCAGCATGCCGCCCGCCGCTTCCAGCAGCAGATGCAGCGGGTGTTTCATCCAGCCATTGAAACCATACAGGCGCTGCACGCTGTGGTGCACGGCATGCAGTTTCCACAGAAAGTAATAATGATGACTCAGGTAATGCACCAGGGTAATGCCGCAGTCGGCGATGAGGATGGCCAGCAGCAGTTGCGCCCAGAACGGCAGCTGGCCCGGCCAGAATGCGCCCAGCGCCAGGTGCCCTGCCAGCAGGGGAAAGGCAGCCAGGCCCAGCAGGTACAGCGCCTCGTTGACAAGCGCGTGCACGACATCGCGCCAGCCGTCGCCGTGCGCGTGGTTCCACGCGCCGTCATACGGCAGGTAGCGTTCGGCAAGAAAGGAAGTGAGCAGGGCCAGCAGCAGCAAGGGCGGCAAGACCCAGAGGAAGTAGTGGCACGCCGCGATCAGGCAAGCGGCGGCGCCGATGAAGCCGGCCCAGAAGACGGGGCCGTACAGCGCGGCAAAGAGGGATGTCATGGCAAGGCGCTCCTGTGGCAAAAACCACAGCATGGCTGGTCCCCCTGCCGCGCCGCTTGAAGAAACGGCGCAAACTGATTATTTCAGGGCCGGTTTCGCCGCCTTCCTCGCCGCGTATTGCTGGTAGCCGTTCGCGCGCAGGGAGCAGGCCGGGCAAGTGCCGCAGCCGTAGCCCCAGTCGTGCAATTCGCCCCGCTCGCCCAGGTAGCAGGTGTGCGTGCCGCTGCGGATCAGGTCGACCAGCGGCTGGCCGCCCAGGTCTTCCGCCAGGTCCCAGCTTTGCGCCTTGTCCAGCCACATCAGCGGCGTTTCCAGCTTCAATCGCGTATTCATGCCCAGGTTCAGGGCCACTTGCAGCGCTTTCATTGTGTCGTCGCGGCAATCCGGGTAGCCGGAAAAATCCGTCTCGCACATGCCACCCACCAGCACCGTCAAGCCGCGGCGGTAGGCCACGGTGGCGGCCACCGTCATGAACAGCAAGTTACGGCCGGGCACGAAGGTGTTCGGCAAGCCGTTTTCCTGCATGACGATCTCGACGTTCTGCGTCATGGCCGTATCGGAAATGGCGGAAATCAATGACAGGTCGATCATGTGATCCTGGCCCAGGCGGCTGTCCCACTCGGGCGACTGCCGGCGCATCTGCTCGAGCACGCCGGGACGCACGGTCAGTTCGATCGCATGGCGCTGTCCATAGTCAAAACCGATGGTTTCCACTCGGCTATAGTGCTTGAGAGCCCAGGCCAGGCAGGTGGTGGAATCTTGTCCACCGCTAAAGAGCACCAGTGCGGAGTCCGTTGCTAGCATAATTTCTTTCTTTTCAGTTTGATTCTGTTCCAATTGTGCGCGGAGAAACATGATTCCCAGCGCAAAAAATACTTATTCGTCCGCCATCAGTTTACCTATTCCGGTAACATGCAGTCAGCATTTACTCATCTGGAGCACCATGTTTTCTGCACGACCCATACGGCATACGGCTGCCGGCAAGGCGATACGACCACGAATTTTGGCACAAGTAGTGACAAAAGCAATGGGTCAACTGACACTGGCGGCCGCCGGCAGTGTCATCTCGCTGTTTCCCATCGCCCATGCCGGGGCCCAGGAGGCCACGCAAGATGCTGCTCCAGAGAGCGCCAGCGCCACGGAAACGGCGCCCGCCCCGCTGCAGTACGAGGTCAAGGTCAACGCCCCCGGCGACCTCGATGAACTGCTGGAAAAAAACCTGGACCTGGAACGCTTCCGCGGCAACCCGCGCATGGACCGCGAGCAATTGCAGCGCCTCGTGCGCGATACGCCCGAGCAAGCCAAAAACCTCATCGCCACGGCCGGCTACTACACGCCCGTCGTCACGGTGCGCGTCGACACGACGGGCGCCAAACCCGTCGTCATCGTCGACGTCGATCCGGGCCAGCCGGTGACCATCGACAAGGTCGAGCTGGAATTGCGCGGCTTCGATCCCACGCCGCCGCTGGCCGCTTCCGAACCCTACGATACGGAAGCCCTGAAACGCAGCTGGGCCCTGAAGACGGGCAGCGTGTTCCGCCAGGCGGAATGGGAAGCGGCCAAGCGCGCGCTGCTGCGCGAAGTGGTGCAGACGCGCTACCCGCGCGCCCAGCTGGTCGATACGCAAGCCGTGGTCGACCCGGAAACGCACAAGGTCTCCTTGCTGGTGGTGCTCGACAGCGGCCCCGAGCTGCGCTTCGGCGAGCTGCGCATCGAAGGCTTGAAACGCTACGATGCCAGCATCATCCGCAACCTCGACAAGATACGCCCGGGCGACTATTACAGCGAATCGGCGCTGCAATCGTTCCAGGCGCGCCTGCAGGACACGGGCTACTTTGCCAGCGTGGAAGTCAGTGCCGACATGAGCAGCATCCTGGGCGAGCAGATCGAGGCGGGCCAGGAAAGCCAGCAGGCCGAGGCCGCCGGCGCCGCGCCAGAAGCCAGGCCCGCCAACCGCGGCCCCGCGCCGCAGCTGCCGCTGGTCGTGCGCGTGACGGAAAACAAGCAGCAGAACGTCAGCGCCGGTCTCGGTTTCAGTACGAATACGGGGAATCGTGCCCAGCTCAACTATGACAACCTCAACGTATGGGGCACGCGCTTCAAGAGCGCGATCACCATGGAAACGAAGAAACAGGCGGCGCACGCCAATTTTTACTTTCCGACCACCGAGCGCGGCTACAACGACAGCGCGGGCGCCTCGTTCGAGCGCAGCGATATTTCCAATGAAATCACGGCCGTCACCACCATCTCGGCCAAGCGCAACTGGGGCGGCACCAACCTCGAGCGCAGCCTGACGTTCGAGTTCCTCAGCGAAGACAAGACGGTGGTGGGTCTGGAACAGACGCGCAGCAAGAGCTTGCCGCTGACTTATGCCATCACCAAGCGCAGCCTCGACAGCCTGCTGTTCCCCACCAAGGGCTACGTCATCAACGCCCAGGTGGGCGGCGCCCTGCTGCCCCTGCTGACGGACGAGCGCTTCGTGCGCGTGGCCGGCAAGGCCGTGTATTACCGTCCGCTCGGCGAAAAGGGCGAGCTGATCGTGCGCGGCGAAATGGGCGCGCTGGGCTCGAAGGAAAAACGCGGCGTGCCGGCCGTCTACCTGTTCCGCGCGGGCGGCGACCAGTCGGTACGCGGCTATGGCTACCAGGAACTGGGCGTGAAGGAAGGCGACGCCACCATCGGCGGGCGCTACATGCTCACCGGCAGCGCCGAATACCAGTACTGGTTCAAGCCGAAATGGGCCATTGCCGCCTTCTATGACGCCGGCAACGCGGCCGACACGGTCAAAGCGGCCATGACGCCGAAATCGGGCTATGGCCTGGGCGGGCGCTACAAGAGCCCCGTCGGCCCCATCAATGTCGACGTGGCGTATGGCCACGCCGTCCACGCCTACCGTTTGCACTTTTCTCTGGGATTCACTTTCTGATGTCCGATATTTCTACCGAGTCCCCCAACGGCGCCGCGCCGCCACCGCCGGCGAAAAAACCGCGCCGCTGGGTGCGCTATGTGCTGATCGCCGTCGCCAGCCTGGCCGTGCTGCTGGGCGCCGGCTTCTGGTTCCTGGGCCGCGAATCGACCTTGCAGATGCTGGTGCAAAAAGTGGCCAGCGCCAGCGGCGGCGACATCGCAGTGTCGGGCGTGTCCGGCTCGCTGTACAACCGCATGCACCTGGGCCACGTCAGCTACCGCAGCAAGACGCAGCACATCATGGCCGACAACATCGACATCAACTGGTCGCCGTTCCAGTTCTTCTCGGAAGGCATCGCCATCAGCGAACTGCACGTGGCCAGCCTGTCCGTGGAAAGCACGGCGCCGTCAGAGGAACCGTCGACCATGCCCGCCAGCCTGGCCGCGCCTTTTAAAATCGGCATTGCCGACGCGCGCCTGGACAAGGTGACCCTCGTCAGCGCGGGCGGCAACACGGTATTTGAAAAAATCCATTTCACCTTGTCGGGCGACAAGTCGCAATGGCAGCTGGAAGACGCCTCGGCCGTCACGCCGTTCGGCCAGGCCACGGCCAGCGCGACGATCGCCGCCACGCAGCCGTTCAAGCTCAGCGGCAAAGCGGGCTTGACGCAGCTCAACCCCGCCGCCGGCGAAAAACCGGCCGCCCTGGCGCTGCAGCTGGGCGGCGACCTGAATGTACTGAACGTCACGGCCAAGGGCAGCGCGGGCGCGGCCACGGCCGACGCCCAGCTGGCGCTGGCGCCGTTCGACCCCGTCATCATCCTGCGCTCGGCCAGCATCAAAGGCCGCAACATCAATCCGGGCAAGTTCGACGCCACCTTGCCGCAGGCGGACCTGAGCCTGGAACTCGATGCCGCCATCGACACCCGGCCGACGAAGCAAACGGTGTCGGGCAAGCTGGCCATCCTCAACCACGCCACGCCGGGTCCCATCGACCAGCAAAAGCTGCCGCTGCGCCAGTTCGAGGCGCGCCTGGGCGGCACCCTGACGGCCACGACCCTGGAGTCGGCCATCATCGATTTCGGCAACGCGGGCAAGTTCACAGGCGGCGGCAAACTCAACCGCGATGCCGTCGATGGCCCCATCGGCACGGCGCAACTGACCTTGCACACGGACAAGATCGACTTGCAGCACATTTACAGCAGCATCAACAGCACGAAGATCGTCGGCGACATCGTGCTCGACAGCGACGGCAAGACGCAAACCCTGCGCGCCAAACTCGGCGAAGCCAAGCTGCGCCTGGACATGGAAGCCACCCTGGCCGATTCGCTCGTGCAACTGCGCAAGGCCACCTTGCAGGCAGGCAAAAGCAGCGTCAACGCGACGGGCCAGATCAGCCTGAAGGACGAGCAACCGTTCAAGGCCGTGGCCAGCACCAGCCGCCTCAATCCCGCCGACTTCGGCGCCTTCCCCGTGGCCGACCTGAACCTCGACGTGCGCGCCCATGGCCACGTGGCCCCCAAGTGGCTGGCGAACGCGGACTTCACCGTGCGCCCCAGCAAGCTGCTCGACCAGCCCCTGACCGGCAAGGGCAAGCTGACGGCCGATGCGGCCCATTTCAGCGGCATCGACGTGCAGTTGGCGCTAGGCAAGAACAACGTGACGGCCAAGGGCAACTTTGGCGGCGCCGGCGAAAAGCTCAACTGGAATGTCGATGCACGGCAACTTTCCGCTCTGCAGGGCGACTTGCTGGGTACGGTGCTGGCCAGCGGCGTGGTGCAGGGCACGCTGCAGCAGCCGCGCACGACGTTTGTTGCCGACGCGAAAGGACTGGGCCTCGCCAGCGGCAAGCGCCCCGCGCCCGACAGCGCCATCCACGCCAGCGGCGACGTGGGCTTGACGGGTCCGAAGCAGCAGGCGGAATTGAAAATGACGGGTTCCTTGCAAAAGATCAACCCGGCCGCGTTTGGCGCATCCATGCCCAACGGCAACGTGAATGCGGATTTCAACGGCAGCGGCCGCCTGACGAGCGACTGGCAAGTGGCCCTCAACCTGGCCCTGCGCGAATCGACCCTGCAAAACGCGCCGCTGGCCGGCTATGCCAAGCTGTCGGCCAACGCGAAACGCATCGACAGCGTGGATACGGAATTGCGCCTGGGGCCGAACAGCTTGCTGGCCAAGGGCGCGCTGGGCGGCGCCACGGACCAGCTGACATGGAAACTCGATGCGCCGCAACTGTCGACCCTGGGTCCCAAGTTTGCCGGCGTGCTGCATGCGGCCGGTTCCGTCTCGGGCAAGATGGACGCGCCCGCCGCACAGCTGACGCTCGATGGCAAGGACCTGACCTTCTTTGGCGACCAGCAATTGAAAGCCGTGAAAGGCAGCGCCAGCGTGGGCACCGGCCAGGGCGCGCTCGACCCCATGGTCAGCAGCCTGGAGATCACGGGCTACAGCACGCCCACCTTCAAGCTGGCCAGCGCCCGCCTGGGCACGACGGGCACGCGCGGCAGCCATACGGTCAGTTTGACGGCGCGCAATGACGATTTCGATGCCACCGTGCAAATCCGCGGCAGCCAGAGCGGCGCCGCCTGGACGGGCAGCATCGACAGCCTGCAAAACAAGGGCCGCTATGCGCTCGTGCTGCAAGCGCCCGTGCCCGTGAAAGTGGCGGGACCGGCCGGCAGCGGCGTGGCGGGCCTGGGCCAGCCCGAGCAGATCAGCGTGGGCAACACCGTCATCAAATTGCCGGCAGGCAGCATCACCATGCAAAACCTCGTCAAGAACGGCCCCCGCTGGACCAGTTCCGGCCAGGCGGCTGGCGTGGCCCTGACCTATCTGGCGCAAGTGATCCCGTCGCTGCAAGCCAATGCGCGCAGCGACCTGACCCTGGGCGCGCAATGGTCGCTCGACATGCAGGTGCCGACGGCGAAACAGAAAGATCCCTCGCTGGCCGGCATGCTGCACATCTACCGCGAAAAAGGCGACGTGACGGTGGGCGTGGAACAGCCGCTGGCGCTGGGCTTGCGCACCTTCGATGCGCGCGTGGATGTCGCCAACCAGCAGCTGCGCCTGGCCGTGAAACTCGATGGCGCACGCGCGGGCCAGAGCGATATCAATGCCACCGTGCAAATGCTGAACGGACGCATCAGCAACGACAGCGCCCTGTCGATGACGGGCACCACGAATATCGATTCGTTGGCGTGGCTGGCGCCGCTGACGGGCCAGCCGGGCCTGGAACTGGGCGGCGCCTTGAAGGTGGCCCTGTCCGGCAGCGGCACCATCGGCGCGCCGCAATTGAATGGCGACATCAACGGCAGCAAGCTGCTGGTGAACTGGGCCGACCAGGGCTTGAAATTGCGCAATGGCGTGCTGCAAGCCAAGCTGGCCGGCGATCAATTGCAATTGCAGCGTTTGAGCTTTGACGGCGGCGACGGCAAGGTGCAGGCCGATGGCTGGGTGCGCTTTGCGAATGGCGAAGCGAGCCTGGAACTGAAGCTGATGGCCGACCGCCTGCAGGCGCTGTCGCGTCCGGACCGCACTTTGGTCCTGTCGGGCAACAGCACCCTGGTGCGCAACGACAAGCGCTTCAGCTTCGATGGCAAATTCAAGGCCAACCGCGCGCTGATCGAACTGGCGCCGCAAGATACCCCCACGCAAAGCAGCGACGTCGTGGTGCTGGGCAAGGAAGTCAAGGGCAGCAAGGAAGCGCCTTCGCTGCCCCTGAATATCGACCTCGAGTTTGACTTGGGCAACGCCTTCCACCTGCGCGGCATGGGGCTCGACGCGGATCTGGCCGGCAATGTGCGCGCCAGAGTCATCAACCGCGCCGCGCCGCGCGTGACGGGCAGCATCAAGGTGGTCACAGGTCAATACGCGGCCTACGGCCAGAAACTGTCGATCGAGCGGGGCCTGATCGCCTTCACGGGCGCCTACGACAACCCGTCACTGAATATCCTGGCCGTGCGCAAGCGTCCCGAAGGCGAGGCGCTGTCGGAAACGAACGTGGAAGCGGGCGTGGAAGTGCGCGGCACGGCGCAGGCGCCGACGGCCAAGCTGGTGTCCACGCCGAGCGTGTCGGACAGCGACAAGCTGGCCTGGCTGATCCTCGGTCACGGCGCGGAAACGGCGGCCGGCGATGAAATGGCGCTCTTGACGACGGCCGCAGGCGCCCTCTTCGGCGGCTCCGGCGGCGGCTTGCAGGGCAAGCTGGCCAATTCGCTGGGCCTCGATGAAGTGGGCCTGTCGCAGGCGCAAGGACTGGAAAGCACGGTCGTCACCGTCGGCAAGCGGCTGTCGTCGCGCGCCTACCTGACGTTCGAGCAAGGCACGAGCACGGCGACGAGCCTGGTCAAGCTGCGCTACAAACTGAACCGCCGCATCACTTTGCAGTTCCAGACGGGTACGAACAATGCGCTGGACGTGTTGTATACGTGGGCGTTTGACTAGAATGGCGGCCAACAATGTTGTCGGATTACGCGGGGCGTGGCCCCGCTAATCCGACCTACGGCCCATGTGCATCCACGTAGGTCGGATTCGCGGCGCAGCCGCGTAATCCGACACCACCGAAACAACAAAGGGCGCCTCGGCGCCCTTTGCTGTTTCTACTGCCAACCCAAGAAAATACTGGGGTCAGACCCGGCGGGTCTGACCCCGGCACTCACTTACTCGGCCACGTCGAGCCCCCGCTCGATCATGCCTTCGACATACGCGCGCAGATATTGCTCCAGCGCGGGGCCGGACAGCACGTTGGCCGTCAGCGCGCCGTGCGGCGAGCCTTTCAGCACGCCGTCGTGGTACACGCGCGCAATCCAGGCCACGTCCGCGCCCTGGGTGTAATCGAGTTCATAGTCGAACGATTCTCCGCTGACTTTGCGTGTGTAGACTTCCTTGACAATTGCCATCTAAAACAGCCTTTCTTGACGAGATTAACTGGGATGCGGGTGCGGCACGGGATCGTCCTGCGGCACCGGGTGCACGGGCCCCGGGTGGCGCCCGGGCGCTTCTTGCGGCTCCGGCGCCGGCATGGGTTCATCGACGGGCGCCGGGTCGGGCGCGCGGTGGGCATGGATGACGGTCATGGCTGGCCTCCCTGCAGACAAAGGAAGACCATACCACGAGTTGCGCGCCGCCGCCCTTATTTGCCGGCCGGCTTGACGTCGGCGGCCGGCGGCGCCGCGTTCTTCACATATTTCTCCAGCCAGTTGTTGCTTTCATACAGCATCTGCATGATCGATTCGCGCGCGCGGTAGCCGTGGCTCTCGTTCGGCAGCATCACCAGGCGCGCCGTGCCGCCCAGTCCCTTGACGGCCTGGAACATGCGCTCGCTCTGGATGGGGAAGGTGCCCGAGTTGTTGTCCTGCTCGCCATGGATCATCAGCAGCGCATCCTTGATCTTGTCCGCATAATTAAACGGCGACATGGCCTGGTAGACGGCCGGCGCCTGCCAGAACGAGCGCTCTTCGGCCTGGAAGCCGAACGGCGTCAGGGTGCGGTTGTAGGCGCCGCTGCGGGCGATGCCGGCGCGGAACAGCCGCGTGTGCGCCAGCAGGTTGCCCGTCATAAAGGCGCCATACGAGTGGCCGCCGATGGCGATGCGGTTGCGGTCGGACACGCCACGGCGCACCACCTCGTCGACGGCCGCCTCGGCATCGGCCACCAGCTGCGGCAGATACGTGTCGTTCGGCTCCTGCTCGCCATTGCCGACGATGGGGAACGATGGATTGTCGAGCACGGCGTAGCCCATGGACAGGAAGGCGGCCGGGCCCCAGTAGCTGACGGCATTGAATTTGTAGGGCGAGCCCTTGGTCTGGCTGGCGGCGCTGGCCGTCTTGAATTCCTGCGGATACGCCCACATCAGGGTCGGCAGCGGGCCGTCGCGTTTCACGTCGTAGTTCGGCGGCAACATCAGTGTCGCCGTCAGGTCCACGCCGTCGGCGCGCTTGTAGCGAATCAGCTCTTTCTGCACGTCCTTCAGCTGCGGCAGCGGATGGGGGAAATGCGTGAGGGCCGTCAACTGCGCGGCGCCCTGCTGTTTCAGGTTGCGCACATAGTAATTCGGCTGCTCGGTCGGCGATTCGCGCGTCGACAGCAGACGGCTGCCATCCTCGTCCAGCACGGCCACCACGTTTTCATAGTAGGGGGCGGCGCTCTGGAACAGGCGTTCCTTCTGTTTCGTCGCCAGGTTCAGGCGGTCGATGAACGGCCGGTCGCCCTCCTTCGATGCGCCCTGGCCGTCGAGCAGGATGGAACCGTCAGCGGCGATGAGCAGGCGCGGCAAGCCGGCCGCGTCCGCGCGCATGACGGGCTGGCCCGGATCGTTGTAGCGGTCTTCGAACGATCCCGCGTACACGAGGTCGGCCGGCGTGGACGGTTGATCTGGCGCAATGCGCCACTGCTTGACGGCGCGCGTCTTGTACCACGCTTCGCCGAGCAGGGCCAGGTCGCCGCGGCCCCAGGCCACGCCCGCGTAGCGCGAACCGAGCCTGGCCAGCACGGCCGGCTTGGCGGTGAACGGCGCCGCCTGCGTGTAGACGATGTCGCGGATTTCGGCCGCCCTGGCCGGGTCGCCGCCGTCCTGCGCTTCGGCCCATACCAGGGTGGCGGGCGCATCGACGCGCCAGCTGACGGAACGCACGCCGGCAGACACGGCATCATTGCCTGGCGGCAGCCCTTCCTCCAGCGGCAGGGCCGCCACCGCGTGCTCCACCTTGCCATTCAGGTCGCGCACGTCGATCTTGTGGCCGAAATCATGCGCCGGCACGATGTAGGAATACGGACGCACGATGCTGGTCGTCAGCAGGTGCTTGCCATCGGGTGAGGCCGACACGCGCGAGAACTGGCCCGGCTGGCCGACCAGGCGCTGCTTGCCCGCCACGTCCAGCAAGGCCAGCTGCACCGTGATGTAGTGTTCGAACAGCTGCGCATCCTGTTCGTTTTTCAGCAAGTCCGGATAGGTGCGCAATTGCTTGACGCCGCCGCCCGGCACGCTGTCCTGGATGGACGGGCCCGTCGGGATGCCGCTGGCCACGGGCGCCGCGCCGAGCTTGGCCGGCTTCAGCTGCACCAGCAAGGTCTTGCTGTCTGGCATCCAGGAAAAGCCGCGGCCATACACGGCCGACAGGGGGGTGCTGGACAGCTTGCGCGCCGCCTTCGTCTGCACGTCGAGCAGCCACAGTTCCACGCCCGACTCCTTCACGCCCCTGGCGGGATCGGCAAAGGCGATGTGCGTAAAGGCCAGGTAGCGCTGGTCAGGCGACCAGGCCAGATCGGCGATGCGGGGTGCCGCCGGCAGGCCGCTGACCTTGATTTCCTTCTGCGTATCGATGTCGAGCAAGCCCAGTCCCGTGTGGAAACTGAAGCGGCTGGCCGAATACGTGCGCGGATTGATGCGCAAGCCCGCCAGCTTCAGTTCCGGCTGCGCCACTTCGCCGATGCCGGGCAGGGATGGCGTGGGCAGCACGGCGGCCAGGTTGCGTTTCGGGCTCAGGCTCAGGGTCGGCGCGCGCGGCGCATCGACGATGGCTTGCAGGGGCGCGGGCGGGGCTTGATAAGCGCCATCTTGCGCCATGGCCAGGGAAGACGAGGCCATCAAGCCAACAGTGATGGGCAGCAAAGGCAAACGTGTAGACATGGAACTCCAGTGTATGAAGGTGGTGACAACAAGCGAGCGCACCGCACCGCTCATGGCGGCGCTTTGTGACAGGGCATAGTGCGTTCAGGCCAAGTAAATGTCAACCAGCAACTTTTACCGTTTGACAAGCATCGCCGCCCATCCCCATCTGGCTTACAATCGCTGTTTTACCCGCACCCGATTGCCTACATGGAAACCACTACCCTCGCCCTGCTGTTCCTGGTCCCGCTGCTGGTCTGGCGCATTTATTCGCGCCTGAAGAAACTGGTGGCGCGCCAGAAGTCGCAGCTGTGGCGGCACTGGAGCGTGGCGGTCGCGTTTCCCGCGCTGCTGCTGTTCCTGGCGACGACGACGAAATTCGAGCTGCTGCCCCTGTCGAGCCTGGGCGCGGGCGCGCTGGCCGGCGGCTGGCTCGGTGTGCTGGGCCTGAAGCTGACGCGTTTCGAGCAAGTCGGCAAGGATTTCTTTTTTACCCAGCACCGCTATCTGGGCCTGGCCATCACGATGCTGTTCATCGCCCGCTTGCTGTACCGCGGCATGGAAATCTACCTGAACACGCGCCTGGACGTGCCCGTGCCGCCGCCGCCGTTCGGACAGAGCCCGCTGACCATGGCCGCCTACGGCCTCGTCATCGGCTACTACGCCGTGTATGCGTGGGGCCTCGTGCGCTGGCGCCAGCGCAACAAGCCGCTGCAGGCCGCCGAGTAACTCAGTAGTACTGGCACAGGCCAGTACACGTCGTCACCGACAGCGCCTGGCGTATCGTCGCCAGCACCGGCGCCAGGGCCGGATCGAGATCCTTGTCCGCATCGGCCAGGCTGGCCAGCAAACGCTCGCGCAAGGGAGGCGCCATCAGATTGGCATTCGCCGTGGCGTGCTGGGCCGCCGCTTCCAGCATCCGCTTCTTTTGCGCCACGTTCCAGAACGGCACTTGCACGAACTGCACCACGCTCGTGAAAACAATGGCCGTGTTCTTGCTGAACGCCCGCGCGCGCAGACGCTCGGGCCCGCTCACCGCATCGGCCGGCTGGGCGCTGAATTCCTGCTCCATCAGTCCGATCAAATGGCCATGGCAATGCATGCTGAAAGCAAACAAGCTGCTCATTTCATCGCCATAATTGGCCAGGTTCTGCGTCACTTGCTCCTTGCGCGCCTGCTGCAGCTCGGCGCCGGACAGCGGCAACGGCCGTTCCAGGCCAAACGCATAGTATGTTTTGCCCAGCCGCATGGCCTTTTCGCACACGGCCACGCTTTCGTTCACGTCCTGCAGCGCCGCGACGGGCGCCTGGAACAGGCGCGGGCCGTCGGCGATCTGCGCAAACAGCTGCGCCACGCCAGGGTCGCCCAGGCGCGGCAAGCCGCTGTGCGGCGTCGCCTTGGCCATCAGCGTTTCCAGCTGGCCGCTGGCCTGCTGGAAATCGGTGTAGCTGTCGGCCCAGGCGGCGGGCGCCACGAGGGCGGAGGAAAGGCAGAACAGGCGGCCGAGGCGGCGCAGCGGCATGGAAATCAAGAAGGACATGGGATCAGGAAAGCACTATTGGAAAATTGGCAATTATAGGCAATTTGTATCCACAGTGCATTTAATTGCTTTTTACACCACATTTTACCAGGCGATGATGGTGACGCGCGGCCAGCGCGCCGCATAATCCTTGCTGGCCAGGCGCTGCGCATAGCCGTCTTCGCTGATGCGCGCCGGGTTGCGCCGGATCACCATATTGAACAAGTCATCGAGGCCATGCGGCGCGACGATGCCGATCTCGCCGTCAGGCTGCAGATAGATGCCGACAGCCGTGGCGAACTCGGGCCAGGAAGCGATGGCGTCATCGAGCGACAGCAAGGGCGGCACGGCGTAGCCAAACTCGTCTTCAAACCACAGGTGCACCCGGGCCTGGTTGCACACTTCCCACGGCACGCCGGGCAGCGCCGTTTCCAGGCGCTGGCGCAGCCGCACCTCGCTTTCCGCAAGCACATCGTGCGCGTCGAAATACGCCACGTCGACGTCGTTCAATGCCGACGGTTGGGTGAAACCGTGCAAGGCGTCCCACACGAGCTTGCGCACGGCGCCGGCGCCGATGCAGCAGTGGGGCAAGCCCAGCTGCGCCACGGCGTCCAGGGCCTGCATGCACCATGGCGTGGCGCGGGCGATGGCGCGCAGGCGCGCGGCCAGCGCTTCCTGCGTGCTCATTCCTATGGCCGGATCTGCGGCGCCACGCCGTCGTTGCTCACCGTGCCTTCGACATTGCCGAAGTACACGTCCAGATCCTGCTTCGGACGGAAGTTGCGCAACTTGACTTGCAAGGTGGTGGGATTGATTTTGGTGAATGTGCCGGGGAAGCACAGGCTGACCAGCTCGTCCGGCTTGCCCTTGATCAAATTCATGGTGAAGTCTTCAATGCCATTCTTCCAGGTGTTACCCGTCGTCAAAATGTACGACACCCAGACGGCATTGACGAAGCCGCTTTCGCCCTGCTGGGCCGCCAGCCGGTTCCACGTCTTGTAGAAGGCCTTGTCGCCGCAGTATTTCTTTTCAAAGGTATTGCCATCGCCCAGGTAGGAGGCGCCGGGGCCGGCTGCGACGAACGGCGCATATTGATGACGCACGCGCACGACTTTACCGGCAGGGAATTTCTGCTGCCACAAGTAGATGACTTTCACGGTCCAGGCCGGTACCCACTCCTCGTCGTACAGCTGGGCCAGCAGACCCTCCTTGATCATGATCTTGCTCTGCGCGGCCGTCAGCGGCACCACTTTCTTGTCGAACGGCGTGTGCGAAGGGAAATACGCGATCTGCGCGTCGGACAAGCCCAGCTGGCGCAGGCGGGCCGTCACGTCGGCGCTGCCGAGCTTGGCGACAAACGTGGTTTTATACTCCTTGCGCTTGCCGTCCACGTCGACGGTAAACTGCTGCGGCTGGCCGTAATACGTGGGTGAGCCATGGTAGCCGGAAGAGTATTCGGGCAAGGGGAAGAAGATCGTCTCTTCCACATCCTTGGCCGATTCATTGAGGAATTCATACTCGACCTTGATCAAGTCCGTGCTCACGCTGAGCACTTCCTTTTTCATGGCCACGGCATCCGTCTTGCCGAACAGGATGCCGCCCGCGCTGACGGAGCCGATGCCGTCGTTGGCCATGGCTGGCGCCGAACACGCCAGCGCCAGGGCTGCGGCCAGAACAAGCTTGCGCACGGTCATCACGCCGCCTTGCCCGGTGCGGGTTCGATCCGGCGCTGCAGCACGAAAATCGGTTGTGCCCATTGGGTATCCTTCTTTTTCTTACTGGTGATCAAGGTCAGCTCCGAGGGATCATAGACATCCGTGTTGTGCGTCAACGGCGTCGTCATCAGGTATTGCGCTTCCGTATTTTTCAGGAATTCGCCGACCAATTGAATATTGCGGATATCAAGGTGGGCAAACGGTTCGTCGATGAAGACGAAGCCGCCGGAACCGTCTTCCGATTTCAGCAAGCCGATCAGGAGCACCAGCGACTTCATGACCTGCTGCCCGCCCGACGCTTCGCCATCATTCATGCCGATGACGCCCTTGCCGTCGAATTTGAAGCGCACGTGCAAGCCCGCCTGCGACAGCTGCACATCGTCGTTTTCCAGGCGCACGGGGTCGGCATGCACTTCGATGCCGGCCAGTTCGCCCAGCTCCTTGATGTTCTTGCTGTAAGTCTTGATGGTGTAGCGCAAGCGCTCCATGTAGGCGCCGCGGGCATTGCCCGTCGCTTCGATGGCGCGGTTGTTCTGGTAGCGGCGCTCGTCCGTTTCCGACTGGCGGCCATGCAGCTGCTCCGACAGGCGGTGGTGCTGGTCGATGACGGTGGCGTCCAGTTCCCAGTCGTCGCGCGCGAGGCTGTTTTGCAGGCTGGCCACGCGCAAGTCGACCTGGTGCGCATTCTGGTGTTCGGCCACAAGCGCCGCGCGGCGTGCGGGACGGCGCCAGCTTTTCGGCAGGTGGCGCCACGCATGGCGCAGCGCCAGCAAGGCGCGCGCATGCTCGGCGCGCTGTTCAATTTGTTTCTTGTAGCCAAGGCGCGAACCCGCTTCCGCTTCGGACAGGGCCAGGCGTGCGTTTTGCCACACGGTATCGGCACGCGTGCGCGCCACAGTGGCGTTCTTGGTGAGATTTTGCAACTCGCCCAGGCGGCCGCCCACTTCCAGGCGCTCTTCCTTGAGCGGCTTCGAATTGCGCAGCGCTTCGGCAAATTCTTCCTGGCGCGCACTGAGTTCCTTGGCCGCGTCGACGCCGGCGATGCGCGCTTTCAAGGCGCCCACTTCGGCCGCCAGTTTCGAGATCGCCAGGGTGAGCGTGTCTTCCTGCCCTTCCAGGCCCGGCAAGGAGCGCAGCAGCGCTTCCAGGCGGCCGCTGCGGCCAGCCTGGCCGAAGCGGTAGCGCGACGCTTCCACGAACAGCGAGCGTCCGCCGCGGCGTTCACGGTGATACGCCTCGGGCGTGATCCACTCTTCGTGGTTGCCCAGCTTGAAGCCGGCTTCGACGGAGTCGACGCGTGCAATGCGCGACAGCTGCTCGATCAGCCAGCTGGGCACAGGTGCGGAAAATTTCACCACCGCCAGCAAGCTCTCGTCTTTGGCGACGGGCGCCGTGACCAGGTCCGGCACGATGAAGTGGCGGTAGCGCTCCTTCTCGGCCAGGCGGTAGGCAGCGGCAGCATCCTTGGCCTTGTCGAGCAGCACCACCGAGGCGTAACCGCCCAGTACGCCTTCGACGGCGCCCTGCCAGCGGCTGTCCGTCACTTCGACGATGTCCGACAGCATCGCGTGCGATATCCCCGCGTCGCGCAGCGCGCGGCGCATGCCGCGTACATTGTCCGGCTCCGGCATGGCCGTCTTGCCTTGCAGTGCGGCAATCGTCGCCTGCTCGCCCGCGATGCGGGCCGACAAGGCGTCGCGCTGCTGGCGCTGCTGCAGCAATTGCGCTTCCTTCTGTTCCAGCTGGGCCGCCACTTCGGCGATGTCGCTGCCCGAGTCGGCCGCCAGCTTGTGCAGGCGGTCCTTCTGTTCCAGCAGGCTGTCCAGCGGTTTCAGCTTGGCATTGATCAAGGACAAACGGCTCTGCAAGCCGATCGATTCCTGCTCCAGCAGGGTTTCATTCATCTGCGCGTCGGACAGGGCTTTCGCCTGCGCGGCCAGCGCATTGCGTTTATCCGTCAGTTGCTGGTCCGCCTGCGCCATCGGTTTGCGCGCATCGCGCAATTGCCGGCTGGCGATGGCCGCCTTTTCGCGCGCCTCGTGGTATTGCAGGCTGGGCAGCACTTCTTCCAGCAGGTTGCGGCGTTCCTTATGTAAACCTTCCCACTGGTGGTAATTGGCCACGCGCAGGCGCAAGCCTTCCAGGTTGGTCTTCGACGCCTCGAGTTCCGTCTCGAAACGTTTCAGCTCCACTTCCGTGTCGCGCTGGTGGCGCTTGGCTTCGTCGTAGGCATCGAGCACTTCCTTGTCGCCGAACACCTGGAACACCAGGTCGAGCAGCTGGCGCGGCGCGTATTCGCACAATTTGTCCGTCTCGCCCTGCTCCAGCGCCAGCACTTTCGACATGGCGGGCGACAGGCCCGCATTGGCCAGGCGCTTGCGGTAGTTTTCCACGCCGAGCCAGTCGTTGGCGTCCGTGATGTCCTCGATCTGCACATTGCCCGGACGCATCAGATACTGGCGCTTCCAGTCGCCGCCATTCTTCTGGATCTGGCAAAACAGCGTTACTTCATCATCGCTGAAGAAGCCGGAACTGCGGAACGGGCGGTTCGACAGCTGCTTGCCCACGTTCTTGTTGTCGACCACGGCGCGCAGCCAGGCCGTCTGCTGGCCCGAATGGCGCGCATAGTGTTTATACGTGCGCCCCATCGAGCAATCGAGGCCAAACAGGGTGCGCAAGGCGTCGAGCAAGGTCGTCTTGCCCGAGCCGTTCTGCCCCGCGATGGTGATGATCTTCGCGTCGAGCGGAATATTCTTGATGCGCTGCCAGTAATCCCAGTGCACCAGTTCAAGTGATTTGATATGAAACATGGGCGCTTTCAGTGAGGAAGGTCGGACGCGGGCTCGTCGCCCGCGTCAGGCAGGTCGCCGATGTCGGCGGACAGGTCGGCGGACAAGTCAGCGTCCAGGTCGACGGCCACCAGGCGCGCCGGCGCGCGCTTGAACACGTCGGCCAGGGCGCCGTTGATGATGCGTTCTTTCAAGACGTCCGTATCCATCATCAGGTCCAGCAGCGGGCCTTCCAGGATGACATCCCCGCGCCGCTCGATGAAGCCCAGCTTGGCCAGGGTGCCCAGGTTCATGTCCATGCGCGTCTTCTTGCCCAGCTTGTCGCCGAAGTCGGACAGCAGCGCCTTGTAGGAAATGCCGATCGACGCGTCTTCCGCGCGCGGCAGCGGTTTTTCCGTGCCGAACATGTCATTTTGGTCGTCGTCCGCGTGCTGGTGCGTTTCCTGGCGTTCGCGCTTGGGCAGGATGATCTGCGCCCACAGCACCACCAGCAAGGCCACGCCATCGCGCGCCAGACCGAAATTATTGTTTTGCCACACGTCGCGCGCGCCGAAGATCTTCGGCTCGATGGTGCGCGTCAGGGCCAGGGTCACATGGTCGGCATACACGTTGTCGAGCAGCTTCAAGCCGCAGGCCAGCAGGCGCGCATCGATCTCGGCGCGGAACAGCTCGTCGGACAGCACGCGCTTGACGAGCTTGTCGTCGCGGCGCAGGGTTTGATGCGTGAGCAGGCGCGCAATCAGGATTTGGGAATCGTCATTCATCGGCGGTGCCGCTATCTAAATCAAGTGAAACATTCAGTGAAAGCGAGGCGATCGACATGGCCGCCACATGGGGGTCGGTCAGTTGGACCATCTCGTCGGTCGGTGTAAAGGTGATCGGCAAACGGGCCAGTTCGGCCGTCGAGCCTTGCAAGCTCGCTTCGGACACGTCGCCCAGCAGCGGCAGCATCGAGGCGCGGTAGGACGCCACGGCAAAGCTGGCCGGCAGCAGCGAATCCTGCACGGGAACCGATTTCGGTCCTTCTTCGCCGATACTGGGGAAATTGCCCAGGCTGGCAAAGTTCGACAGGCGTTCGAGCAAATCATCGAGTTCAAGCTGCATGGCGGGACCGTCGCTGATGGTGGTGGGCGCGTCCTCTCCGCTGGGCAGGCCCGTGTTGATGACGCCTGCCGCCCGTTCGGACAGCAGTTCCGTTTCCGCCACGTCGATCATTTCGGCCGGCGTGGAGAACAGGGGGACGACGGGCTGGTCGATGGCGCCTTCGGCCAGGCTGGCCAGGTCGTCGTGCAGCAAGAGCCAGCGCTTGATGTCGGTGGTCGACAGGCCCGACTGGCCCAGGTGCACGCGCTGGCGCTCGATCTGGTTCAGGGCGCGCGAAAACATGCCTTGCATGTTGAGCAACTTGCTTTGCGCCCGGCCGATCGCCTGCGCCGCCTTGTGCGTGGCGCTGTCCGCGTTTTCATCGGAGGTGATGGCCACGAGAATCTCGGAACCCTTTTCCACCCAGTCGCAAGCCATGTTCCACTTCGCCTGCGCCGTGCGCAGCCGGAATTCGGAGCCGGAAGCGATGGCGTCGGAAAACTCTTCCGTCAAGTCCACCAGGCGGCCCAGCAAATGCTGGAGTTGTTCGACCGATACGCCGCCCACGGCTTGCGCGCCCGCCACCTGCGACAGCAGGAAGCCCATTTCCGCTTCGTCTTCCGTCTGGCCCAGGCCCAGCAAGCTGTCGATGGCCGACAGCACATTGCGCGCCATCGGTGTGACGCGGTACACGCCCTGCTGCGCATCCCAGGCCAGCAGCTGGTTCGAACGCAGGCGCAGCAAGACCGTTTCCAGGCTTTCCGGCAACAGATAAGCAAGCTTGGTGTTGATATCGGCGCGCGTATAGGCGGACGTGGCGGCATCGGACGCCAGCTCGCGCAACACCAGCAGACGCACCAGCACGCCATCGAAACCGCCGTGAAACAGGGCCGTAAACACTTGCAGCAAGGGCTGCGCCCGCTTCAAGTGAAATACCTGCTCGATTTCATCGGCCGAAATATTGGGCTGGAAATGCGCCTGCAAGGAATCGTGATGCTCTTGCTCTGTCTGATTTGCATCCGTAGCCACGGCTGCACTTGCCATTATATCAATCATTCTTTTCCGGATGAGTGTTCAGCGGGCGGCGCGGCGGGCTAACGCAGCGCTGCGGGGCGGGGGCGTCAGTATATCAGTTCTGACATGCAATTCGACTTGTGGAAGAGGGGCGATGGCGCTGTCGACAAGCCGAGTGTTGCATCAGCAAAAAAACCAACAGCGAAAATCCGGGGTCAGACCCGGCGGGTCTGACCCCAGCATTTGCCGTTAGGGGTGAAAAATAGAGAAAATCAATATTTGCTATGATAGCAAGCGCTTACTTCTTGACGATCTTCTGCAAGGTTTGCTCGACGTAATCGCCACCGTCCGCGTCGGCGAATGTCACCTTCACGGGATACCATTCCAGCGACGGCGCCAGCCACAGGTCCACTTGCTGGCCCTTCTTGTCCGGCGGCGGCGCCTTGACCAGGTGGATGGCGGCGACCTCCCCCATGCCCGTGGCGACCGTCTCTTCCTTGACCACCTTGAAGGTCCACGGCTCGGCATCATGCGCGCCGGCGACGAAGAAGGCCCATTCCGAGCCGGGGACGAATTTCTCGGGCGCGGCGCGCGCCACGCTGGCCAGTTGCCAGACGGCGCTATTGCGGTCCTGTTCGCCGCCTTTCAGCGGATAGGTTTCATCGCCTTCGCCAAAGACGATGGTCTTGCTGTCGCGCTTGAAGGTGGTCGTGACGGCATCCTTGCGGAAGCGCTTTTCCACGAATTGAACGGGCGCCAGGCCGTAATCGTCGACCGCGCCTTCGCTGCGCTGTTCGAGGATCTTGCCGAACAGGGCCGCCTTGGTTTCGGCCAGCAGCGAGTACTTGCCATCGCCCACGCGCCAGTTGCTGATCGATTCGCCGGACAGCGCAATGCCGCGCTGCCTGGCCTTGATCGAATAGACGAGGTCAGCCGACGGCGCCAGCTTGTACGGGCGCTTGACGACAGGATGGTCCACGGGCTCGTTCGCCGCCATGGCGGGACTCAGGGTGGCGGCCAGCAGGCTGGCGATCAGAACGCGTTTCAAAGTTATTAAAGTAGTCATTTATTTTCCTGTAGCGTCATTGACGCGAATTTGGGTCACGGTTTGCGTGGTGAGCGCCCCGTTCGCTTCGGTATTGCGTATTTGTACCGGATACCATTGCATGGACGGCGCCAGCCAGATATCAAGCTGCGACGAATACGTGCCCGGCTTCGGCGGCCGGCGCAAATGCCAGGTCACCAGGCGGCCCATCTTGGTGTCCAGCTCTTCCTCGCCCACCAGCTGGAAGCGGAACACGGTCGCTTCCTTTTCCTCGCCGACAAGGATGTCGATATTGCCCGCCAGCTGGTTGACGTCGGCACGGCCGATGGCGGCCAGCTGGAACGGCACGGTCGCCTTGTCCTGCGCCCCCTCCTGCCATGGCACCGTCGCCGTCGTGGCTGAAAACGTGATGGTCTTGGCGTCGCGGTTGAAATGCGTGGCCGTTTGCGCGCGGCCCTTGCGTTTTTCCGTGGCCGTGACAGGCACGATGCCGCTGCCGTCGATCAGGCCCTCGCTGGTCAGCACCAGCAGGTTGATGCGTGTGATCAGCATGCTCAGGCCCACTTCCAGTTTCAGCTGGTACGTGTCGCCCCGGTTTTCCCACGCCATGCCGGCCACGCCTTGCCACTTGGTGCCGTCCGCATCGCGCCGGTCCACGTGCAGGTCGAACTGGGCCGAAGCGGGCGCATTCGTCTTGTAGCGCCGCGCCTGCTCGACGGGCGGTGGCGGCGGCGCGGGAGCCGGCGCGGCAGCTTCCGCCACGGCGGGCGCGGGCGCCGTGATGGCTGGCGCGCTGGCCGCCGGTGCCGCGGGCGTCACCGGCCCTTCCGGCGCGTCGCTGGCAGGCGCCGTCAACTGGGCCGACTCGCTCGACGGCAGCTCCGTCGGCGGCGGTGGCGGCGGCAAGCGAGGCTCGGGCAAGGGCCGCAGCTTGGGCGGCGGCGGCGGCGCCACCGGCACGGGTTTGGGCGCCTCGGCGATCAATGCCATGCTCACCACCTGCGCATGATCCTGCCCCAGCGGCACCATGCTGGCATGCGAGGTGAGCCATTCCAGCGCCACGTAATGCAGTGCGCCGATGACCGCGACAAAAATGACGGTGCGGCGGCGTGGTGGCGAAAAGAAGGAGTCAGGCATCATAGGCCGTAGTGTAACGCCTTCCCCCCACTTCCTGCTTCTTGCCTGTGCTCAACTCCTGCTGTTTTATGTAAGAAAATGTTGGCGGCTTTGCGTCAGTTGCAAGCTGATATCTGCTACGCTAGGCACATCCACCTACCAGGAGATTTCGCATGGCAAACCCGCAAATGCCCCAAATGCCGGGCGCAGCAGTTGTGACCGACACCCTCGACTTCGTCAAAAACCTGTGGGGCAGCATGAGCGTGCCCGGCATGGGCGTGCCCGGCATCACTGCGCCCACCATGTCGGTGGAAGAGCTGGACAAGAAAATCAATGACTTGAAAGCCGTCGAAGCCTGGTTGAACCTCAATACCAGCATGCTGCGCGGCAGTATCCAGGCATTGGAAGTACAGCGCGGCACCATCGCCACCCTGAAATCGATGGGCGCGTCCCTGGCCGCGGCCATCACCCAGCCCGGTGCCAGCGAGAAAACCGTGTTTGAATCGGTGCCCTACGCTTCCGCGTTTTTCCAGCAAGCGGCACCCGCAGCGCCAGCGCCTGAACCGAAACCGGCGCCTGCACCCGCGCCCGCGCCCGAACCGGCTGCGGCGGCGCCCAACGATGCCGGCAGCCAGGCGGCAGCCCAGCTGGCCAATCCAAGTGCCTGGTGGAATTTGTTACAAGATCAGTTCAAGCAGGCCGTGTCGACAGCGATGTCGCCCGATGCAGCCAGCGCGGCAGCGGCCAGTTTTGGCGGTGGAGCCACGGCCGGCAAGTCCGCCAAGCCGGCAGAAGCAGGCATGGCAGCCAAGGCCAAAGCCCCGCTGCGCAAGGCGCCGGCAAAACGCGCGGCACCCAAGTCCAAGGCGCCAGGCAAATCCTGACGTCGCGGAGAGGCGATGTGATCAGGCGATACGATGAATGCGGATCGCCTCGATCTGATTGTCGGCCTGGCGTTTTACGTCACCGATCGTGATCAGGCCTTCGTCGGCCAGCGCCTTGGCGTGCTCGTACGAAGACTGGAATGTTTCCAGCGTGTCTCCCTTGGCGGCCACCGGGCGTACCCAGGCAACGGCGCCGACTTTCATTTTTTTGTATACTTCATTGACCACATCACGCATAGTTTCTTCCTTATTGTTGTAGAGCAACTCAAGCACGGGCGAACCCACGCTGGCCCCTAGTTTATCATCCGGCACGCTCCCGCACGGCTTTTCCCCCTTTTTCCGGCGCCGGCGGCGCTTTTTCCGCCACCTCGACAGCCTCTTCCGGCCCGGGCGGGGGCGTCAGCTGCACCAGTTGCTCCATCAATTGCGCAAAGCGCTGCTGGCCCGGTGCAATTTTGTCTACATACAACAACACTTCCATCGCCTCGGCCGCCAAGTCCGCCTGGTAGCCGCGCTGCTCCAGGAACGATACGATGATTTGCGCGGAATTGAACAGGATGCGCAGGTTGTTCGGCAGTTTTTCGCGCGCCGCGCGCATCCAGGCCACCGCTTCGTTGAGCTTGTCCGTCTTCCACAGCAGCACGCCCTTGTTCATCAAGTCCGACGCTTCCTTGCGCGAGGCGATGATCAGGCTCGTGCCTTCGTCGCCCATCTTCGCCTTGTCGAAGATCTTTTGCACCTCGTCCTGCACCACCTGGTTGTCGTGGTTGTTCTTCACCACGTAGCACAGCAGGCCGGCCGGCGCATCCTTGACGCCGACGGCGAACAGCAGGGTCGCCAGTTCCATGCAGATGCTTTTCTCGGGCCGCGCCGGGTCTTCCAGCAGCATGGCTTCGAGTTCGTCGCCGCACTTGCGCGCGCGCCGGTAATCGCCCGTTTCGTGGTGCACCATGCCTTCCGTGATCTTCGCGCGCAAGCCGATCTGCTCGGGCGAGAATTCGCGCTGCGCCAGCAGCAGCCACTGCAGCGCCTCCTTGGCATCCTTCTTCAGGCCGCACACGCGCGCCAGTCCCAGATAGGCGTCCGGCGTCTTCATGACGGAAAACTCGCCGATGGAAATACACTTGCGAAAAGCCTTTTCCGCCATGCTGACATTGCCGATCTTTAGCGCGGCGAGGCCCAGGTTGCGCTGGCGCGGCACGGAATTGGGCGACAGGCGCGCCGCCTTTTCCAGCACGCCGCACGCTTCCTCGTGCTGGCCCATCAGCTGGTAGGCGACGGCCATCTGGTCGTAGGCGTCGATGTAGTACTTGTTCTCGACGATCACGCCCTGGAAGATCTGGCGCGCCGCCTCGTGCTCGCCGTTATTCATGCGGATCTTGCCCAGGCCTGCCTTGGCCCAGCTGTAATCGCGCTCGGCCAGCACTTTTTCGTACACGGCGCGGGCCTTTTCCGGCTCGCCGCTTTTCAGCAGCAACGACGCCTTCATGCGCAGCAATTCCAGCTCGTGCAGCTTGTTGACTTCGATCTGCGCATCGCACAATTTGGCCGCGCGCAGATAATCCTTTTCCATGCAGGCCTGGTCGATTTCACGGAACACCTGCTTCTTGTGCCACACGCGGTTCAAGCGCGTCAGCAGCACGCCTTCCGTGATCGGTTTGATCAGGTAGGCGTCGGGCTGGTGCTCGGCCGCGCCCATCACGGATTCCACGCTTTTCTCGGCCGACACCATCAGCCAGACGCTCGACGGCGCCGTCAGGTTGCGCACGCGCGTCTCTTCCAGCACTTGCTGGCCATTCTTGCCTTCGCCCAGGTTGTAATCGCACAGCACCACGTCGTAGCGCGTCTTGGCCAGCAGCTTCATGGCTTCGCCGCCGCTGGCCGCCTGGTCGATATGGCGCGCGCCCAGGTTGCGCAGCGATTCTCGCAGCAGGATGCGGATGCCGATGAAGTCGTCGACCAGCAGATAATGTTTGTCGGCCCAGTCGGTGCTGCCCGCTTCGGCGGCGGTGGCGTGGCTGTCTGTCGTCATGGCATCCTCGTTCAGGGCAGGCGCAGGATGAAACAGCCGCCGCCCAGGGCGCCGCCATTTTCCAGGGCGATGCTGCCGCTGCTGCCCCGGTGCTTGTGCATCTTTGCCACTTCGCTGGAAAAATACAGGCCCAGGCCCGTGCTGTTGGTGGAAAAATTCACGCCGGCGGTCATGCCATCCATGGCCGCGCTGCCCGCGTCGAGCAGCGCCTGGGTATAGCCGTCGCCATTGTCTTCCACGCGCAGCTCGAGCATATCGTCGTGCTCCCGCACCGACAGGCGTATCGTATCCTTCGTGTAGCGGATGGCGTTGTTGATGGCATGCGCGAGCACGCCGATGACCAGGTCTTCATCGAGGGTCCAGATCAGCTCGGGCGGGCAAGCCGTCTGCAGATGGATGCCTTTCGAGGCCAGCAGGATCTTTTCCTGGTCCACCACCTGGTCGATGACCTGGCTCACCAGTTGCGGCTGTACGTCGAAGGGGTAGCCGGGCTTGCCCACTTCCTTGTACAGGGCCAGCAGCTGGATCAGGTTATCGTTGAGGCGCTTGGTCTGGTACAGCATCTGCGCCATCTGCAGATAGGCGGGGTCGGCCTGGGGCGTCGGCTTGGCCTGCTCGGCCGCCAGCAGCGACTCCAAAGTGCCGCTGACGACGCTGATCGAATTTTTCATGTCGTGCACGGTCGACGCCAGGAACAGGAATAGCTCGGGCGAGCTGTGTTGATCTTCCACCGGATATCTCCTTGGGCCGCAGCTTGAATATTGCCAAGGATAAATTATACCGCCAGCCTGCGGGCGCCAGCCAGCCGCGCGCAAAGTCCGTGATTTGACGCAACAATGCCGCCCCGCTTGCGCAGGGGCGGCATCAGCTTGACAAGCGGGCAAGATCAGCGGCGCGCGCCCGCCAGGCGTTTGACCACGACGATCATGCGGTCGATTTCCTCATACGTGTTGTAGAAGGCGAACGAGGGCCGCACGGTCGCTTCCACGCCGAAGCGGCGCAAAATCGGCTGGGCGCAGTGGTGGCCCGAGCGCACGGCGATGCCCTCGTCGTTCAGGGCGCGCCCCACTTCCGCCGGCTCGTAGCCGGCCAGCACGAACGACGCCACGCTGGCCTTGTCCAGCGCCGTGCCGATCAGGCGCACGCCGGGAATCGCTTGCAGCTGGTGCGTCGCGTATTCCAGCAGCGCGTGCTCGTAGGCAGCGATGTTTTCCAGGCCGATGCGCTGCACGTAATCGATGGCCGCGCCCAGACCGACGGCATCGGCGATATTGCCCGTGCCCGCCTCGAAACGGTTCGGCACGCCCTGGTAGACGGTGCGCTCGAACGTGACGTCGGCGATCATGTTGCCGCCGCCCTGCCATGGCGGCAACTGCTCGAGCAAGTCCGCCTTGCCATACACGGCGCCGATGCCCGTCGGGCCGAACACTTTATGCCCCGAAAATACATAGAAATCGGCGCCCAGCGCCTGCACGTCCACGCGCAAATGCGACACGGCTTGCGCCCCGTCGACCAGCACGCGCACGCCGGCCGCATGCGCGAGCGCGATGATCTGCGCTACCGGCGTGACGGTGCCCAGCGCATTCGACACCTGCGTCACAGACACCAGCTTGGTGCGCCCGTTGAGCAGCTTGCGGAATTCATCGAGGAGGATCTGGCCGCTGTCGTCGACGGGAATCACGCGCAGAGTAGCGCCCTTTTCCGCCGCCAGCTGCTGCCACGGCACGATGTTGGCGTGGTGCTCGAGCTGCGAGACGATGATCTCGTCGCCGCTGCCGATGTACTTGCGCCCGAACGTGTTGGCGATCAGATTGATGCCTTCCGTGGCGCCGCGCACGAAGATGATTTCATTGGCCGAGGCGGCGCCCAGAAAACTCGCCACCTTGGCGCGCGCCGCTTCATAGGCATCACTGGCGCGCGCCGCCAGCGCGTGCGCCGCGCGGTGGATGTTCGAATTCTCGTGCGCATAGAAATACGACACGCGGTCGATCACCGACTGCGGCTTGTGCGTAGTGGCCGCATTGTCGAACCAGGCCAGCGGCTTGCCGTTGACCCGTTCGGCCAGTACGGGAAAGTCGCGCCGCACGGCGTGCACGTCGAATGGCGCGGGGGTTTGGCCATGCCCTTGCGGCCGCGCAGGCAGCTCGGTCTGGAAATAGAACGCGGGCTGGCTGTCAGATGGCGATATGGGCAGCTGGCGCGCGGGCGTCCGCTGCGGCGTGGCAAACGCGTCGGGCGCGGCCTGTCCCAGTCCCTGCTGCGCCAGACCATCGAGCTTGCCGTTCGACGCCGGATAGCCATGCGCGCCGCCGACAAAATAGTAGGGCGACGGCGCACCGAGGCTGGACGCGCGCGGCGTGGGTACCGATGCCGGCGCCGGCGCGATCGGTGCTTCCAGCGGCGCCGTCACGGGCGGCACCTGCGCCGTCGCCACGCCAGGCGCGATGGCGGCGAACGACGGGCCGGGCTGGGGCGGCGGACGGTTCGCATAACGGGGTGCCGCATCGAGCACGCTGCCCGAGCCGCCAAGGCTGGGCGACTTGTCAAGCGCAGGCGCGAGGCCAGGCAAGCGCGCGAAAAACTCGCCGGCCAGGCGGTTCAGGGTCGCTTCGTCAGGCAAAAACGGGACGGCAGGCAAGCCTGCCGCGCCATCACTTGTAGGTGTCTGGGTAGTCATGGTATTTACCGATCTCCACGTCTTCCAGTACGGCCAGCGCATCGTCGGTCAGCACAGCCAGCGAGCAATACAGCGAAATCAAATAGGACGAAATCGCGTGGCGGTTGATGCCCATGAAGCGCACGGACAGGCCCGGGCTTTGCTCGCCCGCCAGGCCAGGCTGGAACAGGCCGATCACGCCTTGCCGCTGCTCGCCCGCGCGCAGCAAAATGATCTTCGTCTTGCCGTCTTCGATGGGCAGCTTATCGGACGGCACCAGCGGCACGCCGCGCCACGTCAAAAACTGGGAGCCGAACAGGCTGACGGTGGGCGGCGGCACGCCACGGCGCGTACATTCGCGGCCAAAGGCGGCAATGGCCAGCGGGTGCGCCAGGAAAAAGCCCGGCTCCTTCCACACTTTCGTCAGCAGTTCGTCGAGGTCGTCCGGCGTGGGCGCGCCCGTCAGCGTAAAGATGCGCTGGTCGTCATGCACGCTGGCCAGCAGGCCGTAGTCGGGATTGTTGATCAATTCGCTTTCCTGGCGCTCCTTGATCGTCTCGATGGTCAGGCGCAGCTGCTCCTTGATCTGATCGTGCGGGCTGCTGTACAGGTCCGACACGCGTGTGTGCACGTCGAGCACCGTGCTGACGGCATTGAGAAAATACTCGCGCGGCTGGTCGTCGTAGTCGACGAAGGTTTGCGGCAGTTCCGACTCGTCGCGCTGCGAGCAGGCCACGCGCACGTCCTTCGGATTTTTCACGCGGTTGAGGCGGTAGATACCCGCTTCCACGGGCAGCCATTGCAGCAGGTGCACGAGCCAGCGCGGCGTGATCGTGGACAGCTGGGGGACGCTCTTGCTTGCATTGGCCAGCTGGCGCGCGGCGTTGTCGCCCAGCGCAAACTGGCTCTCTGTTGCTACTGTCATGACTACTCCTGATGAGAAAAGTGAATATGCTTATCTGAAAAACAAATAAAGTATCGGACGTCTCCCCTCTTCTCTCAACATGCTATCGCCATCATCGTGACGCTTGATCCACCCGATTAATCCACCAGTTCCGGTTCGCAGCGCGCCATCAATCCCGCCAGGCCGATGCCCAGCGCGATGGCCAGTTTTTCCACCGTCAGCAGCGATGGCGTGGCGGCGCCCCGTTCGATTTCGCCGATGAACGAGCGGTTCAAGTCGGCCGCTTCGGCCAGGCGCTCCTGCGACCAGCCATGCCCTTCGCGCAACTGGCGCACGGCCAGTCCAAACTGTTTGATCAACATGCTGTCCTCATGGGTGGTGGGCAAAGGCGGGGTGGGATGGCGCCGGCGATTCCGGCGCCTCCTGCTGGTTGTGCGCTTGCGTGACATGGCTGCCGGGCGCCACGCTGCGGGTCAGCCAGACATTGCCGCCGATGACGGAGCCCTGGCCGATGGTCACCCGCCCGAGTATGGTGGCGCCCGCGTAGATGACCACGTCGTCCTGCACGATGGGATGGCGCGCCAGCCCCTTTTTCAACACGCCATCAAAGCCGGCTGGAAAGCGCTTGGCGCCCAGGGTGACGGCTTGATAAATGCGCACGCGCTCGCCGATGATGGCCGTCTCGCCGATCACCACGCCCGTACCATGGTCGATGAAAAAGCTGCTGCCGATGATGGCGCCCGGGTGGATGTCGATGCCCGTCTGCGAATGGGCCACTTCGGCGATGATGCGCGCCACCAGCGGCGCGCCGAGCGCATACAAGGTGTGCGCCAGGCGGTAGTGGATAATGGCCAGGATGCCCGGATAGCACAGCAGCACTTCGTCGACGCTGTGCGCGGCCGGGTCGCCATGGAAGGCGGCCGCCACGTCCGTGTCGAGCCGGGCGCGGATGCGCGGCAGCGCGCGGGCGAAGCGCTGCACGATGGCCAGCGCCTGCTGTTCGATGGATACCGTCTGCTGCAAGCCGTGCTGGCGCGCGTGGTAACTGAGTTCGCGCCGCACCTGTTCGTGCAAGCCCGTGAGCGTCGTGTCGAGCGTGTGGCCGACAAAGAAATCCTCGCTCTCCTGCTGCAGGTCGAGGGGCCCCAGACGCATGGGGAACAGGGCCGCGCACAGGGCTTTGATGATGTCGTGCAAATGCTGGCGCGACGGGAATTCGCGCGCACCGCATTCCTGGCTGCCGGCCAATCCTTCGCGCCACTGCGCGCGCACGGCGCGCAACTCGTCGACGATCTGGTGCAGCTCCCATTGCGGCTGCGCGGCAAGGGAGACGGGGGGAAGGGCTCGCTGGTTCATGGTGGTCCCGGGAAGCGGGTTAATCTTGCAGCCAGGGCAGCGCATGCCAGCGCCAGCCGCCGCTGTGGCCACGCTGCTGCTGTGCGTCGAGGTCGCCCTCGAAGCCTTGCGCGATATTGAAGACGTGCGTAAAACCCGCCTTGGCGGCCGCTTCGGCAGCCGCGGCCGAGCGCTTGCCGCTGCGGCACAGCAGCACCACGACGGCATCCTTGCCGCCCACCTTCGCTTCGAGCTCGCGGGTAAAACGGGGATTGCGGTTCATAGCCGTGCCGGTGGCCCACGCCACGTGCAGCGAGGCGGGCACGTAGCCGACAAAAGTGCGTTCTTCGTTGGTGCGCACGTCGACCAGCACGGCTTTGCCGGCCTGCACCAGTTGCCACGCATCCTGCGCGCTGACGATGCCCGCATACGGCAAACCCTGCGCCTGCGCCTGGCTGCGCGCGAGATGGAGTACTTCATCAAACGCCGCCTCGCCGTGCGCGGCGCGGGGATCGAAAATCAGTTCTGCAGCAGCCATCTGTCCACCTCTTTATTCCGTCGTCAAAAACCAGCACGAGTCCACTGTAGCGAACTTATGTTGTTCGGAAAACAAATTAAAAAGAGTTTGGAAAGCTGAAAAACAGATATGGGGACTACGCGCGGAGCGTCCGCATATGGGGTCAGACCCTCACGCGCGTTGGCGCCAGGCTTTGCGTCAGCTGTGTTGGGGGTCTGACCCCAGCCCTTGCCTGCTCTGCGCCAACGCTCAACCAGCGCGGCGGCGCTCGCGCAGCAAGAAACGGGCAGGATCCAGGGCGGCGGCCAATTGACTCTCCAGCGGCAACGGCTCCCCCTCCAGCTGGCAAGCCAGCAGCTCGGCCGCCAGCGGTGCCCAGATCAGGCCGCGCGAGGCATAACCGAGCAAGCCGAACAGGCCGGGCCAGCGCGGCACGTCGCGCAGGCGCTCGCAGCGGCCCGGTATGCCGGGGTCGGGCAAGGCGCCCGCCAGCGGCAGGCGGTCCGCTGCCATGCAGCGAAAGCCCGTGCGCCCGGCCAGCGGCGCCTCGAACGGGGCCACGTCCAGGATGTCGGCGATCTTCGCGATATTGTCTTCCTGGTTCGATGGGCGCAAGCCGGGGTCCGCGTCCGCATCGTAGCTGGCGCCCACGCACACGACGCCCTGGTACGCCGGCGTCACGTAGGCTTCGCGGCAGACGACGAACGGCAGCGACGGCAAGCTGCCTTCGGCCAGGTGCGTGACCTGGCCGCGCACGGCGTCCAGCGGCAAGCCGGCCGCCTGTTCGAAATCCACGGCGCCCGTGCCCGCCGCCAGGATGACGGTGGGTGCCGCCGCGATCAGGGCACCGTCCGCATCGCGCACCAGCCATTCGCCGTCGCCACGTTCCAGGCGCAGGGCGCTGCTGGAAAAGCGCCGCGTGAGCAAGGCGCCGCAGGCGTCCAGCATGGCCGCGCAGACGGAAGACGGGCGCGCCCAGCCGCCCTGCTCGAACCACCAGGCGCCATCGGGCGCCGGCGCGCCCAGCATGGCGGTTGCCTCAGGCGCTTCCAGCCAGCGGGCGAATTCACGCGGATACAGGCCGCTGGCGGCGATCTGCCGCTGCACCTGCGCATGCGCCCCGTCGCGCGCCAGGTGCAGCACGCCGCTTTGCGCACCCTCGATGGCGGCGCCGATACCACCCAGGTCTTTCCAGCGCTTCAGCGAGTACAGAAAGGCGGCGCGCACCAGGCGCGTGGCGATATTGTCGTCCTTTGACATCAGCGGCATGAAGATGCCGGCCAGGTTGCCCGACGCTTCGCTCGCAGGCTGCGCGTGGCGTTCGATCAAGGTCACCTTCCAGCCGCGCGCGGCCAGCCGTTCGCAGGCGGCCGCGCCGGCCACGCCCGCGCCGATGACGACGGCGCACCGCTCGGGCGCGGCAACGGCCGCGTACTCATCGCGCCGCGCATAAAACACGGCGCGCAAACGGCTCTCGTCAAAAACAAAGCCATGCTTTTGCAGCGCCGCGCGCTGCGCCTCGTCCAGGTGCACGGCTTGCAGGTGCGCGCCATCGGCCATCAGGCGCGCCAGCACCGGCGTGGCCGCCGGCACCCAGGCCAGATGCACTTCATCGACACGCGCCGACAATTGCGCCAGACAGGCATCGGGCTCGCCGATCAGCACATCGAGCGTGACGAGACCATCGTGCGACACCATGCGGTGCAGGCCCGGCACGCAGGGCGGCCACTGTGCGCGCCACTCGTCGGGCAAGTGATGCGCATCGACGGGACGCGGCGCCAGCGCGATGTAATGCAGGCGGCGACCGCCATGCGCGGCGCAGGCGGCGCGCAGGCGGGCAGCGTCAAAATCCGTGTCGAGCAGGACCAGGGCGCGGCGCATCAGCGCCCCGCGCGGCAAAAGCAGGCGGGCGCGTGGTCGTTGACCATGCCGATGCCCTGCATGTAGGCGTAGATGATGGTCGAGCCGACGAACTTGAAGCCACGCTTGAGCAAGTCTTTCGACAGTTTGTCGGACAGGGCCGTCTTGGCGGGAAACTCGCCCGGCTGCCAGTTGTTGACGATGGGCTGGCCGTCGACATACGCCCACAAAAAGCTGTCCAGGGTCTGCCCTTCCGCGCGCAGGCGCAAATAGGCTTGGGCATTCGTGATGGCGGCCGCCACCTTCAGGCGGTTGCGCACGATGCCGGGGTCCGCCAGCAGCTGCGCCACCTTGTCCGGGCCATATGCGGCGATCTTTTCCGCATCCCAGTCGTCAAAAGCGGCGCGGTAGGTGTCGCGCTTGTTGAGAATGGTTTCCCAGCTCAGGCCAGCCTGCGCGCCTTCCAGGTTCAGCATCTCGAACAGCCGGCGCTCGTCGTGGCAAGGCACGCCCCATTCCGTGTCGTGATACGCAAGGTAGCGGGGATTGGCCGGATTGGCCCAGGAGCAGCGGATGGTGGTCATGGTCGGGTTCTTCATGTGCGGGCAACCGCCAGTATAGTTTATCGGCCGCGCAGGATGCGCCCCAGCTCCTGCAAGCCGTGCGCCATCTCGGCCGGGGGAATCGCCGCAAAGCCCAGCAGCAGCCCGGGCGGCGTGGCGCATTCGGGCCCCGCCGCCGGGTCGGCATAGTGTCCCAGCGGGCGCAGTTCGATGCCCCGCGCCAGGCCCGCGCGCGACACCGCTTCCTCATCGTGATCGCCGCGAAAATACGCGCACAGTTCCAGGCCGCTGTCGGCCGGGCCGCACGCGAGCTGGTCGCCCAGTTCGTGCGCCAGGCCGCGCACCAGCAGATCGCGCCGCTCGGCATTGCTGTCGCGCGTGCGGCGGATATGCCGGCCAAAGTGGCCTTCGGCAATGAAGTCGGCCAGCGCCATCTGCGGCACGATGGCCGTGTGCCGGTCCATCACGGCCTTGGCCTGCACCAGCGCCTCGGCCAGCGCGGGCGGCGCCACCATGTAACCGAGGCGCAGGCCGGGAAACAACACTTTCGACAGGGTGCCCACGTAGACCACGCAGCCGGCCCGGTCCAGGCTTTGCAGCGACGCCAGCGGCGCGCCCGAGTAGCGGTATTCGCTGTCGTAATCGTCTTCCACCAGCCAGGCTTTATTGTGCGCGGCCCAGGCCAGCAGGGCCAGGCGGCGGGGCAAACTCATGCTCACGCCCAGCGGCATCTGATGCGACGGCGTCACGTAGGCCAGCTTCGCCTGCGGGCAGTGCGCCACGCCGTAGGCCACGTCCAGCCCCTGCGCATCGACGGGGACGGGAAACACGCACGCGCCGGCCGCGCGCAGCGGGCCGCTGGCGCCCCGGTAGCCGGGCGACTCCATCCAGGCGGCGTCGCCGGGCGCCAGCAGGATGGTCGACAGCAGGAACAGCGCCTGCTGCGAACCGGACGTGATGACGATTTGCTGCGGCGTGCACTGGACGCCGCGCGACGCCTTCAGGTACACGCACAGCAGTTCGCGCAGCGGCAGGTAGCCGGCCGGGTCGCCGTAGCCGAACTGGTGGTCGGGCCGGCGCCTGCGCCGCGCTTCCAGGCGGTTCCACACATCAAATGGAAAATGGTCGATACGCGGCATGCCGACGCGGAAGGCGCGCAGCGGCCCCCGGTGGAAGGCCACCTGGCGCATGGCCGTCACCACGCCCTGCCCGCGCGCCGACAGGGGCCGCAGCAGGCCGGGCGCAGCTGCCGGCGGCACAGGCAGCGGCACCTCGCGGCTGACAAAGGTGCCGCGCCCGACGGCACCATCGAGGTAGCCTTCGGCCGTCAGCAGCGCATACGCATTGAGCACCGTCTGGCGCGACACGGCCAGCAGGCGGCAAAAATCGCGCGTGGGCGGCAGCTGCATGCCGGGGCTCATGCGCCCGTCGAGGACGGCCGCCTTGATGGCCGCATACAGCTGGCGGAACAGCGGTTCGCTGGCGCCGCGCTGCAGCGGCAAGGCGGCGATAAGCTGGTTCAGGTGGGAAGCTGGCATAGTGTGGCTCTCGAATTGGTATCTTCAAGATAGCACTTATTGGCTGTTTTAAATAGCCAAGACTGACGCTAAGATGGCGCATCCCTCTACTTTTGCGGAGCAACCATGCATCAGTTTTTCGCCACCGTGGCCTGGCAGCGCGACGGCCAGGATTTCGCCGGCCAGCGCTACAGCCGCGGCCATGAATGGCAGTTCGACGGCGGCCTGACGGTCCCCGCCTCGTCGTCGCCCCTGTCCGTGCCGCTGCCGATGTCGGTGGCGGAAAACATCGACCCGGAAGAGGCGCTGGTGGCCGCCACGTCGAGCTGCCACATGCTGTTCTTCCTGTCGCTGGCGGCCCAGCGCGGCGTCGTCATCGACGACTACCGCGACGATGCCGTCGGCGAACTGGGCAAGAATGCACAAGGCCGCCTGGCCATGACGCGCATCGTGCTGCGTCCGCGCATCGCCTTCGCGGGAACGCCGCCCTCGCCAGATGCCTTGGCCGCCCTGCACCACGATGCGCACGAGCGCTGCTACATCGCCAATTCGCTGGCAGCCGACGTCGTCGTGCAAGGAGCCGCCTAGATGTACACGCCCTCCACCTTCCGCGAAGAGCGCCTCGACGTGCTGCATGGCCTGATCGATAGTCACCCGCTGGGCGCGCTGGTGCGCCACGGTGCCGATGGCTTGTGCGCCGACCATCTGCCGTTCGAGATCGCCGCGCCCACGCTTGATGCGCCATTCGGCATCCTGCGCGCCCACGTGGCGCGCGCCAACCCGCTGTGGCGCGCTGCCGGCGGGAGCGACGACGCACTGGTGATCTTCCAGGGGCCGCACGCCTACATCACGCCCGCCTGGTATGCGGAAAAGCAGCGCAGCGGCAAGGAAGTCCCCACCTTTAACTATGCGGTGGTGCATGCGCACGGCCCCCTGCGCGCCATCGACGATGCGGCATGGCTGCTGGGATTGGTGGAGCGGCTGACGGCGCGCCATGAGGCGGATCAAGCCGCGCCGTGGAAGGTGGGCGACGCGCCGGCCGGCTATATCGACAAGCTATTGAAAGCCATCGTCGGCATCGAGATTCCCCTCACGCGCCTGGAAGGAAAATGGAAGCTGGGACAGAACCGCAGCATGCAGGACCAGGCCAGCATGGCGCACGGCCTGGCGCTTGATCATCACCCCGGCCCGGCGCAGGCGCTGGGCGCGCTGATCGCCGCCAACGTCACGCCAGCCAGCTGACGGCCGCCGAAAACGTCAGGAACGACAGCGTCGTCGACACTAAAATGATGCGGGCGATGCGCGTCGTCGCTGTGCTCCCGATGATGCGCAAGGCGCGTGGCGCGCCCCGTGACATTGAGTGCCCCCTCACGCCAGCCAGCTGACGGCCGCCGAAAACGTCAAAAACGACAGCGCCGTCGACACTAAAATGATGCGGGCGATGCGCGCCGTGTTCGCACCGAAGCGTTCCGACAGCAACGCGACGTTGCTGGCGCTGGGCAGGCACGCCACCAGCACCATGCAGGTCAGCGCGAACGGATCGAGCGGCGCACCGAGCGCGATGGCCGCGTGGCCGATGCCCCACACCAGCAGCGGATGCAGCAGCAGTTTTTTCAGCGCCACGGGCACATATTCTCCCAGCGGCGCCGGGTCGCTCGTGCTCATCTGCGAACGGGCCAGCACGGCGCCGATGGTAAACAGGGCAACGGGAGAGGCGGCATCGGCCAGCAGGCCCACCGTCTGCGTCAAAGGCTTGGGCAAGGCCAGTTCCAGCCACGACGACAGGGCACCGAGCACGATCGCCCACGGCATCGGGTTGCCCGCCATGCCCTTCATGGCGTTGACGACGGCGGCGCGGCAGCCGTGCGCGCCGCCGCTGCCGATGCGCGACAGGGCGATGCACAGCGAGCTGGTCATGAGCATGTCGACGACGATGGTGACGATGACGGGGCCCGAGGAACGGGGTCCGAGCAAGGTCAATAGCAGGGGCACGCCCATGAAGCCCGTGTTCGGGAAGGCCGCCACCAGCGCGCCGAAGGCAGCATTGTTCCAGTCGATGCGGTGGCTCAGGGTCATGGCCGTGGTGACGCCCACCATGATCAGGGCGCACAGCAGATAGACGCCGAACACGCTGGCGTCGAGCAGTTGCGCGACGGGCGTGGCGGCGCCGAAGCGGTACAGCATGCACGGCAGCGCGAAGTACAGGACAAAACTGTTCAAGCCGCCGATGGCGGCCAGCGGCAGCAGCATGCGCCGCACGGCCAGATAGCCGCACAGCACCAGGGCGAAGAAGGGAAAGGTGATGGCAAGGATGGTCAGCATGAAACGCCATTGTAGCGCCCCGCACTGGCCGGTCGGCTGGCGCAAAAAAAGGCCGCTCGCGCGGCCCAAGGAGGTTTCGGAGAAAACGCCGGTGGCAGGCTATGGCTTGAGCTGGGCGCGGATTTCGCCGGCCGGGTAGGCCGCGCTGTGCACGTTCACATACAGGTTGCCGGCCTGGTAGCTCGCATACTGGGGCGGCGTCAGCATGGTGTTCGGCGGCACGGCAAACATGCCTTCGGCGGTTTTCACCAGCGGCACGATGACGGGGCCGTTGACGCCCGCCGGCGCTTCATGGATATGCGCGACGGTGGCCACCATGCCCGTGTAGCGCACGCCCCCGCTGACGCTGCGGTCGTGCGCGACGCGGATATTGCTGCTGCCGGTGGCCGTGCTGGTATTGGCCGGCACTTCCTGCGCGCCCGTCAGGGTGACGTCATGGCCGCCCGGGTGATGCGGGCCATGGGAACAGGCGCCCAGCAGGGCGGCCAGCGCCAGCACAGTGGCGGCGCGGCGTAGGTGTTGCGGCAATGTGGTCATCGCGGTACTCCTTCAACGGACATCGGATCACGGATGGCGCCATGCCCGCACAGCCGGGTCTGCGCCGCACTTGAGTTGCATGGTGCGACAGTAACGCCATGCCGTGCAGTCCGTCTTGCTTTGCGACAAACTTGGCGCGCACCCGCCACCCGGCCTCAGACCAGATGCCCCTCCGCCACCCAGCCGCGATTGGCTGCTGGCGCCTTCGGCTTGGGCGCGATGCCGCTGCTTTTTTCCGCATCGAGGATGATGCTGCGCATGCTGTCGCTGGCGGCAGGCCCTGGCGCGAACGCGTAATACTCATCATTGATGGGCAAGCCCGTCGTGGCGTCGACCAGCACCGGATCGGCGGCCAAGCCCGTGTCGCGGCTGGCGATGACGAGGCTGGCGCCTTCGGGCGCGAAGTTTTCATTGCCCCAGGCGATAAACGCCAGCAGGACGGGCTTGAAGGCGCGCCCGGACTTGGTCAGCACATAGTCGTAGCGGGGCGGCTTGGCGCAATACAGGCGGCGCGTCATCAAGCCCCCTTCCACCAGGTCGGCCAGGCGGCGCGTCAGGATAGTGGGCGCGATCTTGAGGCTTTTTTCAAATTCGTCGAAGCGCGTCTTGCCATAAAACGCTTCGCGCAGGATGAGGATGCTCCACCATTCGCCGACCTTGCCCAGGCTGCGCGCAATCGGGCAAGGCAAATTATTAAAGTTGGTATGTTTCATGACCGTCTCCTCACGTTGATCCAACACAACAATTAAAAAAAAATCCTACGGTTGCCACACGGAAACTTCGTTACTATCGCTTTGCAAGCCGTCTCCCGCCCCGGAGAGAGCTTGAAAATACGCGAAAAATCACACTTTTCTTGCTCCAGTACAATCATGCTTAGTCCAGCTTCTCCCGTCCCGGTGTGCGAAACGGCGTCAGAGAATGTTGTTTCCCGTCCGTTTTTCACCTGATACGCTTACGATGACTTCTTTGAAATTTGCCTCCCTGCCAATGTTGCTCGCCCTCTCCCTCTGCCAGACCACCGCCGCCGCCACCGTTTCCTCCGCATCGTTCCAGGCCACCTTCGTCGTCCACGAAGCGTGCACCGTCGTCTCGCAGCGCGGTAGCACCCAGGTGCGCTGCCAGCACAACACGCCCTATCTGCTGCAACAGCAGGCGACGCCATCGGACACCGGTCTCATCACCGTCACGTTCTAAAAATATATCGTTGCCGTCACCGTGTCCTTGTAGTCGCCGGGGCGCGGCGACACCTGCGCCGGCACGCGGCCGTAAATCGTCAGCGGCACGCTGGCGCCCGTGCCCGTGCCTGTCACCATGCTGGTGCCTGACGTGCCATCGCCCCAGAGCGGGCCATCGAGCGTCGACGACAGCAGGTAGCTGACCTTGTCCGTCGTTACAATGTTTTTCATTTGCCGGTTCGCCACGTTGGCCGCCACGCTGCCGCCGTTCAGGGCAATCTGGTAGGCATTGTTGTTCACGCAGCGCACGGACAAGGTACTGGTGCTGCGCAAGTTGCCCGTCAGGATGGAAGCGTTCGCGAATGCCATCGGACTGGCCGCGATGGTGCAGTCGTTGACGGCCGTGGCATTGACCGCGAAACCGAAGCTGCCGCTGCTGGCCGTGCAGCCAAACAGGTTGACGAGGCCATACGTGGTGTAGGTGTAGGTGCCCTGGCCGGCAAAGCTCGACGTGTACACCGTATTGGCATTGGCGGCCGTGGGCACGGCGGCCAGGGCCGTGCCAGCGGGTATCCTGGCATACACGGTAAAGGTGGTGGAATACGTGCCGGGCGGGGCCAGCAAGCCGGCCGACAAAATGATGCCGAAGGTCGACGGCGCGCCCGCCACGCCGGCGCCGCCCCAGATCTTCGCCGTGGCATACGAATTGTCCACGTACACGTTGTACTCCATGCGGTTGCTGCCATTGCCCAGCTTGCGCGGCAGGGCCGAGGTGGAATTCGTGCCCAGCCCCAGCGAGATGCACACTTGTGCGTTGGGCGTGAGCAACTGCCCCAGGTTCAGCGACGAAAACAGGCAGCTGAAGGTGCCCGTTGCCTGCGCCACGTAATCGCTGCCGGAAATCGGGCTGACGGCGCCGAAATCGATATTCGTCATGCTCACCGTGCAGGTATCGGCCGCCTGCGCCGCGCCGCCCCAGGCGCATCCCAGCAGCAGGGTCAGACATGGCAGCAGGCGGCGCATCAGCGGCCTCCCCCGGCGCCGGCGGCAGCGCAGCGCAGCGGCCCGATCACGGGCAAGCCGCCCGCGGCAGGACGCACATAGGCAAAACCTACCGTGCATGCGCTGTCGCCCTCGCCGACTTGCAGCTGATTCTGCTCGAGCAGATCGTCGACGAACACCATGCCGTCAAATCCCATGACCGTCTGCTTGCCGCTTTGCACATGCAGCACGGGCAAGCCCGTGGCCAGCGGCTTGCCGTCGGCGCCTTGCACGATGACGGTGGCGGCGCTGTAGCGTTCGACGGGAAAGGCGGCCAGCACGCCCGCCAGCTGTTGCGGCACGACATTCATATTGGTCACGGGCACGCGCGCGTCAACGTCGAGCTCATCCGTGGCGATGCTGATCTGGTTATTGCCATAAGGATTCAAATTCGGTACCAGCAGATAGCCGCCCCTGTCCGTCACGCCGATCTGGCGGTTTTCATGCAACACGGGAATATTGCCCACACCGCCAGTGGACACCAGCGCAAAACCGCTGCCCACCTGGCGCGCCGCCTCGACATGCCCATCCATCAGCACCAGCGCGCCGGCCGCGCCCAGCGAGGAGGCATTGCCCATGCCGCCGCTTTGCGTGCGCGCATTCACGCGGCCGTTATTGCCCAGGTATTCCACTTGCGCTTGCCGATAGGCATTGCGGCCCACCGTGCCAGCCTGCAAGTTCCAGCCGACACCGCCGCCAAAGTCCGCCGCGCGCTGCGCGCTGACGCTGCGGCCGCTCTCGCCGTTTTGCCGGCTGCCGCTCGTGCTGATGGCCAGATTGTTGTCGAAGGCCATGCTCAAGCCGACATAAAAGCCCCGCTTCTCGCGTTGCCGCAAATCCTGGAACAGGCTGGCGTTCAGGAACAGGCCGTGAAACAGGGTCGCCGAATAGCCCAAGGTGGCCAGCTTCGATGACGGTGCGCCGGGCGTGCGGTAGCCGATATAACTGCTGCTGATACTGCTTCCCGCCGGCAAAGGCAGGCTCACGGTGACGCGGTCCGCCGCGCGCACCACGGGGCTGCCATCACGCGAAGCGAGGTCGCCAAACCCGGCGCTGGCGCGCACGCTGTACGCATCGACGCTGAAGCTTGGCCCCACATATTGGTACCCGGCGCCCAGCTGCGCACCACGGCTGCGGCCGGCGCTGGCCGACAGCGAGCCGCTGAGCACGCCCGCCTGGCCCAGCCGCACCAGCGCGCCCGCCCCCGCCTGGTACAGGCCGGCAGCCAGTTCCGCATGGCCTTCGATGGTGAAGCTGTCGCTGACGCCATGGCGGCCGGAAGCGCTGGCAAGCAGTTGCCGCTCGTAGCCGAACAGGCGGCGGCCATAGTCGCGCCGCACGGCGCCCGCCTCGACCGAGTAATCGCTCAAGCCGCTGGCCAGCATGCGCGTGTCGACATACAGGGGCAGCACGGTCGTCACGCTGCGCCCCAGGGCATCGCGCGTGATGAGGGTGGCTTGTCCCGCGCCATTGATGCCGGCCACCTGGTTCAGCACAAACGGACCGCTGGGCACGCTGGCAGCATATTGCTGCACGCCATTCACATACAGGCTCAGCGACGAAGGTACGAGCGCCGTGCCATCGACGGAGGCGACGGGAAAGGTCAGCAGGTCCGGGCGCAGCTGGAAGTTCTTGCGCCACTGCACGCCGCCCACGCGCACGGCGCGGCTCCAGCTGAGCGATGAGGAGATCAGGTCGCCCACTTGCCACGTTTGCAGGGTCTCGGGATCGGCATGGCTCCAGAAGGTGTCAAAGCGCATGTACTTGCGCTGGTCTCCCCCCAGGTTCACGGTACCGGTATGGCTGAACACGCCGCTGTCATTGAAATAGCGCAAGTCGTTGAAGATGGCCGCGCGCCGTGTCCGGCCCAGTTCCGCATAGGCTTCGTAATCGAGCACGGCGCCGGGCGTGACGCGCGACGGCGGCGTCTGCGCCGCCAGGCGCGCATCGATGCGGTACGGCGCGCGCAAGTCGTCCGTCACCTGCAGCGACACGCTCTGGCGCGCCGCATCATATTCATAGCTGAGTCCCGGAACCGCATCGAGCGCCACCTCGGTCTGACCGGGCGCGACCAGGCGCGCCGGGTCCAGCCCCAGCTGCTGCAAGTTCGCCACACTGCTGCGCAAGGTTTTGCCCACCTGGGTAAAACGCAAGATCAGCCCGGTTGAAACAGCATTCACACTTACCTCCAGATACAGTTCATTCGGCGCCGCCGGATCGGTGGGCAAGCTGGCCGGCCCCGGATCGGCGCCCGTCACGGCTGCCGCGCCATCGGCCCTGGCCAGCGGCGCCATGACCAGCAACAGCAACGCTGCCAGCGCGCGTTTCATGGTTCACGCCGGTCGCGCCCGCCATGGCGGCCATGTTCAAGGTGTCGAATTCTTGGCAATGAGCGCCTTCGCATTCACATTGACCGCAATACTCAACGGCCCATCCAGTTCGGCCTCCCTGGCGACGGGCAGGCGCCATACGCGCATGCGTTCGGCCAGGACATAACCAAACAGCCCCTTGCTGACGGCAAACTCCTTGCCCGCCTGGTTCGTCAACGTCATCGCCCCGATCTGCGCATGGACATTGCCGCTGTTCTTGATACGCAACATCCACTCGCCCCGCTCGCGGAAGACTTGCCAGTCGAGCACTTCCTTGCCCGGCGCAGCGGCCGGCAGCACGAAAACGGGCACAGAATAGCGCAGGCGGATATCGACGCCGCTGCGACCCGCATCATCCTCGCGGCTGATTTCATCGATGAGCACGCGATACGTCTTTTCCTGCGCGACAGGGCCAGCCTGGGCACGCACGAGGCGGATGGTCTGCCGGCTGTTGGCGGCGATTTCGACGATCGGCGGACTGGCCACCAGCTCCTGCGTCGGCGCCAGCACTTCTTCGCCATCGCGCTGGTCCCAGGCGAACACCCGCACCTGCCCGTAGATGGCTTGGTCGCCGAGATTTTGCAAGTTGATACCCGCGGCATTCTGAGCGGCGCGCAAATTGAGCGTCACCGGCGAAATCTGCAAATTGGCGCCGTTCGCGCCGGCGGCGCAGCAGGCCAGCAGCGCCAGTACGCTTTTCAGCAGCGACATCGAACCGGCGTTCACGCAGCGCCTGGCTTAAAAGTACACGGTGGCCGTGATGGTCGACTTGTAGGTATCAGGCGCCGGCGTCGCCTGCGGCGGAATGTTGCCGTACACCGTGAGCGGCTGCGACGCGCCGTTGCCGGTGCCGCCGACGGTATTCGTGCCCTGCGTATCGCCCCACAAGGTGCTGCCGGCCGTCTGGAACAGGTTGAATTGCACCGTCCCCAGGTTGCCGCCCGTGCCGCTCAGATAGCGCGTGGTGCCGCTTGAGCCCGTGCCCGTACCCGCCGTCAAGCCCACGTTGTACGGCGTGGTATTGGTGCAGGTGACATTCACGGTCGTATTGACGTTCACGGCAGTAGCCAGTACGCCCTGACTTTGGCCAAAGTCGAGATTGGCAGCCGCAATGGTGCAGTTGGCGATGATTTTCAGGGTCACGTCAAAGGTCGTGGTATTGCTGCCGTTCAGATACACGGCGGCATCGGCGTAGCCAGGCAGGAGGGCCGTCGCGGCAAGGACGACACTGGCGGCAGCGGTGAAGCGGGGTGAAATAACTCGCAACATGATACCTCCTGATGACGGAACATCATTAATGCGCCCATCGGCATGAAGGGCTCGAGGATAGTCACGGTATTGCCGGCGTTTTCTGGGGCACGCAAACCAGGACGACAACATACTTGCGCCGAGAGTCAGAAAGCGAGGGACTCCGGCATTGTTTGCAGCATTGGCAAAACAGATTTTTTGGCAATCGACATTGCTTAAAATCAATGCATGAGTGAATTATTGGCGATATAGGAAATCCGCGCTTCTTCTCGCGGAGAAACATCTTTTGAAATACGAGAAAAGCAGAAAAAAAAGGAAAAGCGAGGCATAATAAGCCACAACTTGCTATTTGGTTAAGTCATCCATGCCATGCCATTGACCAGCGAAACCATCAGAAAAAACATCTTGATCGTGGACGATTCCGCGTTCGAGCAGCGCATGCTGATGGAGCTGCTCAGCGAGCAGCCCTACCGCTTCAGCATTGCCTTCAATGGCTATCAGGGCTACCAGCTGGCATTGGCCACGCATCCCGACCTGATCCTGCTCGACGTGCGCATGCCCGAGATGGATGGCTACACGGCGTGCCGTTTGCTCAAGGCCAATCCCGACACGGAACAGATTCCCGTGATCTTTCTCAGCGGAGCCGACGCCGCCAAGGAGCGCGTCATGGGCTTGCAGGTGGGCGGCGTCGACTACATTGCAAAGCCGTTCCTGCCGGAAGAACTGGCCGCGCGCATCCATATCCACCTGGGATTGATGCGTAAAAGCAACAGCACATTACCCGCGGCGACCCCGGTCGGCGACCGGCAGCAACATCCGGACCTCGTGTTCGTCAATGCCGTCAAACAGTTGATCCTCGACAACCTGGGCAGCCTGCCCAACCTGTCCGAAATCGCCCGCAGCGTGGGCACCTACCGCGAAAAGCTGACCCTGATGTTCCGCGAGCAGACGGGCATGACGGTCTTCGCCTTCATCCGCGAAGCGCGCATCGCGCGCGGCGTGGAACTGCTGCAGCAGACGGAAATCGACGTGCAGGATGTCGCCCTCCTGATCGGCTTTCACAACGCGGGCAACTTCGCCACGGCCTTCCGCGAACGCATGGGCGTCACGCCCAGCGCCTACCGCCAGCGCCTGCATGAACAGGCGGGGCAGCGGCAGGTGTCGAACGGGCACTGAGGGGCACGCATGCCCCCCGCACCCTAGAACTTATAGTTCAGCTTGAGCGACGCGAAACGCCCGCGCGGATCGGCTTGCGTATAGTCGAAGCCCGAGGCCGAGTAATCCCACGGCGCGCGCTTGTTGGCCAGGTTTTGCACGATGAAGGTGACGTTCGCCGCCGGCGTGACTTGCCAGCTGGTGGTCACGTCGAACGTGCTGAAGGCGGCCACCGATTCATCGAGATGCGTATTTTGCGCATAGCTGCCCACGTAATTCCAGGTCAGCGTGGACGACCATTTGCCCTGCTCCCAGGTGGCCGAGGTGACGCCGCGCCATTTCGGGATGGAGCCGAAATAATTGGTGCCGGCGCCATCGGTGAGCGGCGCGCCGTCCGACAGCGGTTCGGCAAAGCGCAGCACGCGGCTCAGCTGGCCGGCCAGGGTCAGCTTGCCCCAGTCCTTGTCGACGAAGCGCTGGCGCAGGTCCAGGTCGATGCCGGACACTTCGCGCTGTCCCTGGTTGCGGTACTGGCGGTACAGGGTCGTGATGCGGCCATCGGCGTCGCGCGTGATCTTCTGCGGCGCCGCTGCTTCGTTGGCGAGCGTGGTGGTGGCGCTTTCCGTGCCGATCACGCCATCCTGCCTGATGCGGTAGTAATCGAGGCCGATGCTCGAACTGCTGGTGGGCGAGACCACCACGCCCAGGTTCAGGTTATTCGACCGCTCAGGGCGCAGCGCCGTATTGGCGATGGTGATGGCCGTCACGCCGCGCGTCTGCGTGGGCGTGACGGGGTCCTTCGGATCGAGCACGCTGACATAGCTGACGGCCGTGCTTTGCGTGATTTCCGGCAGCGACGGCGCGCGGAAGCCGCGCGACACGGTGCCGCGCACCAGCAGCCACGGCGCCGCCTGGTAGCGCGCGCTGGCTTTCGGCGAAAACGCATTGCCGAAATCGCTGTAATGGTCGGCGCGGCCCGCCAGGTTGACGGACAGGTCTTTCACCACCGGGACGTTCAATTCGGCAAACAGGGCCGACACACTGCGCGAACCGTTGATGATGTTGATCGCCGGGCGCAGCTCGGTGCCGGACAAGACGGCCGTCGAGGTTTGCGAATCCATCTTTTCGCGGCGCCACTGCGCGCCGGCGGCAAAGCCCAGCGGGCCGGCCGGCAACTGCCACAGGTCTTTCGCGGCCGAGAAATCGACGGTGTCGAGGGTCGATTCGGCCGGACGCAGGGTCGACAGGCGCAGGCGGTTGCGCACCGCTTCGCTGTTTTGTGCCTGATCAAAGAAGTTATAGCTGCCGTCGGCCAGCACCTGCTGGAATGCGTAGCGGTTGACGAAGTTCTGCACGGTTTCCTCCAGCTTGCTGCTGGAGTGGCCTACGGCCGCATCCCAGTCCCAGCCCGCCAAAGTGCCCTTGACGCCCGCCAGTGCGCGGTAGAACGTGACCTTGTCCTGTTTCAGGCGCGGCCCCAGGTCGAACAGGGTGGCCGTGAACGGCAGGGGCGTGGCGCCCGGATTGTTCGGATGGCCCACGGGCAGCACGACGGGAATCGTGTCGAGCGCCTGGGTAGCGTTGTTCCACACGCGCGTGGCGTTGTTCACCGTCAATGGCGCGCTGAAGGTCTGGTCGGCGCGCGAGTAACTGTGCAGCAGGTCGACATACGCTTCCGTATCCGCATTCAGCTTCAGGGTGCCGCGCGCGGCCGTGTGCACGCGCTGGATGCCGGGAATCAGGGTTTTATATGGCGACGGGTTATACGCCAGCACTTGTCCCGTCTTGCCGGGTGTGATGTCGCCATAATTAACCAGCTGCAATGGTCCGCGCACGCCGCCCAGGGTCTTCGTCGGGTCCGTGCCCGCATAGTTGGTGATGGCCCAGCCCAGGCTGCCCCGCTGCTGGTTGCGGAAGTCCGCATCGCGCATCCACGCCACATCGCTTTGCTGCAGCTTGTCGCGCTGCTGCGCATCGACCGAGAAGACCAGGCTGTAGCCATCTTCCTCGAGCTTGCCGAAACCCGTCTGCAGCGCCGCGCTCTTTTCATGCTGGCCCGTGCCTTCGGTCGAGCCGCCCCACTGCGCCGTGATGTCCGTGCCTGTGAATTCCTTGTACAGGATGATATTGACCACGCCGGCCACGGCATCGGAACCGTAGACGGACGAGGCGCCATCCTTGAGCACCTCGATGCGCTGCACGGCCGCCATCGGCAGGCTGTTCAGGTCGACAAAGGTTTCCTGCAGGTTTTGCGCCGTCGCATAACTGGCCACGCGCTTGCCATTGACCAGGATCAAGGTATTTTTCTGGCCGATGCCGCGCAGCGACAGGCCCGAGGTGCCGGCCGAGAAACTGCCCGTATATTGTTCGTTGTAGCTGTTGCCGCTGTTGGCGGAGATGGCCCGCAGCACATCCGACACGCTGGTCTTGCCGCTGGCTTTCAATTCCTTGGCCGTGATGACCTGCACGGCGCTGGCACCCTCTTTTTCGCTGACGCGGATATTCGATCCGGTCACGTTGACGCGCAACATGTCGTCCTCGGCATGGGCGATGGTGGAGACGGCGGGAAAGGCGGCGGCGATGGCAAGACTGATGGCGAGTGGTTTGAACATGGTTTCCTCTTATTGGGATTGCAGCCTTTTTCCGATAAAAAGGCCGAGCAGGGGCACGCGGACCGGATGGGCCAGCGGGCAAACGACAACGAAACGGATGGGAATGACTTAGGGGATGCGTGGCCGGGCACGCACCGGCATCCACTGCGCCATGCATTGCATGGCCAGCTGGTGCCGGACGGCATAAAAACAGGGAGAAGGACTAATGCGCAACATAAAAGACACCGGTAAGCGGGGAAAGGCCACTATATCCCGGCGTCTTTATGGCGTGAACGAATTAAAAATTGATTGTATATACGATTTGAATCTAAGGACTTGGTCTTTGGCAATATCAGGCGTCGGCCATCGCCTGCGGCGCGGCCGCCGCGCGGCGCGCCTGCACGCTCCACCAGTACCAGGAAATGACGGCATTGACCCAGTAGGCCGCGTACAGCACGGCCGTCAGGTGCAGGCCGCGGCTGTAGTAGAGCGGCACGGCCACGGTGTTGACCAGCAGCCAGAAGGCCCACGTTTCGATGCGCCGGCTCATCAGCAAAAATTGCGCGATGATGCTGAACACCAGCACGGCCGAATCGATGAAGGGCGCGTAGGCATTCGTGAAGCGGTGCAGCAGCATGCCGTAGATCGCCACGGAGGCGATACCGGCCGGCACGACCCAGGCCAGGCTGCGCCGGCCCGTGCGCGTGATCGGCAAGGACTTGCCGCCGGCGCCGCGCCGCCATTGCAGCCAGCCGATGACGCAGGTGACGATGAAAAACAGCTGCAGCATCACGTCGGCGTACAGGTTGACCTGGAAAAACAGCACGGCGAACAGCACGCAGCCGACCATGCCGATCCACCAGGAATGGATATTATTGCGTCCGGCCAGGATGATGGAGGCAGTCATCAAAACATTGGCGGCGATCTCGAGCGGGGGAGTCAAGCGGATTTCCTTAGAATGAAGGCAGGCCGCCACTATAGCCCATTTGATATCCGCAATCAGCCATGCACTGCTTGACTTTCGTGGCCATTCTGGCAAATTGGCAAGCACTACCCCTTGAACCACTGCGGAGATGTTCCATGCGCTTGCGCCACGTGCTGCTTGCGGCAACGCTGCTCGGCAGCGTCCTGCCCGCCCAGGCCTGCCGCATGACAATGGCGCTCGAGCAATGGCCGCCGTACCTGTATCGCGACGCCCAAGGCAGCTATACGGGTCTGGACCTGGAATTGCTGCAGGCCATCTTCAAGGAAGCGCACTGCACCTTGGTCACCTTGCCGGAACTGCCCACGGCGCGGCGCCAGCTGCTGTTCCAGACAGGCGGACTGGACCTGATGCTGGCCGCGTCCGAAACGCCGGAACGCCAGTCCTACGCCCGCTTCTCCATCTCGTACCGCGATGAAGCCGTCGGCGTCTTCGGCAAGGCCGGCACGCCCGCCGCGCAGCGCCATGTCGGCAGCTTCGGCCAGCTGGCGCGCGGCAAGGCCACCCTGCTCGCGCCCAAGGTGGGCTGGTATGGCGCGCAGTACGCTGCGGCCCGTCCGGCGCTGGAAAAAGACGGCCGCCTGAATACCTTCGGCAGCTTCCGGCAAGGCATCCTCATGCTCGACGCGGGCCGCGCCGACCTGTTGCTGGGCGACGTGCTGGCCGTGCGCCACGAAGCGCGCCTGCAGGGCGTCGCCTTGACCACCCTGCCCTTCCTCGCCCTGCGCGCGCCCGTGCACCTGATGCTCAATGCGCGCAGCACCAGCACGGCCGATCTGGCGCGCCTGAACGCCGCCATCACGCGCCTGGAGCAGCGCGGCGTGCTGGCGGCGATACGCGCCCGCTACGACGCGCCGTAAGGCGATCAGCCCTTGCTGGCCGCCTCGAGGATTTCCAGCTTGGTCTCGCGGCCATTCTTTTGCACGCCCTGCGCCTTGTCGTAGCTCTCGATCAGCGCGCGGTACGGCGGCACGATGTGGTCCGTCATGATGGCGGCGAAATCCATCGCATCGGCGCGGTTCCAGGTACTCATCACTTCAGCCAGCACGGCATACGTGTCGATCAGCACGGCGCCCGCCTGCGTGACGCGCGCCATGGTGATGTCGGTGGCCATCTTCGACCAGTTGCCCGAGGCATCGATGATGGCAAACACCTTGTAGCCGGCCGCCAGCGCGCTGATGGTGGGGAAGGCCATGCATACGCTGGTGAGCGTGCCGGCGATCAGCAGGGTCTTGCGGCCCGTCTTTTCGATGGCCTCGACCCAGGCCGGGTTGTCCCAGGCATTGATCTGGCCCGTGCGCGGGATGTAGACGGCTTCCGGGTTGAAATGGTGGATCTCCGGGATCAAGGGGCCGTTCGGGCCGTCGGGCACGGAAGCGGTGGTAAAAGTCGGCATATTGGCCAGGCGCGACAGCTTGGCCAGCGCCGTGACGTGGCCGCGCAGCACGTGCTGCTCGATGTCGCGCACCAGCTGGAACAAGCCGCTCTGGTGGTCGATCAGCAGCATGACGGCGTCGTCGGGATCGATCATCGGTGGCAAACCTTGGAAGTTGGCGGGGGTACTCATCGTGGTCTCCTGAAAAACCATGCCGCGGAATGCGGCATGGGTACTGCATAAAATGACTACGGCGCGATGCGGGCAAAGCGGCCGCTGTTGAAATCCTCGAACGCCTGCGCGATTTCCGCCTCGGTGTTCATGACGAAGGGGCCATGGCCGACGATGGGCTCGTCGATCGGCTCGCCGCTCAGCAGCAGCACCACGGCATCGCTGTCCGCCTCGACGGTGATGCTGTCGCCGTCGCGCCCGAACAGCGCCATCTGCGCTTCGCGCACCACGCTCTCGCCATTGACCAGCAGCGTGCCGTGCAAAACGATCAGCGCCGTGCTCCAGCCGGCGTGTACCGGCAGCGCCGTCAGCTTGCCCTGGGCCAGGCGCACATCCCACACCCGCATCGGCGAGAACGTGCGGGCCGGGCCATGCCGGCCGTCGAAGTCGCCGGCGATCACGCGCACCGCACCGGCACCGTCGGGCAGCGCCACCGTGGGAATCGTGTCGCTGGTGATGGCCTGGTAGCCGGGCGCCGTCATCTTGTTCTTGGCCGGCAGGTTCACCCACAGCTGCACCATTTCCAGCGTGCCGCCCGACCGCGTGAAGGCAGGCGAGTGAAACTCTTCATGCAGGATGCCGGCGCCGGCCGTCATCCACTGCACGTCGCCGGGGCCGATCACGCCGCCCTGGCCCGTCGAATCGCGGTGCGCCACTTCGCCCTTGTAGACGATGGTCACCGTCTCGAAACCGCGGTGCGGGTGCGAGCCGACGCCGGGCGGACGCGTGCCGGGCGCAAACTCGGCGGGACCGGCATAGTCGAGCAGCAGGAAGGGGCTCAGCTGCTTGCCATGGCCGTTATACGAAAACATCGAGCGCACGGGAAAACCGTCGCCGACCCAGTGCTGGCGCGGTGCGCTGTAGATACCTGTGACTGTGTTCATCTCGACCTCCTGTTGGGGTTTGCATTACGATGGAAACAGAATACGCTTGCAACGATAAGGGCGGTAGACGGTAAAATAGGCCATCAGCGTTCCAAAAATAGAACGATCAAGGAGGCGGCATGCAGGATCTGAACGATTTGTATTACTTTGTGCAGGTGGTCGACCATGGCGGCTTCGCCCCGGCCGGGCGCGCGCTGGGCCTGCCGAAATCCAAACTGAGCCGGCGCATCGCACTGCTCGAAGAACGCCTGGGCGCGCGCCTGCTGCAGCGCACGACGCGGCATTTTTCCGTCACCGATGTGGGACAGACGTTTTACGAGCATTGCAAGGCGATGCTGGTGGAAGCGGAGGCGGCGCAGGAAGCGATCGAACTGACGCGGGCCGCGCCGCGCGGCACGGTGCGCCTGTCCTGCCCCATCGCCCTGCTGCATGCACTGGTGGGCCCCATGCTGGCCGGCTTCATGCGCGAGCATCCGCAAGTGACCCTGCTGCTCGAAGCGAGCAACCGCCGCGTCGACCTGGTGGCCGAGGGCATCGACGTGGCCATCCGCGTGCGCCCGCCGCCGCTGCCCGACAGCGACCTGGTGCTGCGCGTGCTGGCCGAGCGCAGCCAGTGCATGGTGGGCAGCCCGCTGCTGTTCGGCGACGCGCCGCTGCCGACAGCCCCGGCCGACCTGCCGGACTGGCCCAGCCTGGCCCTGGGCATGCCGCAGCAGCACTACCAGTGGGATTTATATGGCCCCGATGGCGCGCGCGCCCAGCTGCGCCACGTGCCGCGCTTCGTCACGGGCGACATGCTGACCCTGCGCGACGCGGCCGTGGCCGGCGTGGGCGTGGTGCAGCTGCCGACCATGATGATCACCGAACAGGTGGCCAACGGCAGCCTGCTGCCGCTGATGGGACAATGGCGGCCGCAGCGCGAAATCATCCACGCCGTCTTCCCGTCGCGGCGCGGCCTGCTGCCGGCCGTGCGCGCGCTGATCGACTACCTGGCGCACAGCTTCGCCGCGCTGGAGGAGGAGTGACGGTTTTCAGGTACGATGGCGTACTCCCGAATCGCCTGGATACCGCATGCGTTTATTGATTCTGTCGGACCTGCACCATGAGCTATGGCGCGACGAAGCGCCGCAGGGCAACCTCGCGCTCAGCCGTCCCGACGCCGTGATCCTGGCCGGCGACATCGACACGGGCGCGCGCGCCGTCGCCTGGGCCGCCACCGCGTTTGCGGGCCTGCCCGTGCTGTACGTGCATGGCAACCACGAAGGCTATGGCCACCACCTCGACAAGGTGCGCCAGGAGCTGCGCGCGGCCTGCACCGCCACGCCGAACGTGCATTTTCTCGACGCCGATACCCACGTCTTCACCGACCCGGCAGGCAGCAAGGTGCGCTTCCTGGGCGCCACCCTGTGGACGGATTTCCGCCTGCTGGGCGACGACACGCGGCAAGCGGCCATGCGCGACGCGGAAGCCGTCATGAACGACTACAAGCGCATCCGCCTGGCCAGCATGGGCTTTCGCAAGCTGCGCGCGGCCGATACGGCCATGTTCCACGCGCAGCAAAAAGCCTGGCTGGCGTGCGAACTGGCGCAGCCCTTCGACGGCCGCACGGTGGTCGTCAGCCACATGGCGCCGTCGCTGCGCTCGGTCGACGATGCGTATGGCAGCGAGGGCTGCTCGCCCGCCTACGCCTCGCGCCTGGACGACCTGGCAGCGCAGGCGGACCTGTGGGTGCATGGCCACATTCACGTCTCGCGCGATTACCGCATCGGCCCGTGCCGCGTCGTGGCCAACCCCTGCGGCTACAAGACGCGCGGCGGCACGCCGCAAAATCCCCAGTTCAACCCAAACTTCATCGTCGAACTGCCGTTGCGTTAATCCAGCGCGCTAATCCTCGGGCTTCAGGCGTCCCGCCAGCAGTTGCTGCAGCCGGTGCTTGCCGGCCCGGCGCGCCGCGCGCGGCGACGCTTCCGACTGATGCGCGCCGGCGCCGCCGCGCAGTTTGGCGGCCGCCACCAGCGGGTTGCGCGGCTTGGGCGGGATTTTCACTTTGATCTTCATGGCCACTCCTTTCAACCCTTGATGCAGACGACCTGGCGCAAGGTATGCACCACTTCCACCAGGTCGCTCTGATGCGCCATGACGGCGTCGATATTTTTATAGGCGGCGGGGATCTCGTCGATCACGCCGCCATCCTTGCGGCACTCGATGCCGGCCGTCTGCTCGGCCAGGTCGAAGCGGTTGAAGCGGCGCTTCGCCTCGCTGCGGCTCATGCTGCGCCCCGCCCCGTGCGAGCAGGAACAGAACGATTCCGGCTTGCCCTTGCCGCGCACAATGAAGCTGCGCGCGCCCATGCTGCCGGGGATGATGCCCAGCTCGCCCTGCCGCGCCGAAATGGCGCCCTTGCGCGTCACATATAAATCCTCATTGCCATGCGTTTCGCGCGCGATGTAGTTGTGGTGGCAGTTGATGGCTTCCCCGTCGAGCCGGAACGGCGGAGCAAACTTCGCCAGCACGTCGAGCACGCGGCGCATCATTTCGCTGCGGTTGAGCAGCGCGTAATCCTGCGCCCAATCCACCGCTTCCACATAGTCGTCAAATACCGTGGAGCCCTCGCTCAGGTAAGCCAGGTCCGCGTCCGGCAGCTGCAGCTGGTGGCGCCGCATGTCCTTCTGCGCGGCGGAGATAAAGTAACGGCCGATCACGTTGCCGATGCCGCGCGAACCCGAATGCAGCATGATCCACACCCGCTGCTCCTCGTCGAGGCAGATTTCAATGAAGTGATTGCCGCCCCCAGGGTGCCGGCCTGGCAAATCCACGTGCGCTCGAACTGGCGCAGCATCTTGGCGATGCCCCGGTGGCGCTCGACGATGTGCGCCAGGCGGTCGCCGAGCGGCCGCAAGGCGCGCGCCTGGCGCGAGCCTTGCACGCGGCTCCATGCATGTTGTTCGAAGCCGACGGGCACTTCGGCTTCGATGGCGCTGCGCAGGCGCGCCAGGTTATCGGGCAGGTCGCTGGCCGTCAGGGTCGTGCGCACGGCGTTCATGCCGCAGCCGATATCGACGCCAACGGCGGCCGGGATGATGGCAGCGCGCGTGGGAATCACGCTGCCGACGGTGGCGCCGATGCCGGCATGCACGTCTGGCATGGCCGCCACATGCGGATGGACGATGGGCAGGCAGGCAATATTGTGCAGCTGGCGCAGCGCCTGCGCGTCGATATCGTCGGTAAAGATATGCACGGGCACATGGGCGCCGTGCAGTGTCTGATGAATGGGCATAACGTCTTCCTTGGTATTGTCGTTATGCCGGGGTCGTCTAAAAGAAAAAAACCCCGGCGAGTTTCCTCACCGGGGTTTTGCAGGACACCGGCTCGGGATCGGCAATGTGCCGATGGCCCCGAGCGTCATGCACGGGGCTAGTGGTAGTACAACTTGCTGCCAGCCTGCTCGAACATGGGTTTCCTTTCTTTTGTCTGGTTAATCTGAACTGCGCTGAACTGCGGACGATGATTCTGCACCTTATGCTGCAGTGCGTCAACCGCTTTTCATGGCGAAGACGCCAACGTTGTTATTTTGTCGCAGCCGCTTTTTCCTTCGCGATGCGGGCATCGAGCTTGACTTCATTTTTGGCCGCGTAATTGCGGCACGCCTGCGCATCGATGAAAGGATTCGGCGTGACGCCTTCGAGCAATTGCGTCAGTTTCAGGTCGCCGCCCGAGTGGTCCGGGTGGGCCGAGATCAAAATGTCGCACGGCAGTTTGGCAAAGTCCTGCATGACGCGGCGGAAGGCCGGCGTCAGGTCCCCATGGCGTTCATCGCCCAGGTAGTGAAAATCATCGGCCGCCACTGGCGTGAGACTGGCGCCGAACACCACGCTCAGGCATTCCTGACGCTCGGCATCCTCGCACGACACCCATGTCCAGCTGGTGCTGCCCGGCGTATGGCCGGGCGTGTAGCGCGCCGTGATGGTCACGTCGCCCAGTTGCAGGGTTTCGCCATCGGCGATTTCGCGCACGTTTTCCACGGCCGGCATGGGGTCGATTTCGCCCGCTTGCGGATCCGTGGCGAGTACCGAACCCGCGCGCAGCGCCTGCGCACCGAGCGGGCTGGCGACCACTTGCGCGCCGCTGTCGCGGGCCAGGGCGGCGATCCCGCCCGAATGGTCGAAATGCGCTTCCGTATTCAGGATGAACTTGATGTCTTCCAGGCGAAAACCCAGCTCGAGGATATGTTCCTTGATGGCGGCCACCGACTGCGGCAACGCGCCATCGATCAGGATCAAGCCGTCGCGCGTATCGATCAGCACCACGCTCAAGCCGCCCACGCCCACGTAATACGTGTCGCCGTGGATGCGCGCCGGCTGCTGCGGGCGGTTCCACTGCGCCGCATACGGCGAGGCGATCGGCTGCGTCAAGGGATCGACGGCGGGCGTGGCGGCAGGCGCCGTCAGCGGCAGCGCCAGGGCGGCCAGCGCGATGCCGAGCAGGGACTTGGAAAGGAAGAAAGGCGGCATGCGGCTCCAGTAATGAGTGTGCGGTAATCGATGCCACAGAGTAACGTCGCTACCCTCGCGCGGTCAAGCAAGCCATCGTCCGCACTTGCGCTACGATAGAGGTCCATACACTTTCGTGCGCCTTGCCGCCCTATTGCCATGCGTTTGCTGATTCTGTCCGACCTGCATCTGGAAGTCTGGGGTGAAGACACGCCCGCCATCGACCTTGCCGCCAGCCGCCCCGACGTGGTGATCCTGGCCGGGGACATCGACACGGGCAGCAACGCCATCGCCTGGGCCGCGCGCACCTTCGGCGCCCTGCCCGTGCTGTACGTGCATGGCAATCACGAGGGGTATGGCCACCAGCTCGAACGCATGCAGGACGCCGTGCGCGACGCCTGCGCCAGCGCCAATGCGCAGGGCGCCAACATCCGCCTGCTCGACGGCAATGCCGTGACGCTCGATGGCGTGCGCTTCCTCGGCGTCACGCTGTGGACGGATTTTCTGCTGTTCGGCGCCGAGCGCCGGGATGAAGCCTTGAGCGCGGCGCAAAGCTACATGCCCGACTACAAGCGCATCAGCACGGGCGGCGACACGCCGCGCCTGCTGTGCGCCAGCGACACGGCGCAGCTGCACGCGCAGCACCGCTCGTGGCTCGAGCAGCAGCTGGCGCAACCGTTCGAGGGCAAGACGGTCGTCATCACGCACATGGCGCCGTCGATGCTGTCGGTGGAAGAGCAATACGCGACGAACCTGGGCTCGCCCGCCTTCGCCTCGCAGCTGGACGAGCTGGTAGCCCAGGCCGACCTGTGGGTGCATGGCCACATGCACGCCTCGCTCGACTACCGCGTGCAAGGCTGCCGCGTCGTCTGCAACCCCTGCGGCTACAAGCGGCCCGATGGCACGCCGGAAAACGATCGCTACGATTCCGGCTTTATCGTCGATCTCGCCGGCACGGTTTAATTTTTCCGATAGCGCAGCTGCACCACGCCGCTGGGCAGCTGGCGCGTGTGGTCCAGGCGCCAGTCGCTGCGCGGCAAGCAATCCTCGAACAGGCGCACGCCCTTGCCCAGCACCACGGGCAGCACGGACAAGGTCAGGCTGTCGACGACGCCCTCGCGCAAGCCGGCGCGGATGACGGCGCCGCCATCGAGATACACATGGCGGCAGCCGTCTTCGGCCAGCCCCTCCAGTACTTCACGCACGCTGCCCTCGCGGCGCTGCTCGCCATGGCGCGGCGCGAAGTCGCGGTGGCTCAATACCACCACGCGCTTGCCCGCATACGGCCACGGCTCGAATCCCAGCACGGCGTCATACGTGGTGCGGCCGATCAGCAAGGTATCGACCTGCTCCATCAAGGCCGTGTAGCCGGTGGCGTCGGGCGAGTCGGGCGCCAGCTCGGCCAGCCAGGACAGGTCGCCGTTTTCTCCGGCGATGCAGCCGTCGATGCTGATGCCGAGAAATACGCTGACAACAGGCTTTTTCATGGATGTTCCTTCAATTAATTCTACGGTGTAGAATTATGCCCATGAAAACCCCAAAACTTCAAGACCTGGAATCTCCTGTGCGCCGCGCCGGACGGCCGCGCCGCGTGTCGCCCGCGCTGGACAGCGCCGCCATCCTGCAGGCGGCCTTGGCCCTGCTGGAAGAGCAAGGCGAAGCGTTTTCCATGCGCGCGCTGGCGCAGCGGCTGGGCGTCGATGCAATGGCCCTGTATCACTATTACACGGGAAAAGAGGAATTATTGCTGGCCCTGATGGCGCAGCGTTTTGCCGCGCTCGATCCGCGCCAGCCGCCGTTTACGCAACGCCAGGGGCCGCAGCGCCGCCTGCTCGCGCTGTGCGCGCTGTACCTGGAACTGGTCAGCACCACACCGTATTTCGTGCGCCTGATGGCGCGCGGACTCGTGACGCAAGCCGATGTGGCAGAGCGCTTTACGGCGCTGTTCGAACTGGCCGTGGAGGCCCTCGATCTGGATAAAAAAACCCGCTTGCGCGGGCGCGATGCACTCGTCGATTTCCTGCACGGCTATGCGCTGGCGGGCAGGCCCGCCAGCGAGACGGCCTGGCATGCGTCCGTCGGCCTGATCCTGGCGGGCATGGCCGCCGGACGCACCGGTGGATGACGCCCGGCGGCCGGCCGTCCTACCGGCGCATCAAGCCAGCAGCTTGAGCAGCGCCTGGGCGGCCGCTTCCGACGAGGCCGGGTTCTGGCCCGTGACCAGCAAGCCATCGGTGACGGCGTACGGCTGCCAGTCGCCCAGCTTCGAGTAAACGCCGCCGTTTTGCTTGAGCATGTCCTCGACGAGGAAAGGCACGATGGCCGTCAAGCCGACGGCGTCTTCCTCGGTATTCGTAAAGCCCGTCACCTGCTTGCCGCGCACCAGCGGCGAGCCGTCGGCCGCCTTCACGTGGCGCAGCACGCCAGGCGCGTGGCAGACGGCGGCGACGGGCTTGCCGGCGGCGATCATCTGCTCGATCAGCGCGATCGAGTGCGGGTCTTCAGCCAGGTCCCACAGCGGGCCATGGCCGCCCGGGTAGAACACGGCGTCAAAGTCGGCCGCCTTCACGTCGGCCAGCTTGCCCGTGTTGGCCAGCACGGCTTGCGCAGCGGCGTCCTGCTTGAAGCGGCGCGTGGCGTCCGTTTGCGAATCGGGCTCGTCGCTTTTCGGGTCCAGCGGCGGCTGGCCGCCGTTGGGCGAAACCACCGTCAGCTGCGCGCCCGCTTCCTGCAAGGCATAGTAGGGCGCGGCGAATTCTTCCAGCCAGAAGCCGGTTTTCTTGCCCGTGTCGCCCAGTTGATCGTGCGAGGTCAGTACCATCAGGATGTTCATGTTGTTTCCTTTTATGTCAGGGTTACAGTGCTGCTTCGAGGATACGGCGGCTGCGCGCGAGGTCGATATCGCGGTGTTCGCCGAGGGAGGTCATGCCATGTGCTTCCAGTTGCGTCAAAACCGCTTCCACCGCTTCCTGGCCCAGCTGATAGGCCGACAAACGGGTCGGAATGCCCAGCCCTTCAAAGAAGGCGCGGGTGCGGGCGATGGCGGCGGCGATGCGCTCGTCGTCGCTGCCCTGCGTGATGTTCCAGACACGTTCGCCATATTGCAGCAATTTGCCGCGTTTCTGCTCGCGCTGCACGTCCAGCAGTGCGGGCAGCACCAGGGCCAGGGTGCGCGCATGGTCGATGTCGTACAGGGCCGTCAATTCGTGGCCGATCATGTGGGTGGCCCAGTCCTGCGGCACGCCGGCGCCGATCAGGCCATTCAGGGCCAGGGTGGCCGTCCACATCAGGTTGGCGCGCGTGGCGTAATCGTCGGGTGAGGCGACCGCCTGCGGCGCGATCTCGACCAGGGTCTGCAGCAAGCCTTCGGCAAAGCGGTCCTGCACCTTCGCCTGCACCGGATAGGTCAGATACTGTTCCGTGGTGTGGACAAAGGCGTCGACCAGGCCATTGGCTACCTGCGTGGACGGCAAGGTAAACGTTTTGCCGGGGTCGAGCACGGAAAACTGCGGGTACAGCAGCGGGTTGCGAAAACTCAGCTTGGCATGCGTGGCTTTTTTCGTCACCACGCCGCCGCTGTTCATTTCCGACCCGGTGGCCGGCAAGGTCAGCACCGTGCCGAACGGCAGGGCGCGCTGCACGTTGGCGCCGCCGCGCTCGGCGATTTCCCACGGCTCGCCGTCGTACAGGGCGGCCGCGGCGACGAACTTGGTGCCGTCGATCACGGAGCCGCCGCCGACGGCCAGCAGGAAGTCCAGCTTCTCGCTGCGCACCTGGGCCACGGCGCGCATCAGGGTTTCATAGCTGGGATTGGGTTCGATGCCGCCAAACTCCTGCACCGTGCGCTGGCCCAGCGCAAGAGCAGTGCGCACTTCGGCCAGGGTGCCCGTCTTTTCCGCGCTGGCGCCGCCGTACAAGATCAGCACGCGCGCATCGTGCGGCACCAGGGTGGACAATTTGGCGACGGTATCAAGACCGAAGACGATACGGGTCGGGTTGTGGAATTCAAAATTCTTCATGCTGCTCCTTTATTATTAGACTGGTCGTCTAGAATGCGGTTCAAAAAACGCGGACGTCTGTCATCCGCGTACCTGGCGCCCTTATTGATCCGGCGGCAGCTGCAGCATGGCCAGGGTCGCCCGCCAGGCCGTTTGCAAGGCGCTGGCGTCGCGCCGCAGCTTGGTCAGCATGGCCGCGCCCAGCCACAGCTGGTACAAGGTGGCGGCCGTCTGCGCCGGGTCGGCCACCGATGGCAGCGTATCGTCCACCCTGCCCCGCGCGATGGCCAAGGCCAGCCTGGCGATGATGCGGTCGGTGCCGCCAAGCAGCGCCACGCGCATCGGTTCCGACATGTCCGCCACTTCGCTGCTGAGCTTGACCACCAGGCAACGGCAGTCGCAGCCGCTGCCATCGAGGCTGTCGCTGGTCCAGCTGGCCCAATACGCCATCAGCGACTGCGCCGCGTTCCGGCCGGGCTGGCCCAGCACGCGCTCCATTTCGTCCAGGTAGCGCGTTACGTAGTCTTCCAGCATCGCTACACCAAACAATTCCTTGGACTTGAAGTAATGGTAGAACGAGCCCTTGGGCACGTCGGCGGCCGATAAAATCTCGTTCAGCCCCACGCCGGCAAAACCCTTGCGCGTGATGATGGCCTTGCCCTGGTCGATAATGTGCTGGCGCACGTCGGTGTATTCAGCTTTCATGCGGGGCATTGTAGCACAATTAGACCAGTCGTCTAGATCCATCTATTTCAATGCAGCGACGGCGAACTACGCGCGCTTGTCACGCATGGCGTCTTCACCAGGATTCTCGCGCAGATCGATGGCGCCATGGTCCTGGGCACGCCATTCGCGGCGCAATTGCGCCATCCTGTTGAAGGCGGCCCTCGCCAATTTCCACCAGGCGAACGGACGCGGATCGGCCAGCATGCTGAGCGCCCTGGAATAATCGAGCGTCAACCCGGGCGTCCACGCCATCGTCACGGCACGCTTGCGGATCTGGGCGGCTACCCACAACTCCGGCGTCGCCAGGATGCGGAAAAACACTCTCCAGCCTGCGCGATCCCCATACAGGCGGCCAACGGCGCCGTCGATCGCCGCCTCCAATGCCCGGGCAACAGTACTGGAACAATTACGATGCGTGAGATTGTAAGTCTCGTCGCAGCGATACTGTCGCCAGAAAGCCTGCAGCTGGCGCGGGTCGTAATTCCGGATACGGACCTGAACGGTGGACGGGCACCATGCCTTGGATTCTGTCGCATAATCCGGCTGGAATACGCCCGGCACGTCATTCTCCCGGGTGGCGCGCAGCAGGCGCCCGAAATCGTCCGGCGAACGGTCGATCTCTGTGCGCGGATACAGGCTGATATAAATACCTTCAGGCGATTCCAATGCCGCATGCCCGGTAGAGATCACGCCGTTGACATCGACTGCGGCGATATAGCGATCGACAATCGGATAATGTTGGGTCGGCGACCTGGCTGAACCGGCAGGCGTCCAGACATGCACCGTCAGCGCCTGTTCATGCTCCGCTGGAGGACCGTCCCACTCCACTTGGGTATATGCAGAAGCAAGGTGTTCATCCGGCTGGACTGCGGAATGCGCCGATTCCGACAGGGCCGGATTACCGCTCATGCGACGAACACGGGTTGCCAGCCCCATCAAATTGGCGCCGCCAAACATCAGAAACAGGCCCAGGCAATACGGTAGTGTTCCAACATAATGCGTCGGATATGGCTGATAAAAGAAGATTGCCAGCGCAATCTCGGCCAGGCCCCAGGAAAACGCCACGCGCCAGCGCCGATAGCGGACCATGTAGGCAGAGACGCACTGTATCAGTCCGTCGGCGAGAAAAAGCGTTCCAAAAATCATCGATAACAGGAAATTGCCATGGTGGTGACCGGCGAAGATCAGCATCGCCGCCAGCACCACGGCGCAGCCTTTCACGTAGCGCAAGATGCGCTGTCCGCCGACGCCAGTCCATGCCACAGCCAGCGTTGCCAGACCTTCGACCAGGAACAGGTAAGCAAAAAAATTGATCGGGAAGTACATCGCATTGTCGAGCGCGTCAATAAAGATGACCAGGCCTGCGAGCAGCCATATCAATCCGATCAGCAGGATACTGCGCCAGCGCTTGCGTAGATATTCAACGCCCAATAACAGCAACACCAATCGAATCATGAATGCTCCTCCTGTTTTACCTGCAGCAGCAATACCCGGACAATACGCGTCAACTGGTCGTCATGGCCGTGAAAATACATGACGATGAACTTTCACATCATTTGAGAATGGAAACTGTCGCAATCCATGCATTAGCATAAAACATGAAATTCATCAGGAAAGTATCATAAAAGATAAAAATGTCAGGTTTGCTTGTCGGCAGCCGTAGCCGCACCAAGCAATCGTTATTGGACCCTGTTTTCAATCAGGCTCGCCGCGACGTCAAGACCAGCCCCCGTTGCAGGGGCGCAGCTGAGAAACTTCTTTTATATTCAATGAGTTGCGGTAGCGGCTGTAAACGTGGTCGTTTTCGCGCTGACCGGCCACCGCATTCTCATCGTCGATCGTCATTTCCGCATCAGATGGTGAAGGTCCGACGCGATGTCAGACCCTGCCTTAGGCGAACTTCTTGAAATCCGGCTTCCTCTTTTCAAAGAAGGCCGTAAACGCTTCCTTCGCCTCGGCACCGCCCAGCATGGCGCTGAACAACTTGTTTTCCTCGGCGATGGCCGCCTTCATCGGTTCCATGCGGCTTTGCTTCATCAGGCGCTTGGTGGCGCGGATCGAGGCCGCCGGCAATGCCACCAGCTTGGCCGCCTGGCCTTGCGCGAAGGTCATCAAGTCGTACAGGGGCACGACTTTCGACACGAGGCCCATTTCCAGCGCTTCGCTGGCGGGGAAGGACTCGCCCAGCATCAGCTTTTCCGCCGCGCGCGGGTAGCCGGCCAGTTGCGTGAGCAGCAGGCTGGAGCCAAATTCCGGGCACAGGCCCAGTTGCGTGAACGGCATCGAGAAGCTGGCGTTGTCGGCCGCGTAGACGAGGTCGCAGTGCATCAACAAGGTCGTGCCGATGCCGATGGCGGGGCCGGAGACGGCCGCCACCACTGGCTTGCTGCTGCCGTACAGGGCGCGCATGAACTGGAACACGGGACGGTCATGGTCGAGCGAGCCATCCTTCGGACGCGCCGTCTTCATGAAGTCATCGAGGTCGTTGCCAGCCGTGAAAATCTCGCGCTTGCCGCAGATCAGGATGGCGCGTACTGCATCGTCCGTCTCGGCCGCCACCAGCGCGTCGGCCAGGGTCTGGTACATGGCACCCGTGATCGCATTCTTGCGTTCCAGGCGGTTGAATTCCAGGGTCAGAATGCCCTCGCTCTTGCTGCACAAAATATCCATGTCGTCTCCAAAAAGATAAAGGGCGCCGGGGTAATCCCGCAGCGCCCAAGTTTTGACTAATCTTAGCTGACCACTGACGTCACGACGCCTGGCAGAAGCGTAGCGAGCGGCAGCGAGTTGTGGCCGAGACGCGCAACTGTGCGAAGGCACAGTGAGCATCGCAGGCCGCGAATCGCAACGCGCAGTAGCTTATGCCAAGTGTCATCAGACGCGTTCGAAGATGCCTGCTGCGCCCATGCCTGCGCCCACGCACATCGTCACCATGCCGTACTTCTGCTTGGTGCGCTGCAGCGCGTGAATCACGGTCGCGGCGCGGATGGCGCCGGTGGCGCCCAGAGGGTGGCCCAGGGCGATCGCGCCGCCCATCGGGTTGACCTTCGATGGATCCAGGCCCAGGTCGCCGATCACGGCCAATGCCTGTGCGGCAAACGCTTCGTTCAGCTCGATCCAGTCCAGCTGGTCTTGCGTGATACCGGCGGCGGCGCACGCTGCAGGAATGGCAAATTTCGGACCGATGCCCATGATTTCCGGCGGCACGCCGCGCACGGCGAACGAGGAGAATTTCGCCAGCGGGGTCAGGTTGTGCTCGCGCAGGATTTTTTCGCTGACGATCAACAGCGCGCCGGCGCCATCGGACATCTGCGAGCTGTTGGCGGCCGTGACGGAACCCTTGGCGGCGAACACAGGCTTCAGTTTTGCCAGCGACTCCATCGACGAATCGGCGCGCGCGCCTTCGTCCGTGTCGACGGTGCGGCGCGTTACGTCGACCTGGCCGGTGGCCAGGTTCGGCGTGCGCGTGATGATTTCCACTGGCGTCGTTTCGGCCTTGAAGAAACCGGCTTGCTGCGCGGCGATGGCGCGGCGGTGCGATTCAACGGAGAACGCGTCCTGCTGTTCACGCGACACTTTCCATTGCTGCGCCACTTTTTCGGCCGTCAGGCCCATGCCGTAGGCCATGCCGATGTTTTCGTCGCTGAACATGTCCAGATTCATCGATGGGTGGTGGCCCATCATCGGCACCATCGACATCGATTCGATGCCGCCGGCGATCATGACGTCGGCTTCGCCCACGCGGATGCGGTCAGCCGCCATGGCGATGGCCGTGATGCCCGAGGCGCAGTAGCGGTTGACGGTGACGCCGCCCACGGTTTTCGGCAAGCCGGCCAGCAGCACCGAGTTACGCGCGATGTTGAAGCCCTGCTCCGCTTCCGGGAACGAGCAGCCGATGATCGCGTCGGTGATCAGCGCCGGGTCGAGGCCAGGCGCCTGCGCCAGGGCCGATTGCAGTACGCGCACCAGCAGGTCGTCCGGGCGGGTGTTTCTGAACATGCCGCGCGGCGCTTTGCCGATCGGGGTGCGGGTTGCAGAGACGATGTAGGCGTCTTGAAGTTGTTTGCTCATTTTGTTCTTTCAAAGATGTTGAACGAGGTTCGTGTTCTGTCGAATGTCCGGGGTAGTCAGGTTGCCGCTTAGCGCTTCTGCGACAAATACCAGTCCACCGTCACCTGTGCCGCCAGCGTGCCTTCGGCATCGAAAATATCGACTGCCACGGGAAACGCCACCTTGCCGTCCTGCGCCAGCTGCGCCTTCAAGGCAGCCAGGTCGCCCGGCACGCGGCCTTCGGCGCGCGTCGCGCCCCGGGCCACCTTCTGGTAGGCGATGCGCGACTCCTTGGCCACCGGGCGCAAGCCCAGTATCAGCTCGGCGAAGCCGCCAGCCATGGCCGCGCCGGAAGCCGTTTCGGCCAGGGTAAACAAGGCGCCCGCATGCTGCGTGCCCAGGTGATTATGCAGTTTGGGATCGTCCGGCAGCGACACCTTCGAGGTGCCGGCGCCGATCTCGTCGATGCTGATCCCCAGCAGCCGCACGAAGGGCAAGGTGTCCATCATCTGTTGTTTGATACGGTCATACACCATGCTTGGCCTCACGCGCAGCAGTACTTTAAATACGAGGGACAGGATCGTCATCGACGCTGTGCTTAGTTGCGTACCGGCTTACCGGTCTGCATCATGCCCATGATCCGTTCCTGGGTTTTCGGATGGTTCAACAGCTCCAGGAATGCCTTGCGTTCCATATCCAGCAGCCACTGTTCGCTGACGAAACTGCCCTGGTCCACGTCGCCGCCCGATACGATCTCGGCGATCATCTCGCCCAGCTTGAAATCGTGCGCCGAAATGAAGCCGCCGTCGCGCATGTTGACCAGCTGCGCCTTGATGGTGCCCCAGCCGTAGCGGCCCGTCACCTGGATCAGCGAAGGAAGCGCCGGACGGAAGCCCGCGTCGAACATGGCGCGCGCTTCGACCTTGGCCACGTGCAGCAGCTCGTAGGCGTTGAACACGATTACGTCGTCTTCCTTCAGGTAGCCCATCTTCTTCGCTTCCAGCGCCGATTTCGACACGTTGGCGGTGGCCGCATTGGTAAAGCCCGTTTTCAGGAATTGCAGGATGTCGTTACCCTTGGCTTCCTTGTAGGCGCGCTGCGCCGCTTCCTTCAAGCCGCCGCCGGCAGGAATCAGGCCCACGCCCACTTCCACCAGGCCGATATACGACTCGATCGAGGCCACGCGCTTCGATGCATGCAGCGCCAGTTCGCAACCGCCGCCCAGTGCCAGGCCAGCGACCGCGGCGATCACCGGCACGTTCGCGTATTTCAGCGACATGAAGGTGTTCTGCAGTTCGGCGATGATCGGATCGACGGCTTTCACGCCGCCTTGCATGAAGGCCGGCAGGGCCGATTGCAGGTCGGCGCCGGCCGAGAAGGCGCCGCCTTCGGCTGCGTCCGCGTGCCAGATCACCAGGCCCTTGAAGTTCTTTTCCGCTTCGGCCAGGGCCAGTTTCAAGCCATTGATGACGCCTTCGCCGATCACGTGCATCTTCGTCTTGAACGAGATGATCAGGACGTCGTCGCCCGTATGCCAGACGCGCACGGATTCGTCTTCGAAGACGGTGGTGCCGGCGGTCTTGCCGTCGATGGCGCCGCTGCCCAGGACCGGCGCGCGGAACTGCTGGCGGTCGTAGACGGACAGGTTAGAGCGTGGCACGAAGCTGTTCGACACGGCGGAATACGAACCTTCCGGCGTGTGCACGCCGCCTTTTTCAGCGACCGGGCCTTCGAAGACCCAGGCAGGCAAAGGCGCGTTGCACAGCGCGTGGCCGGCGTCGATGTCTTCCTTGACCCAGTTGGCCACTTGCAGCCAGTTCGATGCCTGCCACGTTTCAAACGGGCCCACGTTCCAGCCGAAGCCCCAGCGCATGGCGAAGTCGATGTCGCGCGCGTTGTCGGCCACGGTGTCCAGATGGATGGCGATGTAGTGGAAGGCGTCGCGGAAGATCGCCCACAGGAACTGGCCTTGCGGATTCGTCGATTCGCGCAGCGCCTTCATCTTCTTGACCGGATCCTTTTCCTTCAGGATGCGGGCGATGATGTCGGCGGCCTTGGCGCCGCCGGCCACGTATTCACCGGTGGCGAAGTCGAGGCGCAAGATATCCTTGCCGACCTTCTTGTAGAAGCCCGCGCCGCTCTTCTGGCCCAGCGCGCCTTTTTCCACCAGCTGCGCCAGCACGGCCGGCGTCTTGTAGACGGCGGCGAACGGGTCGTTCGGCAGGTAGTCCTGCATGGTCTTGATCACATGGCCCATGGTGTCCAGGCCGACCACGTCCGCCGTGCGGAAAGTACCCGACTTGGCGCGGCCCAGCTTGGAGCCGGTCAGGTCATCGACAACGTCCACGGACAGGCCGAATTTCTCGGCTTCGTGCACGATGGCCAGGATGCCGAACACGCCCACGCGGTTGGCGATGAAGTTCGGCGTGTCCTTGGCGCGGACCACGCCCTTGCCCAGGGTGGTGGTCAAAAAGCCTTCCAGCTGGTCGGCGATTTCAGGCTTGGTGAACGCGGTCGGGATGATTTCGACCAGGTGCATATAGCGCGGCGGATTGAAGAAGTGCACGCCGCAGTAGCGCGACTTCAGGTCGGCGTCGAAACCTTCGGCCAGCTTGGTGATCGACAGGCCCGAGGTGTTCGAAGCGAAGATCGCGTTCGGGCCGATGTGCGGGGCCACCTTCTGGTACAGGTCGTGTTTCCAGTCCATGCGCTCGGCGATGGCTTCGATGATCAGGTCGCAACCGGCCAGCAGGTCCAGGTTGTCTTCGTAGTTGGCGACCTGGATCAGCGCGGCGTCATCCTTGTTGCCCAGCGGCGCAGGCGACAGCTTTTTCAGGTTCTCGATGGCGCGCAGCACGATGCCATTCTTCGGGCCTTCCTTGGCCGGCAGGTCGAACAGCACGACCGGCACTTTCGCGTTGATGCAGTGGGCGGCGATCTGCGCGCCCATCACGCCGGCGCCGAGGACGGCTACTTTTTTAACGATGAAATTGGTCATATTTTCCTCAAGTCTTAGAACAGGTCTGCGTCGAGTGCCATCAGGTTGGCCGAACCGGAACGCGCCTGACGGATCAGGGTTGCCGTTTCAGGCTGCAAGCGGGCGAAGTAGAAACGTGCGGTAGCCAGTTTGGCGGTGTAGAACTTGTCGCCGCTGGACTCTTTTTCGAGGGCGATCTTGGCCATCTGCGCGAACAGGTAGCTGTAGATCATGTGGCCGACGACGCGCAGGTAAGGCACGCAGGCCGCGCCCACTTCGTCAGGATTCTGGAAGGCCTTCATGCCGATTTCCATGGTCAGCTTGGTGACTTTGTCGCCCAGGTCGCCCAGTGGGGTGACGAATTCGCTCATCGCTTCATCGGTGCCGTTGTCTTCGACGAAGGCCTTGATCTTTTCGCCGAACTTGCGCAGCTTGGCGCCGTTGTCGCCCAGGATCTTGCGGCCCAGCAGGTCCAGCGACTGGATCGTGTTCGTGCCTTCATAGATCATGTTGATGCGCGCGTCGCGCACATACTGCTCCATGCCCCATTCCGAGATGTAGCCATGGCCGCCGAACACTTGCATCGCGTCCGAAGTGGCGATCCAGGCGTTGTCGGTGATGAAGGCTTTGATGACAGGCGTCAGCAGCGCCACTTCGTCGGCCGCTTCCTTGCGCACGTCGGCGTCCGGGTGGTGCAGTTCGCGGTCGATCTGCAGCGCCACGTACGAAGTGAAGGCGCGCGCGCCTTCGGCGTAGGCTTTGCCCGTCAACAGCATGCGGCGCACGTCAGGGTGCACGATGATGCGGTCGGCCGGCAGTTCCGGGTTCTTGATGCCGGACAGCGAACGCATTTGCGTGCGGTCCTTGGCGTAGATCAGCGCGTTCTGGTAGGCGATTTCCGTCAGGCCCAGCGACTGCATGCCCACGCCCAGGCGGGCCGCGTTCATGAAGACGAACATGGCGTTCAGGCCCTTGTTCGGCTGGCCGATGATCCAGCCTTTCGCGCCGTCCAGGTTCATCTGGCAGGTCGAGTTGCCGTGGATGCCCATTTTTTCTTCGATGGCGCCGCAGGTGATCGGGTTGCGCTCGCCGACCGTACCGTCCGCGTTCGGCAGGAATTTCGGCACCAGGAACAGCGAGATGCCTTTCGAGCCTTCCGGCGCGTCCGGCACGCGGGCCAGCACCAGGTGCAGGATGTTTTCCGCCATGTCGTGCTCGCCGGCGGAGATGAAGATCTTGTTGCCGGTGATGGTCCAGGAACCGTCCGCCTCAGGCAGCGCCTTCGAGCGCAGCAGGCCCAGGTCGGTGCCGCAGTGCGGTTCGGTCAGGCACATGGTGCCCGTCCATTCGCCCGACACCAGCTTCGGCAGGTAGACTTCCTTCTGGTGGTCGGTGCCGTGTTCCTTCAGGCACTCGTAGGCGCCGTGCGACAGGCCGGGGTACATGGACCAGGCCTGGTTCGACGAGTTCAGCATTTCATAGAACGAATTGTTCAGCACGACAGGCAAGCCCTGGCCGCCGTATTCCGGATCGCAAGCCAGCGCCGCCCAGCCGCCTTCGACGTACTGTTTATACGCTTCTTTAAAGCCTTTAGGCGTGGTCACGCTTTTCGTGACGGGGTCGTGGTGGCAGCCTTCGCGGTCGCCGGAGTGGTTCAGCGGGAACAATACTTCGGAGGTGAATTTGCCGCCCTCTTCCAGCACCTGGTTGATGATGTCGGCGTCGACGTCGGCGTACGACGGCATTTGCTTCAGTTCTTCTTCCACTTGCAGGAACTCATGCAGGACGAATTGCATATCCCGGATTGGCGCGACGTATTGACCCATAATTTTCTCCTGAAGGCGATTAGCTAAAGTGTTGTACTTGTAGTGCGTGTGCGTTGTTGCGGATACTGCCTGACGGCTTATTTACTTGTGGCGCAATTCTGGTACGACGCCAGCAGGCGGATAAAGCCCGCTTGCGCCCGTTCGATGCTGCCCGGCACGCGCAGGAAGCGCGCGTCGTGATGCAGGGCCAGGATCAGGCCATACATCTCGTACACCAGCTGCTGGGCGTCCGTGTCCGCTTTCAGGTCGCCCGTGGCGATCGATTGCTCGACACAGCGCAGCAGCGCGCCCTGCCAGGCCCGCACCATGGCCACCAGGGCCTCGCGGATGGGACCGGGACGGTCGTCATACTCGACGGCGCCACTGATATAGATGCAGCCGGAAGCGATTTCCACGCTGACCCGCTTGACCCAGCGCGCAAACATCGATTGCAGGCGCTGGATGCCGCGTGGTTCTTTCATGCTGGGGAAAAAGACTTCTTGCTCGAAACGATAGTGATAAAGCTTCAGCACTTCCATCTGCAAGTCCTCGCGCGAGCCGAAGTGGGCAAACACGCCCGACTTGCTCATGTTCATTTTGTCCGCAAGCAGCCCAATCGTCAGGCCTTCCAGGCCGTCGCGGCTGGACAGGTCCAGCGCCACGTCGAGGATGGCTGCACGGGTCAGCTCGCCCTTGCGCATGAATTTGACTGAAGTATTCAAGATGTCCGTTCTAAAAGTGATGTTGCCGATTTGGCGGACTGAAGCGAGGGTAAAAAAAAAGCACGCTTCGAAAAAATCCGAACGCTCGTACTATTATCCACTACCACGTAAAAGTCAAACGGGAACTTTAGAGCCGGCGTTCTATTGGTGCAGCGCAGCATTTTCTGACTGCGTGTTTATATCGGTTTCAGGCGGCAAAAGCGCCGTGCGCCCTTGCCTTGTAGTAACAATCGCGCCTCAGTCGAGGCCGCCAGCCTTGCTCAATTGCCGGCGGTCGCGCTTGGTCGGCCGCCCCTTGATGGTGGTGCCCGGCTCGCGGAACAGCTTGCGCTCCTCGGCCAGCTGCTCGCGGCGGGCGATGCTGGCCGGCGTTTCTTCATACAGCAGGCGCGCCACGGGTGCCGCGCCGCGCTTGTCGGACAGGCCCAGCACGGCCACTTCCCACGTCTCCGCGCCATTGTCGATGGCCAGCTCGTCGCCCACGCGCAGGCTGCGCGCCGGCTTCACGCGCTCGCCGCCCACTTTGACCTTGCCCGTGTCGACGGCTTCGCTGGCCAGCGAGCGCGTCTTGAAGAAGCGCGCCGCCCACAGCCATTTGTCCAGCCTGACCGTTGTCATCTCGTTCATGCGTACTTGCCTACTGAAAAAATGCGCATCACCAGCCGGTACACGAGGAAGGCGGCTTCGTAACCGATGCGCCGGAAACGGCCGATGTGCTTGAAATCATCCTGGTGGATCACGATACCGTCGGCCACGCCCTGCTCGATGTGCTGGCGCAGGCTTTGCGCGAAGGCCACGTCCTTGATGACCACGTTCGCTTCCTGGTTCAAAAACAGGCTCAGCGCATCAATATTGCTCGAACCCACCGTCGCCCAGTCGTCGTCGACGACGGCCACCTTGGCGTGCAGCTGCGTCTTGCGGTATTCGACGATTTTCACGCCGGCAGCCAGCAGTTTCGGGTAAAACGAGTGCGCCACAGCATCTTGCATGCGGAATTCGCCCACGCCGATCAGCAGTACCACGTCGACGCCCCGCTGGGCCGCCTGGGCCAGGGCGTGGCGCAGCTTGTGACCGGGCGCGAAATACGGGTTGGCCAGCATCACGCTTTTCCTCGCCTGGCCCAGCGCCTGCAGGTAGGCGCGCTGGATGGTGCGGCGGTTGCGCAGGTTGTCGCGCACGACAAAGCCGGCCACGACGGGGTTTTTCGCCAGCTCCTTGCTGACGACGCGCATCTTGCGGTACAGCTTGATACGCCGCACCAGGTTCATCTTGCCCAGACGCGCCCACTGCGCCTGCACCTCTTCATGGATAGCGTCCACCAGCGGACCCTTCACCTGCACGGCGAAATCCCAGCGCGGCGCTTCCAGGCTGATGCTGTGATCGTAGTCGCAAAACATGTCGTCGTTGATATTGATGCCGCCCACCAGGGCGATCTCGCCATCGGCGACGCAGATCTTGCGGTGCGTGCGCGTGATGCCGCGCCGGAACCAGGGATTGAAGATGCGGTGGTGCACGCCGGCCGCTTCCAGCTGCGCATGCATGGCCTTGACGCGGCGGTTGCCCGTGCCGAACCAGTCCGTGATCATGCACACCAGCACGCCGCGCGCGGCCGCCCGTTTCAGGGCGTCGAGCACCAGGGTGCCCGTGGCGTCATCGGCAAAGATATAGGTTTCGAAATAGACTTCCGAGCGTGCGCCGTCAATGGCCGCTATGAGCGCGGGAAAGTAATCGGTGCCGCAATACAGCAGCTTGATGTCGTTGTGGGCGATGAAATTGACTGTGCGCATGCCGGCAGTCTACGCGAGTTTCAAAGCAGCAACTATCGGCGCGTGGTCCGACAGTTTGGCCCACAGAGTGCCATGCATCACTTGTGCACCTTCCACGTGGAAACCGCGCACATAGATGCGGTCCAGGCGGAACCACGGCAAGGCGGCGGGAAAGGTGCGTGCCGGTACGGGGACGGGTGTTTTCGTCTGGCGCCGCGCCAGGGTGCGCACGAGGTCACCCAGGGCCGAGTTCGATGCACGCTGGTCAAACACTTCCACCACGCCCAGCGCATTGCGCAGCTTGTCGCTGAGCGTGTTGCGCCAGTCGTTGAAGTCGCCCGCGATGATGACGGGTTCGCCGTTGGGCGCCGATTCCATCACGGCATCGATCAGCGCCTGCGTCTGCCGTCCCCGCCCCGATTCGAACAGGCCCAGGTGGACCACGTAGCAGTGCACGTCGGCCTGCGGCGTCTTGAGCACGCAATGCAGGATGCCGCGCTGCTCGTAGGCATGGTCGGACACGTCATGGTTGGTTTGCGAGGCGATGGGAAATTTGCTGAGCAAGGCGTTGCCATGGTGGCCATGGTCGTACACGGCATTCATGCCGTAGGCGGAATGGTGCTCGGCGCCGGCAAAGAATTCATGCTGCGACGCTTCCGGCCAATGCTTGTGGCCATTTTTCTCGGCGCCAAAGCGGGCCGCATTGCGGTCGTGCTTGCCTTGCACCTCTTGCAGGAACACGACATCGGCATGGAACAGGGCGATCGCCTGCTTCAATGCGTGGACTCTGGGCAAGCCCCGCACGGAAGAGACGCCCTTGTGGATATTATAAGTTGCTACGCGGATTTTCATGCATGGATTCTACTCCCAGACGGGCCCCGCGCGGCGCCAGCGTAGGTGCGCGTGCGCACCTAATGCCTCGATTGGCTCGCCTTCGGCCTCGCCTGGCTCAGGCAAACATGCGCGCCAGGCCGCTGGCGACACTGACGCCGGCCGCCGCGATGCCGGCGGACCACACCACCTTGACCAGCAACGGTGCGCCGCGCCAGGCCACCGTGCGCTTGCCCTTGCTAAACATACCGGGATGCAACAGCAGTCCCACCACCATCAGCGGCAAGCCGACGGGCGGCGTGCGTTCGGGCGGCGTGTACAGGCTGGCCGCCACAATCACGACCAGGCACAGCGCCAGGCAGAATGTGCCGGCCAGTTTTTGTTGCAAGGAGAGATTAAACCAGTTCAACATGCAAGGCTTTCGAATGAGATCAACGATGGCGCGCCAGGCCCGTCATGGCCGGCAATTGCAGAATCGCTTCCGCGTTGGACGACGAGAAACAGCGGTCGGCCGCCGCCAGATAAGGCAGCCACGCGTATTGCAGGTGTTCGCGGGGGCTCAGGGTGATGGCGATGTCGCGCGGCACTTGCACGCTGAACACGTGTTCCGTGTTGCGCGTCACGCCGGGCGCATAGCGGTGGCGCCAGATCGGATAGATCTCGTACACATTCGACAAGTTCCAGTCGCGCAGCACGATATCGCATCCATCGGCAACGATGCCGGTCTCCTCGCACAGTTCGCGCGCGGCCGTCTGCAGCAGCGGTTCGTCGACGGCATCGACGGAACCCGTCACCGATTGCCAGAAGCCGGGCTGGCCCGCGCGTTCGATCAGCAAGACCTCAAGGTCAGCCGTATGAATGACGACCAGCACGGAAACAGGAATTTTATGAGTCATATCAACAATGAAAAAGGCGCCACGACAGCGCCTTTTTTTGCATAGTGGATCAAACAGCGGCCGCCGGGGCAGCCGCATGCTTCATTACACTACTTTAGGCTCGGCGCTGCGCAAACGGATGTGCAGTTCACGCAATTGCTTCTCGTCCACTTCCGACGGCGCATGGGTCAGCAAGTCTTGCGCGCGCTGGGTTTTCGGGAAGGCGATCACGTCGCGGATCGATTCGGAACCCGTCATCATGGTCACGATACGGTCCAGGCCGAATGCCAGGCCGCCATGCGGTGGCGCGCCGTATTGCAGGGCGTCGAGCAGGAAGCCGAACTTCAGCTGCGCTTCTTCCGCATCGATCTTCAACGCGCGGAACACCTTCGACTGCACTTCTTCGCGGTGGATACGGATCGAACCGCCGCCCAGTTCCCAGCCGTTCAAGACCATGTCGTAGGCTTTGGCGATGCAGGCGCCCGGATCGCTTTCCAGCATGTCTTCATGGCCGTCTTTCGGCGCCGTGAATGGATGGTGGGTCGCCGTCCAGCGGTCCGCTTCTTCGTCGTGTTCGAACATCGGGAAGTCGACCACCCACAATGGCTTCCACACGTCGTCGAACAGGCCGGCTTTCTTGCCGAACTCGCTGTGACCGATTTTCACGCGCAGCGCGCCGATGGCGTCGTTGACGACTTTCGCCTTGTCGGCGCCGAAGAAGATCAGGTCGCCGTCTTGCGCGCCCGTCTGCTCAAGGATCGTGGCCAGCACGTCGGCAGGCAGGAACTTGACGATCGGCGACTGCAGACCTTCAGGACCCTTGGCTTTCTCGTTGACCTTGATGTAAGCGAGGCCCTTGGCGCCGTAGATGGCGACGAATTGCGTGTAGGCATCGATTTCCGAACGGGGCATGCTGCCGCCTTGCGGTACGCGCAGGGCCACCACGCGGCCGCCTTTCATGTTGGCGGCGCCGTTGAAGACCTTGAACTCGACCGACTTCATGACTTCGGTCAAGTCCGTGAAGGCCAGCTTGACGCGCATGTCCGGCTTGTCGGAACCGTACAGACCCATCGCTTCGGCGAAATCCATCACCGGGAACGGGTTCGGCAGGTCGATGTTCAGGGTGTTCTTGAAGACGACGCGTATCATGTCTTCGAACAGGTCGCGGATTTCCTGTTCCGTCAGGAACGAGGTTTCGCAATCGATCTGCGTGAATTCAGGCTGGCGGTCGGCGCGCAAGTCTTCGTCGCGGAAGCACTTGGTGATCTGGTAGTAACGGTCGAAGTTGGCGACCATCAACAGTTGCTTGAACAACTGTGGCGATTGCGGCAAGGCGAAGAAGCTGCCCGCGTTCACGCGCGACGGCACCAGGTAATCGCGCGCACCTTCTGGCGTGGACTTGGTCAGCATCGGCGTTTCGATGTCGATGAAGCCCAGCGCGTCGAGGTACTTGCGCACTTCCATCGTCACCTTGTAGCGCAGGCGCAGGTTGTTTTGCATTTGCGGGCGGCGCAGGTCCAGCACGCGGTGCGTCAGACGCGTCGTTTCCGACAGGTTGTCGTCGTCCAGCTGGAACGGCACGGGCACGGACGGGTTCAGCACTTCCAGCTCCGAGCAGACCACTTCGATCTTGCCCGACTTCAGGTTGTTGTTGATCGTGCCTTCGATACGGTTGGTCACGACGCCCGTCACGCGCAGGCAGAATTCGTTGCGCACGGCTTCGGCGACCTTGAACATCTCCGCTTGTTCCGGGTTGCAGACGATTTGCACCAGGCCTTCACGGTCGCGCAAGTCGATGAAAATCAGGCTGCCGTGGTCGCGGCGGCGATGTACCCAGCCGCACAGGCTGACGGTTTGTCCCAGCATGGCTTCGGTAACGAGGCCGCAGTATTCAGTACGCATAGACATAAAATTCTCAGTTCAGGTTAGTGAGTGTTCAATCCGGCCACGTCCCGCATGGGACGCCTGCCTTTATTCTTTGGCTGCCGGGGCCGGTACAGCAACAACTTCCGCAGGCGCCACCACGCCCATCGAGACGATATATTTGAGCGCCGCATCGACGCTCATGTCGAGTTCGACGACATCGCTGCGCTTCATCATCAGGAAAAAGCCTGAGGTCGGGTTCGGCGTCGTCGGCACGTACACGCTGACATAGTCGCCCACCAGGTGGTTCGCCGCATCGCCGCCCGGCACGCCCGTCAGGAAAGCGATTGTCCAGGAGTTCTGGTGCGGATACGGCACCAGCACGGCCTTGCGGAAGGCATTGCCCGACGGGGAAAACAGGGTATCGGACACTTGCTTGACGCTCGAATACAGGGAATTGACGATGGGTATGCGTTGCAGCAATTTTTCCCACAGTTTCACCACGTAATTGCCGACCAGGTTATTCGTCAGCAAGCCCGTGAAGAACACGATCAGCACCGTCAATACCGTGCCCAGGCCGGGAATGGTGCTCAGCGCGGGAATCTTGTGGCCGAACCAGACGCTGGGCTGCGTACTGCCGGGCACCAGCAACAGCGACTGGTCCATCGTGCTGATGACCAGATTCAGCACCCAGGCCGTAATGGCCAGGGGCACCAAAATCAGTAATCCGGTAATAAAGTATTTACGCATCAGTTTCTCGGTAATGGATCGTATCGGCGCGGCGCGCTTTTCAGTCCGCTTTCGGCGCGGTGGCAGCAGGAGCGGGCGCAGGCGCAGCGGCAGGCGCGCTCTCGGCGGCCGGGGCAGGCTTGGCGTTATCGGCCGGGCCCGTCGGAATGGCCGTGGTGGGCGCCATACCTCCGCGGAAATCGGTCGCGTACCAGCCAGTGCCCTTCAATTGGAAACCGGCGGCCGTCAATTGTTTCTTGAAACTGGGCTTGCCGCACGACAGGCACACCGTCAGTACTGGATCGGAGATCTTTTGCAAGACATCCTTGGCAAAACCACACTCGTCACAACGGTAAGCGTAAATCGGCATCTCTACTCCGAGAAAAAACTTCAAAAACCCTGAATTATAAAGCTTTTCCTTTGTCGCCAGCGGAAAATGCCCCGCCCGCTTCAGTCCGCCCGGCGGCGCCAGCTCATCCAGCGCTCCTTGCCGGCGAAGACGGCGATGGAATCGTCGACGGCCTCATCGGCCAGGCAGTCGAAATGCGGCACCAGCAATTCCTGCAGTTTCTCCCGCGAAATGCCGAACGGCGGCCCCTTGGCGTTGTCGTCAAAGAAAAAGTAACCGGCCAGCATGGCGCCCGGCGCCAGCAGCTGCGCCCAGCGGGCCGCCACTTGCGGCCACATGGCGCGCGGCATGGCGCACAAAAACGCCCGTTCATAGATCAGGTCCAGCGGTGCCTCGGGCTGCCAGGCAAAGAAATCCGCTTCCACCACCTGCCCTGCCCGCGTGCCCAGCTGGGCACGCGCGGCGGCCACGGCAGCCGGCGCAAAGTCGATGGCCGTGGCATCCCAGCCGTGATCGAGCATGAAGACCAGTTCATAGGCGGAGCCGCAGCCGGGTATCAGGCAGCGCAGCGCCGCCGGACTGCCGGCCACGAAGCTGCGCAGGCGGGACGGCACGCCGCCCTGGTCCCAGGGAGTGAATTGCTTTTCGAAACGCTCGTCCCAGAAGGCAGGCGAGAGCGGGTCGCGGTTGTGGAAGTCAGCCATCACTTACGTCCTGATCCAGTTAAAACGGCAGTTGATGCCAGCGCATGAACACTTGCAAACCCAGCGCGCCGAGGGCGAAGGCGCCGACAAAGTACACGATAAAACTCAGCAAGCGGTTCGTCTGGCGTTGCTCCGCCAGCAAGGTTTTCATCAGTTCCACGTCGTTTTCACGCGGTTCGCCATGCACGGTCAAGGCCTGATGCAGCAAGCGCGGCAGTTGCGGGAAAATGTGCGCATAACGGGGCGCCTCGGCGCGCAGGCGCTCCATGAAGCCTTGCGGCCCCACCTGGTTGCTCATCCATTTTTCCAGGTAGGGCTTGGCCGTTTGCCACAGGTCCAGTTCCGGATCGAGCTGGCGGCCCAGGCCTTCGATATTGAGCAGGGTCTTTTGCAGCAGCACCAGTTGCGGCTGCACTTCCACGTTGAAGCGGCGCGAGGTCTGGAACAGCCGCAGCAATACTTGCCCAAAAGAAATATCCTTCAGCGGGCGGTCGAAGATCGGCTCGCAGCAGGCGCGCACGGCCGCTTCCAGCTCGTCGACGCGCGTGTCCTTCGGCGCCCAGCCCGATTCGATGTGCGCCTCGGCCACGCGCTTGTAGTCGCGGCGGAAGAAGGCGAGGAAGTTTTGCGACAGATAATCCTTGTCGTAGTCATTCAAGGTACCCACGATGCCGAAGTCGAGCGCGATGTAGCGGCCGAACGAGTCGGGCGCGATCGACACGAGAATATTGCCTGGGTGCATGTCAGCATGGAAAAAGCCGTCGCGGAACACTTGCGTGAAGAAAATTTCCACGCCATCGCTGGACAGTTTGCGCAAGTCCACGCCGGCCGCCACCAGGCGCTCGGTCTGCGACACGGGGATGCCGTACATGCGTTCCATGACGATGACGCTGCTGGAACAATAATCCCAGTGCATTTCGGGCACCAGCAGCAAGTCCGAATTGGCGAAGTTGCGGCGCAGCTGGCTGGCGTTGGCCGCCTCGCGCATCAGGTCCAGCTCGTCGTGCAGGTATTTGTCGAACTCGCCCACCACCTCTTTCGGCTTCAGGCGCTTGCTGTCGGCCCACAGGCGGCTGGTCCAGTCGGCGGCGATGTGCATCAGGGCCACATCTTCGTCGATCAGCTTTTTCATGCCTGGACGCAAGACCTTCACGGCCACTTCGCGGCCGTCTTTCAAGGTGGCAAAGTGCACCTGGGCAATAGATGCGGACGCCACCGGCTCGCGCTCGAAGCGGGCAAACAGTTGATCGGGGTGCGCACCGAGCGACTTGGTGATCTGCGCGATGGCCAGGTCGGAATCGAAGGGCGGCACGCGGTCTTGCAGGCGCGCCAGTTCTTCGGCGATATCGGGCGGCATCAGGTCGCGCCGGGTCGACAGCACCTGGCCGAATTTGACGAAAATCGGACCCAGCTCTTCCAGCGCCAGGCGCAGGCGCAAGCCCCGTGGCGACGACAGGTCGCGCCAGAAAATCAGGGTGTCGATCAATTTGGCGGTGCGGGGAACTTGCAGACCAGAAATCGCTATCTCATCCAGACCGTACTTGATGGAAACACGGATGATTTTAAACAGGCGCAGGAATTTCAATATCATGTAGACAAATCCGGTGAGGAGGACTGCGGCTGGACGGCGGCGGCCGCCTTTTCCAGCCGGGCAAGGCGCTTAGCCAGGCGTTCGACGTCATCGCGCACGCGCGTCACGCCAGCGGAATACTCTTGCAGGGTGGAAGGACGGATCAGCATCGGCTGTTCGTCGAGAAAATATTCGGCCACGTTTTCCGCCAGCTTTTGCTGGCCCGTGCGCACAAAGGCGGCGGCATCTTTCGCACCGGAAACAAGGCGCGTGGCCAGCATGGGACCGACGACCTTTTCCAGGTCGTGCTCGGCTTCCCAGCGCAAACCCTTGCTCAATTGCGAAATCGCATTGGCAAACTCGGCATCGCCTTCGATCTTGACGTAGGAAAACGCCCGCTCGCGGTTTTGCAGGATCAGCGGCACATCGGACAATTTCACGCGGATGGTCACATTGGCAACTACGTCCGCCGGTGCCGTTTCCAGCATGCCGGCGCTGTCGACGCGCAGGCGCAAGGCCACGGCGCCCGTGTCGATGCAGGCAAGCTTGCCGGCGTGCACCGCCAGCTGCTGGCGCGCCCACGGCTCCTGCGCCAGCAAATGGTTGATAGTCGCGATGACGGGCGTCATCAGGGAGAGATCGGAAAGTGGTGCCATCGTGTGCCTGCGCGCCAAACGCGCCCCTAAAAATGAAAAACCGCCCGTACAACAACGCGGGCGGTTTCGATCTTACCAGTTCAGCAGGAAATATCTGTCAAGCATCATGCATTCCGCATGGACTTAAGCCATTATTCAGCAAGTTTTGACAATTAATTCAATTGCTGGATGCCTGCCAGGACCCAGCCGCTGTTGCCGCTGACGGGTTTCGACATATTCCACACTTCCGCAAACGGTTCCGCTGCCGCGCCCGGCGCCGAACGGATCAGGCCCGTAAATTTCACGCTGGCCAGGTAATCGTTGACGCTCGTCTCGATACCGAGCAGTTCGGCATCGATGGTGACGACATCCGTAAAGTCCGGCTGCGCGCCCCGTTCCTGGATTTGCATGCGCAGTTCCGCATACACTTCCGGCGACGTGAATTCGCGGATATCGTTGACGTCGGCCTTGTCCCAGGCCGCTTGCAAGCGAATGAAATTGCTTTTCGCGTGGCGCAGGAAGGCTTCCTTGTCGAAGTCGCCTGGTACGCCCCATGGCGCGGCAGCCGGTGCCGGCTTGTCCAGGCCGACGCCGGACGAGACGGGCTGCAGCGGCGGCAGCGGCGGGATGTGCGAACCGATGTCGGGCACATTGCCGGCCGGTGCCGGCTGGTTGCCGAAACCGGCGAACGGCGCATTGCCGGCGTTAGTGTCGCGTTTGCCGCGCACCATGCGGTAGATGAAGAAGGCCACGCCGGCCAGCAAAGCCACCATCAGCAGGGTGCTGATCATGCTGGCCAGGGCGCCGCCCAGGCCAAAATGCGACAGCAAGGCGCCCAGACCCAGGCCCAGCAAGGCGCCGCCCAGCAAGCCCTTCCAGCGGCTCGGTGCCTTGGCGGCAGGCGCCGGTGCGGGAGCTGGCGCAGGCTGCGCCTGGCGCGGCGCGGCGGCCGGCGCCGGGGTGGGCGCAGGTGCGGGCGCCTGGCGGCCCACGTTTTGCGACTGGCGGCCAAACGAACGGCCACCGCCCATGGGACGGGCCAGCGCCTCGCCCAGCATGGATACCGTGGCCGCGGCCAGCATCATGCCGACCATAAATTTCTTCAATTTCATTCCATCTCCTAAAATCACCAACGTTGATGCATTACATCTTGATACCGGTGTGCAAAGCGGCAATGCCTGCCGTCAAATTGTAGTACTGCACGCGCTCCAGGCCCGCCGTTTCCATCATGGTCTTCAAGGTTTCCTGGTCCGGGTGCATGCGGATCGATTCGGCCAGATAGCGATAGCTTTCCGCGTCACCGGCGATTTTCTGGCCGAACCACGGCAAGACCGAGAACGAATACATGTCGTACGGTTTTTGCAGCGGCGCCGCCACCTTGGAAAATTCCAGCACCAGCAGCTTGCCGCCCGGTTTCAGCACGCGGCGCATTTCCGCCAGCGCCACGTCCTTGTGCGTCATGTTGCGCAGGCCGAAGGCGACGCTGACGCGGTCGAAATAATTATCGGGGAATGGCAGTTTTTCCGCGTCACACAACAAGGTGGGGGTGAGCAAGCCGCGATTCAAGAGGCGATCGCGGCCCACGCGCAACATCGATTCATTGATATCGGTCAACCAGACTTCGCCCGTAGGACCCGCCTGCTTGGCAAACGCCTTCGACAGGTCGCCCGTGCCGCCGGCGATGTCGAGCACCTTGAAACCGGGGCGCACGCCCGCGTTGGCGATGGTAAACGTCTTCCACAGACGGTGCAGCCCGCCCGACATCAAGTCGTTCATCACGTCGTATTTGGCAGCGACGGAATGGAACACCTTGGCGACTTCGCGCACTTTGTCGTCTTCTGCAACTGTTTTGTATCCGAAATGGGTCGTATTGGTCATGGTAGGCAGTCTGTTTGAACTTGGGAGCATTATACAAGCGGCAGGCGCATTTCCCCGTGACGCCGGAGAAGGTATTGCCTTTCCACTGCATTCTCAGCCAGCATGGCCGCCCGCGCATACGCGGCCAGCGCCCCCGGCCGGTCGCCCTGGCGGCGCAGCAAGTCGGCCCGGGCCGCGTACAGATAATGCGAGTTGACAAGGCTGGGCACGGTTTCCAGCCGCGCCAGCCAGGCCAGCCCGTGTGCGGCGCCGTGCGCCATGGCGCAGGCGATCACGGCGTTGAGCAAGATCATGGGTTCCGGCTTGTGCCGCAGCAAGGCGCCATACAGGGCGCTGATCTGGCGCCAGTCCGTCCCGCTGGCCGTGGGCGCTTGCGCGTGCAAGGCGGCAATGGCGGCCTGCAGCTGATACGGCCCTGGCGCGCGCGCCGGCAAGGCCAGCGCCAGCACGGCCAATCCCTCGGCAATCAGGGCGTCATCCCACAGGCGCCGGTCCTGCTCTTCCAGGGTCAGCAGTTCACCGCCTGGCGAGAGGCGGGCGGGGCCGCGCGACGCCTGCAGCAGCATCAGGGCCAATAACCCCTGCACTTCCGGCTGGCCGGGCTGCAGGCTGTCAAGCAGGCGCCCCAGGCGCAGCGCTTCCGCGCACAGGTCTGCGCGCAGCAACGTGTCGCCGCCGCTGGCGCAATAGCCTTCGCTGAACACCAGGTAAATCACGTGCAGTACTTGCGCCAGCCGCGGCTGCAGCTCTTGTTCCGGCGGCAACTCGAAAGGGATACGGGCTTCGGCGATCTTGCGTTTGGCGCGCAACAAGCGCTGCGACAGGGCCGCTTCCTCCACGCCGAAGGCGCGTGCGATCTCGGCCGTGGACAGGCCACACAGGGTGCGCAAAGCCAGCGCCACCTGCGCCTCGGGCGCCAGCGCGGGATGGCAGCAGATGAACAGCAGGCGCAGGCGGTCGTCTTCGATAGGCTGCGCGTCAACAGTCTCGACCGCAGGCAGGCACGACAGCACGGCCTCGGCGTCGCTGACGCTCTTGCCCGCCCGGCGTACGTGGTCGAGAGCCGCGTTGCGCGCCACGGCACTGAGCCAGGCGGCGGGATTGCCGGGGATGCCTGTGCGCGGCCACAGCTCCAGCGCCTTGCGGCACGCTTCCTGCAGCACATCTTCCGCCAGGCCCAGGTCGCCGAAACGCCGCATCAGGCCGGCCAGCACCCTGCCCTTTTCCTGGCGAAAGACGTATTCGACGGCCGTAACGGCGTCGCCGGCCATGGTTATGCCGTGACGGGCCGCACTTCGATCGTGCCCAGGGAAGCCGCCGGACAACGCCCGGCCCAGGCCAGCGCTTCGTCCAGGTGGGCGCAGTCGAGCAGATAGTAGCCGCCCAGCTGCTCCTTGGTTTCCGCGAACGGCCCATCCGTGATGACAGGCTTGCCATTGCGCACGCGCACGCTGGTGGCGCTGCCCACCGGCGCCAGCTCGGCCCCGCCGCGCAGCACGCCGGCCGCTTCCAGCGCCTGCGTGTAGCTGGCAAAGTCGGCCATCAGGCTGGCCATCTGCCCTTCCGGCATGGATGCATAACGGGATTCATCGGCGTAGATCAGGATCATGTATTCCATAGTCTCTTCTCCAAAGAAAAATGCCCGCAAGCGCGGGCATTCATACGACGAATGGGGCGGCGGCAATCCGACAAGATTACCGCATTATTTTTAATTAATGCTTATGGCCGCAGCTGGGTCCATGCACGTGGCCGCCGGAAGATTGCTTGACGGTCATGTCGGCCTTGGCGTCGCGGCCGCTGTCGCCGGGGTAGCCGGCTGCCGCCAGCTGGTCAAGGTAGGCTTGCCACAGTTTGTCCTTTTCCGCGCCCAGCTTGTACAGATAAGCCCAGGTGTACAGGCCGGAATTGTGGCCGTCGCTGAAGGTAGGCTGCACGGCGTAGTTGCCGACGGGCTCGATGCCCGTGATGCCGACCAGGCGCTTACCTAATTGCAAGGTTTCCTGGCCCTTGCCATGGCCCTGCACTTCGGCCGAGGGCGAGTACACGCGCAGGTATTCGAACGGCAGCGCAAATGTGCTGCCGTCGTCGAAAGCCACGTCGAGCACGCGCGACTGGTTGTGCACGGTCAAGCCGGTCGGTTGGGGTGTTGCTGTTTTTTCAGTCATGACGATACTTTATGCGGATAAACGTTGAATGATGGCCTCGCGCAAGGCCGGCAACAGGGCGCGGCGCGCGGCCAGTACTTCGGGCGCCGTCTCGCGCTGCACCACGGCCCAGCTGGGGTGCGGGAAATGCGCGTCGTCACGGTAGCGGGGAATCACGTGCCAGTGCACGTGCGGCGTCATGTTGCCGAAACTGGCCACATTGACCTTTTCCGGCGCCATCACTTCGCGCACGGCCAGCTCGACTTGCCACACGACTTCCATCACATAATTGCGCTCGCCGGGCGTCAAATCCGTCATTTCCTTCACGTGCTTGTTCCAGATCACGCGGCAAAAGCCGGGGTAGCTTGGGTCGTCGACGGCCACCACGGACAGGCGCTCGCTGCGCCACAGCAAGGCCTCACAGCCCTGCTTCTTGGCAAAATCATCGAGCAACTGACACAGATCGCAAGGCGTGGACATTACACGAGCACCCGTTCGATGCCGCCGTCATTGGCGCGTTTCACGTAATCCGGCATCCAGTTCTCTCCCAGCAAGTGTTTGGCGATCTCGACGACGATGTAGTCGGCCGTCGTGCCCGAATCGTCATTGTAGCGCGACAAGCCTTGCAGGCACGACGGGCAGCTGGTGAGGATTTTGACGTCGCCGGTGAACCCATCGCCGCGCAGCTTGTCGGCGCCCTTGACCATCTCTTCTTCCTTGCGGAAACGCACTTGCGTGGAAATATCAGGGCGCGTGACGGCCAGCGAGCCCGATTCGCCGCAGCAACGGTCATTCTTCTCGATCTTCACGTTATCCACCGTGCTGATCAGGGAGTTGATCGTCTTGCCCGATTCCTGCAGCTTCATCGGATTGTGGCATGGCTCATGGTACATATAGCGCGTGCCGTTCACGCCTTCCAGCTTGACGTTTTTCTCCAGCAAATACTCATGGATATCCATGATGCGGCAGCCAGGGAAAATCTTCTCGAACTGATACGTTGCCAGCTGGTCGTAGCAAGTGCCGCAGGACACCAGCACCGTCTTGATGTCCAGGTAATTGAGCGTGTTGGCCATGCGGTGGAACAGGACGCGGTTGTCCGTCATCATCTTCTCGGCCTTGTCGAACTCGCCCGCACCCCGCTGCGGATAACCGCAGCACAGGTAGCCAGGCGGCAAGACCGTCTGCACACCTACTTCCCACAGCATCGCCTGCGTGGCCAGGCCCACTTGCGAGAACAAACGTTCCGAACCGCAACCAGGGAAGTAGAACACGGCTTCCGTATCGGCCGTCGTCGTCTTCGGATTACGGATGATCGGGATGACCTTGTCGTCTTCGATGTCGAGCAGCGCGCGCGCCGACTTCTTCGGCAGGTTGCCCGGCATCTTCTTGTTGATGAAGTGGATCACCTGCGCCTTGACGGGCGGCTTCCCCGTCGATGGCGGCGGCGCCTTGGTTTGCTTCTTGGCAAATTTCTTCAACAGATCGTGGCCCAGGCGCTGCGCCTTGTAACCCCAGCCGATCATAACCTTGCGCGTGGCGTTGATGGTCACGGGATCGGTGGCGTTGAGGAACATCATCGTCGCCTTGGTGCCCGGATTAAAGCTCTTCTTGTCCATCTTGCGCAGCAAATTGCGCATGTTCATCGACACATCGCCGAAGTCGATGTTCACGGGGCAAGGCGTCACGCATTTATGGCAGACCGTGCAGTGGTCGGCCACGTCTTCGAACTCTTCCCAATGCTTGATGGAAATGCCGCGGCGCGTCTGCTCTTCGTACAGGAAGGCTTCGATCAGGGACGAGGTGGCCAAAATCTTGTCGCGCGGCGAGTACAGCAAGTTGGCGCGCGGCACGTGGGTCGAGCACACGGGTTTGCACTTGCCGCAACGCAAGCAGTCCTTGACGCTGTCGGCGATAGCGCCGATATCGCTTTGCTGCATGATCAGCGATTCGTGTCCCATCAGGCCGAACGATGGCGTGTAGGCATTGCGCAAGTCGGCGCCCATGCCCGGCAGGTTCAGCAGCTTGCCCTTGTTGAAACGGCCTTCGGGATCGATGCGCTGCTTGTAGCTGCGGAAGTCGCCGATCTCTTCTTCCGTCAAAAATTCCAGCTTGGTGATGCCGATACCGTGCTCGCCGGAAATGACGCCATTGAGCGAGCGGGCCAGGATCATGATGCGGCCCACAGCTTCATGGGCGTCCTGCAGCATTTCGTAATTGTCCGAGTTGACGGGCAAGTTCGTGTGCACGTTGCCGTCGCCCGCATGCATGTGCAGCGCGACAAACACGCGGCTACGCAAAATGCGCGCGTGAATGGCAGTGGCCTCGTCGAGGATCAGTTTGAAAGCGGCGCCGTTGAAGATCTGGCGCAGCTGGGCGCGGATTTCCTGCTTCCACGTGATGCGCACCGTGCGGTCCTGCACCACGTCGAACAGGGTGGCGTTCGGCTGCGTTTGCAGGCGTGCATCGAACACGGGCAACAGGCGCTCCATACCCAGTTCGGCCAGTTCGCCCTTCACGTCGACCAGCGGACGGTCGAGCTGGGCCAGCAGATAGGTCCAGCGCGCCGTCACTTGCGCCAGCAACTGCTGCGCCTGCTCGGCGCGGTCGCCCAGCATTTCAGCGTCGTCGACGCGGTCGTCCGATGCATCGTCGCTCTTGCCGATTGGCAAGTTACCCTTGGCAAAGAATTCGCTGAGGGCGTCGGCCAGTTGCAGCTTGTTCTTGATCGACAGCTCGATATTGATGCGTTCGATACCATCCGTGTATTCGCCCATGCGGTTCAGGGGAATGACGACGTCTTCATTGATTTTAAAAGCGTTCGTGTGCTTGGCGATCGCCGCCGTGCGGGCACGGTCGAGCCAGAATTTCTTGCGCGCTTCGGGGCTGACGGCCACAAAACCTTCACCCACGCGGGTGTTGGCGATGCGCACCACTTCCGACGCCGCTTGCGCGACGGCGTTTTCATCGTCGCCGACGATGTCGCCAAACAGGGCCATCTTCGGCAGCACGCCCCGCTTCGACTTGGTGGCGTAGCCGACGGCGCGCAGGTAGCGCTCGTCCAGGTGCTCGAGGCCCGCCAGGCGGATGCTCGTGTATTGCTCGCCTTTCGCCGGCAAGCCGTCCAGGTAATCCTTGATTTCCACGATCGACGGAATCGCGTCGCGCGCCTGGCCGAAGAATTCCAGGCAGACGGTGCGGGCGAACTTCGGCATCTTGTGCAGAATCCAGCGCGCCGACGTGATCAGGCCGTCGCAGCCTTCTTTCTGAATGCCCGGCAAGCCGGCGAGGAATTTGTCCGTCACGTCCTTGCCCAGGCCTTCCTTGCGGAATTTACGGCCAGGAATTTCCAGGATTTCCGTCTTGAACGGCGCGTTCGGTTTCGTCGCGTCGCGCGTGCTCGGGTGACGCCATTCCAGCTGGAAGCGTGCCAGTGCGATATCGTGGATCTTGCCCAGGTTATGGTCGAGGCGCGTGACGTCGAGCCAGTCGCCGTTCGGGTCAACCATGCGCCACGAGGCCAGGTTGTCGAGCGCCGTGCCCCACAGCACGGCTTTCTTGCCGCCCGCATTCATGGCGACGTTGCCGCCGATGCAAGAGGCGTGGGCCGAGGTGGGGTCGACGGCAAACACGAAACCGGCCTTCTCCGCCGCTTCCGAGACCTTGTTCGTGATCACGCCCGCGCCCGAATTGATCGTCGCGTATTCGTGCGTCAAGCCCGGCAAGACCGTCATTTCCACGGCACCCAGGGTGATCAGTTTTTCCGTGTTGATGACGGCCGACATCGGCGTCAATGGAATCGCGCCGCCCGTGTAGCCGGTGCCGCCGCCGCGCGGGATGATGGTCAGCCCCAGTTCGATACAGCCCTTGACCAGGCCAGCCATTTCCTCTTCCGTGTCGGGCGTGAGCACGACGAACGGGTATTCCACGCGCCAGTCGGTGGCATCCGTCACGTGCGACACGCGCGTCATGCCGTCGAAGCGCACATTGTGTTTTTCCGTGTAGCGGCCCAGCACCTTGACCGTGCGCTTGCGCAAGTCGTAGGTCTTGCGGAATTCATCGCCAAAGTCGGCCACGGCCTTGCTGGCGGCCTTGAGCAGCAGTTCGACGTTATGGCTGCGCGCCTGCGCCACTTCCGGCGTCTCGCCGCTGGCGGCCACGTCGCCGCCGGCCGCATCGATGGACAGGCGGCGCTTGTCGACTTCGGCCAGGCGGTGATGCAAGGCATCGATCAAGCCCTGGCGGCGCTTCGGATTGTCGAGCAAGTCATCCTGCAGATAGGGGTTGCGGCGCACGACCCAGATATCGCCCAGCACCTCGTACAGCATGCGGGCCGAACGGCCCGTCTGGCGGGCGCCGCGCAGCTCGTCGAGCAGGCGCCAGGAGTCCTCCCCCAACAGGCGTATGACGATCTCGCGATCGGAAAACGACGTGTAGTTATACGGGATTTCGCGCAGGCGGCTTGCTGCGGGACCATTCGGCGTTTCTGCCAGTAAAGCTTGGATTTGTGCGGGAGCGTTCATGGAGTGTGGTGACGATGTGGACTGGACCCTAAAGACCCATTTTATCTTATTGCGCCGCACCATGCGGGAACAGCCTTAGGCAGCCTAAGGTTTAAGCACCGCATCCGCCACCATAGCAAATATGGAAAAGCCCTCCATTGCCGAATAAAAAACCAGATTCCACGAATTTTCAACGAAAAAATACCAAAAATCAGACCCTGCTGCGAACTATCGAACTGCACGAAATGGGGCAAACTGGCGTTGCAGGCCGTCCCATTCAAGCCAGCATCTGGCCGATCCGGTGCCAAACACCATCGGGGACGTAGAGCAGCAAGCCTGTCATGGTCAGGTAGCGTGCGCACTTGCCGATGGCCATATAGGCCACGCTGGGCCAGAACGGCAACTTGAGCCAGCCCGCCAGGGTACACAGGGGATCGCCCACGAGGGGCAGCCAGGCCAGCAGCATGGTCTTGGCGCCATAGCGGGCCAGCCAGCGGAACCAGCGCGTATCGCGCTCCTTGGCGAACGCCTGCTTGGCCCGGTAGCCCATCCAGTAGTCGACGATGCCGCCCAGGGTATTGCCCAGGGTGGCGACGCCGATGGCGGCCCAGAACAGCGCGGGATTGGCCTTGATGACGGCAAACACGGCCGGCTCCGAGCCGAGCGGCAAGAGGGTAGCGGAAATAAAGCTGATCAGAAAGACCGATGTCAGCCCGACTTCCGGTGCTGCGATCAGCTGCAGCAGCCAGGCGATTGCGGATTCGATCATGGAACACTTCGCGATGCGGTAAGGCTCTCCATTATAATGAAGAGCAGCCTGGGCGCCGCACACATCGCGCCGGCTGGCAAAGGCAGACCCGCCCGCAGTTCCACAGAGCATTATTGTCGCCAGGCTATCCGCCGCCGCGCCGCCGCTATCGACAGACACGCTCCAGACCCTTTCTGGCCCAGAATCACTTGCTTGCAGACTATGAACATCGACTACCTCAAGAAAATCCTGACCGCCCGCGTCTATGACGTCGCCACCGAAACGCCGCTGGAACTGGCCCCAGCCCTGTCGCAGCGCCTGAACAACCAGATTTACTTCAAGCGCGAAGACATGCAAAGCGTGTTCAGCTTCAAGATTCGCGGCGCCTACAACAAGATGTCCAAGCTCAGCGAAGCGGAACGCAAGCGCGGCGTGATCTGCGCCTCGGCCGGCAACCATGCCCAGGGCGTGGCCCTGTCGGCCGCCCGCATGGGTTGCCGTGCCGTCATCGTCATGCCCACTACCACGCCGCTGGTGAAGGTCGAGGCGGTCAAGGGGCGCGGCGGCGTGAACGTGGAAGTGGTGCTGCACGGCGAGTCGTACACGGATGCCTACAACCATGCGCTGACTCTGGAAAAGGAACAGAAGCTGACCTTCGTGCACCCGTTCGACGACCCGGACGTGATCGCCGGCCAGGGCACGATCGGCATGGAAATCCTGCGCCAGCACGCCGGCCCCATCCACGCCATCTTCGCCCCCATCGGCGGCGGCGGCCTGATCGCCGGCATTGCTGCCTACGTAAAACAGATTCGCCCCGACATCAAGATCATCGGCGTGCAAAGCGTCGATTCGAATGCCATGGCCCGCTCGCTGAAGGCGGGCGAACGCGTGACCCTGAACGACGTGGGCCTGTTTGCCGACGGCACGGCCGTGCGCCTGGCCGGCGAGGAAACCTTCCGCCTGGTGCAGGCGTATGTCGATGAAATCATCACCGTCGACACGGACGCCATCTGCGCCGCCATCAAGGATGTGTTTACGGATACGCGCAGCATTCTGGAGCCGTCCGGCGCCTTGGCCATCGCGGGCGCCAAGGCCTACGTGGAACGGGCCAGCCTGACCAAGCACCCCGTCAACAATGAAACCCTGGTCACCATCGCCAGCGGCGCGAACATGAATTTCGACCGTTTGCGCTTCGTGGCGGAACGGGCCGAGTTGGGCGAATTCCGCGAAGCCGTGTTTGCCGTTACCATGCGCGAACAGCGGGGCAGCTTCAAGCGCTTCTGTTCGCTCATCGGCGCGCGCAACGTGACGGAATTTAACTACCGCATCAGCGATGAAAAAGCCGCGCACGTGTTCGTCGGCATTCAAATTGCCGACAGGCATGAATCCAGCGTGCTGGCGAAGACCTTCGAGGAACACGAATTCAAGACCCTGGACCTGACCCACGACGAACTGGCCAAGTCGCATATCCGCCACCTGGTGGGCGGCAAGAGCCGGCTGGCGCAGGACGAGCTGCTGTACCGCTTCGAATTCCCCGAACGCCCGGGCGCGCTGATGCGCTTTCTCGACAGCATGGCGCCGAACTGGAATATTTCCCTGTGCCATTACCGCAGCCAGGGCGGCGACGTGGGCCGCATCCTGATCGGCCTGCAAGTACCGCCCGATGAAATGGGAGAATTCGCCCGCTTCCTCGATACCCTCGGTTACCGTTATTGGGATGAGAGCAGCAATCCCGTCTACAAGCTGTTTTTAGGTTAGTTCTAACCCAGGCGAACAAGCTGGGGTCAGACCCGACGGGTCTGACCCCGAAATAGGCTACCATGCGTGCTTGACTGAATTCACGCCACACGACCATGACCACCACCAACGACCTCGCCGAACAATCCCCGCTGGGCAAAAGCTCCGCCTACCACACCGATTACGCGCCGGAATTGCTGTTTCCGATTCCGCGCCAGGGCAAGCGCGACGAGCTGGAACTGCACGGTACATTACCGTTTTTCGGCCTCGATATCTGGAACGCCTACGAACTGTCGTGGCTGAACCAGCGCGGCAAGCCGCAGGTGGCCATTGCCAAGGTCAGCGCGCCGGCCGATTCGCCCAACATCATCGAATCGAAATCGTTCAAGCTCTACCTGAACTCGTTCAACCAGACCAAGCTGGACAGCCCGCAAGCCCTGCTGGCATTGCTCCAGCAGGATTTGTCGAATGGTTTCGGCGCGCCCGTGCAAGTGGAACTGACTTTGCAGGAAGATTTCGGCAAGCTCAAAATGGGCGAGTTCGACGGCGTGCTGCTCGACCGTCTGGACCTGGAAATCACGCAATACACGCCCTCGCCGCTGCTGTTGAAGGCGGCGCTCGATGAGGCGCCCGTGGAAGAAAAACTGGTGTCACATTTGCTCAAATCAAATTGCCTGGTGACGGGCCAGCCCGACTGGGGCAGCGTGCAGATCGTGTATGCGGGGCCGCAGATCGACCAGGAAAGCCTGTTGCGCTACCTGATCGGTTTCCGCGAACACAATGAATTCCACGAGCAATGCGTGGAACGCATCTTTGTCGATATCTTGCGTCAGTGCAAGCCCCAAAAACTGTCCGTGTATGCGCGCTATACGCGCCGCGGCGGCCTCGACATCAATCCCTGGCGCAGCAACTTCAGCACGGGAGCGATGCCGGGCAATCTGCGCAACGCGCGCCAGTAACGCTAGGCAACACCGCGCAACACCCCAAAACCATGCCAACAGGAATGTTGGCTGTGTTTTAAAACAACGTTGCAGTAGTGCCGCAGAGCATGTCAAAGACGCTGAAAAATCGGAAAATCGGCATTCGGCGGCGGAAAAACCGGCGCGCCGCGTGTTTTTAATCAAGAAATAGCCGATACACGCCGATGTTATTTTTTTGCTAAAATGATGGTCACATTGGCTGTAGCGCCCACTGCGCCCGCAGCGGACGTATACTGTTGAGAATTGGCGTTACAGGCCGCGAAAACAGGCCTATAATTCGGCTCGCAAGCCCTCTGCGCATTGCACCATTTCATTGAGTGTCATGACTAATCTTAGCAAAATATTATCCCTCGAAAACGTCCTGCTGGATCTGGAAGTTTCCAGCAAGAAGCGCGCCTTCGAGCAAGCCGGCCTGATCTTCGAAAACAATTACGGCATCGCCCGCTCTACCGTCTCGGACAATCTGTTTGCCCGCGAACGTCTGGGCTCGACCGGTCTGGGTCATGGCGTGGCCGTGCCGCATGGCAGAGTCAAGGGCAGCAAGACCTTGAAATCGCCGCTGGGCGCCTTCGTGCGCCTGGCCGAACCGATTCCGTTCGAGTCGCCCGATGGCAAGCCCGTCAATCTGCTGTTTTTCCTGCTGATTCCCGATCATGTCACCCAGCAACATCTGGAAATCCTGTCGGAAATCGCCGAAATGTTTTCCGATGACGCCTTCCGTACGGCATTGGCCACGGATCCGGAACCGAAATCCGTGCATTCGCGCATCGTCAATTGGCAACCCAGTCTGCAAGCGGCGGGTTAAACTTCAGGTATTCCTCCACTCCTGAAGAAGACTGCCATGTTGCAAACGCCGCTGACGATACAACGCCTGTACGACGACAATCGTGAAAGTCTGCAACTGGGCTGGTTCGCCGGCTTCCCCGGCGGCGAGCGCCTGATCTCGGGCGACGTCTCGTCGGCCGCCGACCAGGTGGGCCACTTGAACCTGATCCATCCGGGCCGCATCCAGGTCTTCGGTCACCAGGAAATCAATTACTACCAGCGCCTGAAGGTCAACACGCGCACCCACGTGATCGGCGAACTGATCGCCGGCGGTCCGCCCGCGCTGATCATCGCGCAAGGGCTGGAAACGCCGCCCGACATCCTCGCCATCTGCGACGAGCAAAACATCCCCCTGTTCTCCACCCCGCTGCCGGCCGCGCAAGTGATCGACTTTCTGCGCGTCTACCTGTCGAAAAAACTGGCGCAGCGCATCATCATGCATGGCGTGTTCATGGACGTGCTGGGCGTGGGCGTGCTGATCACGGGTGATTCGGGCCTGGGCAAGAGCGAGCTGGGGCTGGAGCTGATTTCGCGCAGCCACGGCCTGGTGGCCGACGACGCCGTCGAATTCTCGCGCATCGCGCCGAACATGATCGAAGGCCGCTGCCCGCCCCTGTTGCAAAACCTGCTGGAAGTGCGCGGCCTGGGCTTGCTCGACATCAAGGCCATCTTTGGCGAAACGGCCGTGCGCCGCAAGATGCGCCTGAAACTGATCGTGCACCTGGTGCGCCGCAACGCGCTGGAAGAAGAAGTCGAGCGCCTGCCCTTCCTGTTTCCCACGGAAGACGTACTGGGCTTGCCCGTGCGCAAGGTCGTCATCCCCGTCGCCGCCGGCCGCAACATCGCCGTCCTGCTGGAAGCGGCCGTGCGCAACACGATTCTGCAGCTGCGCGGCATCGATACCTTGCAGGAGTTCATGGAACGGCAACGCCTCGCCATGAGCGGCGATTAGCAACGTAGATACTGTTATCCCCGTCAAGCGGCGTGCAAGGCCGGATCAAATATTTTTCCCGACCTGAGCACGCCGAATGCCACGTGCACCAGCTTGCGCATCATGGCGCCGATGATCAGCTTGGGCGCTTTGCCGGCGTCACGCAGACGCTGACCGAAGCGCTTGCCCCAAGGCGTCTTATGCACTGCCACCATGGCCGGCATGTACAGTGCCTTGCGCAGGAAACTGTGGCCGACCTTCGACATGCGTGGCTTGCCACGCACGCTGGAACCTGACTCGTGCTGGCGCGGATCGAGGCCCGCAAACGCCACCGCCTGCTTGGCGCTGTCGAAGCGCTCAGGATTGGCGTAGTAGGACAGCAGCACGGGAATCGTGCGCTCGCCCAGGCCAGGGATGCTATCGAGCAATTCGCGCTTGCCGCGTAAATCCGGGTCGTCATCGATATGACGGCGGATCGCCAGGATCAGCGCCTTGATCTCGGCGTCGAGCCAGGCAATATGATCCTCGATACCCTGGCGTACCGCCGCGCGCGCCACTTCAAGCCGGTTGCTTTCCTGCTGGCGCATCGCTTGCAAGGCATCGAGGCGCAGCACCAGCGCGCGCAGCGATTGCTCGGCCGGCGATGGCGCCTGCCAGGGCTCTGGCTGGCGTTCATGGGCGAAGTCGGCGATCAGCTGTGCGTCGACCTTGTCGGTCTTGGTGCGCACCAGGCGTGAAGCGCTGAAGGCCTTGATCTGGGCTGGATTGATGACACTGACCACCATGCCAAGTCCAGCGAGATATTCGGCAACCCCTTCCCAATACGTGCCCGTCGCTTCCATGCACACCCTGGGGCTGCCGGCAGCATGCTTCAGCAGCCATGCGTGGAGCGCGGTGAATCCTTGGTGGTTGTTCTCGACAACCTTGTTACGATGCTTGCCGTTGGGCAGGCGCAGCGCGCAGTCGAGCTTGGCCTTGGCAACGTCGATTCCTAAATTAAACATGCTGTGGTCCTCTTGCGATCTACCTTGCAAATGCGGGCTAACCGGCATGCCGGTGCCAAAGATACTGTCCGATCTTGACATGGAGGATGGGTAACTGGTGCGAGATCTACGGAGCTGGCTCGGGGCCTAAGGGCGGATACGGCATCCAGTTACCCGGTCTTGATATGCCTATCAAGATTTTGACAGCGGTCGATACCGTTCGCAATACCACGAACGGCATGAGGGGAATAATACAAGGTCGGATTAGCGGGGCCGCCGAGGTGGGGCAAGGCCCCGCGTAATCCGACAGCATTGTTGGCGCGTGCAGCAAAGAAATATCACAGCCCAAATTGCAATAATTTGTAAAGATAATTGCATCGGGAGCGCGGTGCCGGTCTTTATTGTATGATCGGGCTATGCATATCGTCCTTATCACCGGAATATCCGGCTCCGGTAAATCCGTCGCGCTCAATGTGCTGGAAGATACCGGCTACTATTGCGTCGACAACCTGCCGCCGGCCTTGCTGCCGAGCCTGGTGCAAACCTTGCTCGACGAAGGCACGCCGCAACTGGCCGTCGCCGTCGATGCGCGCAGCGCCGAATCGCTCGTCAGCTTGCCGCACAATGTCGCGCTGTTGCGCGACCAGGGGCATGACGTCAAGGTCATGTTCCTGACAGCCACCACGCATTCGCTGGTGGCGCGCTTCTCGGAAACGCGGCGCAGCCATCCGCTGTCGCACGAGTTGCGCCCGAACCAGAATCCGGCCAGCCGCCGCACCCTGATCGAGTGCATCTCGGAAGAACGCGAACGCCTGTCGGCCATCGAACAGCTGGGCCATGTGATCGATACCTCGGAACTGAGCGCCAACAAATTGCGCGCATGGATCAAGGATATCGTCGCCTCAGAGCGCGCGCCGCTGACCCTGTTCTTCGAATCGTTCGCCTTCAAGCTGGGCGTGCCGCTCGATGCCGATTTCGTCTTCGACGTGCGGGCCTTGCCCAATCCCTATTACGACCTGGCCCTGCGCCCGCTCGACGGCCGCGACGCGCCCGTGATCGCCTTCCTCGACGCGCAACCGAGCGCGCTGGAGCTGCTGGCCGACATTCGCGCCTTCATCGAAAAATGGCTGCCGTCGTTCAAGTCCGACAACCGCAGCTACCTGACGGTGGCGCTGGGCTGCACGGGCGGCCAGCACCGCTCCGTGTACATGGCGGAACGGCTGGCGCAGTATTTCGGCCCCAAAGAAAGAGTCGTGCTGCGCCACCGCGAGCGCTCTTAATCAGTCGAGGTGGCGCAGCGGATGGGCTTGCGCCGGCCACACGGGGACGAAGAAGCGCGCCACCATGGCCGCGTCGACCCCGTCCAGGCTGGCAGGCTGCCAGCGCGGGGCATTGTCCTTGTCGACCACCAGCGCGCGCACGCCCTCGAGCACCTCGCCATGTTCGAAATTGTGGCGCACCACCGTGCGCTCCATGCGCAGGCAATCGGCCACGCCCAGGTGGGCGCCCCGCTGCAGCAACTCCAGGGTCACCGACATCATCAAGGGCGAGCGCAGGCGCATGGCCGCCAGCGCCTTCGCCGCGAATGCGCCGTCATCCTGCGCCAGCGAGGCCATGATGGCGGCCACTGAACCCGCGCTGAAGTGGCGGTCCAGCGCCGCGCGCGCCGTGGCCAGGAGGGAAGCGCCCGCCTCGGCCTGGAATGGTGCCGCCAGTGCCTTGATAGCGACCGGCAAGCCTTCGCCCGGCGTGGACTCGAACAGGGCCAGCAGCGCCCCCATCTGCGCCTCGGGCAGGTAGACATCGGCCAGGCCCGTGTAGAGGGCGTCGGCCGCGTTGATCGTCAAACCCGTCAAGCCCAGGTACAGGCCCAGCTGACCCGCCAGACGGGACAAAAAGTAACTGCCGCCCACATCGGGGAACAGGCCGATATTGACTTCCGGCATGGCCATGCGCGTGCGGCCCGTGACGATGCGCAGGCGGTTGCCGGGCCCCGCTTGCGCCACGCCCATGCCGCCGCCCATCACCACCCCATCCATGACGGCGATATACGGTTTCGGATAAAAATGGATCAAATGATTTAAAGCATATTCCTCCGTAAAGAAATCTTCCAGCAAGGCGCTGCCGCCCTGCGGCGTGGCCAGGCCCGCATCGTAAAAGAAACGGATGTCGCCACCCGCGCACAGGGCTTTTTCGCTGCTGGAGCGGATCACCACGGCGTCCACCTGCGGATCGTCGCGCCATGCCAGCAAGGCCGCGCTCAGGGCGCGCACCATCTCCAGCGACAGGGAATTCAAGGCTTTCGGACGGTCGAGCACGATGTGGCCCGTGCGGTGGCGGATGGAAATCTGGACGAGGTCGCTCATGGCAGGCAGGAAAGAAGTGAAAGTGCAAACATTCTAGCGCCTGCGCGGCGAACATTGCGTTTCGCTGGACGCAAAAAAGGGCGCAATGTGCGCCCTTAGTTGATCACAGCCGGTTGAAAGTCGCGGGCCGCTTAGGCGGGGGCGAATTCTTCTTCCGAACTGTCTGGCAGATGCTTGATCGCCTCTTTACCATGCCCTTGCACTTTGGTTTTGTATTTCATCACTTGCCTATCGAGCTTGTCGATCAGGGTATCGATCGCGGCATACAGGTCGTGCGCCAGGCTTTCCACATAGACAGTTTTGCCACTCAAACGCAGGTTGACTTCGGCCTTTTGACGTTTTTCTTTCTCTTTGAGGTTATCCACGGTCAGAATCACGGCGATATCGATAACTTGATCGAAATGACGTTTCACGCGCTCCAGCTTCGTTTGTACGTATTCACGGATGGCTGGTGTCACTTCGAGATGATGTCCGCTGATGGTGAGATTCATACACACTCCTAAAGATGATCGGGTTCGTGCGGTCCATCGTATCCGGCCCGCAGAGGAACCGAAAAAAACTTACAAACACTTACGCAGGCTCACTGGCGGAATTTTTAACGCTTCCCGGTATTTGGCAACAGTACGTCGCGCAATCACCATGCCTTGTTCCCCCAGCATGTCCGCAATCTTACTGTCGGATAAAGGATTTTTAGGGTCTTCTGCTCCTGTCAGTTGCACGATCAATGCCCGTATCGCCGTCGATGACGCTTCGCCCCCCGCTTCGGTGGCGACGTGGCTACCAAAGAAATATTTCAACTCGAACATGCCGTGCGGGGTCAGCATGTACTTTTGAGTTGTTACCCGCGAGATAGTACTCTCGTGTAAACCCAGTGTATCAGCTATTTCACGGAGCACAAGGGGGCGCATGGCAACGGCCCCATGCGAGAAAAAGTTCTTTTGTCTTTCTACTATCGCCTGCGCCACGCGCAGAATCGTGTCGAAGCGCTGGCGCATATTCTTGATCAGCCACTTGGCTTCCTGCAACTGTGCACCCATGGCGCCCTCGCCCTTGCCCTGCTTGAGCAAGTTGGCGTACATGGCGTTGACGCGCAGGCGCGGCATGACGTCGTTGTTCAGGGTCACTTGCCAGCCATTGCGCGCGCGCTTGACGACGACGTCGGGCACCACGTAATCGGACACGTCCGCAGCGAACACGGCGCCCGGATGCGGGTTGCACTGGCGAATTACCGTCTGCGCTTCACGCAAGTCTTCATCGTCGCAATCGAGGGCTTTTTTCAGCTTGTTAAAATCGCGCTGGGCAAACCAGGCCAGGTGCTTTTCCACGATGACGAGGGCCATGCGCCGCGTCACCATGGCGATGTGCGGCAAGCGCTTGATTTGCAGCGCCAGGCATTCGGACGCATTGCGCGCGCCCACGCCCGGTGGATCGAAACTTTGCAGCAGCGACAAGGCCGTGCGCATCTCGTCGGCATCGATTTCCAGCTCTTCCGGCAGGCGCGCCAGGATGTCGTCGAGCGACTCTTCCAGGTAGCCATTGTCGTCGAGCGCGTCGATGATCAGCTCGACCAGCGCGCGGTCGCGCAATTCGAGCACCGTCACGCGCATCTGCTCCATCAGGTGTTCGCGCAGGGTGCAGTGATGGGCCTCCAGTTGCGGGCGGGAATCTTCGTCGTCGGGCGCCTTGCCCCGGCTCGCCTCGCTCCAGTCGCTGTCGCCGCCATCCGCGGCGGCCGGGCCCTCGCCCGCCTCGCCGTCAAAGGTTTCCGCTTCGGCCGGCGCCGCGGGCGCCTCCTGGCCTGGCGGCTGGGGCGGCGCTTCGGCCGGCGCGGCCGTGGAGCTCAAGGCCCCGTCGGACAGCAGGCGCAGCGAACGGTCGAGCGGATCGTCGAGGCGCTCGAGCAAGGGATTGTCCGTCAGCAGTTGCTCGAGTTCCTGGTGCAATTCCAGAGTAGACAATTGCAACAGGCGTATCGATTGCTGCAACTGCGGCGTCAGTGCCAGGTGCTGCGAAGTGCGCAGCTGCAATGATTGTTTCATTGGCTTACATGCGGAAGTGTTCGCCCAGATAGACCCGGCGTACCGACTCGTTCGCGATGATGTCGTCGGGGCGTCCCGACGCCAGTACCGAGCCCTGGTTGATGATGTAGGCACGGTCGCAGATACCCAGCGTCTCGCGCACATTATGATCGGTGATCAGCACGCCGATATTGCGCTCCTTCAAGAAGCGCACGATGCGCTGGATCTCGATCACGGCGATCGGGTCGACGCCGGCGAACGGTTCGTCGAGCAGCACGAAACGGGGATCGGTGGCCAGGGCGCGGGCGATTTCCACGCGGCGGCGCTCCCCGCCCGACAGGGACAGCGCCTGGTTCTCGCGCAACTTTTCAATCTGCAAGTCGGCCAGCAGTTTATCCAGGCGTTCCTCGATCTCGGCCTTCTTCAAAGGACGGCCTTCGACGGTCTGGATTTCCAGCACGGCGCGGATATTGTCTTCCACCGTCAGCTTGCGGAACACGGACGCCTCCTGCGGCAGATACGACAGGCCCATCTGTGCGCGGCGGTGGATCGGCAGGCTGGAAATGTCCACGCCGCTGATGTCGATGCTGCCGCCATCCGACGGCACCAGGCCGACGATCATGTAGAACGAGGTGGTCTTGCCGGCGCCGTTCGGGCCCAGCAGCCCCACCACTTCGCCGCATTCGACTTGCAGCGAGACATCATGCACGACTTGCCGCTTGCCATAGGTTTTCTGCAGTCCGCGAACGATCAGGGTGCTGCCGCAACGGGTATTGTCCATTATTTCGTTCCTGGCACAGGTGTGGCCGGCGCTTTCTCCACCGCGGGCGCCTTAGTCTTCGGCTGGATCACCATGCGCACGCTGCCGCCATCGGAGGTGCTGGTGCCGCTGTCGGAATTTTCCATCTTGAATACTTCCTTGCGGCTGTCGTACGAGATGAAGGCGCCATTGGCCACATCCGTCACTTTCGTGCCCTCCAGGCGCGTCAGCTTGGCCTTGGAAAACAGTTTCACCACTTCCGTCTTGTTGTCGTATTCCACGCGCTCCGCTTCGCCTTCGACCCACAGGTCGCCGGCGCCATCGCGCTTCTGGCGGAAGGTGGCCAGCTTGCCGGGATCGGCCCAGAAAGTGATGAACTGGTAGCCTTGCGGGTCTTCCGTGATCAGGGCCCGGCCCGCCTTCATGGTCAGCGTGCCCTTGACCAGCACGACGTCGCCCGTCAGGGTACGAATCTGCTTGACGTCATCGACGTGGCCGCTACGCGCCGTGATGACGGCTTCCTTCTCGGAATCGGCCTTCTCGGCATGCGCCACGCCCATGAGGGCCAGAGAAAATACGCTCAACAGCAAGATGTTCTTCATAGTATGGTTTCCTTGTTTCATTCTGTCATTTTGCCGCCGCGGCCGGGCGCGGTTTCGGCGGGAGGACCATGCGCAAGGCATTCTGCACTTCCACCACGCCGGTGGCGTTATTGGCCTTCATGCCGATACCATTGATGCGCGAGGCGCCCGTCAGGATATCGACAGGCACGTCCGTTTCCATTCTTTCTTCGTCCGGAAACACCGTCAGCGCTTCCGTCCTGACCGTCAGGTTCTGCGCCTTCGGACTGGCCACGCGGTCGATCACGACCTTGCGGTGCAGTTGCAGCCGGGTATTGTCCTGGTCGATATGCGCCAGTTCCGCATTCATGTTCAACGGCGGCATGCCCGGCGTGAGCTTGCGCACGAAGGGCTGGTCGATATCGGACGAATCGTCGGCCGGATAATGCGTGAGCTTGTTGCCCGACACGATATAGCTGGGCTTACCCGTCAAGTCCATGCGCACCAGGCTGAAATTGGTGATGAAATAGTCGGGCTCACCCAAATTCTTGCTGGCCTTGATGTCCTGGCCATTCTTGTTCATCACTTCAAGCAGCCAAAAGCTGGCCAGCGCGACGACGACCGCGCCCAGCAGGGTAAAAATCATGCGCCAGCGATGGGCGCCTCCTGGCTTACGCATAGGGTTTCACTCTTTCATAGGTCACTGGCGGCAAGGCGCACCTCACTCCAGGAACGGCGCCATGACGCGCGCATAGTTGTCCTGGGCGCGCAGCAGGAATTCGCAGATTTCGCGCACCGCGCCGCGGCCGCCGCCGGCCTGCGTCACATGGTGCGCCAGGCCCTGCGCTTCCGGACGCCCGCCCGGCACGCTGACGGCAAAGCCCACGCGACGCAGGATGGGTGCATCGATGACGTCGTCGCCGATGTAGCCGCATTGCTCTTCCGTCAAGCCCGTCAGCGCCAGCAGTTCGCGAAACGGCGTCAGCTTGTCGTGACCGCCCTGGTGCACATGGGTAATGCCCAGGTCTTGCGCGCGGCGTGCCGTGATGGACGAGCGGCGCGCGCTGATGATGGCCGTCTGCACACCGGATTCCTGCAGCAGCTTGATGCCCAGGCCATCATACACATTAAACGTTTTCATCATTTCGCCATCGGGGCCGAAATGCAGGCTGCCGTCGGTAAGCACGCCGTCGACGTCAAAGATCATCAGTTTGACCTTGGCCGCGCGCGCCAGGTTGTCCGCTACGCTCTCCATCAGATCACCTTCGCTTGCGTCAGATCATGGATATGCAGGGCGCCCACCAGCTTGCCGTCGGCATCGACGACCAGCATCTGGTTGATGCGGAACTGTTCCATCACGGCCACGGCATCGACAGCCAGGCGTTCTGGCGCGATGCTGCGCGGCTGCGCATGCATGACGTCGCGGATCGCCACTTGCGTGAAATCCTGCACGCGCTCGAACATGCGGCGCAAGTCGCCATCCGTAAACACGCCCACGGGGCGGTTGTCCGCATCGACGACGGCCGTCATGCCCATGCCCTTCTTCGTCATTTCTTCCAGCGCCTGCAGCAGCGAGGCGTCCACGGGTACTTTCGGCACCCGTTCGCCGCTGCGCATGACGTCATGCACGTGCGTAAGCAGGCGACGGCCCAGGGCGCCGCCCGGGTGCGAGCGGGCGAAATCCTCTTCCTTGAAGCCGCGCAAGTCGAGCAAGGCCACGGCGATCGCATCGCCCAGAGCCAGGGTGACGGTGGTGCTGGCCGTCGGCGCCAGATTCAGCGGACAGGCCTCTTTTTCAACAGAAATATCCAGGTGCACATCGGCCAGCTGGGCCAGGCTCGAGTTCGGCTTGCCCGTCATGGAAATCAGTATGCCGCCCATGCGCTTGACGACGGGCATGATGGCCATCAGTTCGGACGACTCGCCCGAGTACGAGATGGCAATAAAAGCATCGTCCGAGGTGACCATGCCCAGGTCGCCATGGGCCGCTTCGGCCGGATGCACGAACAGGGCCGGCGTGCCGGTGGAAGCGAGGGTGGCGGCAATCTTGCGCGCGATATGGCCGGACTTGCCGATGCCCGAGACGACGACACGCCCCTTGCACTGCAGCAGCAGCGCCACGGCGCGGCCCACGCTGTCGTCCGTTGCCAGGCGCGCGTGCAGCGCATTGATGGCGTCGGACTCGATCTGCAAGGTGGTGCGGGCCAGCGCGACGGCGCGCTCGGTCGTCGCTTGCATGTCAATTCGATCAAAAGCTTTCAGCATTGTTTTTTCATGGGTTACACTCATGCCCAAAGTATAAACGAATTAGGAAAGCAAAAAACTTGCCAGTCACAACAAACAACGATTTCCATTGACCGTACCGGGCAACCCATGTTTTCCTCGCTTGAACTGACCCTGATGTTACTCGGCAGCGCCGTGCTGGGCGTGGTCGCTTTCAGAATGTTGCATTTGCCGCCCATGCTCGGCTATCTGGCCGTTGGCATCGTTATCGGCCCCCATGCGCTGGGCCTGGCGGCGGAAAACGAAGCCAGCCATACCCTGGCCGAGTTCGGCGTCGTCTTCCTGATGTTTTCCATCGGGCTCGAGTTTTCTTTGCCCAAGTTCCTCGCCATGCGGCGCATCGTTTTCGGCCTTGGCATGGCGCAGGTGGTCACCACCATCATCGCCACCGTCGTCTTCGGCTGGTTCGTCGGGCGCTACCTGTCCGCCTACATCCACCTGAGCTGGCAAGCCGCGTTCGCCCTGGGCGGCGCGCTGGCCATGTCGTCGACGGCCATCGTCTCGAAAATGCTCACGGAGCGGCTGGAACTCGAAAGCGAGCACGGCCGCAAGATCATCGGCATCCTGCTGTTCCAGGACCTGGCCGTCGTGCCCCTGCTGATCCTGATTCCCGCCCTCACGCGCGATTCGGACAACCTGGCCGAAACCCTGGCCTGGGCCGGCGGCAAGGCCCTGGTCGTGCTGATCTTGCTGCTGTTCCTCGGCCAGAAGATGGTGCGCGGCTGGCTGACCATCGTCGCCAAGCGCCGCTCGCAGGAATTGTTCATGCTCAATCTGCTGCTGATCACCCTGGGCGCGGCCTGGATCACGGAGCGCGCCGGGCTGTCGCTGGCCCTGGGGGCGTTTGTGGCCGGCATGCTCATTTCCGAAACGGAATTCAAGCACCAGGTGGAAGAGGATATCAAACCGTTCCGCGACGTGCTGCTGGGCCTGTTCTTCATCACCGTCGGCATGCTGCTCAATATCCGCGTGGTGCTCGATAACTGGTGGCTCGTCCTACTCTTGCTGTGCGGCCCCGTGCTGCTGAAATTCACCCTGATCGCGGGCCTGGCCCGGCTGTTCGGCTCATCGACAGGCGTGTCATTGCGCACGGGCCTGGCGCTGGCGCAGGCGGGCGAGTTCGGCTTCGTGCTGCTGAATCTGGCTGGCGGCATCAAGTTGATGGACCCGTTCGTCGTGCAGGTGGTGCTGGCCTCGATGGTGCTGTCGATGCTGGTGGCGCCCTTCCTCATCGCCAAGTCGGACGCCATCGTCATGAAACTGGCCGCCAACGACTGGATGATGCAATCGCTGGCGCTGACGAAGATCGCCACGCGCACGATGGCTTCGCAGAAACACGTGCTGATCGCCGGTTTCGGGCGCAGCGGGCAAAGCCTGGCCACCCTGCTGGCGGAGGAAAAGATCGAATACCACGCGCTGGACCTGGACCCGGAACGGGTGCAGGAAGCGCAGCTGGCCGGCGCCCACGTCTCGTATGGCGACGCGGGCCGGCGCGAAAGCCTGGTGGCGGCCGGCATCTACCGGGCCAGCGCCGTGGTGATCACGTATGCGAATACCCCATCGGCACTGAAGTTATTGCATTTACTCAAAGAAATGGCGCCGACCTTGCCCGTCATCGTGCGCAGCCACGACGATACCGACCTCGACCAGCTGAAAAGCGCGGGTGCGGCCGAAGTCGTGCCGGAATTGATGGAAGGCAGCCTGATGCTCGCTTCGCACGCGCTCATCATGATGGGCGTGCCCCTGCGCCGCGTGGTGCACCGGGTACAGGCGGCGCGCGAGGAGCGCTATGCCTCCCTGCGCGGCTATTTCCACGGTTCCAGCGACGCGGGCGACGATGCCGAACTGGAGCGCCTGCATACGGTCACCGTCAGCGAAGGCGCGCACTGCGTGGACTTGCCCTTGAGTGCGATCGACGTGGCCGGCTGCGGCGCGTTTGTGACGGCCATCCGCCGCGGCCGCGGCAGCCTCGATGTCAGCCCCGAAACGCAGCTGGCCAGCGGCGACGTGGTGGTGCTGCGCGGCACGGCCGACGCCGTGGCCAAGGCCGAAACCTTGCTATTGAAATAATCAGCCGATCTTGCTCAGCTGCTCTGCGGCTGCCAGCTGACGACCTTGTTGCGGCCATCGGCCTTGGCCTGGTACAGGGCCTGGTCGGCGTGCGCCACCAGTTGCTGCGCCACCGTTTCGATCGGGAGCAGCGCCGCGTCCGCTTCAAGGCTGGCCACGCCGATCGACACGCTGACCCACGCTTGCGCGCTGCCCGGCAAGTCGAACATGGTGCCGGCGATGCTGGCGCGGATGCGTTCGGCAACAAACGTGGCGCTGTCGAGGTCGGCGTCGATCAGCAGCACGACGAATTCTTCGCCGCCGAAGCGGCCCAGTGCATCGGAGCGGCGCAATTCCGTGCGGATGCGCGTGGCCACTTCGCGCAGCACTTCATCGCCGCCCTGGTGGCCATGCTTGTCATTGAACAGCTTGAAATGGTCGATATCGATATACATGCATGAGATGCAATAATTCTGGCGCCGCGCGCGGGCGATTTCTTCCAGCAGGCGGCGGTCGATATAGCGGCGGTTGTAGACGCCCGTCAGGGAATCGGTCAAGCCGATGTATTTGAGCATTTCATTGCTGATCACGTTTTCCAGGCAAATGGCGATGATGGACGCCATGTGCTTGATGAAATCCGTGCCCAGCGCGGGCGTAAAGCGCGTCACGTCGCTGCTGGCCAGGTTCAGGCTGCCGATCAGGCGCTTGTTGCGCAACAAGGGCACCAGCGCCACGCTGCGCAGAGATGCGATCTGCGGAAAACGCGGGCCATGCACGGCCGCGTCGAAGGCACCGAGCAACGGCGATGGCGGCAAGGCCGCTTCGCCCTCGGCCGCCGGCACCGGCGACGTAAACCCCAGCTCCGCCACGGCATGCACGAACAGCAACTGTGGGAAGGCGCTGAAATCGACGCCCAGCTTTTCCATCACCAGCACGATATCGTCATCCTCGTCGAGCAGGCTCAAGGTGACGCCGTCGAGGTCGGAAATCACGGGCAAGGTGCGGAAAATGGTGCCGATCAACTCGGGAAACGTGGACGCGCTGACGATTTCCAGGTCGAACGCCTGGTGGCGGCACATGATGTCGTGGTTGCGCTCGACCTGTTCCAGCAGGAAAGCCATGCGCGCGCGCAAGGCCTGGTTTTCGGCTTCGAGGCTGGCAATGCGCGGGTCCGGCGGTATTGCTTGATTCATAGAAACCTTAAACCCTTGTGTACGGGCGCCATGCTTAAAATGCCAGTTCGAAACCGATGTCCTGCCCCACCACGATACGCTCATCACCGCCTTCGGTGACGATGGCGTTCATGCCGAAGCAGATGGCGCCGTCGAGTTCGGGCTTGGCGCGATAGCCATGCATGACGTCGAGCGGATCCGGGCCGGGCACGCCCGTGGCCTGGTCCACCGACGGGATCGGGCAGCGCGAACACGGCTTGACGGGTTTCAAGGTCGTCGCGCCCAATTGCAGGAACGCGGCGTAGTCTTCCTCGAAGGCGCCGATATCGCCGATGACGAGGTTGGGCCGGAAGCGGTTCATCGGCAGCGGTTCACGGCCGGCGGCGCGCAGCTTGTCGTTGACATCGGCCAGCGAGGCGGCACCCGCGATCAGCACCGGGTAGCCGTCGGCAAACATGGTCGAGGCGGCAACGCCATCCGTCCATTTGGTGCTCGTGGCGCGCACCACGTCCGGGTGAAAGCGCGCGAGGCGGCACGGCACGCCGATGGCCTGGGAAAACCATGTCGCCGTCACCTCGTCGCAATCGTAGGCGCGCACGGTATCGTCCCACACCTGCACCTCCAGCATCGGTGCCAGTTGCGGATGCGGCAAGCCCAGCTCGATTTCCAGGCGCAGCATGCCCGGCGCGCGCAATTCCAGCGTGCTGGCCTTGATGGATGGCACGATCAGCGCCATGCGCGGATGCTCGCGCTGGGTCAGAAAGCGGCCCTGCGGGTCCACCACCATCCATTCGCGGTCGAACACGTGCTCGCTCATCAGCCCTGAGCGCGTCAGGACCGCCTCGCGCAAATGGATGCCGGCGCACGATTTGATCGGATACAGGATGATGTCGGACAGGATAGCCATGGACAGGGGGAGAAGGAACAGTGTTGCTGCTTCTGCCAGGAAATTATTCAGAAGCGAAGTATGGCAGCAAAGCGGGCAAGCGTAAATCAGCCAGATTCAGCCAATGAGGCTGAATCTGGCGCGGTCATGATCAATACGTGTAGAAAATACGCTGGATTTCTTGCGTGCTGTTGGTTTTGGTCAAGGCCAGCATCAGCAGGATGCGGGCTTTTTGCGGGTTCAGGGTGTCGGATACGACACTGTCGAGTTCATCGTCGTTGGCTTCGCCATTGCGCGCCACGATGCCCTGGCCGACGCGGCTCGAACGCACGATCAGCACGCCCTTCTGGCGCGCTTCCACCAGGGCCGGCTTCATTTGCGCGGCCACGCTGCCATCGCCCACGCCCGCGTGGATGATGCCCTTGGCGCCGGCGGCAATGAAGGCGTCCATGCCGACACGGTTCATGTTGGCATAGCCGTAGACGATGTCCACTTGGGGCAAAGCGTCGAGCTTGCTGATGTCAAATTCCGATTCCAGGGTGTGCTTGCGCGTCGACTGGCGATAGAAGAAAGGCTTGCTGCCCTGGATGTAGCCGAGCATGCCCAGTTCCGGCGACTTGAACGTGTCGGTGGTGGACGTGTTTGTCTTGGTCACTTCGCGCGCCGCGTTGATCTGGTCGTTCAAGGCCACCAGCACGCCCTTGCCCACGGCTTCCTTGCTGCCGGCCAGCATCACGGCGTTGTACAGGTTGATGGGACCGTCAGCCGAGATGGCGGTCGAGGGACGCATGGCGCCCACCACCACGACCGGCTTGTGGCTTTTCACGGTCAGGTTCAGGAAATACGCCGTTTCCTCGATGGTGTCGGTGCCGTGCGTGACGACCACGCCATCGACATCGTTCGAGGCCAGCAGCACGTTGATGCGCTTGGCCAGGGCCAGCCAGTGGCTGTTGCCCATGCTTTCGCTGGCGATCTGGAACACTTGCTCGCCTTTCACATTCGCCACTTTCTTCAATTCCGGCACGGCCGCGATCAGGCGCTCGACGCCCACGGTGGCCGAGGTGTAGCCGACGGTGGTGGTGCTGTCGGCGCCGCTGCCGGCGATGGTGCCGCCCGTGGCCAGGATCACCACATTCGGCAATTTGACGGCCGCCTGCTGCGCGCGTGCGGGGGACGCGGCAACAAAGCCCATCAGCAAGGTGGCCAGCATCAGCTGTGCACAAGAATGGAATTTGCGTGAAAACATGGTGCTCCTGTTCGGTGATGTGTCAAAGATAACAAAGTCGTGTGCAAATTATATGTCATCAGTGCGGCAAAAAAGTCCCGATTGACGCGTTCTGCGCAAACGTGCGCGCCTTCCCATGCGCTACAGTGGCGCCATGTCCACACTCCCGTCCTTCCGCTCTTGCCTCGTCCTGCCGTTCGTCCTGATGGCGCTGGGCGCCTGCTCCACGCAGGTCGAACTGCGCGCGGCGGCGCAGCAGGAGCAGTGGGGACGTGAAGCCGCTGGCCAGGGCGACTGGGTGCAAGCCATGCGCAACTACGCGGCCGCGGCCGAGAATGCCGAACTGGGCCATGGCGATGCAGCTTGGCAGGCGCGGCTGCACCACGAAGCGGGACGCGCCGCCAGCGCCGCCTGCCGCTACGATGCGGCCGCATTTCATTTCCGCCAGGCTAACGCGCTGGCAAAGCAGGCCCGTACATCGAGCGCCCTCAGCGACAAGGCGCTGGCATCGCTACAGGCCGGCAAACCTTGCCCAGTTCCCCCATGAACGTCGCGCGCACCTTGCTGGCAGCATCCACCCTCTTTACCGGCATGGCGTCCGCGTGCGCAGCCGAGCCGGCGCTCCCCCTATGGGAAGCGGGCGTCTTCGGCGGCACGGCCGTCACGCCCGCCTATCCTGGCGCCAGCGAACGCTCGACGCGCAGCCTGGTCCTGCCCTATCTGATTTATCGCGGGAAAGTATTGCGCGCCGACCGTTCCGGCGTGGGCGCGCGCCTGCTCGATACGGATCGCCTCGACTTCGATATCGGTTTTGCCCTGTCCTTGCCGGCCCGCTCCAGCGACGTGCCGGCCCGGCGCGGCATGCCCGACCTGGGCACCTTGGTGGAATTTGGCCCGCGCCTGAAAATCAAGCTGGCCGAGCCGACGCAGCACAGCCGCCTTGGCCTGGAACTACCCTTGCGCGCCGTCATCGAAGCGCGCGGCGGCCTGCGCCGCCAGGGCGCCACGTTCGAACCGCGCCTCGTGTACGCGCTGCAAGGCGAGCGGCAGGCATGGCATGTCGATGCCAGCGTCGGCGCCGTGCTGGGCAATGCCGCCATCAACGATTACCTGTATGGCGTCAGCCCCGCGTTTGCCACCGATGGGCGCCCCGCGTATGCGGCCAAAAGCGGGCTGATGCTCACCCGTCTGGGCCTGGGCGGCTCCTACCGGCTGCAGCGGGACTGGCGCGCCTTTGCCTTTGTACGCTACGACAACTACATGGGCGCCGCCAACCGCGCCAGCCCCCTGCTGCGCCAGAACAGCGGCACCTCGGCCGGCATCGGCCTGATGTGGACGTGGCAGCGCTCGGAGAGCCTGGCACGGGGCCACGACGATTAGAGAACCAGCCGATGGCAGACATGCTGGCCATCCGGGCAATAAAAAACCCTGCAAATCAATGACTTGCAGGGTTCATGTTCGCCCCGTACGGGACCTGCCGGGATTTAGACGTTGAACAGGAAGTTCAGCACGTCGCCATCCTTGACCACGTATTCCTTGCCTTCGGCGCGCATCTTGCCCGCTTCCTTGGCGCCCGCTTCGCCCTTGTAAGCGATGAAGTCGTCATAGGCGATGGTTTGCGCGCGGATGAAGCCGCGTTCGAAGTCGGTGTGGATCACGCCGGCCGCCTGTGGCGCCGTGGCGCCCACGGGGATGGTCCAGGCGCGTACTTCCTTCACGCCCGCCGTGAAGTAGGTTTGCAGGCCCAGCAGCTTGTAGCCGGCGCGGATCAGGCGGTCGAGGCCCGGCTCTTCCATGCCCATATCGGCCAGGAAGGCGCCCTTGTCGGCGTCGTCCAGGTCGGCGATTTCCGCTTCCAGCGCCGCGCAGATGGCGACGATGGGGGCGTTTTGCGATTGCGCATACGCCGTCAGCTGGTCCAGCAGCGGATTGTTGGTAAAGCCCGTGTCGGACACGTTGGCCACGAACATGGCCGGCTTGGCCGTGATCAGGCACAGCGGCTTGATCAGTTCCATTTCGTCGGCGTCCAGGCCCATGGCGCGCACGGGCTTGGCATCGTTCAGGTACGGCATCATGCGTTCCATGATGGCCAGCAGCTTGGCCGCGTCCTTGTCGCCCGAGCGGGCTTTCTTGTTTTCGCGGTGGATGGCTTTTTCCACGGTGCCCATGTCGGCCAGCGCCAGTTCGGTCTGGATGACTTCGATATCGTCAAGCGGGTTGATCTTGCCGGCCACGTGGATGACGTTGTCATCTTCGAAGCAGCGCACGACGTTGACGATGGCGTCCGTTTCGCGGATGTGCGACAGGAACTGGTTGCCCAGGCCCTCGCCCTTCGATGCACCGGCCACCAGGCCGGCGATATCGACGAATTCCACGATGGCGTTGACCATGCGTTCCGGCTTGACGATGGCGGCCAGCGCATCCATGCGCGGGTCCGGCACTTCGACGACGCCGACGTTCGGCTCGATGGTGCAGAACGGATAGTTTTCAGCCGGGATGCCGGCTTTCGTCAGTGCATTGAACAGGGTGGACTTGCCGACGTTCGGCAAGCCGACGATACCGCATTGGAGACTCATGGAAAACCTTTAAATAATCAATATTGCCGGCAAGCGGCTGGTGCAAAACGGCCGTTGCGGGCGTTTTCTGGATAATCTTGCTGTATTCATGCTCTAGGGGTCAATTGTACCTCTATGCACCCTACTCTTCAAAAAAACCGCCCTGGCGACCTTAACTGTCGCCATCCCCGTCATCCGGCTGCGACGCATCGAATTCCAGGATGTCGCCGGGCTGGCATTCGAGCATCTCGCAAATTTTCGACAAGGTATCGAAACGCACGCCGCGCACCTTGCCCGATTTTAGAAGGGACAGGTTCTGCTCCGTGATGCCGATAAAGGCAGCCAGTTCCTTCGATTTCACTTTTTTCCTGGCCAGTACCAGGTCGAGGCGCACGACGATACCCATCAGATGAACCCGCTGTTTTCATCGGCCAATCTCTGGCCTTCATGCAGGATTTGCGCCAGCGCAAAGAAAACTGAACACAGCAGCAAGGTCCACAGGTCGCCGCCCGTGATGTCGATAACCAGGCGCAACTGGCGCGTTCCCTCTTCCAGCAAGCCAAACAGCATGCCGCGCACGGTCGGTTCCAGCAAAGTCAGTACCGTTCCCAGCAGCAAGCCGCCGGCAAAGCGGCGAAAGTGCCGCGCCACCTGCGGCGTGAAATACACGCCCTGTTCGAACTGGCGCAAGACCAGGGCCAGCTGGCGCACGGCATCGCCCAGCACGCACAAGGCCGGCAAGGCCAGCGCCAGACCCAGTCCCCGCTGCCACAGGGGCATGGCGGCCAGGCGCTCGAATGGCTGGCTCTGCAATTGCAGCAACAGTTCATACATGCCGGCGCCGCCCAGGCTGCCTTGCGCGGCCGGCGCAGGCGCCAGCCAGCCCAGCACCGTCAGCAGCAGGTACAACACAAAGAATCCCGAAACGCCGTAGCGCACGCGCCGGCTCAGCGCCGCCGGCCCCGTTGGATTTTTTTTCATCTTTAAAAGTATACGAAAGTGTCAAGTGTGGTTAGAATAAATTATCGTAAAACAATAATTAAATCATGTTTTGCGACCATTTTAACATATTCACCTCACCCTATCGACTGGAGACTCCATGAAAACCCTGCTTGCCGCACTCGTTTGCAGCACCCCCTTGCTGCTCAGCGGCGCCGCCCGCGCCCATGACTTGAACGCCATGCTGCAACAGGCGCTGGCCGACAAGAGCGTGCCGGCCATGGCGATCCTTGTCATTCGCGACGGCAAGATCGAGGCGCAGGCGCAGGCGGGCGTGCGGGCCAATGACGGCAACGACGCCGTGCGTGCCGACGACGTGTGGAATATCGGCTCCGACGGCAAGGCCATGACGGTGACCCTGATCGCGCGGCTGGTGGAACGGGGCCTGCTGTCGTGGGACGCGCCGCTGTCAAGCATGCTGCCCGCGCTGAGTGCCGGCATGCGCGCCGAGTACCGCGACGTCAACCTGATGGATCTGCTGTCGCACCGCGCCGGCCTGCCGCCCAATCCGGACGAGACATGGATCAATGCCACCTACACGGACACGCGCCCCTTGCCGCTGCTGCGCCTGGAGTACGCGCAGCGCGCGCTGGCGGACGCGCCCGTGGCCGCGCCGCGCGGCGAATCGCATTACTCGAACAGCGGCGCCATGATCGCCGCCGCCATCGCCGAGCGTGTCACGGGCAAGACGTACGAGGAGTTGATGCAGGCGGAAGTGTTCGGCCCGCTGGGCATGCGGGCCGCCTTCGGCCCCACCGTGCGCGGACAGAACCTGGGCCACAAGGAAGGCAAGCCGATCGCCGGCTTGATGGCCAGCAATCCGCTGATGATGGCACCCGATGGGGAAATTCACCTGAGCATGCACGACTGGGCAAAGTTTGCGCTCGATCAATTGCATGGCGAGCAGGGCAAGGGCAAGCTGCTCAAGAAGGAAACGTATGTCTTGCTGCACACGGCGCAGGGCGACACGCATGCGGCCTTGGGCTGGGGCGTGATGCACTTCCCGCCCCAGGCGCCGCAGCGTGTACTCACCCACCTGGGCTCGAACGGCTACTGGCACGCGCTGATCGCGCTGGCGCCCGGCAGCGGCGACGGCCTGCTGATCGCCGCCAACGCGGGCGACGGCAGCAGCGCCCAGGCCAGCCAGCAGCAGATGGCGAAAACCATCATGGCCGGCTTCGGCAAGGCGGGAAAATAATTACGCGGTGTGCAGCTTCATCGTCGCCGCCTCGAACTTGCCCTCGACGATCTGCGGCATGACCTGCAGGGATTTGTCGATCGCCTGCTCGATCAGCTCCTGGTCTTCGCGGCGCGGGCGGTGCAGCACGAAGTCGGCCACCTGCTGCTGCAGGCTCAGGGTGCGCGGGTGGCCGATGCCCAGGCGCAAGCGCCAGTAATCCTGCGTGCCCAGCGCGGCCGTGATGTCTTTCAAGCCATTGTGGCCGCCGGCCGAGCCGCCCTTTTTCAGGCGCGCAATGCCGGGCATCAAATCGAGTTCGTCGTGCACGACCAGCACTTCATCGGCGGCGATCTTGAAAAAGCGCGCCAGCGCGCCCACGGACTGGCCCGAGCGGTTCATGAAGGTCAGCGGTTCGAGCAGCCAGACTTCGTTGCCGCCAATCGACGTTTTCGCCAGCATGGCGTTGTAGCGCGAATCGCGCTGCAGGCGCGTGCCGGGCAGGCTGTTGGCAAGATTGTCCACCAGCCAGAAGCCGGCATTGTGGCGGGTTTGTTCGTATTCGGGTCCCGGATTGCCGAGGCCGACGATCAGGCGTATGGGCATGGCTGTGTCTGCAATGTAAAAGAAAGCATTATCGGTGAAAACAGGCAGAAAAAAACCCGCGCGGCGAACCTGGCGGGTTTTTCCTTGCGACTACCGCATTGCTGCGGCGGCAAAATTACTTCTTGTCGGCTTCAGCAGCAGCGGCTTCGGCTTCAGCAGCAACGTGGCCAGCCGGTACCGAAGCGGTAGCGATGGTCAGGTTGGCGCCGTGGGTGACAGCGGTCACGCCAGCTGGCAGGACCAGGTCGCCAACGTGCAGCGAGTGACCGACGTCGATGTTCGACAGGTCAACGTTGATGAATTCTGGCAGTTGGCCTGGCAGGCACGAAACTTCGATTTCGTTGGCTACGTGGCTGATGGTCGCGCCGTGCAGTTTGACTGCCGGGGAAACGTCAGCGTTTACGAAGTGCAGCGCCACTTTTACGTGGATAGCTTGCTTAGCGTCAACGCGCTGGAAGTCAGCGTGCAGAACCAGTTGTTTGTATGCGTGGACTTGGAAGTCGCGCAACAGAACTTGCTGGGAAACGCCGTCGATTTCCAGATCCAGGATCGACGAGTGGAACACTTCTTTTTTCAACGCGTGGTACAGGGCGTTGTGATCCAGCGAGATCAGCACCGGGGCTTCAGCGCCACCGTAGACGATACCAGGGGTTTGGCCGGAAATGCGCAGGCGGCGGCTCGCTCCGGAACCTTGCAATTCGCGTTTAAATGCGATAACTTTCATGTGAAACTCCAAGAAGAACAAGGCTTGCGCCTTGTGTTATGAGGACTCCCGCGACCAGGAATCCTCGAAAATGGGTGTAAACACCCCGAAAACTAAAACACTGCGGCGCAACAGGCAAAAGCCGGTCGCGCCGCAGGCATTACGTCTGTTGCTGCTCTTACCGAATTAATCGATGAACAGCGAGATGACGGAGTCACCCTTGATGATGCGTTTGAACGTCTCGGCCAGCAGCGGCGCGCACGTCAATTGACGGATCTTGCCGCAGGCCAGGGCCGCTTCGGACAGGGGGATCGTGTCGGTCACGACCAGCTCATCGAGCGGCGAGGCCGAAATACGGTCGATCGCCGGGCCCGACAGCACCGCGTGCGTGCAATACGCCACGACTTTTTTCGCGCCGCGCTCTTTGAGCACTTCGGCAGCCTTGGTCAAGGTGCCTGCCGTGTCGACCATGTCATCCATGATCACGCAGTTGCGGCCTTCGACTTCACCGATGATGTTCATCACTTCGGACACGTTCGCTTTTGGACGACGCTTGTCGATGATGGCCAGGTCGCAGCCCAGGCGTTTTGCCAGGGCGCGCGCACGGACCACACCGCCGACGTCCGGCGACACCACCAGCAGATCCTGATAGTTTTTCTTTTGCAGGTCGCCCAGCAAAATTGGCGAAGCGTAAATATTGTCGACTGGAATATCGAAGAAACCTTGAATCTGGTCAGCGTGCAAGTCCATGATCAGGACGCGCTCGACACCGGCTTCTTCCAGCATGTTCGCCACCACCTTGGCCGAAATCGCCACACGCGCGGAGCGTGGACGGCGGTCTTGACGGGCGTAGCCGAAGTAAGGAATCGCGGCGGTGATGCGGCCAGCGGAAGCACGTTTCAAGGCATCAACCATCAGCATGATTTCCATCAGGCTGTCGTTGGTTGGAGCACAGGTGGATTGCAAAACAAAAACATCCTTGCCGCGTACGTTTTCGTTAATCTCGACCATTACTTCGCCGTCGGAGAATTTCGAAACGTTTGCTTTACCGAGAGGAATGCCGAGGTTTTTTGCGACCCCCTCTGCCAACGCTGGATTCGCGTTGCCGGTAAAAACCATCAGGTTTTCGTAAGCCATGGGAGTCCCAAGAGGTGATAAAGAAGTCTTGAAAAGCACTAACCGGGCATAGGCCCGGTCAGTCATTGTTTAGAATATGCCGCGTGGCGGCACATCTGCTTTTTCCCGTACTGGACGCCAACTTCGCATCGACAGACTACGGTGAAATGGTGGCAGGGGAAGAAGGATTCGAACCTTCGCATGCTGGAATCAAAATCCAGTGCCTTAACCAGCTTGGCGATTCCCCTACGTTACTGACTGCTTGCCGTCATGTTGGCCAGTATTATACCGACTATTTGACGCTAAGCAAAATCTTTTTTGCTCTCTACAACATGGTGAGCATTGGGTGGCGATTCAGCGCTTTTGCCTTCCAGGCGACCCAGACTGGTGGCACATTGCTGAGCACCGCATCCGCTTCTTCCTGACTGCCAAACGCACTAAATACACAAGCACCGGAACCAGTCATCCTGGCCTCACCGTAAGCACCCAGCCATTCTACCGCATCTGCTACCGGCTTGAAAAGACTGCATGCTACTTGCTGTAAATCATTCTTTCCAAACCCGCCCGCATCGTTTCCTTCTGCGAGGTACCTGGAAAAGTCCGCTATTGTGACGGGTTCGGTATTTCTCGTCAAGCCTTCCGCGCAAAAAATTGCGGCGGTCGGCACTTGCACGCCCGGCTCGATCACCACATACCAGCATGCGGGCGTGGCGACGGGCTGCAAGGCTTCGCCCACGCCTTCGGCAAAGGCGTTTTCGCCAAAGATGAAAAACGGGATATCGGCGCCCAGCGGCAAGCCCAGCGCCATCAGTTCCTCGCGCGTCAAACCGGCCTGCCACAGGCGATTGAGCGCCATCAGCGCCGTGGCCGCGTCGGACGAGCCGCCACCCAAGCCGCCGCCCATGGGCAGCACCTTGTCGATGGCGATATCGACGCCGCGCGGCAAGGCCCCCGTGCGGCGCAGCACTTCGGCCTGCAGCAGCCTGGCGGCGCGGATGATCAGGTCCTGCTCCTGCGGCACGCCGGCCAGCTCCGTCACGCGGACAATCGCCGTGTCGTCGCGCAGCGCGAAGTGCAGGGTGTCACCATGGTCGAGCAACTGGAACACTGTCTGCAGCAGATGGTAGCCATCGGCGCGGCGGCCGTTGACGTGCAAAAAGAGGTTCAGCTTGGCGGGAGCCGGGCAGTTATTCAGGGTAGTCAATGTCATGGTGCTGGTGCGGATGGGGCGGGATCGAGGACGATGCGCAGCGACACGGCATCGGCCTGCGCGCTGGCATTGCGTTCGGCATCGATACGCCGCGGTTGGGGCAAGGCGCCCGGTGTATTGTCGGCCGCATTTTGCCCTACTTCTTGCCACGACACATAGCGCAAGCGCCAGCCGTCTTTCGTCGTCACACTGTCGTTGGCCGGCGAAGCGACGAAGCGCTTGCCGTCGGCGCCCACGGCATACCCTTGCAGCCAGTCGCGCAAGCCCGACACGGGCAAGGACCAGCCCAGCATCTGCGCGCTCAGTGTGTCGACATCGGGCGCGCTGCGCGGCGCCTTGCCGCTTTGCGTCAGCACGGCCTCGCGCGGCGTGACGGCAATCGTCGCCAGCGTGCTGCCGACGGGCGAATACAGGGTCACGTCCGTGCGCTGCGCCGTCTGCTGCCAGTTGAAATTGACGGTGGCCGATTCGGGCTTGTCATCTTTCTGGTACACGACGTTCAGGCGGCCCGTCAGCTCCACCTGTTCGCGGTAGGGCGCGACGGTGTTGGCGGATGGCGCGGCGCCTGACGAGAATGGGGAACTCAGGGTCGAGCAGGCCGAGAGTGACAGGCAGACGAGTGTGAGGGGAAGCAGTTTTTTTAACATGGGTACAAGGAAAAACCAGCGCCATGGCGCTGGTTTTTTATAGTTGAGATAATCGATTCAATCACAAACTGACATTCAGGCGCGCCAAGGTGCTTTTCAGCGCCTCGTTTTTCGGGTCCTTGCCTTGCGCCTCGCGCCACAGTTTTTGCGCTTCGGCCTTGTCGCCCTTTTGCCACAGCACTTCGCCCAGGTGGACGGCGATTTCCGGATCGCTGCGCACGGCATAGGCGCGGCGCAGCGCGTTTTCCGCGGCGGCCAGGTTACCCATGCGGAATTGCACCCAGCCCATGCTGTCCATGATGAACGGGTCGCCCGGCGCCATCTGCAAGGCTTTTTCGATCAGCGCATGGGCTTCCTCGAGGCGCAGGCCCCGTTCGGCCAGCGAATAACCGAGCGCGTTGTACGCGTGCTGGTTGTCGGGCGCCAGCGCCATCACGCGGCGCAGGCTGGCCTCCATCCGCTCGAATTTGTCCATGCGCTCGGCCAGCAAGGCGTAGTCGTACAGCAGCTCCGGATTGTCGGGGAAGCGCAGCAAGGCGTTTTCCAGCACCGTGTAGGCGCTTTGCACATAGCCGGCGTCGCGCAGGAATTGCGCGTCGACCAGCAGCACCTGCGCCTGGCTTGCCGGATCGTCCGTTTCGATTTCCGTCAGCGCCTTGCGCGCCGCATCGAGATTGCCGCCGCGGGCGATCAGCTGGGCGCGGCGCAAGCGCGCCTCGACATAGCCGCTTGATGCGCTGTTGTCGACCTTGTCCAGCCAGGCGATGGCGCCCGCCGTGTCGCCGCGCGTCTCGGCGATCTGCGACAGTATCATCAGGGCCTTGAACGGATCGCGCGTGTCGCCGGGAGATTTTTCGAGCACGGCCAGGAAGCGCTTGAAGTACTGCTCCGCGCCCTTGGTGTCTTCCAGCTGCAGCGCCACGATGCCGAGCGCATACAGGGCGCCCACGTTATCGGGCGCGCTTTTCAGCAGCAGCAGGAACTGCTCGCGCGCCGGTTCCAGCTGCTTCTGTTCGACCAGCAGGCGCGCGTATGCGCCGCGCACTTCGACGGCATCCGGATTCTTTTGCAGGAAAGCGGCCAGCACCTTGCCTGCCGCCTCGGGTTCGCCCGTCACTTGCGCCAGGGTCAGCACGGCCAGCTCGGAGTTTGGCTTGATCGCCAGCGCCTTGTTCGCTTCGCCGATGGCACGGTCACGCTCGCCGATCGACAGGGCGCCCTGCGCCAGCACCAGGTGCGCTTCGAACATGTCCAGGTAAGGCTGCACCAAACGCGTCACCATCGAATAGGCATACAGCTTGTCATTCGAGCGCGACAAAATCTGCTGCATCTGGAACAGGGCCACGCCCCGTGCGCCTTGCGGCGCATTGGCCAGGCGTTCGGCGAAAATCGGTTCCGCTTCTTCGATCTTGTCCGTCAACACGACAAAGCCGAGGAAGAACTGCGTCGCCTCGTCCGAGTCTGGCGCCAGCTCGCGCCACAGGCGGATGGCCGCTAGCGCCTCGCTGCCCTGCTTGGCGGCCAGCGCCATTTCGGAAGCACGGCGCGCCAGGCGCGGATCGCGCGTCTGCTGCGCCGCCACCATCATCGTCACGTACGGCCCCTGCCACTGGCCGCTCTTGAATTCCATCTCGGCCTTGGTCAGCTTGTACAGCAAGTCGCTGCTCAATTCGACCTTCGGCAGCTCATCGCCGGCGGGCCCCTCCTTGGAGGTGGCGTCCGGCTCCTGCGGCGCGGCGGGCGCAGACGCAGAGGGGCTGGCCGCGGCATCGGCGGGGGCGACAGGCGTCTGTGCCATGGCATGCGTGGCCATCAGGGCGGACAAGGTTACAATGGCGAAAGCGTTTTTCAAAGGCTGATCCTGGCTAAACGGCAAAGTTTGATTCTACGCCCAACGCGGCTATCGCGTACTTCACGTATGTAACGAAATATATGCGTCGTGGCGGCGTAGCCTGCCAGAGCCAGCCCTCAGCCGGCAAGCCGCCTGTTTTTTACCCGGTTTTCAACCATTCGAGCCCTATGCCAGAATTGCCAGAAGTCGAAGTCACACGGCGCGGTGTCGCGCCCCATCTCGAAGGGCGCGCCGTGCGCTCCGTCGTGCTGCGCCGCGACGGCCTGCGCTGGCCCTTCCCTCCTGCCCTGGGCGAACAATTGTCGGGGCAAACCATCGGCCTGACGGGGCGGCGCGGCAAATACCTGCTGATCCACTTCCGCCACGGCACCCTGATCATCCACCTGGGCATGTCCGGCCATTTGCGCGTGCTGCCGACGGGGACGCACGCGCAAAAGCACGACCATTTCGACCTCGTCGTGGAGGACGCGGACGGCGGCAGCCAGGTGCTGCGCATGACGGACCCGCGCCGCTTCGGCGCCGTGCTGTGGCACGACGAGGCCGACGGCCCGCTGGACGGCCACGCGCTGCTGCGCGGGCTGGGCACGGAGCCGCTCGAAGGCGGCTTCACGGGCCAGCTGCTGTTCGAGAAAACGCGCAACAAGGCCACCAACATCAAGCAGGTGCTGATGGCGGGCGACATCGTCGTCGGCGTGGGCAATATCTATTGTTCCGAAAGCCTGTTCCGCGCGGGGATCAACCCGAAGACGCCGGCCCGGCGCATCGGCCTGGCCCGCTACGAGAAACTGGCGCAGGCGATCCGCGACGTGCTGGCCGAAGCCATCGTGCAAGGCGGCAGCACCCTGCGCGACTTCATCGGCGTAAACGGCCAGTCTGGCTACTTCCAGCAGACGTATTTCACGTACAACCGCGCGGGCAAGCCCTGCCGCGTCTGCGGCGCGCCGATCCGGCAAATCGTGCAGGGACAGCGTTCCACGTTTTACTGCGTGAATTGTCAAAAGTAAGCACACTCACAGAGGGAGCCAGATGGTCAGAGACCTGGAACAATACAGCGCATGGCGGCAGGACGTACAGGCCGCCTTGCAGGCATACCGGCAAGCCGCCAGCGCGGCGGGCCTGGTCGACGGCGCTTCCGCGCTGCGCCTGGCGCGCTGTGGCTCCCGCCTGCTCGATGACCGTTTATCCGTCGCCTTCGTGGCGGAATTCTCGCGCGGCAAATCCGAGCTGATCAACGCCATCTTCTTTGCCGGCTATGGCCAGCGCATCCTGCCCTCGGGCGCGGGCCGCACCACCATGTGCCCCACCGAGCTGCTGTACGACGCGGCCTGGCCGCCATCGATCCGGCTGCTGCCCATCGAGACGCGCGCGCAGAACCTGTCGACCAGCGACTACCGCGAACTGCCCGCCGCCTGGACCGTCCTGCCCCTGAATATCGAAGCGGGCGACGACATGCAGGAAGCCATCCGCCAGGTCAGCCTGACGAAAAAAGTCAACGTGGAAGAAGCGGCGCGCTACGGCCTGTATGACGCCGGCGATGCGGACGCTCCCGCCATGCTCGACGAGGACGGCCAGGTGGAAATTTCCATGTGGCGCCACGCCATCATCAACTTCCCCCATCCGCTGCTGAAACAGGGCCTGGTCATCCTCGACACGCCGGGCTTGAACGCCATCGGCACGGAACCGGAACTGACCCTGAACCTGATCCCGAATGCGCACGCGGTGCTGTTCATCCTGGCGGCCGACACGGGCGTCACGCGCAGCGACATCGAAGTGTGGCGCAACCATATCGGCGCCGGCGCGGGACGCCTGGTGGTGCTCAACAAGATCGACAGCATGTGGGATGAATTGCGCGGCGATGCCGAGGTGGCGCAGGCCATCGAACGCCAGCAGGCCAGCGTGGCGCACCTGTTGACGCTGGACGCTGGCCAGGTGTTTCCCGTCTCGGCGCAAAAGGCCCTGGTGGGCAAGATCAACCACGACGCGGCGCTGCTGGAAAAGAGCCGCCTGCAGGCGCTGGAGACGGCCCTGTTCGAGGAGCTGATTCCCGCGCGCAAGGACATCATCCGGCGCCAGCTGGCGTTCGACCTGGACGCCATCGAAGCGGCGCAGCAGGTGCAGGCGGCGGCCCGCGCGCGCGGCATCGCCGAGCAACTGCACGAACTGCACAGCCTGCGCGGCAAGAACCAGAGCGTGATCGCCCACATGATGCGGCGCATCGACATCGAGAAGAAGGAATTCGACAGCAGCCTGTTCAAGCTGCAGGCGACGCGCGCCGTGTTTACCCGCCTGTCGACGGAGCTGTACACGAGCCTGGGCATGGACATCGTGCGCGACGATATCGACGGCGTGCGCGCCGCCATGCAGCGCAGCCGCTTTTTCACGGGCCTGCGCGAAGCCGTGCGCCAGTATTTCGAGCGCATCGGCCAGAACCTCGACCGTTCGGAAGGCAAGACGGCCGAGATCACCGAAATGATGAACGTGATGTACCGCAAATTCGCTTCCGAACATGGCCTGGCGCTGGCCTTGCCGATGCCGTTTTCGCTGGCCCGCTATCGCCAGGAGATCGCCGACATCGAAGCCGTCTACCATAAGCAGTTCGGCACGGCGACCCTGCTCACCACCAGCCGCGTCGTGCTGATGGAAAAATTCTTCGACACCATCGCCTCGCGCGTGCGCCGCAGTTTCACCAACGCCAACGACGACGCCAGCGCCTGGCTGAAAGTCATCATGGCGCCGCTCGAAGCGCAGATCGTCGAGTACAAGGAACAGCTGAAACTGCGCTTTGCCTCGATCCAGCGCATCCACGACGCCACGGGCAGCCTGGAACAGAAAATCGCCGGCTTCGAAGCGAGCCTGGCGGCGCTCGAACGCGACAAGGCGCAGCTGGCGCAATTGCTGGCCGCCTTGCGCGCCGGCAGCGCCGCATGAACCCTACGCACTGAATACAACCCTGGAATCCTGCATGAAACGTCTGCTGCATCCGCTCTCGCCCGCCACGGGCGCGGCACCTTTGGAAGATTACGTCGACCCGACTTTTTCCGCCACCGTCATCGCCTGGCAAAAGCAGCATGGCCGCCACGCGCTGCCGTGGCAGAATACGCGCGACGCCTACCTGATCTGGCTGTCCGAAATCATGCTGCAGCAAACGCAGGTCACCGCCGTACTCGCTTACTACGCGCGCTTCCTCGAACGCTTCCCCACCCTGCGCGATTTGGCCGCAGCCCCGGTGGAAGACGTGATGGCGCAGTGGAGCGGCCTCGGTTACTACACGCGGGCGCGCAACCTGCACAAGTGCGCGCAGCGCGTGGTGGCCGAATACGACGGCGTGTTCCCCAGCGACCCGCTGCTACTGGCCGAGCTGCCCGGCATCGGCCGCTCGACGGCGGCCGCCATCTCCGCGTTTTCCAGCGGCACGCGCGCGGCCATCATGGACGGCAACGTCAAGCGCGTGTTTGCGCGCACCTTCGGCATCGACGCCTATCCCGGCGAAAAACGGGTCGAGGAAGCCATGTGGCGCCGCGCCGAGGCGCTGCTGCCTGACACAGGTATCGAAGCCTACACGCAGGGCCTGATGGACTTCGGCGCCACCCTGTGCACGCGCAGCAGCCCCGATTGCGGCCGCTGCCCGCTGCAGCCGCGCTGCGTGGCCTACGCCACCCATCGCGTCAAAGACTTACCTGTGCGCAAGCCGAAGAAAACCAGCCCGGAAAAACACGCCGTCATGCTGGCCATCATCGACGATGGCCAGGTGCTGCTGGAGCAGCGCCCCGGCTCGGGCATCTGGGGCGGCCTGCTGTCGCTGCCCGAACTCGACGGCCACGTGCTGGCCGATGCAGACTCGCCGCGAGAGATAGACCAACAGGTACTGGCGCGCGCCGTGGCGCCGTTCGGCGAGATCGAGACCCAGGAACGGCTGCTGCCCATCGTGCACGTGTTTACCCACTACAAGCTGCACATCGTCCCCTGCCGCATCACCCTGGCGCGCCGTTTGGCGCTGGCCGGAGAGTCCACGCACGTCTGGTACGACGGCGCGAAGATCGCCGACGCGCCGCTGCCCGCGCCGATCAAGAAACTGCTGCTGGACCTGTTCGGCGATGCGCGCGCGGCGCAGCGCAGCATGTTCTAGTGCGCAGGCTTGTTGCACTGGCGCTGGCGGCGCTGTGCCTGCACGGCGCGCAAGCGGCTGACGCGCTGCCGGAGGTACCAGAGGTGAGAATAGGCGTGCTCGCCTACAAGGGCGGCGACGCCGTGCAGCAGGACTGGTCGTACGTGACGCGCCACCTGCAGGCCAGCATCCCCGGCATCCGTTTTACATTGGCAGACTACGACCAGGCGGGCCTGACGCGGGCCGTGCAGTCGCAAGCCATCGCCTTTGCCATCACCAGCAGCGGCCACTACGTGGCGCTCGAACACAGCGACGGCGCCAGCCGCATCGCCACGCTGGAGTCGCCTTGGACGGACTCGCCGCGCCAGGCCATCGGCTCGGCCATCGTCGTGCGCAGCGCGTCGCCGCTGCACGACCTGGCCGACCTGGCAGGCAAGAACGTGATGGCGGTGGCGCCCGACGCGTTTGGCGGCTACCAGATCGCCGCGCGCGAACTGCAGGAAGCGGGCATCGATCCCACGCACGATTTTGCCAGCCTGCGCTACAGCGGCTTTCCTTCGCAGCAGATCGTCGAGGCCGTGCGTGCTGGCCGCATGGACGCCGGCATCGTGCGCACCTGCCTGCTGGAACAGATGGTGGCGCGCGGCGAAGTGCGGGCCGAGGAACTGCGCGTCATCACCACGCGTCCGATTCCCGGTTTTCGCTGCGCCAGCTCGTCGCGGCTGTATCCGGACTGGCCCTTCGTGGCCCTGCGCCAGACGCCGCCCCCGCTGGCAAAAAAAGTGGCGCAGGCCCTGCTGGCCATGCCGCGCACCAGCGAAGGCTACAGCTGGACGGTGCCCAGCGATTACCAGATCGTCGATGAACTGTTCCGCGAACTGCGCATCGGCCCCTACGCCTATTTGAACAAGCTGACGTTCGAGACGGCCCTGCGCCGCTACTGGGGCTGGATGCTGCTGGTGCTAGCCTTGCTGGTGGCCTGGGCCGTGCATACGGTGCGCGTGGAATACCTGGTCAGCCGGCGCACGGAGCAATTGCGCGCGGCGCAGCACCAGCAGCGCGCGCTGGAAGAACAGGCGCGCCAGCGCCAGGCCACGCTCGACCACACGGCGCGCCTGGCCATCCTGGGCGAAATGGCCAGCGCCATCGCGCACGAATTGAACCAGCCGCTGGCGGCCATCGGCAATTTCGCGCGCGGCATGGCGCGCCGCATCGCGGGGGGACGGCTCGACGCGGCACCCTTGCTCGACGGCGCGCAGGAAATCGCCACGCAAAGCGAGCGCGCGGGCGCCATCATCCGGCACATCCGCGCGATGGCGCAAAAGCGTCCCGCGCACAGCACCGCCTTCGCGCTGGCCGACGCCGTGGAGCAGGCGGTATCGCTGTTCCGCGCGGCCCATCCGCAAGCGAACATCAGCTGGCGTCACGAGGCGGCCAGCGCTGCACCGCGCGTGCTGGCCGACCCGCAGCAAGTGCAGCAGGTGCTGCTCAATTTATTGAAAAATGCGCTCGACGCGCAGGTGGAAAACGACCATCCGCAGCACCCGATCGGCGTGCTGCTGCACCGCGAAAACGGCGCCTGCACGGTGGCCGTGCGCGACGCCGGCTGCGGCCTCGATGCGGCGCAGATGGCGCGCCTGTTCGAGCCCTTCTTTACCACCAAGGCCGAAGGCCTGGGACTGGGCATGTCCCTCAGCAAAAGCATCATCGAGTCGTTCGGCGGCAGCCTGTCGGCCCACGCCAACGCCGATGCGCCAGGCTTGACGGTCTGGTTCCGCCTGCCCGAAGATACGCATATGGAAGTAGATAAGGAAACACCATGAACGAAAGCGATGCGATCATCTTTGTCGTCGACGACGACGCCGCCATGCGCCGCTCGCTGGCCTATCTGTTCGATTCGGCCGGCTGGCAAGTGCAGACGTTCGAATCGGCGCGCGATTTCCTGCAGCGCTACGAGGGCCATGTGCCGGGCTGCCTGCTGCTCGACGTGCGCATGCCGCTGATGAGCGGACTGGAACTGCAGCAGGAGTTGAATAACAGGACCGGACACGCCATATCGCTGCCCGTGATTTTCCTCAGCGGCCACGGCGACCTGGCCATGGCCGTGCAGACGATGAAGGCGGGCGCCTGCGATTTTCTGGAAAAGCCGTGCAAGGACCAGGTATTGCTGGACGCCGTCTCGCGTGCCGTGGCCCGCAGCGTGGAAGAAAGCCGCAGCGCCGCCAGCGCGAATACGGCGCAATCGGCGCTGGCCAGGCTCACCGCGCGCGAGCGCGAAGTGGCGCTGCTGATGGCCGAAGGCAAGGCCTCGAAAGTCATCGCCCGCGAACTCGGTATCAGCGACAAGACGGTGCAGGTGCACCGCCATAACGCGATGGAAAAACTGGGCCTGCATTCAGCAGCCGAGGTGGCCCGGCTGCTGATGGCGGGTGGGCAAATCTAGGCCCGCACGATGCGGGCAGGAAGCCCTTGCCGCACCGACGTGCCCGAGACGGGATCGACGAACACGTTCTTGTCGCCGCGGCTTGGGTCCGTCAATCCCAGGTCGTTCAGGTTGATGCCCGCGCCGATGGCCGGTTCATCAGGCTGGCGCAGCTTGCCGATGCGGTGGGCGCGCGCGCCGTGTTCCTTGTGGCCGAAACCGTGTTCGACGGCGATCACGCCGCGCTGCACGCCATGGCGCAGCATCACCGTGGCCCTGGCCTTGCCACCCGGCGTCTCCAGATAAATCTGGTCGCCATTTTCCAGCTTCAGGCGCGCCGCATCGTCGGGATGCACGGCGACCGGGTTGTCCGGATGGATGCCGCGCAAGCGCCGCGCGCCGATGCTGTACGAGTTTTGCAGCGCCGATTTAAAACTGATCAACTCGAACGGCCATTCGCTGGCCGGGTAGGTTTTGCGCACGGGCGTGCCGTCGGCGAAAGCCGCCACCCTCCACGCGGGCGTGCCGGGGAAACGCTTGCCGCTCAAGCTGTTCTTGCTCACGCCCAGACCCTCGTTGTACAGCATCATCGGTTTCAGGTAGCGGTGCGTGGACCAGTCCTGCGGATACGGCGTCTCATCAAGCACCGGGACAGGCGCGGCGGGCGCCTTGGGGTTGGCGGGCGGCGGCAGGCGCAGGCCGAACATCTCGCCATAGCTCTGGTAGCGCCCTCCCCGCGCCAGCATGAAGGCCACCTTGCGCCACTCTTCCGGCTTCAGGGTGCGCTCCAGTTCGGGGCGGATGCGCGCCACGCCGGCCAGTTCGATGTCGTCGTCGCTCGCCTCCGGCACGGCCGTCTTGCCCTGCCAGGCGATGTTGGCGCCGCCGCGCAGATACCAGTCTTCCGCGCGCTGCAATGGGAAGCGCTGGCCCTCCATGTCCTGCAGGGCTTCCGTGCCGAAGCCGGGCAAGGCCATCGTTTTGGCCAGCGCGATGAAGAACGATTCCATGCAGATGCTCTGGCCGTCCGGCGTCTTTTGCACGCGCGGTTCGACCACGGGCCAGCGCGCCGTGCTCATTTTGACGGGCATGCCGCCCCAGGCGCCGGCCCAGCCCCAGCTTTCATACAGCAAGGTATCGGGCAGCAGGTAGTCGGCAAACGCCGAGCTTTCATTGATGAAGGGGTCGATGGCGACGATCAGGGGAATCTTCTTCGGATCGGCCAGCTCCTTGCCGATCTGCGCGCGTAAGCCCGTGATGCCGTAGACGGGATTGCAGCTCCACAGGATCAGCGCCTTCAAGGTGTACGGATAGCCGTTCATGGCGCTGGTGAGCCACTCGGTCGCCAGCGCGGGCGCGTTCGGATACCACGGCGCCCTGGCCGGATACGCCTTGCCCGCTTCCTTCTTCAGCTTGAATTCCGAGGTTTTTTCATACGGCACATTGCGCCCGATCGGCATGCCCGTCGCCTTGATCTCGCCGTCGAAACTTTCGAGGTTGTAGCGCGGGCCGGGGCCCGCATCCTTGAAGCTGCCGCCGTTGATCAGGGTGCCGCCCTTGCGGTTCAAATTGCCGATCAGGGTATTGAGCATGACCAGCGCATACGCGTTATAGAAACCTGCGCCCGACATCATGCCGCCGTGCGCATTGACGGCGGCGCGCTTGCCGTGGCTGGTCAGTTCCCGCGCCAGGCCTTCGATGATGTCAAGCGGGATGCCGCAGGCGCTGGAATAGTCCTCCATGCTGTGGCGCTGCGCTTCTTCGTTGAGCATCGTCATGGCCGTCTTCAGGTGCAGCGGCGCGCCGGTCACGTCCAGCGGGCCGTCGAAGAACAGGCGCGCTTCGCCCTTGGCGGCATTGTGCGGCACGATCGCTTGCGTGGCCGCGTCGATCACGCAGAACGCGTCACCATCCTTGTAGCGCTCCTCTTCCGCCAGTTCCACCGCGCCGATGTCCGACGCGCGCAGATAGCGGCCGTCGCGCGGATGGCCCTTCTCGCTGATGATCAGATGCGTGGCGTTGCACCAGGCGGCTTCGCCTGCCGCTTCCGCCACCTTCAGGTTCGGCTGCACGAGGAAGTTGCGGTCATAGCGTTCGTGCTCGATGATCCAGCGGATCATGGCCATGGCCAGCGCGCCATCCGTGCCCGGCTTGATCGGCACCCAGCGGCTGCGGTCGCCCGCGGCCAGGCTGTCCGCATTCGTCAGCACGGGGTCGACGACGACGTAGCTGAAATCGCGCTTGCCCGAACGGGCTTTCGCGATCAAGGTGCCCTGGCGCTTGAACGGGTTGCCCGCATTGCCGGGCGCCGTGCCGACGAAGATGCAGAACTCCGTGTTTTCCAGGTCCACTTTCGCATGCGGCATTTTCTTCATGTCGCCGAACATGGCGCCCGAGCCGCTGCGGTAGGCGCCGCCGCAATACGAGCCGTGGTTGACCAGGTTCAGACTGCCGTACGACTGCTTGAAAAAACGCGTGCCGAACGCCAGACGGCCATCGTCGGTGCTGCACATCAGGCCCACCTGATTGACTTGCGGACCCAGTTCCGGCTGCGCCGGATCGATCGGTTTTTCCAGCTCGCGCAAGGCGCGCAAGCCCTGCACGTGGCCTTCGCCAAACAGGTCGCCGCCTTCCGTCACTTCCTTGACCAACTGGTCGAAGGCGATCGGCTCCCACTGGCCGCCGCCGCGCGGTCCCACGCGCTTCATGGGCGCCAGCACGCGGAAAGGCGACTCCATCTGTTCCAGCACGCCGTTGCCGCGGCCGCAAGCGGTGGAACGTCCCTTCAAGCCCTTTTCCTCGAAACGCGACAGGGAAATGAAGCTGTCGCGTATCGGGGTCTGGTACGGCAGCGCCGGATCGGCCGACAGGGGGCTGTACGGATTGCCGGCCACGCGCAGCACCTTGCCGCTTTTTTTATCCAGGCGCACGCGCACGCCGCAGAACGTGGTGCAGCCCATGCACATGGTGTAGCTGACCTGCTGGTCGGGATTGACCGTCAGTTTGCCCGTGGCCGTGTCGACGGAAAACTCGGGCGCCAGCGAATTGCCGTGCAAGCGCTGTACGGGTTTGTCCTTGCCCAGCGCGTGGTCGACCATGCGGCCGGCCGTGGTGGAAAAGCTGGCGGCAAAGGCGGCCAGCCCGCCGCCGATGGCGCCATAGCGCAGCAGCTTGCGGCGTTTTTCTTTTTCGTCTTCAGGGACGTCATTGCGGTCGTCGTTGTGTATTTGATCGTTCATTGTTGACTCCTCAGTGCGTGGCCATGGCGGGACGGCTGCGTGCAGCGACGACGCGTCCGGCCCATGGCAAAAATTCCAGCATCAGCAACAGCAGCGCGATCCACAGGCCGGCCGTGCCGATAATCCCCATCAAGCCGTCGTTGCCCATCGGCAGGTGGTAGTCGTACAGGCCCGCGCCCGTCTTCGGGATGTTCTGCCCGCCGATGAAAATCGTCCAGCGCATCATCCAGGCGCTGTGCAGCGCGATCAGGCCGTTGACGAGGCCACTCGTGGCGGGACGCCAGATGGCCAGGGCCATCGGCACGATCGACGACAGCACGGCCCAGACTGCCGTGAACTGCCATTGCGGCATGCCCGCCACCTGGGTAAAGGCCATGCTGTGGCTGGCGCTTACGCCGGACAGACTGACGAACAGCCAGCCGCCGCCCAATGCCAGCACCAGCGCCAGCGACAGCGCCAGCGCGCGGTTCAGGGACACTTCGAGCGCCTGGTCGCGGCCCGGCAGGAAACGGTTGAACAGCAGCGCCAGGCCCACCGCCCCGACAAAGGCCGTGGCGGCAAATTGCGCCGGCAGGAACGGCGTGAACCACAGTGGACGGGCGCGCACCACCATTACTTCCATGCCCGTGTACAGCCCCACCACGAAGGCGGCGAGCAGGGTGAAGGCGGCGGCGGTGATGATGGCCTGGCGCGATGCGGCGCCTCCACGTCCCAGCAGCCGATAGGCAAAGGCCAGGCGGTCCCGACCCTGCCCCCGCGTGGCGAAGTCCCCGCGCAGCGCCAGCCACGCGTACAGCATCAGACAGCCCAGATACAGGGGAATGAAGAACGAACCCCACGACATCCACGACTGCGGCTGGAAGTAAATGTAGAAATGGTAGAAGCGGCCCGGCCCGTGCAAGTCGGCCAGCAGCGCCACGGGCGCCGTCATGCCGCAGACGAGGGACGCGAGCAGCGCGATGCGCCCCAGGCGTTCATACGCCTTGCGGCCGAAGACGAAGTACGGCAAGGTCAGCATGAAGCTGCCGTAACTGAGGCCGATGAGGAAAAAATACTGCACCGCCCACGGCAGCCATGCCGCTTCGCGCGTGACGTTGACAATTTCGGTGATGTGGCTGTCCATGGTTTATTTCCCGTGTTTGCTCGGTTGCCAAAGTGTCGCTTCGCCCTCGACGTGGCCGGCGAAGCGCGTGTCCAGTCCCAGGTAAAACACGTGGGGCTGGGTACCCTGTTCAGGCTTGAGCACCTTCACCTTGTTCTCGCTGAGCAGCTGATGCACCATGCTGTCCGGATCATTGAGGTCGCCGAAGATGCGCGCGCCGCCCACGCAGGTTTCCACGCAGGCCGGCAGCAGGCCTTCATCGACCCTGTGCGCGCAGAACGTGCACTTGTCGGCCTTGCCCGTCTCGTGGTTGATGAAGCGCGCATCGTAGGGGCAGGCCTGCACGCAGTAGGCGCAGCCCACGCAACGGTCGCCATCGACGACGACGACGCCATCCTTGCGCTGGAAGGTGGCGCCCACGGGACAGACGGGGATGCAGGGAGGATTGGCGCAGTGATTGCACAGGCGCGGCAGCATGTAAGTGCCGCAGCGGTTCTCTTCCTTGACTTCATAGGTCGAGACGACGGTGCGAAAGCTGTTTTCCGGCACGGCGTTTTCCATGATGCAGGAGACCGTGCACGCCTGGCAGCCGATGCACTTCTGCACGTCGACCACCATCGCCCAGCGCTGTCCGCCTTCGCTCCTGATGGCGGCCTTGCCTGGCAGCGGCGCGATGGCCGCACCGATGGTAACGGCTGGCAAGGCGCGCAAGAAACTGCGGCGCGATTCGATCATGACACTCTCCTTGACGATGGGCGGCAAGCCCTTGTTGACTTGCTGCCATGATAGAAAAGAAGTTGCCGTACGGATATTGGGGTGATCGTGCGGGGACCTAGATGATCATGCCAATTGACAGGATCGACAATGCGGAGTAGGTCAGATTAGCGGGGCCGCCGAGGCGCGCCAGCGCGTAATCCGACAACATTGTTGGCATGAAGTGTCGTGGTATCGCGCAGACATGTCGGATTACGCTGCGCTAATCCGACCTACGTCAGATTCCCCATGACCGCTTGCATAGGCAGGTCGGGCTAGCCGGCACGGCGTAACCCGACATCCAGGCGGGGAAGCAGTCCACGCAGTGACCGTTACAGCTCGTCGAGCGAATACAGCCGGCGGTGCTCGCGGATCGCGTAGCGGTCCGTCATGCCGGCGATATAGTCGGCGATCTTGCGCGCCTGCTTAGTCACATCATCGCCGTTGACCTGATAATCGGGCGGCAGCAGGGCCGGTTCGGCCATGAAGCTGTCGTACAGTTCACGCACGATGCGGCTCGCTTTGACGCGCATGCGGTTGACCTGGTAGTGGCGGTACAGGTTCGCGCGCAGGAAGCGCTTCAGCTCCGTCGCATCCTTGCGCATGGCGTCCGAAAAACGGATCAGCGGCGGACTGGCGCGCACTTCGCTGACGTCGCGCGGCGCGGCGTCGAGGATCAGGGCATTCGACGTGACGATCAGATCGTCGGCCAGGGCCGTGATCAGGCGGCGCAGGGTTTCGTAGATGGCGCGCCGGCCCGACAGGCCGGGAAACGCCTGCTGCACGTCGCGCCACAGGCGGCCGAAGAATTCCACCTCTTCCAGCTGGGCGATGGTGATCAGGCCCGAACGCAGGCCATCGTCGATATCGTGGCTGTTGTAGGCGATTTCATCGGCCAGGTTGGTCAGCTGCGCTTCCAGTGTCGGTTGCGTGCGGTCGATGAAGCGCTGCGCCACGGGACCCAGTTCGCGCGCATGCGCGAGCGAGCAGTGTTTTAATATGCCTTCGCGCGTCTCGAACATCAGGTTCAAGCCATCGAAGGCGCCGTAGTGCTCTTCCAGGGTATCGACCACGCGCAGGCTTTGCAGGTTGTGCTCGAAGCCGCCGTGCGCCTGCATGCACTCGTTGAGCACGTCCTGGCCCACGTGGCCGAACGGCGTGTGGCCTAGGTCATGCGCGAGCGCGATGGCTTCGACCAGGTCTTCGTTCAGGCGCAGGTTGCGCGCGATGGAGCGGCCCACCTGTGCCACTTCCAGGCTGTGCGTGAGGCGCGTGCGGAACAGGTCTCCCTCGTGATTGAGGAAAACCTGGGTCTTGTATTCGAGGCGGCGGAAAGCCGAGGAATGGATGATGCGGTCGCGGTCGCGCTGGAACTGGCTGCGCGAGGCGTGCGCCGCCTCGGCAAAGCGACGTCCCTGCCCCTGTGCCGAATGGGCGGCATAGGGGGCTAGCCATCCTTGGGCGAGGGCGTCTTCCGGCGTCATGGCTATTGCACTCCGGCGGCCAGGGTGGCCAGCACCAGTTCGTGCGGCGCGGACGTGATGCACGGGCTGCCCAAGGGTTTCAACAGGATGAACTTGATGGCGCCGCCCTCGTTCTTCTTGTCCACTTCCATCAGTTCCAGCCAGCGCTCGACACCGAGGTCCGGCGCCTTGACGGGCAGGCCGGCGGCGGCGACGAGTTTGCGCACGCGCTCGACGGCCGCCTGGTCGATATAGCCCATGCGGCACGACAGGTCGGCCGCCATCACCATGCCGCAGCCGACGGCTTCGCCGTGCAGCCAGTGGCCGTAGCCCAGGCCCGCCTCGATGGCGTGGCCGAAGGTGTGTCCGAAGTTCAGGATGGCGCGCAAGCCGCCTTCGCGCTCGTCCTGACGCACGACGTCGGCCTTGATTTCGCACGAGCGGGCGATCGCATAGGCGAGCGCACCCTTGTCGCGCGCCATCAGCTTGTCCATGTTCGCTTCGATCCAGTCGAAAAACGCGGCATCGATGATGGCGCCATGCTTGATCACTTCGGCCAGGCCGGCCGACAGCTCGCGCGCCGGCAGGGTTTCCAGGGTCGATGTGTCGGCGATCACGGCGCGCGGCTGGTAGAAGGCGCCGATCATGTTCTTGCCCAGCGGGTGGTTGATGCCCGTCTTGCCGCCGACGGAAGAATCGACCTGCGCCAGCAGGGTGGTCGGCACCTGCACGAAGCCGATGCCGCGCATGTAGCTGGCCGCCGCGTAGCCGGTCAGGTCGCCGATCACGCCGCCGCCCAGCGCCACCAGCGTGGTCTTGCGGTCGCATTTATTGGCCAGCAGCGCGTCGAAGATCTGCATCAGGCTGGCCCAGTTTTTATATTCTTCGCCGTCCGGCAGGACGATGCAGATCACTTCGCGGCCATCGCTGGCCAGCGCCGCCTGCAGGCGGCCCAGGTACAGCGGCGCGACGGTGGTATTGGTGACGATGGCCACCTTGTGGCCGCTGATATGGCGCAGCAGCGCATCGGCGTCGGCCAGCAGGCCGGGACCGATGGCGATCGGATAACTGCGTTCGTCGAGGTCTACGCTCAACAACATTTTGGATTGCTCGTTCATCGAAGGCTCTGCATGAATGACGCAGTTGGGCGAGGCCTCGCATTCGAGACTGGCCAGCTGCATCAGGATGGTCTGAACCATCGATTGTACGTTAGGACGGCCTGTGTCGATCACAATGTCGGCCACTTCCATGTAATGGGGTTCGCGTTGCGCCGTCAATTCTTCCAGCTTGCGGCGCGGGTCGGCCGTCTGCAGCAGGGGGCGGTTCTTGTCGTGGCTGGTGCGCGCGAGGATGTTGCTGACGCTGGCGCGCAGGTAGACGACCGTGCCCCGTTCCTTCAGGTAGGCGCGGCTGTCGGCGTTGAGGATCGCCCCGCCGCCTGTGGCCATGACGATCCCTTCCTGGGCGCTCAGGTCGCGGATGACCTCGGCCTCGCGCCGGCGAAAGCTCGCTTCTCCCTCGATTTCAAAGATCCACGGGATGGTCGCCCCCGTGCGTGCCTCGATTTCGTGGTCGGAATCGACAAAGCGCAAGCCCAGCTTGCGGGCCAGGATGCGCCCGATCGTGGTTTTGCCTGCGCCCATGAGGCCGACAAGAAAGATATTACTGTTGGAAATTTCGGACACTTTTTATATCAATCAGAAAATAAGCAGGCGCCGCCTCTACGGCGCCCGTTTCCCCTTACGTCAAGGACAGGAGAATGTCAGTCTAAACGGGTAACTGGTGGCGTTACCCAGCGGCGTCGTCACTGTTACATTAAACGTGCTGACCACATTCGCTACACAATTTGTCGGCGTCAGACTGTTAATTGTAACGGCATGCCGGCCTCCCTGGTTACCTTGAATGTTGCCTCCGGTACGGTCATCCACGCCAAGCGTGTTGTGCGGATAGATATTTTGTATGCTGTCCGGAGTAATGGATCCAACGCCATTGATCATATTCGTAATCGCGACCGTGGTCCCAGAGGGCATGGGGTTTTGATGCAAATCGCTGAATCTCAAGCTGAATTGACGCACTGCAGCGGCTGAAACGCTTCCAAGATCATAGGTGCTGCGATCCAGGCTTACCTGGGCCGACTGATCGAACAGCATGACATTCTCGGGACGGCTGCCGCTCAGGAAGATGGCGATCTTCGCGAACAACGTCTTGTTGCCGTCCGAAGTGCTGGCGCAGACGGTAGCAAGACCGGGCCACAGGCTGTCGGCCGTGCCGCCATTGCTGACATCATTGCAGGGCGTGACAGGTGGATTGGTCGCCACACGCGGGTTCTGGCTGCGGAAGTCGACCGAGCAGCCACCATTCATGGTAGTGCAGCCGCCCATGCTGGACGAGCCGATGGCGCCCAAATTGCTCTGAAATACCACCGGCGTGCCGTCAGGAACAGGGTTGCCCGCTTGGTCTGCCAGCAAGATAGTCACGGTCGTGGCAGGGGTGCCTAAGGGGCTGTCATACGACCAGCCTTCCACGCTAGACTTGACGGAGCTGAGCGAAAACGCCGTTTGCACAGGCAAACCCGTCGTTACTAGGATGGAATCGGACAAGGTGGAAATGCCAGAGGCCAGGCTGGCCTTAACACGGAAGGTGGTCGGGGTGTTGCCGGAATTCACGGTGGTGATGACGTCACCATTGGCATCCGTGGTGTCTTTCACTTTATTGAGCGTCATGCCAGGGCCGTTCAACAACGAAAACGTCACTTCCTGGCCGACCAGAGGTTTGTTGAAAGTATCGAATACGCGGAAAGTGAGCGTAGCCATTTCCGTGCGCGCTATGCCGCCCTGCCCTTGAATCACGATCGATTTTCCTACCGGACTGACGCTGGAAAATTGTACCGATGCCGGCGCGACGCGGCCGATCGGCAGCGTCGCGTGATACATGGAAGCGCTGCCCGCCACTGTGGCATTGACCATATCGTAGTCATTGCAACCCAGGTCGCGGAAAACAGCTGTGGCCTTGCCATTGACTACCGGCACGCCGCTGGTCACGCTAGCCTTGCCGGCCTGCACGCAAGTCGAACTGAAATTTACCGTCTGGCCTGATCCTGTGTACAGGCTGGTGCCAGCCATGACATCAACCGTGACGTTGGTGGTGCCATAGGCCGGGATGCTGGCGGGCGAAAACCGCATGTTCTCCGCACTCAGGTCGGTGGCTCCCAGCACATAATTGATCTGGCTGCTGGCAACGGCACCATTGGCCGTCGTGGTCGCCCGCAACGTGGCGGCGCCGCTGGCCGACAGACTGAAAGGACGCAGCGTTACGCTGGCCGTACCTGTCGCATCGGTCAGTGCCGTCCCTACCGATGGCGACATCACTGCCATGGTATTGTCAGTCGAGAATGCCACCAACACGTCGCTGATCGGTTTTCCGTTCAAATCGGTCACCAACGCCTTGGCCGTCAGCGGCATGGCGCTCGACAGCGCGTTACTGGCGCTGCCGCCATTGAGCAGCGCCAGTGTCATTTTGGCGCCCGATGCCTGGGCCGTTTTGATTTCATAACTGGCGTCGCCGGTGACCATAGCGGTGCCTGCCGCGACAGTGGCCGTCAGCTTGCCGGCACCGGTGACCGTCGCATTCAAGGCCGAGACGGTGATACTGGCATAGCCCTTGGCGTCGGTCAGCGCCGTGCCGTTGGTCGATGACAACGTTACCAGCGCGGGGTCGGCCGAAAACGTGACCACGGCATTGCTGATAGGAACGCCATTTTTATCGTTGACGAGCGCCTTGGCCGTCAGCGGCGTCGTGCTGCTCAATGCATTGCTAGGCTGGCCAGCGGCGTTCAACAGGCTCACCATGACCGTCGCGGCCACGCCGCCCGTCGTGCCGCCGCTGCTGCCGCCATCGAGGGTCGGATCACCGCCGCCGCCGCCGCAGGCGGCCAGCAAGGAGCCCAGCGCCAGCATGACCAGCCAATTCGATACCCTACTCCAAGAAGTATTGCCAAAAGAAAAATTCCGCATAGTCGCCATCAGTCCGCTTTCGTTTGCATTGTTACTTAAACGTAAAGATGTGACATTAACGTGTTGCTGGCCGATCTGCCACTATTTTCGGCGTAATAAACACCATCAGTTCCGTTTTTTCTTGACTGCGGCCCGTGCTGCGGAAAAAAACACCAAACACGGGGATGTCGCCCAGCAGCGGCACCTTGCTGTCCGTACCCCGCTCCGATTGCTGATAAATACCGCCCAGCACCACGGTTCCGCCATCTTCCACCATCACTTGCGTGCGCACGTGCTTGGTGTCGATGGCGAAACCGGAGCGGGTTTCCTGGCCCACACTGTCCTTGTTGACGTCCACTTCCAGCACCACGTTGCCGTCGGGCGTGATTTGCGGCGTCACTTCCAGACGCAGGTTCGCCTTGCGAAACGTGATCGACGTGGCGCCGCTGCTGGTGGCCACCTGGTACGGCAGTTCGATGCCCTGCTCGATCAGCGCCAGCACCTTGTCGGCCGTCACCACGCGGGGGCTGGAAATGATCTTGCCCCTGCCGTCCGCTTCCAGCGCGGACAACTCCAGGTTCAGAAAGCGGTTGGCGGCCGCCGAAAACAGGCTCAGGGCGAAGCTGGCCGGCTGCAAGCCATTGATGCTGGCGGCCGGCAAGTTGACGAATTGCGTGTTCGGCACGAAGGCGCCGCTGCCCGCCACCGTTTGCCCCGTCGCCTCGCCCACGCCCTGATACGTGCCGCCGATGGCCGCGCGGCGTCCGCTGCCGCCCAGCGAAAAACCGGGCACCTGGCCCGCCGCCAGCCGCTGGTCCGTAAAACCGAGGCGCGCGCCCAGGTTGCGGCTGAAACTGTCGTTCGCCTCGACGATGCGCGCCTCGATCATGACTTGTCGGGTTGGAATATCCGTCTTGGCGATCAGCTGACGGATCTGCTCCAGGCGCGCCGGCACGTCGGTGACGAACAGCTGATTCGTGCGCGGCTCGATCAGCACGGTGCCACGGCGCGACAGCAGCCGGCTGCGCCCTTCCCCCGCGTCCAGGCCGAACACGGCGCGGAACGCTTCAGCCTTCTGGTAATTGAGCTGGAAGATGTTTGATTGCAAGGGTTCAAGTTCCGCGATCTGCGCGCGCGTTTCGAGCTCCAGTTTTTCGCGCGCGAGGATTTCCTCACGCGGGGCGATCCACAGCACGTTGCCATTGCGCCGCATGTCCAGGCCCTTGGCCTGCAGCAGCACGTCGAGCGCCTGGTCCCACGGCAAGTCGCGCAGGCGCAGGGTTACATTGCCCGCCACGCTGTCGCTGGCGATGATGTTTTGCCCGGACGCATCGGCCAGGATGTGCAAGGCCGCGCGCACGCCCACGTTCTGGAAATCGACGGAGATTTTATCGCCCGCATACAGACGCGGCGCCGTCACCTGCACCACCGCCTCCTGGGCAAGGACACCGGCATGCAGACACAGCATGGCGGCCACGAGCATGCGGAGCGGCCTCATGGCGCCGCCTCGGGCAGGCTGGCCTTCGCCCCTGCCACCTGCAAGGCCAGGCTGCCGCGCCGCTCGCGCCAGGGGCCATCCGCCTCGCGCAGCAATTCACGGTACTGCACGGCCTGTTCACTGATGCCCGTCACCACACCGTGGTCTTGCCCCAGATACTGGCCCACGGCCACACGATACACGCGCTGGCCCGCCAGCAGCAGCGCGTTCAGGCGCCCGTCCTGTTGCACGCTGCCGACCATGGTGATGGCAGGCAAGGCCACGCTTTCCAGCGGCTCGCGCACGCGGCGCGGGTCCGGCCCCGCCACGCCCCCACGCTGTCCGGGCGCGGGCGGCAAGGCATTAAATGGATCGGCCAGGGCCGCCGCCTCGTAGGGATGCGGCGCGACAGCGGCAAGCGGGCGCCATGCCGGCGCACTGCCCTGTGAAGGTAATGCCGCTTGCGCCGCCAGCTCCCCCGCTTCGGGCAAACGATACGCCTGCAACACGGCATCCAGGGTCAACAAGCGATCCTTGCCAAGGGTCAAGGCCAGCGCATGCACCGTGACGATGCGCGGCAGGCGCGCCAGGTCTGCCAGCAGCGCGCCCATGGCGTGGTAGCCGCCACGCAACTGTATCGTGATCGGCAAGGCGACATACGGCGCTTGCGGCCGCGCCGCGCCCGGCTTGAACAGTGAAAATTGCAGCCCGCGCGACCGGCCGGCGGCATTAATGTCCGTCAACAGCGCCGCCATCGCCTGCTGGTCAGGCAGTTGCTGTTCCAGCAGGGCCAACTCGGCGCCGGCCTGACGCTGCTCTGCACGCCACTGCGGCAACTGCTTTGCCCTGGCCTGCGCCGCCAGATAATCGGCGCGCAAGCGGGCTTCCTCACTGTGCGCCAATCGCACTGCAGCCATCAGTCCATCGAGCCATGTGGCATGCAGCAGGGCAGCCACCAGCATGCCGGCCAGCGCAGCGCAAGCAAGGCGCGCCGGCAGCGGCCACAGTGACGCGGTCTTCAAGCTCAGCATGATCAACCTCCACGACTAAGAGCCTATCCCAGTAGATGAATACATCTCTTGCAAGCGCCCCTCAGAAGCGGGGAGTCGTCGCGTGGCTCGCCACGCGTCCTCCTCGCGCCTTGTCCGCGCTCCTGATGTGCTGCCTGCAAAAGACGCTCCCTACTGGGATAGGCTCCAAGATTGTCCAGCGGGTGCCAAAGCCAGCCGTATCGTCCATTCCACGGCGCCATCGGCCGCGCCGCGCACTTCCATCACTTCCGGCCGGGACCAGGGCGCGGCCTGCTCCAGCGCCAATAATAGTGCCGCGACCTTTTCCTGCGAAACGGCCTGCCCTTGCAGGCGCACCATCGCCGTTTCCTGGCGCACACTGTGCAGGGCGACGCCAGACGGCATCGCCTGGGCCAGGGCCGCCAGCATGCGTACCCAGGCATTGCGCTGCGCTTGCAGACTAGCAATGGCTTGCTGGCGCAGCAGCAGGGCCGCCGTCTCGCCCTGCACGCGCTTGCCTGTGACAAGGACCGTATTGACTTGCTGCATGGCATGGCGCCAGCCCTCCTGGCGGTGCAACTGCACGTCGAGCTGGTGCTGCAGCCAGGCGCCCGCCGCCAAGGCCGTCAGCAATCCCAACAGCGCCCCGCCGGCCAATTGCCACAGCAGCCGCTGAATACGCCTGCGGCGTGCCGCCTGGCGATACGGCAAAAGATTGATGCATGGCACTTCCGCCACGGCCTTCATCGGGCGTACCGGTGCATGGCCAGGCCCCAGGCCAGTTGATAGTTCAGGCCGCCGCCGGGCAAGGCTTGCCAGCCGCCCTGCGCGAGCGCCGCCTGCAAGGCAAGCGCCTCGCTATCCATAATGACGGGCGTCAAGCCGGCCGCCTTGGCCGCATCGAGACGGCGCTGCACGCTGGCGCGCCGCGCCGCCACCAGCAACACGTCGATCTCGCTGCCGGTCTGGCCGGCAAGCGGCGGCGCAGGGCCGAGAATGAAAAAATCCAGGTTGGCGTCTTCCAGCGCAAACGGCATGTATTGTCCCGCTTCCAGTTCCACGAGGATTTCCAGTTGTTCCTCCGGCAATCCGGCAGGCAGGCGGATCGCATGCGTGATCAGGGCCGTGGCCGGCATGGCCAGCGCCACGCGCGTGCAGCCGCTGCCACTGTCGCGGCATGCCAGGCGCACGGCGGCAGCCAGGCCCTGCAGATCTTCGATCATGCCCTCACGCATTACTCCTGCCGCCAGCGCGGCGCTGCCGCAATGCCGGCACGCCAGTGTTCCCCGCCGGCGTATCAACTCGACCACGCGCACGGCGTCGTCCGCGATGTCGAGGCCCAGCAAGCCGGTGCCAAGAAGACTGCTGATGGACATGTTTTTCATAGAGAAACGTCAGCGTGGAAGGAAGTCCTGCCATCCGCAAGCCTAGTCCCGGCAGCGCTGGCTTGTAAACGGATTTCACGCTGGTGTCTGCGGCGCGCGGCGCCTATCTGGCGGGGCCGTGATCTGGCGCAGGATAATTGTTACCAAATCCTGGTTGCCAGCGGGCCAATACACGCTTATATAGAGTATCGGCAAGTTTCAACACTCCCCCGGCAAGCGCCACGGCGCGCTGCCACCCCGGCAAGCTCGCTTATAATTGGCCGGCATAATTAACCGAAAGACATACGACGCATGACATCTTCAAAATCCGCTGGCCCCGCTGGCTCGAAGCCGCCCACCAAGGGCAGCAAACCCAAACGTTTCCTGCTGATGGCCCTGGCATCGCTGCTGGGCCTGGGCATCGTCGGCGTGTTGCTGGTGGTCTTCGGTCTGGCCATGGCCTATCCGAACCTGCCGGCGCTCGATACCTTGACCGATTACAAGCCCAAGATGCCGCTGCGCGTGTTCACGTCCGACAGTGTGCTGATCGGCGAGTTCGGCGAGGAACGGCGCAACATGGTACACATCAAGGATATTCCCGATGTCATGAAGAAAGCCGTGCTGGCCATCGAAGATGACCGCTTCTATGAGCATGGCGGCGTCGATTACCTGGGCATCACGCGCGCTGCCCTGCACAACCTGACGGGCGGCGCCAAGCAAGGCGCCTCGACCATCACGCAGCAGGTGGCGCGCAATTTCTTCCTGTCCAGCGAACAGACCTTGAAACGCAAGGCGTATGAAGTCTTGCTGGCATGGAAGATCGAGAAAAACCTCAGCAAGGACCAGATCCTCGAAGTGTATATGAACCAGATTTATCTGGGACAGCGCGCCTACGGCTTCGCCTCGGCCGCGCAAATCTATTTCGGCAAGAATATCCAGGACCTCACCGTGGCCGAAGCGGCCATGCTGGCCGGCTTGCCGAAAGCGCCGTCCGCCTACAATCCCGTCGTCAATCCGAAACGCGCGCGCATGCGCCAGCAATACATTCTGCAGCGCATGGCGCAGCTGGGCTACATCACGCCGGCGCAGTACGAAGAAGCGAAAAATGAAGAGCTGAAAGTGAAAACCGACAGCAGCGCCTTCGGCGTGCACGCGGAATATGTGTCGGAAATGGCGCGCCAGCTGGTCTACGAGCAATTCAAGGAAGACACCTATACGCGCGGCCTGAACGTCTACACCACCATCACCAAGGCCGACCAGGACGCCGCCTACATCGCCTTGCGCAAGGGCGTCATGGATTACGAAAAACGCCACGGCTACCGCGGCCCGGAAGCGTATATCGAGATTCCGAAGACCAAGGCCGAAGCCGATGACGCGATCGAGACGGAGCTGGCCGACCACCCGGACAGCGACGATATCATCGCCGCCATGGTGCTGCAAGCTTCGCCCAAATCGTTGCAGGCTGTCACCTCGGCCGGCGAGGAAATCACCATTACCGGCCCCGGCCTGACCTTCGGCGCGGCCTGGCTGTCGGAAAAAGCGGCGCCGAACCGCCGCATCAAGCGTGGCGCCGTGATCCGTGTCATGCAGGAAAACAACGCCTGGGTCTTGACGCAGATGCCGGAAGTGCAATCGGCGTTCATCTCGGCCAGCACCACGGACGGCGCCATCCGCGCCATGGTGGGCGGCTTCGATTACAACCGCAACAAGTTCAACCACGTCACGCAGGCGTGGCGCCAGCCCGGTTCGGCCTTCAAGCCCTTCATCTATTCCGCTTCGCTGGAACGGGGCCTGTCGCCGGCCACCATCATCAACGATGCGCCCATCTCGTTCGACGCGGGCCAGACGGGCGGCCAGGCGTGGGAACCGAAGAACTACGACAGCAAATACGATGGCCCGATGACCATGCGCAAGGGCTTGATGAAATCGAAGAACATGATTTCCATCCGCATCCTGCACAAGATCGGCGCCAAGTATGGCCAGGAATACGCGACGCGCTTCGGCTTTGACGCGGACAAGAACCCGCCGTACCTGACCCTGGCACTGGGCGCCGGCAACGTGACGCCCCTGCAGATGGCCGGCGCCTACGCCGTGTTCGCCAACGGCGGCTACAAGATCAACCCGTACCTGATCGCCAAGGTGACCGACAGCGACGGCAATGTCCTGTCGCAAGCCAAGCCGGACCTGGCGGGCGAGGAAGCCAACCGCGTTATCGACGAGCGCAATGCCTTCATGATGAATAGCATGCTCAACGACGTCGTACGCTTCGGCACGGCAAACAAGGCCATGGCCCTGAAGCGCCCTGACCTGGCCGGCAAGACGGGCACGACCAACGATTCCATCGATGCGTGGTTCGCCGGTTACCAGGCCAAGCTGGTGGGCATCGCCTGGATCGGCTACGACCAGCCGCGCAACCTGGGCAACCGGGAAACGGGCGGCGGCCTGGCCTTGCCGATCTGGATCAGCTACATGGCGAAAGCCCTGAAAAGCATTCCCGTCGAGGAGCGCGCCGTGCCGGAAGGCCTGATCCGCGTGGGCGATGAGTACTACTATGCGGAAAATCCGCCGGGCACGGGCGTCGGCAGCCTGGAAGGCGCGGCGCGCGGTACGCCGGAAGAAGAAAAGGCGAAAGAAGCCGTGAAGAACGAGTTGTTCTGACGGCAGCGCATGGAGTAGGTCGGGTTAGGCCGCAGGCCGTCACCCGACACCACGCCGGCGCCAAATGTTGTCGGATTACGCAAGCAAAAAGGGCAGCCCATGCAGGCTGCCCTTTTTATTGCGCGCGGCTAAAACAATTACTTCAATACCACCGGTGCGCCCGCCTGCTCGCTGGCCATGCCGGACAAGGCCGTAAACAGTTCCGAGCCGTCGCGCGTGTTGATCCACTCGTCGCCCACGCGCTTGTAATGAAAACCGCCGGAACGGGCGGCCACCCACATTTCGCGCATGGGAGCCTGGCTGTTGACGATGATTTTCGTGCCGTTGTCGATGAATTCGATTTCCAGCACATTGCCGCTGCGGCTGCATTCGACGTCGAGCACGTCTTCATCGTTCAGCCGGTCCAGTGCCGCCTCGATCTGGGTCAGGGTGGCTTCGGCCAGGGCCAGGAATTCCGATTCGCTCATGCTACACTCCAAAGATCTTAATCAAACCGTGATTCTAATCGTGAAGTCATCCTCAGCGTTTTATATCGGCATCGCCATTGTGGTTTCCAGCGTCCTGGCCGGCTGCGGCCAGCCCGGTCCCCTGTATCTGCCCAAGCCGCCAGCGGCCAAGGGCGCACCGGCCAAAGGCCCCGTCGAACCGGCCCCCGTGCCGCCGCCGCCCGTCATCGTGCCGGCGACCTAAACGGAGCGCACCGGGGCGGCGGCATGCGCCGCCCTGGCGTTCTTGACGCGCTTGCTCCAGGCGAAAACCACGCGAATTAACAGCAGTAGCGCGACGATACTGCCGAACAGGATCGGTTGCGCGAAATTGTGCTTGCCCGCCTTCATCCACCAGAAGTGCAGGATGCCGAGCGGCGCGATCACATAGATCAACCGGTGCAGCCACTGCCAGCGCTTGCCGCCCAGGCGCTTGACCATGCCGTTCGTGCTCGTCACGGCCAGCGGAATCAGCAACACAAAGGCAATGAAGCCCACCGTGATGAACGGCCGCTTGAGCACATCCTTCCACATTTCCTGCAGATCGAAAAAGTGATCGAACCATAAAAACGTGGTGAAATGCAGCGCCGCGTAAAAAAACGCAAACAGGCCCAGCATGCGCCGCAGCTTGATCAGCCAATTCCATTGGGTGAGGCGCCGCAAGGGCGTCACCGCCAGGCTGATGCACAGGAAATACAGGGTCCAGTCGCCCGTGCCGCGCGTGATGAATTCCAGCGGCTCCACCAGTTGCCCCGTGTACGTCAGCCAGACCATGCGTGCGAACGGCAGCAGCGCCAGCAAAAAGATCAGGCTTTTCAGCAGCGACAACTGCCTGGTCGAGGGATTGAGGGCCATGGTCTTTCCTTAAAAGAACTTCTTCAGATCCATGCCCGCGTACAAGGAAGCAACATCGTTGTAGCCGTTGAACATCAGGGTCTTGCGCTTTCGCGCAAGAAAACCGTCTTCGCCGATGCGCCGTTCGGACGCCTGCGACCAGCGCGGATGATCGACGTTCGGGTTCACGTTCGAATAAAAACCGTATTCGGACGGCGCCGACAGGTTCCAGGACGTGCGCGGCTGTTCCTTGACGAAACGGATCTTGACGATGGATTTGGCCGATTTAAAGCCATATTTCCACGGCAAGACCATGCGCACGGGCGCGCCGTTCTGGTTCGGCAAGGTTTCGCCGTACATGCCCAGGGTCAGCAGCGCCAGCGGATGGTTCGCTTCGTCGATGCGCAAGCCTTCCGTATAGGGCCACTGCAGCACGCGGCTGCCCACGCCCGGCATCTGCTTCTTGTCGGCCAGGGTGATGAATTCCACGTACTTGGCATTGCCCGTCGGCTCGACCTTCTTGATGATTTCCGAAAAGGAATAACCGACCCACGGGATCACCATCGACCAGCCCTCCACGCAGCGCAGCCGGTAGACGCGCTCTTCCAGCGGCGCCAGCTTGAGCAGCGCATCGAGGTCCAGCGTCATCGGCTTTTTCACTTCGCCTTCGATGCTGACCGTCCACGGCCGCGTGCGCAGGGTGCCCGCGTTTTGCGCAGGGTCGCTCTTGTCCGTGCCGAATTCGTAGAAATTGTTGTAGCTGGTGGCGTCTTTATAGGCCGTCTGCTTGTCCAGCGCCGAATAGGCGGGATTGAGCTTGGCTGCCAGCTTGGGATTCGTGCCTTGCGCGAACGCTTCGCGGCTGGCCATTTCCAGCAAGGCCGCGCTGGACATCGAGCCCAGCGCCACTTGCTTGATGAAGCTGCGGCGCGATTCAAACACGGCGCGCGGCGTGATTTCGGAAGAGTACGGCAACTCAATGCCGTTGGGACTGCGCTTGATCAACATGGCGGCTCCGGAAAAAGGTGATTGGATATACCTTACACCAGTTTTTCCGGGCCGTTCATGACGCTTCTGTCATTAAAGCTTGCCGTAAGAATGTAATCCAGAAAGGAACATGTTGACGCCCAGGAAGGCAAACGTCGTCACCAGCAAGCCCACCAGCGCCCACCACGAGGCGACGCGGCCGCGCAAGCCCGTCATCAATCGCATGTGCAGCCAGGCTGCATAGTTGAGCCAGACGATCAGCGCCCATGTTTCCTTCGGGTCCCACGACCAGTAGCCGCCCCACGCTTCGGCCGCCCACAGGGCGCCCAGGATGGTCGCTACCGTGAAGAAAGCGAAACCGACGGAAATGGCCTTGTACATGACGTCGTCGAGCACTTCCAGCGACGGCAGGCGGTCGACCAGGTAGCCGCTCGACTTGAGCAGGTAGGCCGCCGCCACCATGGCCGACAGGGCAAACGTGCCGTAGCCGATGAAGTTGGCCGGCACGTGGATCTTCATCCACCAGCTTTGCAGGGCCGGCACCAGTGGCTGGATTTCCGCCGCGTCGCGCGTGACCGTGTACCACATGAGGAACACGACGGCCGCCGAAATGACGAGCATGACGAAGGCGCCCAGCTGGCGCGTCGCATAATGCTGCTCGTAATACAGGTAGAACATGGCCGTGATCAGGGAAAACAGGATGAACACTTCATACAGGTTCGACACGGGAATGTGGCCCACGTCGGCGCCGATCAGGTAAGACTCGTACCAGCGCACCAGCATGCCCGTCAGGCCCAGCACCACGCCGGCCCAGCACAGCAGGGAGCCGACGGACGAGCCGAATTCCGAACGCGCCACCAGGCCGATCCAGTAGAACAGAGTCGACAGCACAAACAGGGTGCCCATCCACAAGATGGCGGACTGGCTCGACAAGATGTATTTCAGGAAGAATTTCTGGTTGGCCATCTCCAGGTGGCCGCTATACAGTTCGATGGCGGACAGCGACAGCACGGCCGCCAGCGGGATCAGCCAGCGTACGGGCTTCCAGTGCCAGCCCAGCCACGCGAACGTGGGCGCCGCGGCCAGCAGGATGGCCTTTTCATAGATATCCATGAAGGCGCCAAAGCGCATCAGGCCGAACAGGGAGGCGGCCAGCAAGCCGGCGCCGTACAGCCAATCGATCAGGCTCAGGCGCTTGAAAAATCCTGGTTCCTGCGTATATATTTGCTTGTTTGCCAATTCCATCATTTTCTCCATTCCCGGCGACGCGCAAGCGTCCCGAAACTCAGCCAATCCAACTCAGCGCAGCTTACGCCGATTGCGGCAGCTTTGCCTTCAAGTTCTCAAATTCTTTTTCAAAATCCAGCGTCTTGCGTTGCGTGCTCATGGCCATCAGGGCCTCGCTGCCGCCCTCGCCATCCTTGATCCACACCCACAGGCGGCGCTCGCGGATATAAAACATGGAAAATACGCCGATCACGAGGAACAGGCAACCGAGGTAGACCACGCTCTTGCCCGGCGAACGCGTCACCTGCAGCACGGACGCCTTGATTTCCGTAAAGTCGTCAAGCTGCAGGTACACGGGCGCGCCATAGAAGAAGCTGTCGGACAGCGCATTCGTGGCCAGCTGCAGGAAGCGGCCGTGCTTGTCATCGGCCTCGACGGCTTTCAAGCCATCCTGGGCGCGTGCCGCCTGCCACAAGTCCCACAGGCTGCCATTGAGGATTTTCATGAAGATATCGGCCGCTTTTTCTTGCTCGGCGGCAGGAATTTTCTCCAGGAAACGAGAAATGGCGAGGAAACCGCCCTCTTGCCCGTTGCCGGCAAAGATGCCCAGGCTTTTCGCCGCCGATTCCTGCAACTGGCCGCGCAAGGCTTCCGCGTTCGCCTGCGGCATGGCGCGCGCCGCATAGCGGGCGGCGGCCTGCTGACGCAGCGCTGGATCTTGCAGCGCGGCACGCAAACGCATCCACTCATTCACGCTGACATTGTCGTCGGCGGGAATGCGCAGATAGCTGAACGGGTCGCTGGGGTTGACGCGCATGCCGGCCAGAAACACCGTCGTGCCATCGACCGTGACCGGCTGCATATAGTTCTGGTACTCGCGCGCCTGTCCCGTCTTGTCGCGCAATTTGTATTGCACCGACGGCCCCACGTTCTTGAGATCCTTGTTGTTGGCGTTCTTCGCGGCCGACCCGAGGCGCTTATCGAGGCCGACGGCAAATTTATCATTGAAACTTTCCGCCTTGTTGACGGCGCGCACGTCCTGGCCCGCGCTGAGGTTTTCCACGTTAAACGGACGGAAACCCGACCATTCCACCGTGTAGGAATTGCCGTCGCTGCGCTCGAGCGGCGTGCTGCCGCCCACTTCGCCGCCGATATCGAAGCGTTTCGTCGTCTTGCCCGTCATGGGAAAACCCGTCAACTTGAGCTTGCTGCCGCCATCCTCAAAGCTGGACTGGTACAGGGCCAGGCCTTTGTACAGCAGCGGCTGGTTGACCTTGATGGTTGCAGGAAAACTTTCTCCCGTTGCATGGTCGGTGATGACGACATCGCTGGCGAACAGCTTGGGCATGCCCGTGCTGTAGAAGTCGATGTGGAATTTCTTCAACAGGATGGTGATGGGCAGATCCTGGATCAGCACGCCATCGGCCTGGGGAATGATGGCCGTGTTGCTCGACGAGCCTTCCGGAATCATGGTATTGCCGCGGAAAGTAGGGTTCGACAGGCTCAAGCGGTGCTGGGCGGGAATATCGGCGATCACGCCGCTGCCGGAAAACGGCGTCTTGCCAAAGAACCATTGCTGTACGCGGATCGGCATTTCCGAATCGAGCAAGCCGCCCACGCAAATGATGACGATGGCGCCATGGGCAAAGATATAGCCCCATTTATTCGCGGCGCCCCGCTTGGCCGCCACCAGGGTGGCGTTGTCCTTCTCGACCACCTTGGCCCCGTAGCCGGCGTCTTTCAGGCGCATCACCATCTGCTGCGCCAGCACGGCGCGCGGCAGCGGCGCCTGCCATTCCAGCTTGTGGTGGAAATTGCGCAGCGATTGCTCGCGCACGTTTTCGCGCCAGCTGCGCATGTCCTTGAGCATCTTCGGCGCATTGCGCACGATGCACAGCGAGGTCGAGGCGACCAGAAAACCCATGATGACGAGGAACCACCAGGCCGAATACACGGAATACAGGCTCAGCTTGTCGAAGACGGCAAACCAGAACGGACCGAACTGGTTGACATAATTGGGCATGGGCTCGTTTTGCTTGAGCACGGTGCCGATGATGGAGGCGACGGCGATCAGGGTCAGCAAACTGATGGCAAAGCGCATCGACGAGACCAGCTCGACGAATTCAGCCAGGCTGCGGCGTTGGGTCTTTAACTCGATTCCGGTCGTGCCAGTGCTCATACGTGGATACTCATACGGGATATGCAATCTTCAAGGAAATGTAGGCATGGAGCAGAGTGTTTCTCCGCGCAAGGCGGCAGCATACTCCTGTTTGGCCCCTGCCATGAAAAAGGGCAGCCTGTGGAAACGGCCGCCCTTGTTCACGCGCGCTGCTGCGCCTGGCAATCTCTTGCCACTATGAAAACTTACTTCAGGCCGGCGATATAGTCGGCCACGGCGGCGATTTCGTCATCCGACATGCGGGCGGCGATGGTGTGCATTTGCGCGCTGTTCTTGCGGGCATCGGCCTTGGTGCTGCGGAACATCGTCAGCTGGGCCACCGTGTAATCCTGGTGCTGGCCGGCGATGCGCGGATACTGGACGGGAATGCCATTGCCCGTCGCACCATGACAGCTGGCGCAGGCGGCAACTTGCTTGGAGGCAATGCCACCACGGTAGATTTTCTTGCCCAAATCAATCGTATCCTTGTTTTTCGCGGCACCCGGCTTGGACAGCTGCGCGCCCAGGTAGGCGGCGATATTCTTCTTGTCGGCGTCGCTGAGCATCTTCGCGTACGTCGTCATGACGGGCTGGTTGCGTTCCGGCGTGGTGAAGTCGACCAGTTGCTTGTAGATATAGCTTTCGTGCTGGCCGGCCAGCTTCGGATTGACCGTGATGGTCGAATTGCCGGCCGCGCCATGACAGGACACGCAGGCGGGCAGGCCGCGCGCCGCATCGCCATCGGCGTACAGGGTAGCGCCCTTGGCAGCGTCGGCCTTGACGGCCGGTTTTGGTGCTTCGACCGCGGAGGCAGTTGCCGATACAGCCAGCAAAGCGAGCAGCATGGATTTGAACAACGGTGAAAACGCACGATTCATTCAGGCACCCTGAGACAGTGAGAAATTAGTGGTGGACATTGCCGCGCCCTGTGGATTTTTGCTTTATTTTCAGGGCCGCAAGCCGCATCGCTGCTACGCCGGCAACAATAAACAACCCCTTATTGTACAATAGCTTCTTGGCGTTATCGCTCCCTTATCGCTCCCTTTTGTTGCTTTACTACTCCCATGTCAAAACTCTGGCAAGCCCGCTTCTTTACGACCGTCAACCAATTGCGTGACCTGCCCGATACCACGGTGCCGGAAATCGCCTTTGCCGGCCGCTCCAATGCCGGTAAATCGACCGCCATCAACATCTTGTGTAATCAGAAAGGCTTGGCGTTCGCCTCCAAGACACCTGGCCGTACCCAGCACATCAACTACTTCTCCATCGGCGGCGCCCACGTGGCGCAGCACCGCAAGGATGCCACCATCGTCGAAGAGATCGAATGCCTGCTGGTCGACTTGCCGGGCTACGGCTACGCGGAAGTATCGGGCTCGGCGAAATTGCACTGGCAGCGCCTGCTGGGCGACTACGTGCAGCGCCGCGAACAATTGGCCGGTTTGATCCTGATCATGGATTCGCGCCGCCCGTTCACCGACCTGGACATCCAGATGCTGGAATGGTTCGCCCCGACGGGCAAACCGATTCACTGCATCCTGACGAAAGTCGATAAACTGAACCGCAATGAATCGGTCAATGCCTTGCGCCAGGCGAAAGCCAAGCTCGACAGCTACGTGGATGAAGACGGCGTCGGCTTCCCGTTCACCGTGCAACTGTTCTCGGCCCTGAAAAGAGTCGGCATCGACGAAGCCAACGACAAGATCATGGAACTGGCCGGCATCAGCGAAGATGGCGCGGCCCAGATGGTCGACCTGATCGACATGGAAGACGACGTCGAGCCGGAGTCGGACAAGCCGGCTTGATCGACATCAACGCTGCGTAAAAAAAGGCTGCCCGTTCACACGGTGCAGCCTTTTTTCTTGCGCGGGCGCCGGGCGCCTAGCGCCGTCCCGGCCCCGGGCGCTTCTCGGAAAAGAATTCCTGGCGCAGGAAGGCGCTCAGCTCGGCCGTATCTTCCACACGCGCGCTGAGGTTGACGTTACGCCCCAGGCGCCGCGATTCCCAGACGAAATCGCCGGGCTTTTCGGCACGGATCAGCTGGATCATCTTCTTGATGATGGCCGTTTCGATATCAGGCTCATTGCCCAGTTCCACTTTTTCCTGCTTCAGCCAGTTGCGCTTGAAGTTGCCGTTCCAGCCCTTGAACTTGACTTCGGCGCTGAACGAGGTCTGGTTGACGATGGAAAACACGCCGCCCGAATCCTCGCGGTCGCTGCCGGAATTGCGTCCCTGCGCGCCGGCGATATTCGCCTTGGCCACGCGCATGGCGCGGTCGTTTTCGCTTTCCTCGGCCGGCGGCGCGGGGTTCTGCGCCTCGCGCTGCTTGCGGCGCTGCTCGATCATCGAACTCATGTCTTCAGCGGGCGGCGGCGGCAACGGCACTTTCGACACCAGCGGCGGCGTGTAGGTTTCCAGTTTCGGTTTATCGCGCGGCACGTCTTTTGTGACCACGCGCTTGCTCGGCGCCGGCGGCGGTTTCACCTTGGCCACTTTCGTGTCCTTCGGCTTGGGCGTAGGTTTCGGCTGCGGCTTCGGTTGCGGCTTGTCCTTCAGCGGCGCGATGTAGACCATCGCGCTTTCCTTCTTCGGCGGCGGAATCTTTTCGATCTTGTCACTGCGCAACAGGACATAGGCCGCCAGCAGCACGTGCAGCAAGACGGACACGCCGAGCGCAACCTTGCGCGTGGTGCTGGTCTTGGACCCGTAGGCCGGAGGTGGCTGGATCACTTGCCCGCAGGTGGGGCAAACATCGGAATCGGCAGCCAACAAATGGGTCGTGTCATGCAAAATGAATCGTGCTTTCTGTGTAGCGAAGAAATAACATTACAGGGCAGCCATAGTGCCAGAGTCCCTTGCTTTTGGGAACACTTCCTCGGCCTTTCCAACCCGCAGCGTACAGGATAGCGACATTCCTTGCAGCGCTGACCAGAGTACCCGAGCCATCCCTTGACGGTTGTTACCGTATGTATCACTGCCCATACAAAACCGGCGCCCCATTCACGCAGAAATGGGACGCCGGTCACGGGTCATCAGTCACGCATGCGCTCAAGCCTTGTTGTCGAGCGCCACCAGTTGCTCGTCCGTCATCGGCCCCGTGCCGCTGTACTTGTCCAGGAATAAATAGATGACGGGGGTGATGAACAGGGTAATCACTTGTGAAAACAGCAATCCGCCGACCACGGCCAGCCCCAGCGGCTGGCGCAGCTCGGCGCCGGCGCCCAGGCCCAGAGCGATCGGCAAGGCGCCCATCAGGGCCGCCGCCGTCGTCATCATGATGGGACGAAAACGCAGGATGCAGGCCTGGCGGATGGCCTCTGCCGGCGCCAGCCCCTCGTTGCGCTGCGCATGCAGGGCGAAGTCGATCATCATGATGGCGTTTTTCTTGACGATACCGATCAGCATCAAAATGCCGATGATGGCGATCATGGTCAGGTCCATGCCAAACAGGCGCAAGGTCAACAGCGCGCCCACGGCCGCCGACGGCAAGCCGGCCAGGATGGTGAGCGGGTGGATATAGCTTTCATACAGCACGCCGAGCAGCACATAGATCACGCCCAGCGCGGCAATGATGAGGATGATCTGACTCGATTGCGAGCTCTGGAACACGGCCGCGTCGCCGCCGTAGCGCGTGATGATGGAGGCCGGCAAGCTCATGTCCTTGGCCATTGCGTCGATCTTGCCCGTGGCGATCCCCAGCGGCACGTCCGGCGCCAGGTTGAAGGCGATGGTGACGGCTTGCAGCTGCCCCTGGTGGTTGACGGAGGTGGGGCCGATCGTGCGTTCCACGTAGGCAATGCTCGACAATTTCACCAGTTCGCCCGACTTGCTGCGCACGGACACGCGCGTGAGCGCATCGTCATACTGGCGGTCCGCCGTGGCCGCTTCCAGGATCACGTAATAGCTGGCCGCCGACGAATAGATGGTCGACACTTGCCGCTCGCCAAAGGCGCTGTACAGTGCCGTGCGGATATCGGACATCTGCACGCCCAGCAGGTTGGCCTTGTCGCGGTCGATCCGGAGCGATGCCTGCAAGCCCTTGATCTGCGAATCGCTGGTGACGTCGCGGAAGGCGGGATCGGTGCGCATGCCTGCAATGAACTTTTCCGCCCAGTCATTCAGGGCGTCGGGACTGACGCTTTGCAAGGTGTACTGGTAGCGGCTCTTGCTCTGGCGCCCGCCCAGCTGCAAGTTTTGCACGGGCCGGAAATACACGGCCATGCCGGGCACGGTGCCCGCCGCGCGGCGCAGGTTTTCCAGCACCACGGGCATTTTCGGGCGCTCGCTGCGCGGTTTCAAGACCATGAACATGCGGCCCGTGTTGCCGCCGCCGACGAACGACGTCACGTCCTGCACGCTTGGGTCCGCCTTGAGCACGGCCGCCACGCGGGCTTGCAAGTCCTGCAATGCCGCGGACGAAATATCTTCCGACGCTTCCGTATTCACCTGGATCTGGCCCAAGTCTTCTTCGGGGAAGAAACCTTTGGGAATGGTCGCGTACAGCAGTACCGTCAGCGCAAAGGTGCACATGGCAACGAACAGCACCACATTGCGGTGCGCCAGAGCCTTGTCGAGCAGATGCACATAGCCGTTGCGCAATTTCGTGAAACCGGCTTCGAAATGGCGGCCGATAAAGGTTTTCTCGCCATGACTGGGGTCGCTGTCATTGTGCTCGCGCGAGTCGGCCGGCAGGAAGCGGCTGGCCAGCATCGGCACCAGGGTCAGCGACACGACGGCGGACACCAGCACGGCCAGCGAAACGACGACGGCGAACTCGTGGAACAGCAAACCGATCACGCCCGGCATGAAGAAAATGGGGATGAACACGGCCACCAGCGAGACGGAAATCGAGATGATGGTAAAGCCCATCTCTTTCGCCCCTTCCAGGGCCGCGCGTATCGGTTTCTTGCCCATCTCGATATGGCGCACGATGTTTTCCAGCACCACGATGGCATCGTCGACGACGAGACCCACGGCCAGGGTAATGCCCAGCAGGGACACGTTATCGAGGCTGTAGCCGAGCCAGTACAGCAGGGCCAGCGCACCGAGCAGCGAGATCGGCATGGTGACGGCCGGAATGAAGGTCGCGGCCGCGCGGTGCAGGAACAAAAAGATCACCAGCACCACCAGCACCACCGTCAGCGCCAGGGTCAGATTGACGTCGTGGATGGCTTCGCGGATCGACAGCGAACGGTCGTTGACCAGGCTGATTTGTATCGACTGCGGCAATTGCTCCTTGAAGCCCGGCAGCAGACGGCGCACGCCATCGACCACTTGCACGGTATTGGCGTCCGGCTGGCGCTGCACCATCAGGCTGATCGAGCGCTCGCCGTTGAAACTGCCGACGGACTTGATCGATTGAAAGCTGTCTTCCACCTCGGCCACGTCTTTCAGGCGCACGGGCTGGCCGTTGCGGCTGGCGATGATCAGTTCGGCAAAATCAGCCGCTTTCATCATTTGCGGATTACCCTGGATAGTCAGGGTCTGGCTCGGACCGTCAAGGATGCCCAGCGGGGAATTCGTGTTCGAGGTGCGCAAGGCAACAGCCAGCTCGTCCATCGTCAGGTTGCGCGCATTCATCAGGTCGGCACGGGCGCGCACGCGCACGGCGAAGCGTTTCTGGCCATTGACGATGACCTGGGCGACGCCGGGCAGGGTCGACAGGCTGGGCGCGATCAGGTTTTCCGCATAATCGTTGAGGTCCGACAAGTTCAGCGAGGGCGACGTCATCTGGATGAACAGCACCGGCGCATCGGCCGGATTGACCTTGCGGTAAGACGGCAAGTCCGTCATTTCCGTCGGCAACTGGCGCTGCGCGCGCAGCAGGGCCGCCTGCACGTCGACGGCCGCCTCGTTGACATTGATGCTGGCGTCAAACTCCAGGGTCAGCGACGTATTGCCCAGGGTACTCGTGGACGTGATCAGGCTCAGGCCTGAAATGGTGGAAAACTGCTTTTCCAGCGGCAAGGCCACCGACGAGGCCATGGTTTCCGGGCTGGCGCCGGCCAGGTCGGCGCTGACGTTGATGACGGGCGTGTTGTAGCTCGGCAAGGCCGCCACGGGAATTTGCAGGTAGGCCAGCACGCCGGCCAGGATGATGGAGAGGGACAGCAACACCACCATGACGGGGCGGCGGATGCTCAGTTCGGACAGGTTCATGCTGGCTTGCCCTGCGCTGCGGCGGCGCCGTCGGCAGCCTTGTGTTTTTCCGCCAGGCGCACCTTGCTACCCGGGCGCAAGTTCTGCTTGCCGTCGACGATGACTTTTTCATCGCCCGCCAGGCCGGTGACGACGGCGCTCGGTCCGAATGCATACACGCGGGTAATCTTGCGCATCTTGGCCGTGTTGTCCGCCTCCATCGAGTACACGAAGGTGCCGGCGGTACTCGTGATGATGGCGTTTTGCGGGATCACCAGCGCATCCTTGAGCGTGCGCACGGTCAGCTGCGTATTCACGTACTGGCCAGGCCACAGGTCGGTGCCGCCATTGTTGAAGCGCGCCTTGACCTTGATGACGCCCGTGGCGGGGTCGACGGCATTGTCGATAAAGTTCAGTTTGCCATCGAGCTGCTTGCCGCCCGCGTCCGACAACAGGGCCGTGACGGGTACCTCGCCCGCCTTTTGCGCCGCCAGCAAGCCCGACAGGCTGCTTTCCGGCAAGGTGAAGACCACGTCGATCGGGTCGAGCTGGGTGATGCTGGTGAGCGACGTGGCCGGCTGCACCAGGCTGCCCGCGTAGACATTGATAGCGCCCACCCGGCCCGCCTGCGGCGCGCGCAGGACGGTGTAGCTGGAGTCGACCTGGGCGGCGCGCAAGGCGGCCTGGTCGGCGGCCAGCAAGGCGCGTGCCGCGTCGAGCTGGCTTTGCAGCGTGTCCACGGCGCCCTGGGCGATGAAATTCTTGCTCAACAAATCCTGGTTGCGCTTGAGCTGGCGTTCGAGATCGGCTACCGAAGCGCGGTCGCGCAAGACCTGCGCCTGCGCCTTGTCGACGTTCGCATGCTCGCTGCGCGCGTCCAGCGTAAACATCAGCTCGCCCTGCTTGACGAACTGGCCTTCGCGGATGTGCACCTTGGTAATCGTGCTGGTCGTCTGCGGATGCAAGTCGACGCTGCTGATCGGCGTCACGCTGCCATTGGCTTGCAGCAGCATCGGCACATCCTGGCGCACCGGCGCGACCACGCTCACCGTCGTCGGCGCCTGCCCGCCCTTGCCCCCTTTGCCATCCTGCCCAGCGGCCGTTTTGCCCGGCTGATGATTGAAATACCAGATGCCGCCACCGATACACAGGGCCGCACCCACGAGGATTGCCAGACTAGTCTTTTTCATTGTTCTGTCATGCTGTCGCAGCGCGGGGCTGCAGGTTGAATGTAGGTGCCAGGGAGCCTAAAGCACAATATTGTCGCACGGAAATGCTCACTTTCCTGCGTAATACTCTGGCACGATGAGGGTGACTTCCAGTCCACCGTCGACGTGATTGGCCAGCAAAACCGTGGCGCCGTGCTGCTCGGCGATATTGCGCGCGATGGTCAGGCCCAGGCCCGTACCGCCCGATTCGCGCGAACGCGAGGTCTCGATGCGATAAAACGGTTCGAACACCTTGGCCAGCTGATCTGGCGCAATCCCCGGCCCGCCATCGCGGATGCGGATGCGTGCCGCGCCGGCGATGCGCTCGACGGTCACCTGCGCGTACTGGCCATATTTGACGGCATTGTCGATCAGGTTCACCAGGCAGCGCCGCATGGCGATCGGGCGCGCCATCAAGGCCATGCCGGCCTGCCCGGCCAGGGTCACATTCTGGCCCGCATCGGCCGCGTCGGAGCAGACGCTATCCAACAGCGAATCGAGATCGAGCGCCTGCATCGCTTCCGTACTATCCATCGAACGAGCCAGGTCCAGTCCTTCCTTGACCATGCTCTGCATGGCCGACAGGTCGCCCACCAGGCGGTCATACAATTCCGTATCGGCCACTTTTTCCAGGCGCAGGCGCAAGCGAGTCAGCGGCGTCTGCAAGTCGTGCGTGATGGCAGCGAGCATCTGTGTACGCTGGGAAATATGCTGACGGATACGCGCCTGCATGGCATTGAAGGCGGCGCTGGCCTGGCGGATCTCGCTGGCGCCCGACAGGGTCAGCGGCGGATGGTTGATGTCGTTACCGAGGTCTTTTGCCGCCTGCGCCAGTTGCTTGAGCGGGCGCATGGTCATGCGCGTGACCAGGTAGGCGAGGATGGCGATGCTGATCAGGAAAGGCAGCAGGGTCATCCAGTCGTTATGTTCATTGAACGGCGGCTGCTGGCGCGGCGGCAAGACCATCAGGCGCAACACGTGGCCATCCTGCATGCGCACGTCGAGGTTTTCGCAGGTACCGCCCCATGGCTTGGCGGAAAACATGCCCGGCGACTGGCGCGGCTTGACGCAGGCTTCCGGGCGTTCGGCCAGCGCGCTGACCTTGAAGCCTTCGCCCAATTTTGCTTGCAGGGCGGAGGAAAATTCCGTCGGCTTGCCCGGCACATGCTCGACGTCGGGACGCAATTCCAGGCGTACGCTGCCCTTGTTGGCCACCTTCAGATAGGCGGCGCGCGAGGCCAGCGGCACCACGTCGGCCGCCATCACCAGCTGCTCGGCCCGCTCGACGGCGTGGTAGTCGCGGTATTGCTCGATGGCGCGCTGGCGTTCGCCCACGGCCAGCCACTGCGTCAGCGCGGCCGAAGCGACGATGCCGATCAGCAAAAACATGAAGACACGGCCCGTCATCGATCCCAGAAAGGCCTTCACGCGTGCGGCTCCACATTGACCTGGCCGGCCAGCACGTAGCCGCCGTTGCGCACGGTCTTGATGATTTGCGGCAAGCGGGCATCTTCACCGAGCTTTTGCCGCAGGCGGCTGATCTGGATATCGATCGAGCGGTCGAACGGGTCCGCGTCGCGGCCCTGCGTCAGGTTCAGCAACTGGTCGCGGTTGAGCACGCGGTTCGGGTGCTCGAGGAACACGCGCAGCAAGCGAAATTCCGCGCCCGACAGCATGATCACCAGGCCGCTGGGATTGAGCAGGTGGCGCGCCGTCAAGTCGAGGGTCCAGCCGGAAAAGCGGATTTGCTGCGCCTTGTCCGACGGGACGTTCGACGGCATGGCATGGCTGCGGCGCAAGACACTGCGTATGCGCGCCAGCAATTCGCGCGGCTCGAACGGTTTCGGCAAGTAATCGTCGGCGCCCATCTCCAGGCCCAGGATACGGTCCAGCGGCTCATTGCGCGCCGTCAACATGATCACCGGCACCGTCGATTGCGCGCGCAGCTTGCGGCACAGGGTCAGGCCGTCGTCGCCGGGCAGGTTCAAGTCGAGCACGATCAAATCGGGCCGCGTTTCATCGAGGATTTTCCACATGGCCGTGCCATCCGCCGCGCCCAGGGTGCGGTAGGCGTTCGTTTCCAGGTAGTCCGCCAGCAAGCTGCGGATATCGCGGTCGTCGTCGACGATGAGAATTGTAGAAGTGGGTTCCATGGTACGAATTATCCCCACTTCCCCCGCCCTTGCACAACGCATTTGTATCGTCTTGTATATAGAAGACCCGAAGAAACATATAGATACAAACTGTCTGGCAGCGGACACTTCGGGGAAACATGGCGCGTCCAACATGGATTCATGTGCAGCAACATGTACATCCCTCACTTTTACAAAGGAATCCAGATGAACGCCTCAATGACAACCTTGCGCAAGAATTTGATCATCGCCATGAGCGTACTCGGCATGGGTGCGGCATCGCTGACCGTCCACGCCCAGGAAGCGGCCGCCAGCGCGCCTGCCGCCAGCACCAAGATGCAACATGATGGCCAGCGCGGCCAGCACCGCGGCGGCAATCCGGCCGAACGCATGGCCAAGTACCAGGCCCGCCTGCATGACAAGCTGAAGCTGACGGCCGCGCAGGAACCGGCCTGGGCCACCTTCACGGCCGCCAATGCGCCGAAAAAGCCGATGGGCGACTGGAAAGCCAGGCACGAAGCGATGGCCAAGCTGTCGGCGCCGGAACGCATGGAACAATGGATCGCCATGTCGAAGGAACGCATCGCAGACCAGGAAAGCCGCCTGGCCTCGTTGAAAACCTTTTATGCCGTGCTGACGCCGGAGCAAAAGAAAGTGTTTGATGACAGCGTGCCGGCCGGCCGGCACGGCGGCCATCGCGGTGGCCACCATGGCATGCAGCAGCATCCGAAAGCAGGGTAAATCGTAGGTCGGATTAGCGGCAACGCCGCGTCATCCGACAACATGGTTGACGTATGCGGTGGCGTCGGGTTACGCCCTGACGGGCTAACCCGAGCTACCCGACCTGCCCCTCCTACTGCTCGAGCTTGCGCAACGAAGTCAGGAAGGTGGCAGCGTTCTGGAAGCCGATCACGCGCGACTGGGCGATTTCCTGCCCCTGCGGGTTGAACATGATGATGCCCGGCGGGCCGAACAGCTGAAAACGTTTCAGCATGGCCTTGTCGTCCGCGTCATTGGCCGTCACGTCCACCTGCAGCAGCACGGCTTGCTCCATCTTCGCGCGCACGGCGGGGTCGACGAACGTCAGTTTTTCCATCTCGATGCACGACACGCACCAGTCCGCATAAAAGTCCAGCAAGGCCGGCTTGCCACCCAGCTGCGCCAGCGCCGCATCGAGCTGCGCCACGGTCTTTACCCGCGTAAACGGTTGCGCGTGCACCTGGCCACCGCCGAGGTGTGCCAGCGGCGCCAGCGGATCGCGGCCACCGCTGGCCACGCCTACCAGCTGCATCGCGCCCAGCACGGCAAACACGAGGCCGAAGGCCTTGGCCACCCAGGCGTGTTGCGCGCCGCTCTTGCCCACCAGCAGATACATGCCGTAGCCGACCAACAAGACCGTCCAGCCCAGCATCTGCACGGCGCCCGGCAGCACGGGCGAGACCAGCCACCAGGCCACGCCCAGCTGCAGCACGCCAAAGAAGCGTTTGACGGCATCCATCCACGCGCCGGCGCGCGGCAGCAAGGTGCCGGCCGACACGCCCACCAGCAGCAGCGGCACGCTCATGCCCACGGCCATGGCAAACAGGGCGCTGCCGCCGATGACGACGTCGCGCGTCTGGCTGATGTACAGCAAGGCGCCGGCCAGCGGCGCGGCCACGCAGGGTCCCACGATCAGCGCGGAAATGGCGCCCATGACGAACACGCCCGCCAGGCGGCCCGACGATTGCTGGTTCGATACGCTCGTCAGCTTGCCTTGCAGGAAAGCCGGCACTTGCAGCTCATAAAAACCGAACATCGACAAGGCCAGGCCCGCCATCAGCAAGGCAAAGAAGCCCAGCACCCACGGGTTTTGCAGTTGCGCCGCCAGGCCTTCACCCGCCAGGCCAGCCGCCACGCCCAGCGCCGTGTAGACGATGGCCATGCCCAGCGCGTAGGTCAGCGACAGCAGCAAGCCGCGTGAGCGGCTGACCTTGGCGCCATCGCCGATGATGATCGACGACAAAATCGGCACCATCGGCAGCACGCACGGCGTAAACGCCAGCCCCAGGCCCAGCAGCATGAACAGGGGCACGATGACGAGGAGCTTGCCGCCCTTCAGGGCCGCCTCGATCTTGCCCATCTCGCTTTGCGCGGGTGCGGCGCTTGCCGCCACGGGCGCCGCCGCTACCGGCTCGGACGTGCTGGTGATATCGGCCTGGGGAATGCTCAGCACGGACACACCGGGCGACGCCTGCGCCTGCGGACCGTTGACGGCCGCCGTGTCGACTGCCGGCGCGGCCGGCAGAGCGAATTTCGACGGCAGGCCCGCGCCGGGCGCCACGCTCTGGCCGCCGCCCCCGCCCACCAGCTGGGCTGTCGCATCCTGCGGCGCATAGCACAGGCCCTTGTCGGAGCAGCCCTGGCCCGTCGCCTTCAGGGTGAACGCCCCGGCCGCCGCAACGGGAATGGTGATGGTCAGGGTCTTGCGGAAGGTTTCCACATTCTTCTGGAAGGTGTCGTCAAACTTGACCTTGCCAGCCGGATACACGGGCGTGCCCAGCTTGGCGCCCACGGCCTCGAACTTGAAGCGCTCGTGGTACATATAGTAGCCGTCGGCGATCACGTAGGTGACGGCGATGGTGGACGGATCCTGCATGCGGGCGGAAAACTTGAACGCCAGTTCCGGATCGAGGAACTCATCGTCGGCGCGGGCATGACTGGCGCCGAAGACGGCCATGGCCAGCAGCAAACAGGCGGCAAGCCAGATCAGCAATTGATGTAATGGAGCGGCGCGCGCGGAGGCGCTGGAGGGGAAACGGGACATGAACTACCTTTTCGACCATTCGACGGAGGACGCGCGGAGCAGGCAGCGCTTGTGCCGAGCCGGCGCGAAAGAAGAATAGTACACCGCTGAAAGGATAGCTGCAGCAGAAAACAAAAAAGCCAGGCTAGGCCTGGCTTTCTCAGATGCAATTACTGGGATTACTCGCCAGCAACTTCAACTGCTTCGGTCGTATCTGGACGATCCATCAGTTCAACGAACGCCATAGGAGCGTTATCGCCGACGCGGAAACCCATTTTCAGGATACGCACATAACCACCGTTACGGTTGGCGAAACGTGGGCCCAGTTCAGCGAACAGTTTGACGACCATTTCACGGTCGCGCAGGCGGTTGAAGGCCAGACGCTTGTTTGCCAGGGAGTCGGTTTTGCCCAGGGTCAGAATTGGCTCGACAACGCGGCGCAGTTCTTTTGCTTTTGGCAGGGTGGTTTTGATCGCTTCGTGACGCAGCAGCGATACTGTCATGTTGCGCAGCATTGCCAGACGGTGGGACGAGGTACGATTCAGTTTACGGAGGCCGTGACCGTGACGCATGATAAATCCTTTCGGTGAGTGTTTAAATTCCAGCTCTTCGATCAATGAGGCAGAAGCTTCATCGCGGGCCGGTTTGGTACTACAAAATAAAAGCCTGGGACACCTGTCCCAGGCAGTTTGCTACAACTACGAATTACTTTTCCAGGCCGGCAGGCGGCCAGTTTTCCAGCTTCATGCCCAAGGTCAAGCCGCGCGATGCCAGCACTTCCTTGATTTCGTTCAGGGACTTGCGGCCCAGATTTGGCGTTTTCAGCAGTTCGTTTTCCGAACGTTGGATCAGGTCGCCGATGTAGTAGATGTTTTCCGCTTTCAGGCAGTTCGCCGAACGCACGGTCAACTCCAGATCGTCGACTGGACGCAACAGGATAGGATCGACCAGCGGAGCGCGCGATGGCGCTTCGGCGGCAGCTTCCGTGCCTTCCAGGGCAGCGAACACATTCAACTGGTCCACCAGGACGCGGGCCGACTGGCGGATCGCTTCTTCCGGCGAGATCACGCCGTTGGTTTCGATGTTGATGATCAGCTTGTCCAGGTCGGTACGCTGTTCAACGCGGGCCGATTCAACGAAGTACGATACGCGGCGCACTGGCGAGAACGATGCATCGAGAATGATGCGGCCGATGGTCTTGTTCGTGTCTTCCGACAGGCGACGCACGTTACCAGGAACGTAGCCGCGGCCTTTTTCAACCTTGATCTGCATGTCCAGCTTGCCACCAGCGGTCAGGTGGGCGATCACGTGGTCAGGGTTGATCAGTTCGACGTCATGCGGCAGGTCGATGTCGGAGGCCAGGATCGCGCCTTCGCCTTCTTTTTTCAGGGTCAGAGTTACCGAATCGCGGTTGTGGACTTTGAAAACCACACCCTTCAAGTTCAGCAACAGATCGACGACGTCTTCTTGCACGCCATCGAGGGAGGAATATTCGTGGACGACGCCAGCGATCGTCACTTCGGTCGGCGCGTAGCCCACCATCGACGACAGCAGAACGCGGCGCAACGCGTTACCCAATGTGTGGCCATAGCCGCGCTCGAACGGTTCCATCACGACCTTGGCGTGACCTGCACCGAGAGCTTCAACATCGATAATACGTGGCTTCAACAAACTGTTTTGCATGAAATGTCCTTTTCAATACCCTCGGCTCATTACACCGATAAGGCTGATGGCATTAGTGAAACGCCCACTTTACAAAAGCAAAGTGGGCGGAGATCTTGCTACTGACTACTATTAACGCGAGTACAGCTCGACGATCAGCGATTCGTTGACGTCGTTAGCGATTTCGTTACGCTCTGGCAGGGACTTGAAGGTACCTTCCATTTTCTTGGCATCAACCGAAACCCAGCTAGGCATACCAACTTGTTCAGCCAGCGACAGTGCTTCAACGATACGCACTTGCTTTTTCGATTTTTCACGAACAGCAACGATGTCGCCAACTTTGACTGCGTACGAAGCGATGTTCACAACGATACCGTTCACGGTGAACGCTTTGTGGCTGACCAATTGACGCGCTTCAGCGCGGGTCGAGCCAAAGCCCATGCGGTAGCAAACGTTGTCCAGACGCGTTTCCAGCAACTTCAACAGCGTTTCGCCGGTGTTGCCTTTACGACGGTCTGCTTCAGCGAAGTAGCGGCGGAATTGACGTTCCAGCACGCCGTACATGCGCTTGACTTTTTGCTTTTCGCGCAGTTGGTTACCGTAGTCCGAGGTGCGGGCGCCGGATTTGACACCGTGCTGGCCTGGCTTGACGTCCAGTTTGCACTTGCTGTCCAGCGAGCGACGGGCGCTCTTCAGGAACAGGTCTGTACCTTCACGGCGGGAAAGTTTTGCTTTAGGTCCGATATAACGTGCCACGATACTTCCTTTTTTTAAATGATAACGCCCCAGCCACATGCATGATCAAACACACTGATGCGGTTAGGCGCTAGTCTGATTTGGTTTCAATCAGACGGTGGCTGAAAACGAAAAACCCGTCAAACAGAATTTGACAGGCAAGAACAGCCGGGCAGTATAACCGTTTCCGGCTCCCTGCTCCAGCGTTTTCACACAACTGTACTGAGTTACAACAGACAGCAAAGCAGCTGGCGCCGAAGCGCCCTCTGCAACACTATCTTAGATACGACGACGTTTCGGTGGACGGCAACCGTTGTGCGGTACCGGCGTCACGTCCTGGATCTCGGTGATCTTGATGCCCAGGTTGTTCAGCGCGCGAACGGCGGATTCACGACCAGGACCTGGGCCCTTGATACGTACTTCCAGGTTCTTGACGCCACACTCAACAGCCACTTTACCAGCGGCTTCCGCGGCGACCTGCGCTGCGAACGGGGTCGATTTACGCGAACCCTTGAAGCCTGCACCGCCGGAGGTAGCCCACGACAAGGCATTGCCTTGACGATCGGTGATGGTAATGATGGTGTTATTGAACGATGCGTGGACATGTGCGATGCCTTCAGCGACGTTCTTTTTAACTTTTTTACGCACGCGTGCTGATGCGGCGTTATTTTGCGACTTAGCCATAATTATTCCCTAGCGGATTATTTTTTCAGCGATTGAGCGGCTTTACGCGGTCCCTTGCGGGTACGTGCGTTCGTACGCGTACGCTGGCCACGGCAAGGCAGACCCTTACGATGACGCATGCCGCGGTAGCAACCCAGATCCATCAAACGCTTGATGTTCATGGACAGTTCACGACGCAGATCGCCTTCGACGATGAATTTACCTACTTCATCGCGCAGTTTTTCCAGTTCGCTGTCATCCAGATCTTTGATCTTTTTGTTGGTTGCTACACCGGTCGATGCACAGATTTTCTCTGCGCGTGGACGGCCCACACCGTAGATGGCCGTCAGGCCGATAACGGTATGCTGATGATTTGGGATATTAACCCCTGCAATACGTGCCATTTGTTATTCCTCGATTAACCTTGACGCTGCTTGTGACGTGGTTCCACGCAGATTACGCGGACTACGCCTTTGCGCTTGATGATCTTGCAGTTGCGGCAGATCCGCTTGACTGATGCGAGAACTTTCATTTTGGGGCTCTTTCTTTCGCTTCTTTGGTTTGATTCAGTGTGTTACTTGGTACGGAACACAATGCGGGCTCGGCTCAGGTCGTACGGCGTTAACTCCACCGTCACCTTGTCTCCAGGGAGAATGCGAATATAGTTCATCCGCATTTTACCTGAAATATGCCCGAGCACCACGTGTCCGTTCTCCAGCTTCACTCGAAATGTTGCATTTGGGAGATTCTCAAGAATCTCGCCCTGCATCTGTATGACGTCGTCTTTTGCCATTCGGTATGTTTACCGCGCTTAACGCGTCGGAATTCCGCCCTTGAAATTTGCTTTGCGCAGCAGCGAATCATATTGCTGCGACATCACGTAGTTCTGTACTTGCGCCATGAAATCCATGGTGACAACTACAATAATCAATAAAGAAGTACCGCCGAAATAGAATGGTACTTTCCACTGGGCTTGCATAAATTCCGGCAATAAACACACCAGGGTGATGTAGACTGCGCCGGCAAGTGTCAAGCGTGTCAGGATCTTGTCGATGTAACGGGCTGTCTGCTCGCCTGGACGGATCCCGGGAATGAACGCACCGCTTTTCTTCAAGTTATCCGCTGTTTCCTTGCTGTTAAATACCAGCGCTGTATAGAAGAAACAGAAAAACACGATCGCCACTGCGTACAACAGCGCATGGATAGGCTCACCAGGCCCCATCGATGCTGCCAAATCTTTCAAGAACCGCACCGCAGGGTTAGCGTTGTCGGCGCCCTTTGAAAACCAGTCCACGATAGTGGCCGGGAACAAGATGATCGAAGAAGCAAAGATCGGCGGGATCACGCCGGCCATGTTCAGCTTCAACGGCAAATGGCTGGTTTGACCGCCATAAATCTTGTTGCCTACCTGGCGCTTCGCGTAATTGACCAATATTTTGCGCTGACCACGTTCGACGAATACAACGAAGTACGTTACCAGTGCTACCAGAATCACGATGAAAATCGCGCTGAAGCTGCCGATCGAACCATTCGACACCTGAGTGAACAAGCCACCCAACGCCGACGGCAGACCTGCTGCAATCCCGGCAAAAATGATGATCGAGATGCCATTCCCCAAGCCACGCTCGGTAATTTGCTCACCCAACCACATCAAAAACATTGTTCCGGTCAACAAAGTGACGACCGTCACGAAGCGGAATGCAAGACCAGGTTCCAACACCAGACCAGCTTGCGACTCCAGTGCGACTGCAATGCCTAACGCTTGGAACAGTGCCAGGGCAACCGTGAAATACCGGGTGTACTGGGTGATCTTGCGACGACCTGCTTCGCCTTCTTTTTTCAACGCTTCCATCTGCGGTGACACGATCGACAGCAATTGCATGATGATCGAGGCCGAGATATAAGGCATGATACCCAGCGCAAACACTGTAAAACGAGACAAGGCACCGCCCGAGAACATGTTGAACATGCCCAGGACGCCGCCTTCGTGCTCCTTGAACAGCGAGGCTAATTGTGTCGGGTCAATCCCGGGAACCGGGACGTGAGCACCGATACGATAAACCACCAATGCGCCAAGCAAAAACCAGAGCCGTCCCCAAGGGAAACCGGCCGCTGCACTTTTAGCAAGTTGTGGATTAGTCGCCAATTTTCGCTCCGATCAAGCTGTTAGCGGTCAACTCAGGCTACCGAGCCGCCGGCTGCTTCGATGGCTGCTTTCGCGCCAGCGGACACTTTCAAGCCCTTCAAATTCACCGCTTTGGTGATTTCGCCGGACAAGATCACGCGCACGTCACGGGCCAACACGCCCAGAACGCCAGCTTGCTTCAAGACCAGAATGTCGACATCGCCAACAGCCAGGTTGTTCAGATCGGACAGGCGCACTTCAGCTTTGAAGGTTGCGTGCATCGATTTGAAACCGCGCTTAGGCAGACGGCGTTGCAGAGGCATCTGACCGCCTTCGAAACCGACTTTATGAAAGCCGCCCGAACGCGATTTCTGACCTTTGTGACCACGACCCGAGGTTTTACCCAGGCCGGAGCCGATACCGCGACCGACGCGACGCTTGTAGTGCTTAGCGCCTTCGGCTGGTGCAATAGTATTCAATTCCATGATTTGCTCCGTTCGTGTAAGCCCGAAGGCTTACCCGACAACTTTAACGAGATACGATACTTTATTGATCATGCCGCGTACGGATGGGGTGTCTTGCAATTCGGAAACCGAATTTACACGACGCAGACCCAGACCGCGCACGGTAGCGCGATGCGATTCGCGCGTACCGATCAAGCCCTTGACCAATTGCACTTTGACTGTGTTTGTCATTTTGTCCACCTTAAGCCAGAATGTCTTCGACCGACTTGCCGCGTTTGGCAGCGATATCGGAAGCAGTGCTCATTTTCGACAGGCCGTCCAGCGTAGCGCGTACCAGGTTGTATGGGTTGTTCGAACCGGTGGATTTCGCCACCACGTCCGTCACGCCCATCACTTCGAAGATAGCGCGCATTGCGCCACCAGCGATAACGCCAGTACCAGGCTTAGCTGGGTTCATCAGGACCTTGGAGGCGCCGTGACGACCAACAACCGTGTGATGCAAGGTGCCGTTTTTGAGCGGTACTTTGATCAGGTTGCGACGGGCTTCTTCCATTGCCTTCTGCACGCCAACTGGCACTTCTTTCGATTTGCCCTTGCCCATGCCGACGCGGCCATCGCCATCACCAACTACGGTCAGCGCGGCGAAACCCATGATACGACCACCCTTGACCACTTTGGTCACGCGGTTGATCGCGATCATTTTTTCGCGCATGCCATCATCCGGCTTGTCGCTTTGCATTTTTGCTTGCATTTTTGCCATGATTGATCCTTAGAACTTCAGACCGGCTTCGCGTGCGGCTTCTGCCAACGCTTTCACACGGCCGTGGTAACGGAAACCGGAGCGGTCAAACGCAACTTCGGTAATCCCTGCTTTCAACGCTTTTTCAGCGACGCGCTTGCCGATCAAGGCTGCAGCAGCGGCATTGCCGCCTTTGCCGGATTGGCCTGCCAGTTCAGCGCGAACTTCCGCTTCAGCCGTCGAGGCCGAAACCAGGACTTTAGCGTCCGGGCTGATCAGGTTGGCGTAAATGTGCAGGTTGGTGCGGTGCACCGACAAGCGATTTACTTTCAATTCCGCAATCTTGATGCGGGTTTGGCGTCCGCGGCGAAGCCGTGATTCTTTCTTATCCATCGTCAGCCCCTAATTACTTCTTCTTGGTTTCTTTAAGCTTAACCACTTCGTCCGCATAGCGAACGCCCTTGCCCTTGTAAGGCTCAGGGGAGCGGTAAGCACGAACTTCAGCGGCTACCTGGCCAACCTGTTGACGGTCGATACCTTTAATCAGGATCTCGGTCGGGGTTGGTGTTGCGCAGGTAACGCCGGCTGGCATGTCATGCACTACAGGGTGCGAGAAACCCAGGGACAGATTCAACTTGTCGCCTTGAGCTTGCGCCTTGTAACCCACGCCTACCAGGTTCAGCTTTTTCTCGAAACCCTTGGTGACGCCAACAACCATGTTGTTGACCAGTGCGCGCAGCGTGCCGGACATGGCATTGGCTTCGCGGCTGTCGTTCGCCACGTCGAAACTCAGGGTTCCTGCATTGTTTTCCACTTTGACCTGGCCGGTGAGGGCCTGGGAAAGTACGCCCAGCGGGCCTTTTACGGTGATCGCTTGTGCGGAGATGGCGACTTCGGCGCCAGCTGGCACTACGATAGGCATTTTAGCTACTCGAGACATGTGTAACTCCTTAAGCCACGTAGCAAATAACTTCGCCGCCGACACCGGTAGCGCGTGCTTTGCGGTCAGTCATGACGCCTTGCGGAGTCGACACGATCGCCACACCCAAGCCATTCATCACAACAGGGATCTCGTCTTTACCCTTGTAGACGCGCAGACCCGGACGGGACACGCGCTCCAAGCGCTCAATGACGGGACGGCCAACATAATACTTCAAACCGATTTTCAGTTCCGCTTTGCCACCAGCTTCGGCAACAGCGAAATCTTCAATGTAACCCTCGTCCTTCAGGACGCTGGCAATCGCAATTTTGACTTTCGACGATGGCATGGCCACGGTCGTCTTTTGCACGCCTTGTGCATTGCGAATGCGGGTCAGCATATCGGCGATAGGATCGCTCATACTCATTGCATATTCTCCTATTACCAGCTTGCTTTTGTCATACCCGGAATTTCACCACGCATGGCGAATTCACGGAGCTTGATACGACCCAGACCGAATTTACGGAATGTGCCGCGCGGACGACCAGTGATGGCGCAACGGTTACGTTGACGCGTCGGGTTCGAGTTACGTGGCAGCGCCTGCAATTTCAGGCGAGCTTCGTAGCGCTCTTCTTCCGATTTCGATTGGTCATCGACGATGGCCTTGAGAGCTTCGCGCTTAGGGGCGAATTTCGCCACCAGGTCAGCACGCTTGATCTCACGATTAATCAGTGACAGTTTGGCCATGATCAGTTCCTGAAAGGGAATTTAAAGGCGGCGAGCAAAGCTTTGGCTTCGTCATCGGTCTTAGCGGTTGTCGTGATGCTGATATTCATACCGCGCAACGCGTCAATCTTGTCGTATTCGATTTCAGGGAAAATGATCTGTTCCTTGACACCGATGTTGTAGTTGCCACGACCATCAAATGCACGGCCGTTCACACCACGGAAATCGCGTACGCGCGGCAGGGCCACGGTAATGAAGCGATCCAGGAACTCGTACATGCGAGCGCCGCGCAGGGTGACCATCGTACCGATCGGGTAACCTTCACGGATTTTGAAGCCTGCGATCGCTTTGCGGGACTTGGTGGTCACTGGCTTCTGGCCGGCGATCTTGGTCAAGTCAGCAACTGCGTGCTCGAGAACTTTTTTATCCGCGATAGCCTCACCAACACCCATGTTCAGGGTGATCTTGGTCAGGCGTGGAACTTCCATTACCGACTTGTAACCAAACTTGCTGGTCAGGTCGGCAACGACTTTTTCTTTATAGAATTCTTGGAGACGTGCCATGATTTCTTAAGCCTTCACTACTTCGCCGGAGGATTTAAAGATGCGAACTTTCTTGCCGTCCACTTCTTTGAAACCCACGCGATCTGCCTTGCCAGTCGCTGCATTAAACAATGCAACGTTGGACACGTGAATTGGCATGGTCTTATCGACGATACCACCAGTTACGCCAGTCATCGGGTTTGGCTTAGTCGCTTTTTTAGCGATGTTAATGCCGTCAACCACGATATGTTCAGCATCGATACGCTGCTGTACCACACCACGTTTGCCCTTGTCTTTCCCGGTCAGAACGATGACTTCGTCGTTTTTACGAATCTTATCCATTACGACTCCTTACAGGACTTCCGGTGCCAGGGACACGATTTTCATGAACTTCTCAGTGCGCAGTTCGCGCGTGACAGGTCCAAAAATACGGGTACCGATCGGTTCCAGCTTGGCGTTCAACAGAACGGCGGCGTTGCCGTCGAACTTCACCAGGGAACCGTCTTGGCGGCGAACACCTTTAGCGGTGCGCACAACCACGGCGTTATAAATTTCACCTTTTTTGACACGGCCACGTGGCGCAGCAACCTTAACGGTTACCTTGATCACATCGCCAATGCCAGCATAACGGCGCTTGGAGCCGCCCAATACCTTGATGCACATTACTTCTTTGGCACCGGTATTGTCAGCCACTTCGAGCCGGCTTTCAGTTTGAATCATAGTATTCTCTTTCCCAACTTAAGCCGAAGAATCCACACAATGTAGACCCACGGTCAGTCTTGGTCCCGCCAGAGCCGCCCTGCTGGGCTTCACTGTTTGGGTGCATGACCTTCATACATCAACTGACCGCGAATGCTACTGTCTGTGGCCAGACACTTTGCGGCGTTACATGAACGAAGCCCGCAAGTATTACATACAATTTGCGGGCCTGCAAGTACTAATTAAAAGCCACCGCCGAAACGGTGGTTTTTATTTAAACGGTTGGTGCGGCTTGAACCACACGTGTCACCGTCCATGCCTTCGTTTTGGAGATCGGGCGACCTTCCTGGATCTCGACCGTGTCACCGGCCTTGACTTGGTTGGTCTCGTCATGCGCGTGATACTTGTTCGAGCGCATGATGATCTTGCCATACAAAGGATGTTTTACGTGGCGCTCGATCAGAACGGTAACGGTCTTGTCCATCTTGTCCGAAACCACTTTACCGATCAGCGTGCGCTTGAGCGACTGTTTCACTGGTTCGTTCATTTGGCTTCCTTCAGATTCATTACCGTCTTCACACGCGCGATATCGCGGCGTACCTTCTTGAGCTGCGAAGTGTTGCTCAGCTGCTGCGTAGCGATTTGCATGCGCAGGCCGAACTGTGCCTTCAACAGGTCATTCAGCTCTTTTTGCAGAGCTGGCTGGTCCTTGCCGCGGAGTTCAGATGCTTTCATATACAACTCCAATTATTGGCCGACTTGGCGGATGACAAACGTCGTCGCCAGTGGCAGTTTAGCGGCGGCAAGACGGAATGCTTCCCGTGCCAGCGCTTCATCAACGCCATCCATTTCGTACAGTACTTTGCCTGGCTGAATTTCAGCGACGTAGTACTCAGGATTACCTTTACCGTTACCCATACGGACTTCAGCCGGTTTGTTCGAAATCGGTTTATCCGGGAAAATACGGATCCAGATACGGCCACCGCGCTTGATGTGACGCGTCATTGCACGACGCGCCGCTTCAATTTGACGCGCAGTGATACGACCGCGCGCAACTGCCTTCAGACCGAATTCGCCAAACGACACGGCGGTGCCGCGGCTGTGCGAAATACCGGTGTTACGGCCTTTCTGCTCTTTACGATACTTTCTGCGTGCTGGTTGCAGCATGATTATTCTCCTGCTTTCTCAGCTGGTGCTGCTGCGGCGGCCGGTTTAGCGGCGGTACGCACACGTGCACCTGGTGCTGTGGATGGTTTCGCACCGGCACCGGCTGGACGTGGACGGCCAGCTGGCTTGCCATCGTCACGGCGTGGGCCGCGGCTTTTCTTCTCGTCAGCTGGGGTATCGATGACTGGTGCATCGCCGTTAGGCGCGCGGTCACCTTTGTATACCCACACCTTGACACCGATGATGCCGTAGGTGGTCGACGCTTCGCTGGTACCGTAGTCGATATCGGCGCGCAGGGTATGCAGAGGCACGCGGCCTTCGCGGTACCACTCTTTACGCGCGATTTCGATACCGTTCAGACGGCCGGACGACATGATCTTGATACCGAGAGCACCCAGGCGCATTGCATTTTGCATTGCACGCTTCATGGCGCGGCGGAACATGATCCGTTTTTCCAGCTGCTGAGCGATCGAATCGGCGATCAGTTGCGAGTCGATTTCTGGCTTGCGAATTTCTTCGATGTTCACGTGAACAGGCACGCCCATGATCTTGGTCAGCGCGGACTTCAGTACTTCGATGTCTTCGCCTTTTTTACCAATGACCACGCCTGGACGCGAGCTGTAGATCGTGAAGCGCGCGTTCTTGGCTGGGCGCTCGATAACGATGCGGCCAACGGAAGCGTTCTTCAGTTTCTTTTTCAGGTAAGCACGTGCTTTCAAGTCTTCGTTCAGCATGGCAGCGAAATTACCGTTGCCTGCATACCAGCGCGAAGCCCAGTTACGGGTGACCGCCAGACGGAAACCGGTTGGATGAATTTTCTGACCCATCGTGGCTCCTTAGTTACCGACAGTCACGTAAACGTGACAGGATTGTTTCGAAATACGGTCGCCACGGCCTTTTGCACGCGCGGTGAAGCGCTTCAGGACCGGGCCCTTTTCGACGTAGATCGTTTTCACGAACAATTCGTCGATGTCCGCGCCATCATTGTGCTCGGCATTCGCAATAGCGGATTCCAGAACGCGTTTGATGATCGCAGCACCTTTTTTCGGGCTGAATTGCAAGATGTTGAGTGCAGCGTCAACTTTCTTGCCACGGATCAGGTCAGCAACCAGGCGGCCCTTTTGGTCCGACAGGCGCACACCTTTGAGGATAGCTTTAGTTTCCATTATTTCTTAGCCTTTTTGTCAGCTGCATGGCCCTTGAACGTACGGGTCAGTGCGAATTCGCCGAGCTTGTGACCAACCATGTTTTCGGAAACATAAACCGGCACGTGCAGCTTGCCGTTATGCACCGCGATCGTCAGGCCGATGAAGTCAGGCATGATTGTCGAACGACGCGACCAGGTTTTGATTGGCTTTTTGTCTTTGGCTGCTTGTGCGGCTTCAACTTTTTTCACCAGGTGGGCGTCACAGAACGGCCCTTTTTTCAATGAACGTGTCATGTGCTACCCCTTATTTCTTGCCGCGGCGCGAGACGATCATGGAAGTAGTACGCTTGTTGCTGCGTGTCTTCTTACCCTTGGTCTGTTGGCCCCATGGCGAAACTGGATGACGACCAGCTGCTGTTTTACCTTCACCACCACCGTGCGGGTGATCGACCGGGTTCATGACCACACCGCGAACGGTAGGACGAACACCGCGCCAGCGCATCGCACCAGCTTTACCGATTTTACGCAGGCTATGCTCGGCATTGCCGACTTCACCAACCGTTGCACGGCACTCGATGTGCACGCGACGTACTTCACCCGAGCGCAGACGCACTTGAGCGTAGGTACCTTCACGTGCCATCAGCACAACGCCAGCGCCGGCGGTACGTGCCATTTGGGCACCTTTACCTGGCAGCATTTCAACGCAATGCATCACGGTACCGACTGGGATGTTACGGATTGGCAAGCAGTTACCCGATTTGATCGGTGCTTCCGAACCGTTCATCACGCTGTCGCCAACGGCCATGCCTTTGGTTGCGATGATGTAGTGACGTTCGCCGTCGGCGTAGCACAACAGAGCGATATTCGCGGTGCGGTTTGGATCGTATTCGATACGTTCCACTTTCGCTGGAATACCATCTTTGGTGCGCTTGAAGTCGATCAAGCGGTAGTGTTGCTTATGACCACCACCGATATGACGGGTGGTGATGTGACCGTTGTTGTTACGACCAGCGGTCTTGGATTTCTTTTCAACCAGGGCAGCAAACGGACGACCTTTGTACAGGTCGGCATTCACCACCTTCACCATGCCGCGACGGCCTGGCGAGGTTGGTTTCATCTTAACGAGTGCCATTATGCAGCCTCCTCGGAGAAGTTGATTTCCTGGCCAGGCTTCAGGCACACGAAAGCACGCTTGGTATGGTTACGACGACCGTTGAACTTGCCGGTGCGCTTTTGCTTACCTTCGCGGTTTGCAGTTTGCACGGACAGAACTTCAACCTTGAACAGCAGTTCGACCGCTGCCTTGATTTCAGGCTTGGTTGCATCCGGCAGTACGCGGAATACAATTTGCTCGTTCTTTTCCGCGACCATGGTGGCCTTTTCGGAAATCACGGGCGCCAACAGCACCTTCATCAAGCGTTCTTCGCTATGTTTCAAAATCGCGCTCATGCCAGCATCTCCTCAATCTTGGCCAATGCAGCTTTGGTGACCAGGATCTTCTTGTAGAACACCAGGGACATCGGGTCTGCGTGACGTGGCTCAACGACGAGTACGTTAGGCAGGTTGCGCGATGCCAGTTCCAGGTTTTCGTTCAGAACGTCGGTGATGATCAGAACCGAATCAAAGCCCAGGCCGTTCAATTTTTGCGACAGCAGCTTGGTTTTTGGCGCGTCGATCGTCAGATCGTCGATGACGATCAGGCGCTCTTCGCGAGCCAGCTGCGACAGGATCGAGCAGATACCTGCGCGATACATCTTTTTGTTCACTTTGTGGGTGAAGTTTTCGTCAGGCGAGTTCGGGAAAATCCGACCACCGCCGCGCCACAGTGGCGACGACGACATACCAGCACGAGCGCGGCCGGTACCTTTTTGGCGCCATGGCTTTTTCGTCGTGTGGTGAACTTCTTCACGGTCTTTTTGCTTGCGGTTACCACTACGTGCATTCGCTTGATAAGCGATGACGACTTGGTGGATCAGCGCTTCATTGTAGTCACGGCCGAAAATCGTATCGGCTGCAGCAACGTTCGAGGCGGCTTGACCTTGCGCATTCAGAAGCTTGAGTTCCATCGTTTAAGCTCCCTTCTTGGCTTTGGTTTTGATGGCTGGCGAGACAACTACCTGGCCATTTTTCGCACCTGGAATCGCGCCTTTGACCAGCAGCAGCTGACGGTCGGCATCGATACGGGCGATCACGAGGTTCTGGATCGTACGGTTAACGTCACCCAGATGACCGGTCATGCGCTTACCAGGGAAAACGCGACCTGGATCTTGTGCCATACCGATGGAACCTGGAACGTTGTGCGAACGCGAGTTACCGTGCGTTGCACGGCCAGAAGCGAAGTGGTAACGTTTGATAACGCCTGCATAGCCTTTACCGATGGTAACGCCTTGCACGTCGATCTTTTGACCGACTTCGAACAGGGAAGCAGCGACAACATCGCCAGCTTTCAGTTCAGCGGCTTTGGCAGCGTCGACACGGAACTCTTTCAACAGAGTACCGGCTTCAACGCCAGCTTTAGCGTGATGACCAGCAACAGCTTTGGTCACGCGGGAAGCGCGACGTTGACCGAATGCGACCTGAACAGCGGAGTAGCCATCTGTTTCAGGGGTTTTGATTTGCGCAACACGGTTGTTCGATACGTCCAACACGGTGACCGGGATCGAATCCCCTTCATCCGTGAAAATGCGCATCATACCAACCTTGCGACCGAGAAGGCCTAGGCTCATTTTTTCTCCATTCCCACCTGCGATTGGGCGGGGCTTGTTTAACTACAAAGTAACGTAGGACTCAAAAAAGACGAATCCATACCGAAGCCGGCTAGTATATAGCACAAAAACCCTTGACGCAACAAGTTAACACGAGGTATGTCAAAGTGTTGCGCGACGCCCCTGCGGGAGTTGTCGGCGCCCCTGAAAAACGCTGCCACAAGGCAATTTAACAGGCGCAAAGCACGGCGGCATGCGCCCTTGCGGGCGATGGCACAAACACACAGGGCTCGCCATGGCATGCGCGCCCTGCTCCACTCATCCTGGGCGTGGCGCCCGGAAAAGCTTATTGCTGGCAGTTGATCAGGCAATGTTCGTACAGGTCCTCGCAGATCGGGCTGCCGCCGAGGTGCGCCCGGCAATTCGCCACTTTTTGCCCGCACTCGCTATAGCACTGCGTGACGTCGCCAGCGGCAAACGCGTACGAGGCGCTCAGGCCCAACGCAAACAGAAAAACCATCGTCTTCTTGATCATATTGCATCTCCGTTTTATCGGATGGACAAACAACCAGGACGCCACGCCATCCTCGCACCGCCCCGGGCAGACGCCACGGCGCCCGCCATTACCTAAAAAGCAATGCCAATAGCATACCGTAAACAATACCAACCAACTACCAATTAATGCTGCAGTTCTTTCCCCGCGCAAAATGCAAAAGCCAGCCCGGGCATATCACTGTCCGGGCTGGCTGCAAGGTGGCGCATGGCGCCAAGGTAAGTCTTACTCTTGGGGCGCTCCTTTGCCAATCTGATACCAGTCCACCTTGCGCGTCGCCACCATGATGGCGGCCAGCACGGCAAACAGCAGGATGCTGCCCATCACCAGCGCATTGTTTTCCGAGCTCAGCAAGCCATACAGGGCGCCATACAGCATGGTCAGCCCCACGCCGAAGCCGATCCCGCGCCAGGCGTTGTGCAGCACGTGCACCAGATAAAAGCTGGTCAGCACGATACAGGCGGCGCTGGCGATCAGATAGGCGGTCAGGAAGGCGATGTGTTCCGCCAGGCCCACCAGCAGCAGGAAAAAGATCACCAGCGACAGGCCCACCAGCAGGTACTGCACCGGGTGGATCGGCAGGCTTTTCAGGATTTCAAAGATGAAGAAGGCGGCAAAGGTCAGTGCCACGAACAGCAAGCCATATTTGGTGGCCCGGTCCGATTGCGAATACACGTTCACCGGCTCGATGAAGCCCACGCTGAAGCGGTCGATCTGGCCCAGCGGCGCACTGTCGGGCACCTTGAACTCGCCCTCGATCGTGCTCAGCTGCGTTTGCGCATTGGTGGCCAGCGAGGAGATGCTCCACTCGACCTGAAAGCCATCGGCGTTGATCTGGCGGAATTTCGGCGACGGCAGGAAGCGCCCGCCAAACTGCGGATGGGGCCAGTTCGACTTGATGCTGATCTGACTGTTTTTCGCCACCGGCACGAAGTGCTGGCGTTCGATGCCATCGAGGCCCAGGTCAAAGCTGAAATGCACCTGCTGCGGCGCCGCCAGCGGCATGGCGCCCAGCGGCGCATGCAGGCCGCTGCGGAAGGCAAACAGGTCGCTACCCTGCTCGAACTCGATCTTCTGGCCGCCCCAGTCGATTTTCGGGATGTTGCGGATACCGCGCACGTCCTCGATGGACAGGGCCACGAACGGCGCACCCAGAGTCACGCGCGAATCCGGCGACTTGCGCGGCAGCTGGCTGCCGGCCGGCACCGTGAAGTCGCCCTTGAACGCGTGCTGGCCGCTGTAGACCAGCACCTGGTGGATGCCGCGGTAGCGGCGGTCCGTGTCGATGTTACCGTTGAGCAGTAAATTATTCGGGTAGACAAGCAGACGGCGCTGCACCGTGCGGCGCAACAACTCCGTGCGCACCGCCGATTTCGCCTCCTTGTCATCGCCCTTGGCCACCTCCACGCGCTCTTCATACTGCTCCGTGTAGGGAATCACCAGGATGGGGCCGATGATGGTTTGTTCGCGCACCGAATCGGCGGCGATGCTGTTGACGGCTTCCTGGCGGAATTCCATCCGCTCCTTGATCGTTTCCTGAATCATCAGCAAAGGCAGGCCGATTATCAGCATCAGGCCGAACACGATCAACGCTTTGACTAACAGAGTTTTTTGCATGGCGCATCCTTGAAGTAAGGCGGCCAGTGTAAAAAAGCTGTATGCGCTGACGATGCAGTCCGTGTGAAGCGGGCAAATAAAGTGCGCTAAGAGTGTGCTAAGCCAGCGGCAGGCACAGGTGCGCGCAGGCGCCACCGTCCGCATGATTGAGCACCTCGACCGTGCCGCCATGCAGGGAGGCGACCTCGCGCACGAAGGGCAGGCCCAGGCCCGTGCTCTTGCCGGCGCTCGGGCGCGGCAGGGAGTAAAAACGCTCGAAGACGCGCTCCAGCGCATACGCGGGGATGCCTGCGCCGCGGTCGCGCACGGCGATTTCCACGTGCGCGCCCCGGCGATGCGCCGTCACGTCGATGCAGCTGCCCGGCGGCGCAAAGCCGGCCGCGTTGTCGAGCAGATTGCCCAGCGCCTGGCGCAGCAGCAGTGCGTCCCCGGCCACACTCGCCTCGTCCGCCTGAAGCTGCAGGCGCACGCCGCGCGCCGCCAGCGTGGCGGCCGCATCCTGCGCCACTTGCGCGAGCAGGGGCCCCAGCGCGATGCGCTCGGGGTGGTCGAGGCGCTGCTGCTTCTCCACACGCACGAGGGCCAGCAGCTTGTCGATCAATTGCCGCTGGCGCGCGTTCTGCTCGAGGATACTGGCAAGGAACTGGCGCCGCTCGGCCGGCGGCATGTCTTCCTGCAGCAGCTCGGCCGAGGCCTGGATGGCGGCGATCGGGCTTTTCAATTCATGCGTCAGCGTATGCATCAGCTGCTCCACGTATTCCTTGCCTTCCAGACGCGTGCGCATCGCCTCCAGCGCCCGTCCCAGGGTGCCGATCTCGTTCGTACCCAGCGCCGGCAGCGCCACCTTGCGCCCCGCTTCCACATCGCCGATATAGGTCATCAGCTTGCCCAGCGCATGGTGCAGCCACCACGCGAACGCCAGGCCGATCAGCAGCGACAGCAGCAACAGCACGGCGCCGCGCTGCAGGATCTTGCGCTGGCTGCGCTCGACAAACGCTTGCACGCTGGCGTTCGGCTTGGCCACCGTCAGCACGCCGATCACCTCATTGCCGTCGCGAATCGGCGCGGCCACGTGCATCACGGTCGACATCTCGTCGTCGGGCCGGCTGCGCGTGCTGCGCGCGCCATACTTGCCCTGCAAGGTCAGATACACGTCATTCCAGCGCGAATAGTCGCGCCCCACGTCGCGCCCGCCGGAGTCGAACAGCACGATGCCGTGCCGGTCCGTGATGGTGATGCGGTAATCGAGCGTGCGCTTGCGCACGCCATTGATATTGACGTCCACGCCATGGCGCGCGTAATCCTGCATGCGCGCGGCCACGGGCGACTGCGCCAGCGTACCCGCCTTCACGTCGGGCGCCACCAGGCTGGCCAGCAGCTGCGAGGTGTCGACCAGGGTGTCTTCCAGGGTCGAGCGCACGCCCGGCTTGACCTGCTCCATGAAGACATTCAGCAGGAACCACGCGGCCAGCCCGACGATCAGGAAGTAGCCGAGCAGGATGCGCAGGCCGATCTTCATGCGCCGGCCAGGCTGTAGCCGAGGCCACGGTGGGTGTGGATGGGATCGGCCTGCGCGTCGACGGCGCGCAGCTTGGCGCGCAGCGATTTGACATGCGCATCGACCGTGCGCTCGAGCGTGTCGGGCGCCCCGCTCCACACGCGCTCCATCAGCTGCGCGCGCGACAGCACGTGGCCCGGATGCGCGAGCAGGGTTTTCAGCAACAGGTATTCATAGCGGGTCAGGTCCAGCGGCTGGCCGTGAAACAGTACCCGCGCCTCGAGCGCGCGCAACTCGAAGCGCGCCGGCGCGGTCGCGACGGCAGGCGCAGCTATCGTCATGCCCGCCTCGCGCGGCGCCTGGGCGACGCCTGCGCGGCGCAGGATGACGCGGATGCGCGCCACCAGTTCGCGCGGCGAAAACGGTTTGGTGACGTAATCGTCGGCGCCGATTTCCAGGCCGACGATACGGTCGATCTCGTCGCTGCGGGCCGTCAGGAAGATCACCGGCACCTCGGAAAACTGGCGCAGCCGGCGGCATACTTCCAGCCCGCTCATGTCAGGCAAGCCCACGTCGAGCACCACGAGAACAGGCGTCTGAGCGTCTTCGCCGGACATGGGGCGCAGCGCGGCCAGGGCGTGCTCGCCCAACATCACATGGCGCGGCGTAAAGCCGTCCGTGCGCAGGGCATAGGCGATGCTGTCGGCAATCGCCTGTTCATCTTCCACGATCAGGACAGTCTTGGACATGGCGGCGGCACGCATTAGTGGACAATCCCGGAGTATCACTGAAGCATGCAAGCGGCGTCAATCGCGCGGCCGGCGAAAAGCCACCCGCCCCAAAAAACTTGGAGTATATTTATTACGGCATGACTCCGCCGATACACCGTGTTTGACACCCGTCCGAGGAGACTATGAAGACCCATACCATCAGCCTGCTATGCGCTGTCAGCCTGCTGGCCGCCTGCACGGCGCCAGCGACACTCGCCACCTCCAACGCACAACAAGATGCCTGTAACGCGGCCGAACGCAAGGGCCAGTTTGGCGAAGCGGAACTGGCTTGCGTACAGGCGCTGCGCAGCGCCGAGCAGGCCGGGGCCGGCGCGGACATCGTCTCGCAGCGCCAGTCCAACCTGGGCCGCATCAAGCGCTTGCAGGGCAAGAATGCCGAAGCGGAGCAACTGTACCGGCAAGCCCTGGACACGGAGGAGACGGCGCAGCCGCGCAGCGATGCGCGCGTCGGCCGCCGCATGGTGGAACTGGCGTCGGCCCTGGCCGCGCAAGGCAAATGGCAGGAAGGCACGGGCTATCTGGAACGCGTGCTGCCGCTGCTGCCGAAGCTGTCGCCCGGCTCGCGCACGTATTCGGCAGAAGTGCTGCGCCAGTACGCCAAACAGCTGCAAGGCGGCCCGCAAGCAGCGCTGGGCGCGCGCTTCGAGGCGGTGGCGGCCAGCCTGTAATAAGCGACTGCCTGCGCCTAAGGCTGGGCCACGTGGATGCTGGCCTTGATGTGCTTGAGGTGGGCCACGATCGTGAACGTCATCACCACCAGCAGCGACCATGAGCTCCATTTGCTGACGTGCACCACCGACCACGCGCCAAGCTGGTTCGGATAGCGCCACACGCCCCAGAAGGTGCTGATGTTTTCGGCCAGCCAGATGAAGAAGCCGACCAGCACGAAACCGAGCAGCAGGGGCATGCTGCGGTCGCGGTCGAGCGGGCGGAACACCACGGTGGTGCGCGCATACAAGCCCAGCGCACAGGCGGCCAGGTACCAGCGATAGTCGCCGATGTAGTGGTGGGTAAAGAAGTTAGCGTAGATCAGCAGCGCGATCAGCACCGCCATCCAGTACGGCGGATGGTGGCGGATCCGCATGTCGAGCAGGCGCCAGGTCTGGATGATGTAGCTGCCCACGGCCGCATACATGAAGCCGGAAAACAGGGGAACGCCAAACACCTTGGTGTAGGCAAAGTCGGGATAGCTCCACGACTGTATCGTCCCCGACACCTTAAACACCTCCAGCGCGAAGCCGACCGCATGAAACAGGCAGATGGCTTTCAATTCATCCCACGTTTCCAGCCCCCTCCAGACCATCGCGCCCTGGATCGCCAGCGCTACCAGCAGCAGCACGTCATAGCGCGGCAGGCCGAACAGGCCGGCGCGCGGCACCAGGAACACGGCAGCAAAAAACAGTCCCACAAACAGGCATGACCTCGCCTCCTTGATGCCGAAATACAAAAATTCGGTCAGGAAGCGCGGCCAGCCGCGCAGGCGCTGACGGGGAGTTGCATTGAGCAGGTGGGTATCGAGGGCGTTGAGCATGCGGCAACTTTATCGGGCGGGCGCGGCACTGTAAAGTGGTTTTGCACGGCACAAAAGCAATGGGGCCGGGCGCACTCACGATCGTGAGCAGGCCCGGCCCCATCTCAGGCGGCGGGATACCCCGCCGGCCTTCTTAAAAACGATTATTGCAGTTTGATTTCGACATCAACACCAGCTGGCAGGTCCAGCTTCATCAGCGCGTCAACGGTTTTGTCCGTTGGGTCAACGATGTCCATCAGGCGTTGGTGCGTACGGATCTCGAACTGATCGCGCGAAGTTTTGTTGACGTGCGGGGAACGCAGCACATCGAAACGCTGAATACGGGTAGGCAGTGGTACTGGGCCTTTGACGACAGCGCCGGTGCGCTTCGCGGTCTCAACGATTTCCAGAGCGGACTGGTCGATCAGCTTGTAATCGAAAGCCTTCAGGCGGATACGGATTTTTTGGTTTGGTGCCGACATGATATTTCCTTAAAAGAACGAACCGCGCGGATTGCACGGCAATGAGGTCATACGGGAATTTCTGACGCAACAACCGTCAGGGTCGACATGATAGCACCAAAATGCTTGCCAACCCCGGCAGTTGAATAAAAAGAAGGGCGCCGGGCGACGACGCGTCTTCTTTTATATTCGCTTAATAATTAAGCGATGATTTTTGCAACAACACCAGCGCCGACGGTACGGCCGCCTTCGCGGATAGCGAAGCGCAGGCCTTCTTCCATCGCGATCGGGTTGATCAGCTTGACGGTGATCGACACGTTATCGCCTGGCATGACCATTTCTTTGTCTGCTGGCAACTCGATCGAACCGGTTACGTCCGTCGTGCGGAAGTAGAACTGTGGACGATAGTTGTTGAAGAATGGCGTATGACGGCCGCCTTCGTCTTTCGACAGAACATAGATCTCGCCGGTGAAGTGCGCATGCGGCTTGATCGAGCCTGGCTTGGCCAGCACTTGACCACGTTGCACGTCTTCACGCTTGGTGCCGCGCAGCAGCAGACCAACGTTGTCGCCAGCTTGACCTTGGTCCAGCAGCTTGCGGAACATTTCCACGCCGGTGCAAGTCGTTTTGACGGTATCGGTGATACCGACGATTTCGATCTCTTCGCCGACTTTAACAATGCCGCGCTCGATACGACCGGTCACAACGGTACCGCGACCCGAGATCGAGAACACGTCTTCCACTGGCATCAGGAACGCACCGTCAACAGCGCGCTCTGGCGTTGGGATGTAAGCATCCAGCGCATCGGCCAGACGCAGCACTGCGTCAACGCCCATTTCGCCTTCTTTGCCTTCCAGCGCCATACGTGCCGAACCTTTGATGATTGGCAGGTCGTCGCCTGGGAATTCGTACTTCGACAACAGCTCGCGCACTTCCATTTCAACCAGTTCCAGCAGCTCTGCGTCGTCGACCAGGTCGCACTTGTTCAGGAACACGATGATGTATGGAACGCCAACTTGGCGGGCCAGCAGGATGTGTTCGCGGGTCTGTGGCATTGGGCCGTCAGCTGCGGAGCACACCAGGATCGCGCCGTCCATCTGGGCTGCACCGGTAATCATGTTTTTGATGTAATCGGCGTGGCCTGGGCAGTCAACGTGCGCGTAGTGACGCGTTTCCGTTTCGTACTCGACGTGGGCGGTGTTAATCGTGATACCGCGCGCTTTTTCTTCTGGTGCTGCATCGATCTGGTCGTATGCTTTAGCTTCGCCGCCGAATTTCTTCGACAGAACCGTTGCGATTGCAGCGGTCAGCGTGGTTTTACCGTGGTCGACGTGGCCGATGGTGCCGACGTTGACGTGCGGCTTGGTCCGTTCGAATTTACCTTTTGCCATTTTATTCTTCCTTAGAACAATGATTTAAATGTAGGGACCGGCATTCTCGTGAAAGCCGGCCCGGAACTTCTATTACTTAGCTTTCGAGCTTACGATTGCTTCAGTCACATGCTTAGGTGCTTCAGCATAGTGCTTGAATTCCATCGTGTAAGTCGCACGACCTTGGGTCGACGAACGCAACGATGTAGCGTAACCGAACATTTCCGACAGAGGTACTTCGGCCTTGATGATCTTGCCGCCACCGCCAGCAATTTCATCCATACCTTGCACCATGCCGCGACGCGACGACAGATCGCCCATCACGGTACCGGCGTAGTCTTCCGGCGTTTCCACTTCCACGGCCATCATCGGCTCCAGGATGACTGGCGATGCTTTGCGGCAGCCATCTTTGAATGCCATCGAAGCGGCCATGCGGAATGCATTTTCGTTCGAGTCAACATCATGGTACGAACCGAAGAACAGCGTGACTTTCACGTCAACGACTGGGTAGCCAGCCATCACGCCCGAAGTCAGCGTGTCGCGCACACCTTTTTCAACTGCAGGGATGTATTCGCGAGGAACGGTACCGCCCTTGATCGCGTCAACGAATTCGAAGCCCTTGCCCGGCTCTTGCGGTTCGATCTTCAGAACCACGTGACCGTATTGACCACGACCACCCGATTGCTTGACGAATTTGCCTTCCGACTCTTCGCACACTTTACGGATCGTTTCGCGGTAAGCCACTTGTGGCTTGCCGACGGTCGCTTCAACGTTGAATTCGCGCTTCATGCGGTCAACGATGATGTCCAGGTGCAACTCGCCCATACCGGCGATGATGGTCTGGCCCGATTCTTCATCGGTACGCACGCGGAACGATGGATCTTCTGCAGCCAGGCGGTTCAGGGCCAGACCCATTTTTTCCTGGTCGGCCTTGGTTTTTGGCTCGACTGCCTGCGAAATCACCGGCTCAGGGAAGACCATGCGCTCCAGAACCACGCTGGCTTTTTCGTCGCAAAGCGTATCGCCCGTGGTGGTGTCTTTCAGACCCACAACGGCGGCGATGTCGCCAGCGCGCATTTCCTTGATTTCTTCGCGTTCGTTCGCTTGCATCTGCACGATACGGCCGATACGCTCTTTCTTCTGCTTCACGGAGTTCAACACCGAGTCGCCCGAATTCAGGGTACCCGAGTAGCAACGGATGAAGCACAACTGACCGACGAACGGATCGGTTGCGATCTTGAACGCCAATGCCGAGAATTTCTCATTGTCGTCAGCTGCGCGCTCGACTGGCTGCTCGTCGTCATCCAGACCTGGGACAGGCGGAATGTCGATTGGCGATGGCAGGTACTCGATGACCGCGTCCAACATGGCTTGTACGCCCTTGTTTTTAAAGGCGGTACCGCACAACATTGGAACGATTTCGCTGGCGATGGTACGCTGACGCAGAGCAGCCTTGATCTCGGCTTCCGACAGGTCGCCTTCTTCCAGGTACTTGTTCATCAGGTCTTCCGACGCTTCAGCAGCGGCTTCAACCATGTTTTCGCGCCACTTGGCAGCATCGGCGGCCAGGTGTGCAGGAATGTCGCCGTATTCAAACTTCATGCCTTGCGAAGCGTCGTCCCAGATAACCGCTTTCATCTTGACCAGATCGATCACACCGGTGAAGACGTCTTCAGCGCCGATAGGCATCTGAATAGGTACTGGGTTCGCTTTCAGACGCGAACGCATCTGATCGTAGACCTTGAAGAAGTTGGCGCCGGTACGGTCCATCTTGTTCACGAAGGCCAGACGTGGCACTTTGTACTTGTTAGCCTGACGCCATACCGTTTCCGATTGTGGCTGCACGCCGCCGACTGCACAGTAAACCATGCAGGCGCCATCCAACACGCGCATCGAACGTTCCACTTCAATGGTGAAGTCAACGTGGCCTGGGGTGTCGATGATGTTGATGTGGTGCGCTGGGAAGTTGTTTGCCATGCCTTTCCAGAAGCACGTAACAGCAGCCGAGGTAATCGTGATACCGCGCTCTTGCTCCTGTGCCATCCAGTCGGTGGTGGCAGCGCCATCATGGACTTCGCCCAGCTTATGGTTCACGCCTGTGTAGAACAGGACGCGCTCAGTCGTGGTCGTCTTACCTGCATCGATGTGAGCGGAAATACCGATATTGCGGTAGCGCTCAATGGGGGTCTTGCGGGCCATAATTAATCCTAAATGAATGGACAAAACCGAGCAGCATTTTTTTGCAAAATGAGCCCGGCCTCGAACAACAGATGCTTGACAGCCGCCTTGCGGTAGCTGGCTTTATATTAGAAGCGGAAATGCGAGAACGCTTTGTTCGCTTCAGCCATACGATGGACTTCGTCGCGTTTTTTCATCGCGCCGCCGCGGCTTTCAGCCGCTTCCATCAGCTCACCGCCGAGGCGTTGTGGCATCGATTTTTCGCTGCGCTTGTTAGCAGCTTCACGCAACCAACGCATGGACAGAGCCATACGACGGACTGGGCGAACTTCGACCGGCACCTGGTAGTTTGCACCACCGACGCGACGGGATTTCACCTCAACCAGCGGCTTGGCGTTGTTGATTGCGGTAGCAAAAACTTCGAGCGGATCTTTGCCCGATTTTGCTGCGATGTGCTCGAAAGCACCGTAGATGATGTTTTCTGCAACCGATTTCTTACCGGACAGCATCAGCACGTTTACAAATTTAGCGACATCAGTGTTGCCGAATTTTGGATCTGGCAAAATTTCGCGCTTGGGTACTTCACGACGACGTGGCATATCAATTCCTTTCAATCTTCAGTTGAGCGCGCGTTCTTCGCACACTCGCGGACGACCATCATAGTCTTCCACTTACTCGACCAGATGCGGTCGACTACATTCACTTAGCTAGTTGCCACTGAGCGAAACTTGGGTTTGCTGCGTACAACTTATTACTTCTTGCCAGCTTTAGCGCGCTTGGTACCGTACTTCGAACGCGATTGCTTACGGTCTTTGACGCCTTGGGTATCGAGGGCACCGCGAACCATGTGGTAACGCACACCCGGCAAATCCTTGACGCGGCCGCCGCGCAACAGCACAACACTATGCTCTTGCAGGTTATGGCCTTCACCGCCAATGTACGAAATGACTTCGAAACCATTGGTCAGGCGAACTTTAGCGACTTTACGCAGAGCCGAGTTAGGCTTCTTTGGAGTCGTGGTGTAAACACGTGTGCAGACGCCACGTTTTTGCGGGCTGTTTTCCAGCGCCGGCGATTTGCTCTTCACGGTCAAAGCGACGCGTGGATTGCGAATCAATTGATTGATGGTTGGCATCGTTATAAATCCAACAAAAAACTACGATTAATAACCCGGGCAAGATGCCCGGCGACTAAAACCTCGTCCCGCTTTCATCTACTGCGCACCGGAGGCGCCCGCAGCCACTCGATAAGGAGCGGCCATGAAATGCCAAGTAATGCGTAAACGATGAGCAGAATAAAATCGAGAACTCGCTAGTTTAGACCTTGTGTTACAGGGGGTCAATCAGTTTACCGCTTTTTGCTATAAAAAAAGGCAAAAATCGCGGGCATTTGTGGTGTTTTGACTAATTTTCGGCAGCGAGGCGCGGACGCCGCCACGCGCAAACGCTTGATGATTTGGCACTCTTTCCCTGCGACCAAGCATCTGGCACGCACATTCTTGTATGACCGCAAGACAACAAAAGGATTGATAATAGCGGACATTTTTCGCTGCCCTCCCGCCCTCCTTTATGCGCTCCTTGCTTCGCCCCGCCAATCTGTTCCTGCTCCTGACGTATGCCTTGCTGACGGCCGTGCCCTTCATCCCCACGCTGCTGGGGCGCGCGCTCGAGCATCCGTGGCAGATGCTCACCTTCGAGCTGCTGGCCTGGCTGGCCGTCTGGAGCGTGTTCCAGCGCCCCGCCTACTTCCACTGGCTGCTGGTGCCCGCCTTCCTGGCCCTGCCGACGGAAATCTACCTGTTCATCTTCTATGGCCAGGGCATTTCCACGCACCACCTGGGCATCATCTTCGAAACCAGTCCCAAGGAAGCGATGGAATTTCTCGGGCAAAAAGTATGGCTGATGGGCGCCGTCATGCTGGGCGTGATCGCCTGGTGCGCCCTGAGTTGGTATGCGGCCACGCGCACGCGCGACCTGGACTGGCGCGGCAAGACGCGCCCGGCCGCCTTCGTACTGCTGATCCTGCTGGGCGGCTTCTGGTGGTATGGCTACGAATTCGGTTTCGAGGCCAAGGTGCTGCACAGCGCCGCCGCATCCGCCAAGGCCAGCCATCCGGCGGCCAGCGGCAAGGCGGGCGCCTCCGGTTTCGGCGACGCCAGTTCGGCCGACGACGAAACGGCCGAGGAAGACGAAGAGAGCAGCAAGCCCGAGAACGCCAGCATCGCCGGCGCCGACGAGACGGGCCTGGGCTGGCCCAGCCTGCCCCACTGGGCGCGCCTGCCCTACGCCTTCGACACCGTCAGCAATTCCTGGCCCTTCGGCCTGCCGCGCGCGGCTTCGATTTCTACAAGGAACGCAGATACCTGGCCGAGCTGGGACAGAAGAGCAGCAGCTTCCGTTTCGGCGCGCACCAGCAACAGCCCGATCCCCATCCGGAAGTGGTGGTCATGGTGATCGGCGAATCGTCGCGCTACGACCGCTGGAGCCTGAACGGCTACGAACGCGACACCAATCCCCTGCTGAAGCAGGAAGCCAATCTGGTGCCGCTGGCCGACGTCATCACGGCCGTTTCCGCCACGCGCCTGTCCGTGCCCGTCATCATCTCGCGCAAGCCGGCCACGCAAGCCTCAAGGATGGCTTCTCGGAAAAATCCTTCCTCACCGCCTACAAGGAAGCGGGCTTCAAGACCTACTGGCTGTCGAACCAGATCTCGTTCGGCCAGTTCGACACACCCGTCTCCGTCTTTGCCAAGGAAGCGGACGTGGTGCAATTCCTGAACCTGGGCGGCTTTACCAACAGCTCGAACTTCGACCAGATCCTGTTCGATCCGTTCAAGAATGCGCTAGCCGACCCGGCGCCGAAAAAACTCATCGTGCTGCATACCCTGGCAGCCACTGGAACTACAGCCAGCGCTATCCGAAATCGTTCGACAAGTGGCAGCCGTCGCTGTTCGGCGTCGACAAGCCCGTCTACACGGACACGGCGATCAAGCCGCAGCTGAACAACAGCTACGACAGCTCCATCCTGTACACGGACTGGTTCCTGTCGAACGTGATCGGCATGCTGAAGGACGACGGCCAGCGCACTGCCCTGCGCAGCTCGCTCGTCTACGTGGCCGATCACGGCCAGACCCTGTACGACGGCACCTGCCGCCTGGCCTTCCATGGGCACAACACGCAGTTCGAATTCCACGTGCCGCCTTCGTCTGGTATTCGCCGCAATTCCAGCAGCACTATCCGGACAAGGTGACGCAGCTGCAGCGCCATCAGAAGGCGCGTCTGTCGACGGAAAACATGTTCCACACGCTGCTTGACCTCGGCGACATCCGCTTTGCCGGGAACAGCCCGAATGGAGCATCGCCAGCCCCCGCTTCAAGCAGCACAAGCGCTACGTCGACAGCTACGGCTGGACCAATTACGACAACGCCATCATCCGTGGCGATTGCCGCGAAGTGATCGACAAGAGCACGCCGGAAAAGCAGGACAAATAAGCGCGGCCCTCAGGCCCGATCCAGCACGCCGCCGCAATCGGCCGGTTGCGCCATGTGCGTGCTGAGCCAGTCGAAGACGCGCCCGGCCTTGTCCGCGATACCGGCGTCAAAACCGCGCTGCGCCAGCAGGGCGATGCCGTTCGTGGCCTGCAGCACGCCGGGCGCCAGCAGCAGCGCGCCCGCATCGTCGCGGCGCACGCACCACGGCGCCAGGCAGTCTTCCAGCAAGGGCCCCAGCACCAGGTTGTGCGACGAGACGATCACCAGGTGGCGCGCGGCCAGCGTATGCAGCACGGCGGCAGCCGCCGCCACGGATTCGAGGTGGTTCGTGCCGCGAAAAATCTCGTCGATCAGGAACAGCGCCGGCGTCCCCTCCTCGGCCAACGCCAGCAATTCGCGCGCGCGGCGCAATTCGGCGATGTACAGACTTTCGCCGCCATCGAGCGAGTCCTCGTTCTGCATGCTCGCATACACGGCCAGGCGCGGCACATCGGCGCTGTGCGCATGACAAAAGCCAAAGGCCCGCGCGCAGACCAGGTTCAAGCCTATGCAACGCAGCAAGGTGCTCTTGCCGATACCGTTCTGGCCTGAGATGAAGCCCCCCTTGCCCTGCACGCCGAACGACAGCGGCGCGGCGTTCGCCAGCAGTGGATGCCGCATGCCCTGCAAGGCCAGGGAGCGCGGCGCCGCGGTGCCCGCCCAGCAAAACACGGGAAGCGCGCGCAGGTGCCGCGCCAGCGCCAGGTCCGCTTCCAGCTGCGCCACCTGGGTGAAGCTGTCGCGCAGAAAGGGCAGCTGCCGCGCCACCAACTGGCGCGTGCGGAAATAGCGCTTGATGTTTTTCAGCAGGAGCCAGTCGCCATATTCGACCAGTACCATATCGATGAAGGGCACGTAGTGCAGCAGCGAGCGCTCGATGGCGCGCGTCAGCCTGGCCGCCTGCGCGCCGCCGGCAGCCCATGGCAAGGCTGCCGGTCCATCAAGCCGCGCCAGCGCGGCACGGGTTTTCAGCAGGTGGCGCAAGGTATCGAGCGTGCGCTCCCATAGCTTGGCGCTTTCGTAAAAACGCACCTGTACGGCCATCAGCGCGACACAGGCGGCCAGCACGCCAAACAGCGCCGGCCAGCCCACCAGCCAGGCAGCGGCGATGGCCAGCAACAGGGCCAGCGGCACCAGCCATAGCCAGGCGCTCCACCATGGCGCCGGTGCCAGCGCCGCGCCGAACAGGGTCTCGCTCACCTCTGTATCGGCCTGGCGCAAGGGCAGGCAGACGCGCTCCAGGCTGGCCACTTGTGCCGGGTCGTCCAGCAATCGCCGGACGCGCGCGACAGAGGCCGGATCGGCCTGGCCGCCGCTCAGACGCCGGTGCAGCTCCTGCTGGCGAAGATGCCGGTCTCGCGCGCCAGCTGCGCCGCATACTGGTCGAGCAGCAGCTCGTCCCAGGTCTGGCCATCGAGCGATGGCGCCTCGCCCGTCAGCCGCTGCAGCATCGCCACGTCGCTGCGCGCGAAAGGATAATCGAGCGCCGGCGCGAAGGCGCTGGCAGGGAAAAGTTGCTGGAGGAACGGATGCATGGCGCCTGCGGAGGAGTCGATGAAGGGAATGCCACAGCAGATGCAGGCGATTGCCAATTTATCAAGTGCCGCCTGCGCCTGCGGACACGCCGGACGGCACGGACACGGCGGACAGCCGGACGCCCGATATTTTCCCAGTCAAATCAACGACTTAATTATTGGCATGGATCGTGCATTGGAAAAGTCATCCTTCACGAGACATGACCATGATCCGCGATACCTCCTCTCAAGACGCCGTACTGTCCGCCCCGCCGGGCCAGCGCCGCAGGCAACGCGCCCTGCTGCTGGCCGGCGCCGTCATCGTCATCGCGCCGCCGTCGCGGTCGTTGCCGGCTGGCGCAACAGCGAGCATTCCGTCAACAGCAGCCGCCTGCGCATCGCCGACGTCACGCGCGGCACCCTGATCCGCGACGCGGCCGTCACGGGCCGCGTGGTCGCCTCGATCAGCCCCACCTGTATTCGACCACGGTGGCCACCGTCACGCTGAAAGCGAAGGCGGGCGACACGGTGAAAAGGGCGACATCCTGGCCGTGCTGGAGTCGCCTGACCTGTCCGACGCCCTCAAGCGCGAACAGTCGAGCGTGCAGCAGCTGGAGGCGGAAGTGGCGCGCCAGCAGATCCTGGCCAAGAAGCAGAAACTGCTGGCGCGCCGTGAAGCCGACACGGCCGAGATCGAGCGCCTGTCCGCGCAGCGCACGCTCGAACGCTATGAGAGCGTGGCGCAGGTGGGCATCATCGCCAAGATCGATTACCAGAAGGCGAAGGATGCCTTGAATTCCGCCGATATCCGCAGCAAGCACGCGTCGCAGGCGGCGGGCCTGGAAAGCGAAGACGTGACCCTGGCGCTGAAGACCAAGGTCAACGAACTGGAACGCCAGCGCCTCGTCCGCGACAACGCCCAGCGCAGGGTCGACGAGCTGACCGTGCGCGCGCCCGTCAACGGCTTCATCGGCACCCTGTCGGTGGCAACCGCAGCGTGGTGCAAGCCAATACCGCGCTGATGACGCTGGTCGACCTGTCGCAGCTGGAAGTCGAACTCGAAGTGCCGGAAACCTATGTGGCCGACATGGGCCTGGGCATGCGCGCCGAGATCGAAACGGGCGTCGTCCGGGCGACCGGCAAGCTGTCGGCGCTGTCGCCCGAAGTGGTGAAAAACCAGGTGCTGGCGCGCGTGCGTTTCGACGGCGCGCAGCCGGCCGGCCTGCGCCAGAACCAGCGCGTGGCGGCGCGCCTGCTGATCGATGAAAAACCGGATGTGCTGATGCTGGCGCGCGGCTCCTTCGTCGAAGCCGAAGGCGGCCGTTTCGCCTACGTCGTGCGCGACGGCGTGGCGATGCGCACGCCGATCAAACTGGGCGCAACCAGCGTGGCGGCCGTGGAAATCCTCGACGGCTTGAAGCTGGGCGACAAGGTGGTCGTCGCCGGCACGGAAAACTTCGAGAACGCGGCACGCGTCTCGCTCAACTGAATCTCACTCATCTCACCCCACAGAGGCCCCGCCATGCTGCGCATGCACAACCTGAGCAAAGTCTACCGCACCCACATGATCGAAACCCACGCCCTGCGCGGCTTTCGACATCCACGTACAACAAGGTGAATTCGTCACCGTCACAGGGCCGTCCGGCTCGGGCAAGACGAGCTTTCTGAACATCGCCGGCCTGCTCGAGGAATTCACCGACGGCGAATACATCCTTGACGGCGTCAACGTCAGGGGCATGGACGACAATGCCCGTTCGCGCCTGCGCAATGAAAAGCTGGGCTTCATCTTCCAGGGTTTTAATCTGATTCCCGACCTGTCGCTGTTCGACAATGTCGACGTGCCGCTGCGCTACCGGGGCTTCAACCGCGCCGAGCGCAAGGAGCGCATCGAGGACGCGCTGGCCAAGGTGGGCCTGGCGTCGCGCATGAAAACTATCCAGCCGAACTGTCGGGCGGCCAGCAGCAGCGCGTGGCGATCGCGCGCGCGCTGGCCGGGTCGCCCAAGCTGCTGCTGGCCGATGAACCGACGGGCAACCTGGACACGCAGATGGCGCGCGGCGTGATGGAGCTGCTGGAAGACATCAACGCGCAAGGCACCACCATCCTGATGGTCACGCACGATCCGGAACTGGCGCTGCGCAGCCAGCGCAACGTGCACATCATCGACGGCCAGGTGTCGGACCTGGTGCAGCACGGCGCCTCGCTGTCGGCCAGGCCGCAGCACGCCGCGACCGCGTAAGGAGAGACCATGTTCCGCTACTATTTCACGCTGGGCCTGCGCAGCCTGCGCCGCAACCGCGCCCTGACCGCGCTGATGGTGCCCTGGCCGTCGGCGTGGCCGCCAGCGTGTCGACCGTCACCATCCTGCATGCCATGTCGGGCGACCCGCTGCCGCACAAGAGCGACCGCCTGTTCGTGCCGATGATCGACGTCGTCCCCTTGAAAAGTTATGTGCCGGGCGCCAAGCCCAGCTTCGGCCAGTCGCAGCTGGCTTACACCGACGCGAAGAATTTCATGGCCAGCAACATGGGCGTGCGCCGCACCGTCATGTACGGCGTGGCCGGCCCGGTCGAGCCAGCACGCACGGATATCGGCGCCTTCCAGGCCCAGGGCCTGGCGCCCACGCGCGATTTCTTCGCCATGTTCGAAGTCCCCTTCCTGTATGGCCAGCCATGGAGCGAAACCGATGACGCCAGGCGCCGACATCATCGTGCTGAGCCGCTCGCTGGCGGAAAGACTGCTGGGTACGGTCAATCCCGTGGGCCGGCGCGTGACGGTACTGGGACAGTCCTATCTGGTCAGCGGCGTGCTCGATCACTGGGATCCCGTGCCGCGCATACACCGCATCATCGGCAGCAAGGGCGCCTTTGGCACGGAAGATGAATTCTTCATTCCGTTTGCCAGCGCCATCCGCCATGAAACGCGGCATGACGGCGGCATGGCCTGCAGCGGCGTCGAACGCGGCCCCGGCTTCCAGGGCACCCTGGCGTCGGACTGTACCTGGCTGCAGTTCTGGTTCGAGATGGAAAACGCGGGCCAGCGTGGCGAGCTGCAGGCATATCTCGACAGCTATGCTGCCGAGCAGCGCAAGCTGGGCCGCATGCCGCGCCACGCGCCCAACGCGCTGTACAACGTCAAGGAATGGATGGTGTTCCTGAACGTGGTCGACAACGACAACAAGCTGGCGGCCTGGCTGGCCTTTGGCTTTCTGCTGCTGTGCCTGGTCAATACCATCGGCCTGCTGCTGGCGAAGTTTTCCGTGCGCGCCAGTGAAGTGGGGATCCGCCGTGCGCTGGGCGCCACGCGGCGCGACATCTTTCGCCAGTTCCTGATCGAGACGGGCGTCATCGGCCTGGCCGGCGGCGTGCTGGGCCTGCTGCTGGCGTATGCAGCGCTGGCCGTCGTGCGTTCGCAATCGAAGGAACTGGGCACCGTGGCGCACATGGATATCCCGATGCTGCTGCTGACGTTTGCCGTCTCCGTGCTGGCCGCCCTGCTGGCGGGGTTGCTGCCCACCTGGCGCGCCTGCCAGGTGACGCCGGCGATACAGCTCAAATCCCAATGACATTCACCGTACCGCAATGAGGTTCAACATGGAAATCCGCCCATCCTGTCGGCACTGATGCGCAGCAAAACCGGTGCCGTACTCGTCGCCGTGCAGGTCGCCATCAGCCTGGCCATCCTGGCCAACGCCCTGCATATCGTTAACCTGCGCCAGGCGATCGCCGCCCGCCCCACCGGCGTGGCCGCTGAAAACGACATCTTTTATGTCAACATCCAAAGCATGGACAAAGGCAGCCACCAGCGCCAGCTGGCCGACCAGAAACGCCAGGCTGCCTTGCTGCGCAGCCTGCCCGGTGCTCTCCGTGGCGCAGACCTCGCAGGCCGTGCTGTCGCGTTCCGGCAGCAGCACCAATGTCTCCATCAAGCGTGGACAGCCCACGGCCAGCGCCACCACGTCGATGTATTTCACGCCTGACTCGCTGGTCAAGACATACGGACTCAAGCTGGTGGAAGGCCGTGATTTCCATCCCGACGAGGTGCTGGAAATCGATGAAAAAGTCGATGAGACCTTTCCCAAGGTGGTCATCGTGACGCTCGCCGCAGCGCAAAAGATCTGGCCTGGCGAAAGCAGCTTTGTCGGCAAGACCCTGTTCAACGGCACCGGCGACGATGACGACGAAATGCGCGTGATCGGCGTGGTGGAGCGGTTGCAGACACAGGTCGGCCAGGTCAGCGCGCATGGCGAGCATTCGCTGATCTGCCGGCGCGCCTGACGGGTTCGCGCGACTCGCTGCTGTACGCCGTGCGGGCCGAGCCTGGCCAGCGCGACCGCCTGATGAAGGAGGCCGAGCAAGCCATCCGCAGCGCCACCAGCGAGCGCCTGCTGGTACGCACCGATACACTGGAAAAGCACCGCACGTCACGCTACCGGGCCGACCAGGGCTTGTCCTGGATGCTGATCGCCGTGTCGACCCTGCTGCTGCTGGTGACGGCCAGCGGCATCGTCGGCATCGCCAGCCTGTGGGTGACGCAGCGCAGGAAGCAGATCGGCGTGCGGCGCGCATTGGGCGCCCGCCGCGTCGACATCCTGCGCTACTTCCTGACGGAGAATTTCATGATCACCAGCGCCGGCGTGGCGTGCGGCGTGCTGCTGGCCCTGGGCTTGAACCAGCTGCTGGTAAGCCAGCTGGAAATGGCGCGCCTGCCGCCCGGCTACCTGCTGGCCGGCGCGCTCGTGTTCTGGCTGCTGGGCCTGGGCGCCGTGTACGGCCCGGCATGGCGCGCGGCCAGCATTTCGCCGGCCACCGCCACCCGCAGTACCTGAGCCGGCACCTGAGTGATATGCTGCGCGCATGCCTACCGTACTGATTATTGACGACAATGCCGCCGTGGCCATCGCGCTCGACGTGCTGTTTTCCCTGCACGAGATCGACGCCGTGCGCGCCGCCTCGCCCGAGGAAGGCTTGCACCTGCTCGAGCGCCACGCCATCGACCTGGTGGTGCAGGACATGAACTTCACGGCCGACACCACGTCGGGCGAGGAAGGCAGCGCGCTGTTCCACGCCATCCGCGCGCGCTACCCCGACCTGCCCGTGATCCTGCTGACGGCATGGACCCAGCTCGACGCGGCCGTCGACCTGATCAAGTCCGGCGCGGCCGACTACCTGGCCAAGCCCTGGGATGACCGGCGCCTGATCGCCAGCGTGCAGAACCTGCTGGAACTGGGACAGGCCAACCGCGCGCTGCGCCAGCGCGTGCTGGCCGAGCAGCGCCAGCGCCACGCTCTGGAACACGACTTCGACTTGCGCGGCATGGTATGGCAAGACCCCACCGAAAGAGTCGTGCACCTGGCGTGCCAGGTGGCGCGCGCCGACGTGCCCGTGCTCATTTCGGGGCCGAACGGCAGCGGCAAGGAACGCATCGCCGCCATCGTGCAAGCCAATTCCCAGGTCGCCGGCGGCCCCTTCGTCGTGCTCAATTGCGGCGCCGTTCCCGTGGAGCTGATCGAGGCGGAACTGTTCGGCGCGAGGCCGGCGCCTATACCGGCATCACGCGCGCGCGCGACGGCAAGTTCGACGCGGCCGACGGCGGCTTGTTCCTCGACGAGATCGGCAACCTGCCGCTGGCCGGACAAATGAAACTGCTGCGCGTGCTCGAAACGGGACGCTTCGAACGCCTCGGCTCGAACGCGAGCGGCAGGTGAAAGTGCGTCATCAGCGCCAGCAACGCCGACCTGCCGGCGATGATCAAGGCCGGCACGTTTCGCGAAGACCTGTTCTACCGCCTGAACGTGATCGAACTGCGCCTGCCGCCGCTGGCCCAGCGTCCGCTGGACATTTTTAGCGAAAAAACGCTGGACGGCAGGCTAGTTTGCTGGCCCACGGCTGCCGGGCAATGTGCGCGAACTGAAAAACGTCATGCAGCGCGCCAGCCTGCTGACGGCCGGCCCGGTGATCGGCGCGCTGGAAACGGGCTTGCCGCTGGCCGGTGCCACATCGCCGCGCGCGCGCCGCAGGATGCCGGCGCGGCGGAACCGGACCGCGACAGCGTCACCGCGCGCGCGCACACGGCGGGTGGCGCAGGCGGCGCAGGAACTGGGACTGTCGCGCCAGGCCCTGTACCGGCGCATGGAACGCCTGGGCATCGCGCGCGGCTGATGGCAGACCGCCCCATGCGTCTTTCCCTGCTCACGCGCTGGACGGCGCTGATCGTCACCTTGCTGGTGCTGGGCATCGTCATCGCCCTGCTGCTCGCGCATTTTTTGCCAGGCCAGCCGCTGCTGGTGCTGGCCGGTACCCTGCTGTGCGTGCTGCCGGTGGCCGTCATTACCATCCGCGCGCAACTGCAGGCGATGCTGTCGCTGTTTCGCGCCTTGAGCGGCACAGTCGCCAGCTACCAGGACGGCGACTTCGGCTTCAGCCTGCGCTGGCCGCAGAACGATGAACTGGCCGATCTGGTGGCGGCCCACAATGCGCTGGGCGACGTGCTGCGCAAGCAGCGCCTGGACCTGGTGCAGCGCGAACTGCTGCTCGACACCATGGTGCAAAACACGCCGGTGGCCATGCTGCTGGTGGCCGAGGGCAGCGCCATCGTCTACGCCAACCTGGCCGCGCGCCAGCTGCTGCACCACGGACGCCGGCTCGAAGGCATCATCTGGCCGACATCGTGCAGCAGGCGGCGCCGGCCCTGGCCGAAGCGCTGGCGCGCCGCAACGACGGCTTGTTTACCAGCGGCGAAGGGGAGCAGGAAGAGGTGTATCACCTGGCGCGGCGCAGCTTCAGCCTGAACGGGCGCAAGCACGAACTGCTGCTGCTGCGCCAGCTGACGCTGGAGCTGCGGCGCCAGGAAGTGCAAACCTGGAAAAAGGTCATCCGCGTCATCAGCCATGAGCTCAACAACTCGCTGGCGCCGCTGGCCTCGCTGGCCCATTCCGGCGCCGAGCTGGTGCGCCGTGGCCACACGGAGCGCCTGCCGCAAATCCTCGCCACCATCGAGGAGCGCACGCGCCATCTGGAAACCTTCATCCTCGGCTACGCGCGCTTTGCCAAGCTGCCCGCACCGCGACTGGCACCGTGCGAATGGCAACCCTTCCTCGACAGCCTGGCCTCGCAAGCGGCCTTCACGCTGGACGGTCCGCCTCCCGCGCAGGCTGCCGTGTTCGATGCGGCGCAAATGCAGCAGGCGCTGCTGAACCTGCTCAAGAATGCGCTGGAGTCCGGCTCCAAGCTCCAGCATATCGGCCTGCACGTCAGCCAGGCGCAAGGGCAGCTGCGCATCGAAGTGAGCGACCGCGGGCCGGGCATGAGCGGCGCCGTGCTGGAAAACGCGCTGGTGCCGTTTTATTCCACCAAGCGCAGCGGCACGGGACGGGCCTGGCCCTGGCGCGCGAAAATCGCCGAAGCCCATGGCGGCGCATCACCCTGGCCAACCGCGAGGACGGAGGCCTGGCGGTGACCTTGATTCTTCCCTTACTCGACAGAAATTAGTTCCTTGTGTAACGATTTTTAAATCACATCATCCGCGATTAATTTTCAGTGCAACACTGACAATTATATGTCCAGTATTGCAACTGAGCGAGCCCCATGCCCGTGTGTTAGAAATAAGCTATTTGAGTTTGCATAATGATATCAAAATAACTAATTGACAATGACTAGTCTCGGCGATAATTTATCAACGCGGTACGGTTTTTTTGAAACTTAATCGTTTTTTCGCGGGGATCAATATGAAATTAAAATCACTCATCGCAGCGGCAGTCCTGAGCGCTGCTTCCATTGGCAGCGCCAGCGCCACCGCCTACACAGTCAACCTCGTCAATACCACGGGCAATCTGTGGACCAGCGGCTTCAGCGCCGTTCCCAGCCCGCTCGGCGACTTCACCGATACGTTCACGTTCACGCCCAACGCGACCTTCGGTTCAACCGCGCAAGCCTTCCTGGCCAACCTGTCCGTCACGGGTTCGGACAGCTCTTCCATCAGCTTCACCAGCGCCAAC